>NZ_JBXASG010000005.1:0-561960 GCF_058809075.1 Acidovorax sp. GW821-FHT11A03
ACAGTGAAACGACTTTGCGCCGATGATAGTGCGGGTTCCCGTGTGAAAGTAGGTCATCGTCAGGCTCTTACAGCCCAGAAAACCCCAGTCAGCAATGACTGGGGTTTTTTGCTTTGGGGAACGGCAAAAAGCAAGCATCCATTCAGCTGGGTTCTCTGCTGGTCTGGACCTTGGTGAGCTCTATGAGCGTCTGGATGGGATGGACTCACCCTGGTCTTGTGCTCCCGCTTCGGGAAAAATCCCGCCACGCGTCTTCTTCATCACTCTGCGGCACCTGCTTATACGCGGGTAGCGCCTTTCCACCACTGCGCCACCCACACGCATGGCGAAGGCGCCTGAGCTCCAATTCACCGGCGGTTCGCGCAAGTTCAATGCTTGCGTGGGGGGGCAAACCTGTGAACGCCAGCGGCGTCGAGAACCCGATGCAGTTGGCTGTCAAACCACAGCAGGTGCAGATGGGCCAGCGCCTCGCCCATCGCAAAGGTCATCTGGTGGGCATCCAGCTTTCGCTTGAACATGATGGGCAGCACATCCGCCGCTGACAAAGGGCCCGATTTCGCAGCCTCCAGGATTTCTGCCAGCCGATCCCGGTGATGGTTCTGCAGTTGCTGGATGCGTTCATGCAATCCCTGGAAGGGTTTGCCATGAGACGGCAGGACAAGCGTGTCAGCCGGCAATGCGAGGTACCGGAGCAGGGAGGCCAAAAAAAGCCGCAGAGGGTCCGATTCGGGTTCTGCCGCGTGGACGCTGACGTTGGTGGAAATGCGCGGCAACACCATGTCGCCACTGATCAGGGAGGACAATTCTGCGCAATACAGGGCAATGTGCTCAGGCGCATGCCCGTACCCGCTGATGCACTGCCAATCGCGGCCACCGATTTCGATGACATCACCTTCCATAAGCCTGCGGAAGGTCGGAGGCAGGGCGGGCACCAGGGTCGGGAAGTACGACACGCGTCCCCGGACATGCTGGAGAAATTCCACATCCTGCATGCCATGCAGGGCATAGAAGTCGGCGCTGGCCTCGCCACCGAATCCATTGCGGTCGTATACCGCGGTTCTCGCCACGTTGTAGTCGGTGGCGCTGATCCAAAGGCGTACTTTCCATCGGTCGCACAGCCAATGCGCCAGCCCGATGTGGTCCGGATGCATGTGGGTCACGATCACGCGCAAAATCGGCAACCCTTCCAGGCTGCTCGCAAAAACCTGCTCCCATTGTGCACGCGTGGTCGCACTGTCGATGCAGCAGTCCACCACCGTCCAGCCGCTGACCATGGTGCCGTCGGCGTCGGGTTGCCGGTCGCGCAGCAACCACAGGTTGATGTGGTCCAGCGCGAATGGCAGGCCCATGCGGATCCACTTGACGCCAGGTGCGACTTCCATGGTGCCCCCCTGCGGAGGGAGTGCATCGCCAAGCGGGTAGTGGATCTGGTGTTCGAGTGGGTTCATGGCGGTCGTGGTATGGGTTAGCATTGACGTTAACGTTAACGTAAACGTCATGCATCCGATGCATTGTAGGGAGCTGCGGCCGCGGGGCTGTCTCCTGTGCGAAACCGACCTTGCTGCACGCAGTACCCACCATGGCCAACACCTACACCATCAGCGATCTCGCCAAAGAGTTTGATCTCACCACGCGGGCGATCCGCTTTTATGAAGACATGGGCCTGCTGCAACCGGAACGCACGGGACCAGCGGGCCGAAACCGCGTCTACAGTGCCCGTGACAGGACCCGATTGCGCCTCACGCTCCGCGCCAAGCGACTGGGGCTGTCGCTGACGGAGGCCAAGGAGATCATCGACCTGTACGACAGTCCCCGCGACACGGGCGTGCAGCTGCGCAAGTTTCTGGATGTGCTTGTCGTCCATCGCAAGCAGCTCGAGGAACAGATGGCTGACCTGCAGGCCAATCTGGAGGAGGTCCAGGAGCATGAAAACGAGGCGCGGGCACTCTTGCTGAAGGTCGAAAAGCAAAAATGATTCATAATTGACGTTTACGTAAACGTAAATGCTGATCAGGAGATTGCCTTGAGCACGCCCCCCCTTGAGCCCCGGTGCGCTGACTACGCGGAGCGCGTGCGCGCCAGCTTCGCCCTTCAGGGCGCCATGCAGACGTTGGGCGCGCGCCTGGCCCGCGTGGCGGCGGGGGCGGTCGACATCGAGCTCGAATGGGCTCCGGCACTTACCCAGCAGCATGGCTTCCTGCATGCCGGCATGGTGGCCACCGCCCTGGATTCGGCCTGTGGCTATGCGGGGTTCACCCTGATGGGCCCCGAGGCCGCCGTGCTCACCATCGAATTCAAGATCAACCTGCTGGCCCCCGCCAAGGGCCAGCGTTTTCGCATGGAGGGACGGGTGCTGAAGCCCGGCCGCACCATCACCGTGTGCGAGGGCCGTGCCTTCGCCATAGAAAACTCCCAGGAAAAGCTGGTGGCCACCATGGGGTGCACCCTCATGGCCGTCACCGGGCGCGACAACATCCAAGGCTGAACAAGCCACCTTCCACCATCTGTTTTGAGGAGACATTCACCATGAGCATTCCCGCCAACCTGCCTGGCCTCAACTTCCAACTGGGCGAGGATATCGATGCCCTGCGCGATGCCGTGCGCGACTTTGCGCAGGCCGAGATCGCGCCGCGCGCGGCCGAGATCGACCGCAGCGACCAGTTCCCCATGGACCTGTGGCGCAAGATGGGCGACCTGGGCGTGCTCGGCATCACGGTGCCCGAGCAATATGGCGGCGCCGCCATGGGCTACCTCGCCCACATGGTGGCCATGGAGGAAATCTCCCGCGCCAGCGCCTCCGTGGGCCTGTCTTACGGCGCGCACAGCAACCTGTGCGTGAACCAGATCAACCGCAACGGCAGCGAGGCACAAAAGGCCAAGTACCTGCCCAAGCTCATCAGTGGCGAGCATGTGGGTGCGCTGGCCATGAGCGAGCCGGGCGCGGGCTCCGATGTGATCAGCATGAAGCTCAAGGCCGAGGACAAGGGCGGCTACTACCTGCTCAACGGCAACAAGATGTGGATCACCAATGGTCCGGATGCCGACACCCTCGTGGTGTACGCCAAGACCGAACCCGAAATGGGCGCGCGTGGCGTCACGGCCTTCCTGATCGAAAAAGGCATGCCTGGATTCAGCATTGCGCAAAAGCTCGACAAGCTGGGCATGCGTGGCAGCCACACGGGCGAGCTGGTTTTCAACAATGTCGAAGTGCCCGCCGCCAATGTGCTCGGTGGCCTGAACCAGGGCGCCAAGGTGCTGATGAGCGGCCTGGACTATGAACGCGCCGTGCTCACCGGCGGCCCGCTGGGCATCATGCAGTCCGTGATGGACAACGTGATCCCGTACATTCACGACCGCAAGCAGTTCGGCCAGAGCATTGGCGAGTTCCAGCTCATTCAGGGCAAGGTGGCCGACATGTACACCGTGCTGCAGGCGGGGCGCTCGTTTGCCTACACTGTGGCCAAGAATCTCGACATGCTCGGCACCGACCACGTGCGCCAGGTGCGCAAGGACTGCGCCAGCGTGATCCTGTGGTGCGCGGAAAAGGCGACCTGGATGGCAGGCGAAGGCGTGCAGATCTACGGTGGCAATGGCTACATCAACGAATACCCGCTCGGCCGCCTGTGGCGCGATGCCAAGCTGTATGAGATCGGTGCGGGCACCAGCGAGATCCGCCGCATGCTGATCGGCCGCGAGCTGTTCGCCGAAACCTGCTGAGCTTCACTTCTTTCACTGACTCTCCAAGGACAACATGCCCTCCTCGATCGACGACCTGTTTGTTCACAACCGCGCCTGGGCGGCCCAGATGGAGCGCGAGCGGCCCGGGTTCTTCACCAGCCTGCTGGCCCAGCAAAAGCCCAAGTACATGTGGATCGGCTGCTCCGACAGCCGCGTGCCCGCCAACCAGATCACGGGCCTGGAGCCGGGCGAAGTGTTCGTGCACCGCAACGTGGCCAATGTGGTGGTGCCCACCGACCTGAACTGCCTTTCCACCATCCAGTACGCGGTGGACCAGTTGCACATCGAGCACCTCATGGTGGTGGGGCACTATGGTTGTGGTGGCGTGCTGGCGGCCCTGGAAGGCACGCGCGTGGGCCTGGCCGACAACTGGATCCGCCATGTGCAGGACGTGCGTGACCGCCACCGCGACCTGATTGCCGCCACCGCCCCGGAGTGGCGCCACGACGTGCTGTGCGAACTCAACGCCATCGAGCAGGTGGTCAACATCGCCCAGACCACGGTGATGCTCGATGCGTGGGGACGGGGCCAGAAGGTCACGCTGCACGGCTGGTGCTATGGGCTCAAGGACGGTCTCATCAACAACCTGCACATGTCCGTGGGCAGCACCGAAGGCCTGGACTCGCTGTACAAGGCGGCGATCGCTGGTGTGGCTGCCGTCAAAAGGCAATAGCCCGCCTCTTGCCTGACCGCATTGCGATGCCTGCGCTGAAAGACTGCCATGTTCCCGCAACGGCTTGATGCTCCCCAGGCCTACGGCATTGCCAAGGCCATGATGGACGGTTTCAACCGGCACTACCGGCTGTTCCGCACCGAGTCGGCGCGGGCCAAGCACCGCTTCGAAACCGGCGACTGGCACGGCCAGCAGCGGGCGCAGCGCGAACGCATCGAGTTCTATGACCTGCGCGTGAAAGAATGCGTGCGCCGGCTGGAGAAGGAATTCAACGCGGGCGCGCAGCCCATGGACGTGTGGCACCAGATCAAGCTGCATTACATCGGCCTCTTGGTCAACCACCACCAGCCCGAACTGGCCGAGACCTTCTTCAACTCGGTCACGACCAAGATCCTGCACCGCACGCATTTTCACAACGACTTCATCTTCGTGCGGCCCGCGGTCAGCACCGAATACATCGAGAACGAAGAGCCCGCGGCGCGCCCCACCTACCGCGCGTACTACCCCTCCGGCGACAACCTGCACGAGACGTTCCAGACCATCATCGAGAACTTCCAGTTGCAGCGTGAGTTTGCGGACTTGGCGCGAGACAGTGCCTGCGTGGTGGCCGCCGTGCGCGGCCGCCTCGACAAGGTGCGGCTGCGCGCCAACTTCCAGATCCAGGTGCTCACCAGCCTGTTCTTCCGCAACAAGGGCGCCTATGTGGTGGGCAAGATCATCAACGGCTTCAACGAAGTGCCGTTTGCGCTGCCCATCCTGCACGACGATGCTGGGAGGCTTTTCATCGACGCCGCGCTGTTCGGCGAAGACGATATGCAGATGCTGTTCAGTTTCGCCCGCGCCTACTTCATGGTGGACATGGAGGTGCCCAGCGCCTACGTGCAGTTCCTGCGCAGCCTCATGCCGCGCAAGCCGCGGGCCGAGATCTACAACGCGCTGGGCCTGGCCAAGCAGGGCAAGACCCTGTTCTACCGCGACTTCCTGTACCACCTGAAGCATTCCAGCGATCAGTTTCGCATCGCCCCTGGCATCAAGGGCATGGTGATGCTGGTGTTCGACCTGCCGAGCTTTCCGTTCGTGTTCAAACTCATCAAGGACTATTTCCCGCACCAGAAGGAAACCACGCGCGAGCAGATCAAGGCCAAGTACCTGCTGGTCAAGCAGCACGACCGCGTGGGCCGCATGGCCGACACGCTGGAGTACAGCGAGGTGGCCTTTCCCCGCGACCGTTTTGACGATGCGCTCATCGCCGAGATCGAGAAGTTCGCCCCCAGCCAGCTGGAGATCAGCGACCGCGATGGCGACGGCCAGACCGAAGTCATCATCAAGCACCTGTACATCGAGCGGCGCATGATCCCGCTCAACATCTACCTGCAGGAAGCCTTTGACACCGGGCTCTCCGACCCGCGTGCGCGCCAGCAGATGGAGCACAGCGTCATCGAATACGGCAACGCCATCAAGGACCTCGTGGCCGCCAACATCTTCCCCGGCGACATGTTGTGGAAGAACTTCGGCGTCACGCGCAATGGCAAGGTCGTGTTCTACGACTACGACGAGATCGAATACCTCACCGACTGCAACTTCCGCCGCGTGCCCACGCCGCGCAACGAGGAGGAAGAGATGAGCGGCGAGGTCTGGTACAGCGTGGGCCCGCGCGATGTGTTCCCCGAAACCTTCGGCCCTTTCCTGCTCGGCAACGACGCCGTGCGCGAGGTGTTCATGTCGCACCACGCCGACCTGCTCGACGCCGCGTTCTGGCAGTCGCACAAGGAGCGCATCCAGGCGGGCCACATGTTCGACGTTTTTCCCTACGACACGGACCGGCGCTTCGCGCAGGGCGCGCCGGCCCGGTAGTCCATTTCATTCAACCCCCGACTTTCGTCTGAACCCTTCCCAGGAGATTTGCACCATGTCCGCATCCACCCAAGACCCCATCGTCATCGTCGGCGCCGCGCGCACCCCCATGGGCTCGCTGCAGGGCGACTTTTCCAGCCTGGCCGCGCACGACCTGGGCGGCGCCGCGATCCAGGCCGCCATCGAGCGCGCCGGTGTGTCGCCCGACGCCGTGGGCGAGGTGCTGTTCGGCAACTGCCTGATGGCCGGCCAGGGCCAGGCGCCCGCGCGCCAGGCGGCCTTCAAGGGCGGCCTGCCCAAGGGCGCTGGCGCGGTCACGCTCAGCAAGATGTGCGGCTCGGGCATGAAGGCCGCGATGATGGCGCACGACATGCTGCTGGCCGGCACGCACGACGTGATGGTGGCCGGCGGCATGGAGAGCATGACCAACGCCCCCTACCTGCTGCAGAAGGGGCGTGGCGGCTACCGCCTGGGACATGACCGCATCTTCGACCACATGATGCTCGACGGCCTGGAAGACGCCTATGAAGCAGGCCGCAGCATGGGCACCTTTGGCGAAGACTGCGCGGCCAAGTACCAGTTCACGCGCGAGCAGCAGGACGCGTTCGCCACGGCCAGCGTGCAGCGCGCCAAGGCCGCCACCGAGTCCGGCGCGTTCGCGGCCGAGATCGTGCCCGTCACCGTCAAGACCCGCGCGGGCGAGACCGTGGTGTCGGTGGACGAAGGCCCGGGCAAGGTCAAGCTGGAGAAGATCGCCACCTTGAAGCCCGCCTTCAAGAAGGACGGCACCATCACCGCCGCATCCAGCTCCAGCATCAACGACGGCGCCGCCGCGCTGGTGATGATGCGCGAATCCACCGCGAAGAAGCTCGGGGCCAAGCCGCTGGCGCGCATCGTGAGCCACGCCACCCACGCGCAAGAGCCCGAGTGGTTCGCCACCGCCCCCCTGGGCGCCACGCAGAAGGCGCTGGCCAAGGCCGGCTGGGAAGTGGGCGACGTGCAGCTGTGGGAGATCAACGAGGCCTTCGCCGTGGTGCCCATGGCGCTGATGAAAGAGCTGGACCTGCCGCACGACAAGGTCAACGTGAACGGCGGCGCCTGCGCCCTGGGCCACCCCATCGGTGCCAGCGGTGCCCGCATCATGGTCACGCTGATGTATGCCCTCCAGGCACGGGGCCTGACCAAGGGCCTGGCCACGCTGTGCATCGGCGGCGGCGAAGCCACGGCGGTGGCGCTGGAACTCGTTTGATGCGGGAGGGAGATGGGATGATTTGGCTCTTTTCGCAAGGACAGTGATGACCGCACCCTCTCCCGAGATCACCGCCTTCTGGCGCGCGTTTTCCGATGCCCAGGCATCGCTCCAGGCCCAGCCGCTGCGCGAGCGGGTCGAGTCCGCCAACGCGCTCATCGAGCGCCACCTGGGCGGCCTGGCGCTGGAGATGTCCGGCGGCGACGGCGATGCGGTGGTGGACCTCATCGTCACCGCCCACGGCAGCACCGAAAAATTTCCACTGCTGATGCAGGCGGTGGCGGCCGCGCCCGCGCTGCAGAACTACCGCGTGCGCGCGTTCCGCGAGCGCACCACGCAGCCGGACTTTCCCATCGGCATGGACGGTTTCCAGCTGGCCACGTCCGAGGTGCTCATCGCCCTGGACCAGGATGGCGGGCAGGCCGCGCTGGAGATCCGCTTTGGCCGCGAGATCCCGAGCGACTACCAGGACCATGCGCGCAACATGGCGTTCATCATGCTCGACCATGTGCTCGGCGAGTACGATTTCGCCGTCAAGGTGGGGGCGGTGGATTTTGTCGGGCAGGCTGGCGACCCGCAGGCGCAGTGGGTCCCACTCAGCCAGTTGCCTCCGGTGTTTGATCGCTACTGGGTCGAGACGCTGGGCCGCACGGGAGACTTCCCGGCGGGTGAACACGACTGGTCGGGCATGACGCTGGCGTTCGGCGGCGAGCCCGGAGATGGCGACGGCGACGAAGGCCCCGGGGGGCGCGAGGACACCGCCATTGTCATGGTCAACCGCAGCGCCAGCCCCGTGGCCATGCGCGCCGACCTGTCGCACGCTCTGGTGCTGGACCTGGCCGTGGGGGACCGCGATGAGCTGGCCGCCGTGCAGGCGCTGCAGGACCAGGCCGCCACGCTGCTGGAGCTGCCCCAGCTGGGCATCCTGGCCTACACCCTGACCCGTGCCGGGCACCGCAAGGCCGTCTACTACGTGGGCGACGAGCAACTGGCCAGGCAGGCGCTGGCACCCCTGCTGCTGCGGGACGAGGCCGAGTCGCTGGTGCTGTCCACCACCTATGACCCGGCGTGGTCGGGCTACTTCGAATTTGCCGTGCATTGACCTGGACGCGACCATGATCGAAACCACCGAGCAGCTGCGCGCCCTGTATGCCGCCCCAAGCGAGCGGGCCCTGCACAAGCAGCAACCGCAGCTGGATGCGCACTGCCAGCGCTTCATTGCCCTGTCGCCGTTCTGCGTGGTGGCCAGTGGTGGTCTCCATGGCGCATTGCTCGATGCCTCGCCGCGCGGCGGTGCGCCCGGTTTCGTGAAGTCGCCCGATGCGCACACCCTGCTGCTGCCCGACGCGGGGGGCAACAACCGGCTCGACACCCTGACCAACCTGCTCGATGACCCGCGCATCGGCCTGCTGTTCATGATTCCGGGCGTGGACGAAACCCTGCGGGTGAACGGCACCGCGCGCCTGCGCGACGAGGCGCTGTACACGGACTTCTTCACGGCCGGGCGCCAGCGCCCAAAGATGGTGATCGAAGTGCGCGTGGCCGAGGCGTATCTGCACTGCTCCAAGGCCTTCATGCGCTCGCGGCTGTGGTCCGCCGATGCGCAGGTGGACCGCGCCGCGCTGCCCACGATGGGCCAGATGATCCACGACCAGATGGGCCTCGCCACCGAGCCTGAGTCGCAAGTGGCGATGCTGCAGCGCTACCGCGCCCAACTGGCGCAGGAGCAGCAGCTCGGCGACGCCTGAGGGTGTTGAGAGTGATTGCTACTATTTTGATAGCTATTGGCGCTTGATACATAGGCGCCAGGGCCCAATTCAATCCAAATTTCAACCATGAAATCCATACTTGTCATCGGCGCATCGCGCGGCATCGGTCTGGAGCTGGTGCGCCAGTACGCCGAGGCGGGCCGCCGCGTGATCGCCACCGTGCGCGACGACGCGGGCCGCGAACGGGTGCAGGCCCTGGGCGCCGAGGTGCTCACCGTGGACGTGGCCAACCCCGCCAGTGTGAGCGCGCTGGCCTGGCAACTGGACGGCGAAAAGATCGAGACCGCCTGGTACGTGGCGGGCGTCATCCGCCGTCCCAACGCGCTCACGCCGCCCACGCAGCAGGACTTCGACGCCGTCATGCACACCAACGTGCTGGGCGCCATGCAGGCGCTGCCGCAGGTCGCGCCCCTGGTGGCCGACGCGCAGGGCGTGTTCGCGTTCCTGTCCTCGTCCATGTCGCAGATTGGCAGCGTGCCGGGCAGCGGCTCCTGGCTGTATCGCACCAGCAAGGCGGCGCTGAACATGGCGGTGGCCGCGGCCCAGCATGACTACCCAGGCGCCACGCTCATCACCATCGACCCCGGCTGGGTGCAGACCGACATGGGCGGCGAAGGCGCCGCGCTGACGGTGCAGGACAGCGTGCGCGGCCTGCGCGCCACCGTGGCGGGCGTCACCGCCGCCGACAAGGGCCGCCTGCTGCACCACGACGGCCGCCGCGCCACCCACTGGTAACCCTTTCGACCGAACCCACAACGACTTCTGGAGACAACCCCGATGCTGCTGACCCAAGACCAGGAAATGATCCGCGACGCGGTGCGCGACTTCGCGCAGGAACAGCTGTGGCCCCACGCCGCGCGCTGGGACAAGGAACACCACTTCCCCAAGGAGGCGCACCAGGGCCTGGCCGCGCTGGGCGCGTATGGCATCTGCGTGCCCGAAGAATTTGGCGGCGCACACCTCGACTACGTCACCCTCGCGCTGGTGCTTGAAGAGATCGCGGCCGGCGACGGCGGCACCAGCACCGCCATCAGCGTGACCAACTGCCCGGTCAACGCCATCCTCATGCGCTACGGCAACGCCCAGCAAAAGCGCGACTGGCTCACGCCGCTGGCCCGTGGCGAGATGCTGGGCGCGTTCTGCCTGACCGAGCCGCATGTGGGCTCCGACGCGTCCGCACTGCGCACCACGGCGGTGAAGCAGGGCGATGAATACGTGATCAACGGCGTCAAGCAGTTCATCACCAGCGGCAAGAACGGCCACGTGGCCATCGTCATCGCCGTCACCGACAAGGGCGCGGGCAAGAAGGGCATGAGCGCCTTCCTCGTGCCCACCAGCAACCCGGGCTACGTGGTCGCGCGGCTCGAAGACAAGCTGGGCCAGCACAGCAGCGACACCGCGCAGATCAACTTCGACAACTGCCGCATTCCGGCCGAAAACCTGATCGGCGCGGAAGGCGAGGGCTACAAGATCGCCCTCGGCGCGCTCGAGGGCGGCCGCATCGGCATCGCCGCGCAAAGCGTGGGCATGGCACGCAGTGCCTTCGACGCGGCGCTGGCGTATTCGAAAGAGCGCGAGAGCTTCGGCACCGCCATCTTCAACCACCAGGCCGTGGGCTTTCGCCTGGCCGATTGCGCCACGCAGATCGAGGCCGCGCGCCAGCTCATCTGGCACGCCGCCGCGCTGCGCGATGCGGGCCGGCCCTGCCTGAAGGAAGCCGCCATGGCCAAGCTGTTCGCCAGCGAGATGGCCGAACGCGTGTGCAGCGCCGCCATCCAGACGCTGGGCGGCTACGGCGTGGTGAACGACTTCCCGGTGGAGCGCATCTACCGCGACGTGCGCGTGTGCCAGATCTACGAAGGCACGAGCGACGTGCAGAAGATCATCATTCAGCGCGCGCTGGCTTGACGTAACTCGCGCTGCAGCAGGGCCAGCCGCTCGGGCTCGGCATGGTGCCGGGCCACGGGGTGGACGCTGGCAAACGCCGCGAGTGCCGCTTCAGTGCGCCCGCTCCACGCCAGGGCCAGCGCGTAGTCGCAGGTGCAGACGGCCAGGGAAGGCCATGCACCCGGGGCCGTGCGCACCAACCCAAGGAACTGCCCGCAGGCTTTGCCCAGGAGACTCGCGGCCTCGCCAGCCAGGGCCGGGTTGCGCAGCGCGACGAGGCCCTGCACCCAGTCGATGAACGCCTGCCCATGGGGCGGCAACAGCGCGGACTGCAGTGCGCCCAGCAGGCGAGCGGCCTCTTCCGTGTGGCCTGCGCGTGCTTCCCCCAGGGCAAGATCCAGCTGCAGCGTAGGCTCTGCGGGGCGCGAGGCGATCAGTTCCCGCAAGCGCGCCGTAAAGCCGGCGTGGTCGCCCGTGGCCAGCGGCAGGGTATAGGTGCGAGCCAGAAACTCGTCTTCTTCCGGTGGGCGCATGGGATGGATGCGCAGGCGCAGGAGCACCGAGTCCACGCCTTCGGCGCGCGCCTCAAACCACGCCACGCGCACAGCCGCATCCCACGCGGGCTGACGCAGGAACCGGTGGCGCTCGGCGGAGCGGGCCAGCCGCTGTGCCAGCACTTCCAGGCGCGGGACATCGCCCGTGGCGTGTGCTTGAAGCACCTGCTGGTACATGCGCTGGAACCGGTGCATGTAGGCAAACAGGGCAAAGGGCACCAGCATTGCCACGATCAGGCTGCCCACCGCCCAGGGACTCCACTGGCGCCACAGGGCCACGGCCAGCAATGCGGCGCAGACCAGCAGCCAGGTGCGGTTGTTGCGCAGCAACTGGCGCAACGTGGTAGACAGGCCCGGGCGTTCCAGGGCCTCGATCTGGTCCCGCGCGAGCTGGCGCAGTGCCTTCACATCCAGAGGTCCCAGCACATCGTCTGCCATTTCGGTCATGGCGCGGGCGTACAGCCCTGAGGTGTGGAGCTGGATATGGCTCAGTGGAGGCTGTATCGCCGCAATGGCCTGCAAGGCCTCTTCGGCGGTCTTGGCGTGGACAAAGCCCTCTATGGGGCGGCCTTTTCCGTCGCTGGCCTGGTACAGCCAGCGTGGCTGGGATTCCTGGGCGGCGGTCTGGGTAGTGTTCATGGCGTGGCTCCCTCGGACGTCTGGCTGCCAGCGCGCGGTGGGCGCCGGTCTTTGCCGCGCATGTTAGAGGGACCTGCGCATGCCGCGCATCACGGGCCGACGGCCGGCGCCGTTGGCTCATCGGACGGCGTGTCCAGCCATCGCTCCAGCACCGCATGCAGCGCGCCCGCATCCATCGGTTTTTTCAGCACGAGGTAGCCCTGCTCCTGCGCTTCATGCAGTTCGAGGGCATCAAACTCGCCGCTCACCATGGCGCCCCGGGCGCCGGGGCACTGCGCCAGCAGCATCTGCAGCACATCGAAACCACTCTCGCCGGAGCGCAACTGCTGGTCGCACAGGATGGCGTGTGGCACGAAGCCTGCATCGAGGTGTGAAAGCGCCTCGCGCGCATCGCTGGCCAGTCGCACTTCGATGCCCCAGGCCTGCGCCAGCATGGCCCAGGCCCGCAGCACGTGGGGATCGTCGTCCAGCACCAGGCACCGGCCCTGCAGGCGGGGCCAGGTGCGTGGCGCGGCGGTGCCACGTGCGTCGGGCGCCAGCGCAGGCGCGGCCGTGGCCGGCAGCTCGATCCAGAAACACGACCCCCGCCCCGGACGCGAGGCCATGCCCTGGCGTGCACCCATCAGCGCCACGCAGCGCGCCACCACGGCCAGCCCCAGGCCGTGGCCTTCGCGGTGGAGGTGCCCCGCGCTCTGCGGGCGGTAGAAGGCCTGGTAGATGGCGGCCTGCTCCTGTGGTGCCACGCCTTCGCCGGTGTCCCACACCTCCAGCCGCCAGTGGCCACCGCGCTGCCGTGCGCCCACCAGCACCCCGCCCCGCAGTGTGTAGCGCAAGGCGTTGTGCACCAGGTTGGCCAGCGACTGCCGCACCAGCGCGGGGTCGGCCAGCACCGTGGCGTGCGCCGGGGGCGGGCGCATGCGCAGGGCCAGCCCGCGCGCGGTGGCTTCGGTGACGAACTGGTGGCGCAGGTCGTCGAACAGGTGGGCCAGCGGCACGGGCGCGGGCCGCAGCTCCACCGTGCCTGATTCGATGCGCGACAGGTCGAGCAGGGCGTCGAACATCTGGCTGAGCGAGTGCATGCTCAGCCGCCACTGGCCCAGCAAGGGGCCGATGTGCGGGTGGTCCTGGCCCTGCAGCGCAATGGCTTCGGCCAGCAACGCCATGGCGTGCACGGGCTGGCGCAGGTCGTGGGCGGCGGTGCTCAGAAACCGGTTCTTCTCGGCCAGCGCGGCTTCGGCCGCGTCGCTGGCCTCGCGGTAGCGCTCGGCCAGGTCGCGGCTGCGCTCTTCCAGCACCACCTGGCGCACGAAGAACCGGTGCGAGTTCATGGCGCTGCGGTAGATCACGGCGGCCATCACCAGCGTCATGGGCAGTACAAACGGCCACTGCGCCGGAAACGCCCAGGGGATCATCGCCAGCCCACCCACCGCACCCACGAAATACATGCGGTAGACAGCGAGCGTGGCGGTCATCTGCGCTGCGTTGGCGGCCAGAATGCCCGCCAGCGTGATATGCAGCAACAGCATGAATTCGTAGCTGGCGTGGCCCAGCGACAACGCTATCGAGAGTGAAACACCTACCCCGTGCACCAGGGCCAGGTAGCACACGCGGCGGGTCCAGGGGGGCAGCAGGGCTTCGGGCGGCCGCAAGGCGCGTTCGCGCCGGTACTGCCGGTGGCCCCACCCCACGAACAGCAACACGGGCAGGTATGCGCCTCCCCACGCCAGCAGCGGCATGGCCTGCCCACCCTGCCAGCCCAGCAGCAGGCCAAACAGCAGCCCCATGGCGGGCATGACCGACATGCCCAGCCGCAGGCGCGCAAAAGAGGCTTCGAGCAGCAGCAGCCAGCCTTGTGCGCTGGGCGCGCCGTGCGCGTGGCCCGGGGCCTTGGTGTTGGGCGTCATGTGCCTGCGAAGGTGGCCGCCGCCTCCCGGCGGCGCCGCAGCCGGCGCACCTGCCGCCACATGCCCAGGGCCGCGCGGGCGTGGACCGCGGTCCAGGCCGGGATGCGCACCTGGCCGCGCTCGCCCGGTCCGGTGCCGGCGCGGGGATGGGGGTGGGGAAACCAGCGGCGCGGCAAGAACTGGAGTGGCATGGGGCGCGGGCGGGCCGGTGTTCAGGCGGGTGGATCGGGCAGGACCAGCCGGCGCCCGCGCAGTCCCGTGATGGCCTCCACGCGGGTGCGTGCGCCCAGGCGCAGGAGGATGGCGCTCATGTGCTCCTTGACCGTGCTCTCCGACAGGTCGTACTGCAGCGCGATGCGCTTGTTGGGCAGCCCCTGCAGCACCAGCGCCAGGATTTCGCCCTGGCGCACCGACAGGCCCAGTTCGGCAGGCGTGACCGGCAGGTCGCGGCTGCGCGGGGGCTGGTTGCCGGGGGGGGCGGGCACAAACCAGGCCAGGCCGCCCAGCAGGGCCTCCACCGCCTGGGCGAAGATCTCTGGCGGAGTCTGCTTGTGGATGAAGCCGTGCGCGCCCGCCTGGCGCACGCGCTCCATCATGGCCGGGTCGTCGTCGCCGCTGACGACCGCCAGCGCGGTGCCGGGGCAGTGCTCGCGCACCAGCGCGATCAGGCCCAGCGCGGCACCTTCGGCCAGCCAGAAGTCGACGAGCGCGATGGCGGGGGCACCCCGCGTGGCCACCAGCGGCAGAAAGTCATCGGCGCACCCGGCCACGGCCACCTCCAGGTAGGGCAGGCGCAAGCGCAGGAATTCGGCCACGCCGCGTGCTACCAGCGGGTGGTCGTCCAGGATGAGTGCATAGGGTGACATGGGGGCCGGGGGGCGCTGCGGCGCCGGGCGCCAGGATGCCGCAGCAAAGCAAATTCTGCCAAGTGTGGACCGGAAGGGGCGGCGCGCAAACCCTACCTCGGTAGGGTTTTGCGGCGGGCGGCGTGCCGCACAGAATCCGCCCCTCTTTCACCCATTCATTCACCACCCAGGAGGTTTCCGTTCATGACCCCCACAAGCGCAAAGTTCACCCGGCACCACGCACGGCCCGCAGTCCGCTGGGCCCCTCTTGGGCTGGCCGCGGTGTTGCTGGCGGGCTGCGGGGGCGGCGATGGCGACGGCGGCACCACGCCCCCGCCCACGGCCGGGGCCTTCACCGTGGGGGGCTCCGTGGTCGGCCTGGGCGCCGGCAAGGCGCTGACCCTGCAGAACAATGGCGGCGATGACCTGGCCGTGAACGCCAACGGCGGTTTTGTGTTCGCGGCCCGGCTGGACCGCGGCGTGGCCTATGCCGTCACCGTCAGGACGCAGCCCGGCGGCCAGCGCTGCGCCGTGGCGCAAGGCACGGGCACCGCCACCGCGAACGTGGGCGATGTGCAGGTGCGCTGCGAGAACCTGGCGGCGGCCACCTTCACGGTGGGGGGCTCGGTATCGGGCCTGGCGGGCGGCGCTGTGGTGCTGCAGAACAACGGCGGCGATGACCTGTCCCTGGCCAGCAACGGCGGCTTCGCGTTTTCCACGGCGGTGGCCACGGGCAGCCCCTATGCCGTCACGGTGAAGACCCCGCCCGCAGGCCAGAACTGCGCGGTGCGCAACGGCAGCGGCACGGTGGGTTCGGCCCATGTCGGCTCGGTGGAGGTGGCCTGCGCCACGGCCGTGGCACTGCCGCAGGGGGACTGGAAGCAGGAGCGTTGCACGCCCATCGGCCCGGGCCAATGGGGCCGGTCGCTGTGGCGCATCGTGCGGCAAGGCGAGACCCGGGCCACGGTCAGCCTGGGCGTGGCGACCTACTCCGACGGGAACTGCACCGCCGCGGGCGCGGTCATTGGCGGGCAAGGGGGCGATGGGGGCAATTTCACGTTTGACCGCACGGGCGCGACACCCACGCTCGCCGCCTTCTGGGGCAGCTGGGCCCAGGTCACGGGGTTGACCTCGCGCACCGTGTGGGCGCGCAAGGGCCCCTACCTGTGCCCGCTGGGCGACCAGAACCCCAGCCTGTTCGGCTCGGCCGCCGCCGTGGAGGCCTCGGCCGACATCTCCATCCAGAACAAGGCCTGCTACACCCAGAACTGAACCCCCGTGCTCCCTGCGGGCCGTGGCGGCCCGTGGGCACGGCCGGGCGGCTGGACGGGGGGCGGGCGGAATTTCAGCCGCCACTGCCCCGGCGCCGCAGCACCACCGTGATCTGCCCATTGGTCTCGATGGTCGCGCGCTCCACCTCGTGCAGGTGCAGGCATCCGCTGGCGCGCAGCGCGGCCTCGAGGTCGTCCGGTGAAAGCAGCTCCTTGCGCAGGAGGTCGGCGTTCACCTGTCCCTGCTCCACCAGCACCCGCGGCGTGCCGTCGATCAGCCGCTCCATCCACGCGAAGCGGAACGTCAGCTGCGCCAGCACCACGTGGCAGCCGATGAGCGTGGTGGCCGAGACGAGTCCGCCCACCAGCGAGTTGTCGCCCGCGTTCATCGAGTTCTGCACCGCGTTGGACAGGATCAGCAGCAGCACGAGGTCGAACGGCGCGTACTGCCCTGTCTGCCGCTTGCCTGTCAGGCGCAGGAACACCAGCAAAAAGACATAGACCACCACGCCGCGCAGCACGAACTCCCACCACGGCACATTCATTTCCCACATTGCAGGCTCCTTCTTGGAGGGTTGTGTCGCGTGCCAGTCTACGGCGCTGAGCGAAAATCCCGGACATGCCACCTGCCAGGCCGGCCCACGCCCCGTGCGGCCCCGGTCCCTTCACAGAAAGAAAACACCTCCATGCAACGCCGCCAATTCCACCAAGCCAGTGCCCTGGGGGCGCTGCTGTGCGCCAGCTGGCAGCAGGCCTGGGCCCTGTCGCTGGGCGATCTCTCCAATGCCGATGCCACGGGCGGCCTCAAGGCCGCGCTGGGCCAGGGCGCCCAGGCCGCGGTGTCGCTGCTGGGGCGGCCCGACGGTTTCCTGGGCAATCCCAAGGTGCGCATCGGGCTTCCCGGCTACCTGGACGACGCGGCCAAGGTCATGAAGTCGCTGGGCCAGGGCAAGCGCGTCGATGAGCTGGTCACCTCCATCAACCGCGCCGCCGAGGCCGCCGTGCCCATGGGCAAGGACCTGCTCGTGGGCGCGGTGCAGAACATGACGGTGACGGACGCCAAGAACATCCTGGCGGGAGGAAGCACCTCGGTGACGGCCTTCTTCGCCGAGAAGACGCGCGTGCCGCTGGGGGAGCGCTTCCTGCCGGTGGTGGACCAGGCGACGGAGAAGGTGGGCCTCACCCAGAAGTACAACGCCTTCGCTGGCAAGGCCGCGGGCTTCGGACTGCTCAAGCCCGAAGAGGCCAACCTGGCGCGGTACGTCACCGGCAAGACGCTCGATGGCCTGTACACCATGATCGGCGAGGAAGAGCGCCGCATCCGCCAGGACCCGGCCGGCGCGGGCAGTGCCATCGCCCGCAAGGTGTTCGGCGCGCTGCGCTGATCGCCGTTCACCGCAATGCGCACCCCGCCCATGGCCCTGGCCGACAGCGCACCCTGCCCGTGCGGACGCACCGTGGCGCCCGCGGGCCGGCGCGCCGGCGGCATGGCCGCCGTGCTGCGTTATGCCGACTGCTGCGGCCGCTATGTGGACCATCTGGAAGCGGTGCCCGCGCCCGACGCCGAAAGCCTCATGCGGTCCCGGTACACCGCGTTCGTGGGCGAGCGGGCCGAGTACCTGCAGGCCACCTGGCACCCCACCACGCGCCCCGCGTCGATGGATTTCGATGCGGGCGCGCGGTGGCTCGGGCTTGCGGTGCGCGGCCACCGCGCCACGGGCGAAGGCCGTGCGGAAGTCGAGTTCGTGGCGCGCTACCGCGTGGGCGGCCGTGCCGTGCGCCTGCACGAGACCAGCCGCTTCGTGCGCGAAGGCGGGCGCTGGTTCTATGTGGATGGCGATGTCCACGGTTGAAATTTGCATGAAAATGACTTCAAGCCCTTTATCCATAAGCGCCATAAGCTATGAAATTTGAAGCAATACTGTTCGACTGCGACGGGGTCCTGGTGGACAGCGAACCGATCACCAACGGCGTGCTGCGCGACATGCTCGCGGAGGCCGGCTGGGCCCTGAGCGCCGAGGAGTGCATGCGCATCTTCATCGGCAAGACCGTGCGCAGCGAGGCCGCCCGCATCGAGACCCACACCGGCCGGCCGCTCACCGATGCATGGATGGCCGATTTCTATGCGCGGCGCAATGCCGAGCTGGACCAGCGCCTCACGGCCATCGAGCACATCCACGGCACCATCGAGCGCGTGCACGCGCACCACGGCGGGCGCATCGCCTGCGCCTCGGGGGCCGACCGGCACAAGGTGGAGATGCAGCTGGCCAAGGTGGGCCTCACGCCCTTCTTCGAGGGCCGCATCTTCAGCGGCCACGAAATGCCGCGCACCAAGCCCGCGCCGGACGTGTACCTGGCGGCGGCCGCCGCGCTGCAGGCGCAGCCCCTGCGCTGCGCGGTGGTCGAAGACACGGTGACGGGCGTCACTGCGGGGGTGGCGGCGGGCGCCACGGTGTTTGCCTATGCGCCGCTGGACGATGGGGAGGCCCTGCGCGCGGCGGGGGCGTCTGAGGTGTTTCGCAGCATGGCCGAGCTGCCGGCCTTGCTGGGCTGCTGACCGCTGCTGTTCGCACCAGGACACGCCATGCCCAAGCACAGCAGCCAGCTGCCACGGTGGCTACGCAACTGCGCCGCGCTCGCGGCCCTCGGCGTTCTCATGGGCTGCTCGTCGGTGCGCCCCTGGATCAACGAGCCGCTGCCGCCCGAAGACCGGGACATCCCCGTGCGCAAGTCCGAGCGCGACCCCACCATCCTGGTGGCCGTGACGCTTTCGGGCGGCGGCGCGCGCGCGGCCGCCTTCGGCTTCGGCGTGCTGACCGAGATGCAGCAGACCCGCTTTCGCTGGAATGGGCGGGACACCACCCTGCTGGACGCCACGGACGTGGTGAGCGGCGTGTCGGGCGGCAGCATTGTTGCCGCCTACTTCGCGGCGCATGGCATCGAGGGGCTGCCCCGGTTCGAGCACGACTTCCTGCGGCAGAACTTCCAGAACAGCCTCATCACCCAGGCCCTGCGGCCCGGCAACCTGGTGGACCTGACCTCGCCCTGGCTGGGCCGCACCCACCTGCTCGCGCGGCGGCTGGACGACCTGTACGGCGGGCTGACCTTCGGCGATGTGGAGCGGCGCCCGCGCCACCCGCAACTGTTCATCACCGCCACCGACATGTCGCTGGGCACGGGCTTCGAGTTCACCTGGGAGCAGTTCACGCTGATCTGCTCGGACCTGCGCAAGGTGCCGCTGTCGTTTGCGGTGGCGTCCTCGTCGGCCGTGCCGCTGCTGCTCAGCCCGATGACGCTCAAGAACTACGCCGACCAGTGCCCTGAACGCCGCACCGGCTCCACGGCCAGCGCGCGCGCCGCGGCCGCTGGCGACTACCGTGCCCGGCTGTACCGCGCGCACGAACTGAGCTACACCGACGCGCAGCGCAAGCCCTACATCCACCTGGTGGACGGCGGTCTGGCCGACAACCTGGGCGTGCAGCGCCTGCTGGACCGGGCCCTGGCGGGCGGCGGCCTGCGCCAGACGTTCAGCGAGGTGGGCATCCCGCCCGCCACCATCCGCAAGCTGGTGCTGATCACCGTGAACGCGGAGCGCGACCCGTCGGTCAACATCGACATGAGCGACCAGGTGCCCAACATGGCCCAGGTGGTGGATGCGCTGCTGTTCGGCACCGGCGCACGCGCCACGCGCGAGACGCAGGAGTTCCTGCGCGACATCACCCAGCAGTGGCGCCAGGCCCTGGCCGCGGGCTCCACGGGCAGCGGCGATGCCTTCGCGCCCGATGCCGAGATCCATGTGATTCCCGTGAACCTGCGCGACGCGCCGGACGACGTGGCGCGGCGGCGCCTGCTGCAGGTGCCCACGGCGTTCTCCATCTCCCACGAAGAGGTCACCGACCTCATCGAGGCCGGCGGCAGCGTGCTGCGGCATTCGCCCGAGTTCCGCGCGCTGGTGCAGTCATTGCTGCACGGCGCACCCAGGCCGCCGCAGCCGTCGCAGTGACAGAGGCGCGGGGCCGGTCGGCCGACAGCCCGCGCGGGCAGGCCTTTCGTCCCTGGCTCAGGGCCGCGTGTCGGGCGCGGGGGTGGTGGGCACGTCCTGGTCCTCGGCCGCTTCGATCTGCGCGGCCAGGGCCCTCTGGTAGCCGGGGCGCTGCTGCAGCCGCTGCCAGTAGGCGCGCGTGGCCTCGCCGAACTGCGGCTCCAGGTCCAGGTGCTGGGCCAGCAGCAGCGCATAGCCCACCGACACATCGGCCGCCGTGAAGCGGCCCGCGCACAGGTAGTCGCTGCGGGCCACGGCGGCCTCCACCGCGCGCAGGCGCGCCAGGAACCAGCGGCTGTAGTCCACCACCACCTGAGGCTGCTTGCGGTCCGCGGGTTCGAAACGCCCATAGCGCAGCACCAGCGTCTGCGGAAAGGTGAGCGTGGCCTCGCCCAGGTGCAGCCAGTTCAGGTAGGCGCCAAAGGCCGGGTCGGGGGGGCGCACGTCCAGCCCGGCGTCCGGGTGCGCGGCGGCCAGGTACTGGCAGATGGCGGCCGATTCGGTCATGCGCACCTGGTGTGGCGCCTTGCCCTGCACCAGCAGCGGCACGGTGCCCAGCGGGTTCTCTTCCAGGAACCAGCGGGCGTGCGCGCGCGGCGGAAACGGCAGCATGTGCAGCACGTACGGCAGCCGCAGCTCTTCCAGCATCCACAACGGGCGGAAGGAGCGGGCGCTGACGCAGTGGTACAGATGGATCATGGGTGCGGTGGGGGCATGGCGGTGTGGTGACCGGGCCCGCCAGTGTAGTGGCGGGTGGCGAAAGTGCGCTGGCCGGTGCCGTCCTGGCGACGCTCGTCACGCAGCGCCGCAACGCTTCATGCGGCGTTGCGCGCCTTGCGCCGGAACTCCGCCGGCGAATCCCCCGTCCAGCCGCGGAACGCGCGGATGAAGCTCTTCTCGTTGACGAAGCCCGCCGCCTCGGCCACCTGCTTGATGGGGCGGTCCGTGCGGTGCAGCAGGTCCACGGCGCGGCTTTGGCGCACCTCGTCCTTCAGGCCCTGCAGCGTGGCGCCTTCTTCCTTGAGCTGGCGGTGCAGCGTGCGCGGCGACACATGCAGCAGGCCCGCGAGCGATTCGGCGCTGTGCTGGGGCAGCGCATGCGCCAGTTGCCCGGCCACGGGGGCGCCCAGCAGCTGGCGCACGCGCTGCACCAGCAGCCGGTCGCGCCGGTACTGCAGCACCGTCAGGGGCAGGGCGTGCTGCAGCATCTGGCGCAGGGCCTGCTCGTCGCGCCGCAGGGGCAGGCTGAGGTAGCGCGCATCGAAGTGGATGGCCGTCCGCGGGGCGCCAAAGGCCACCGGGCCGCGGAAGAGCACCGCGTACGCGTCCGCATGCGGCGGCGCGGCGAACGCGAACTCGGCGGCGATCAGCGGTATGCGCGAATCCACCAGCCAGCAGGCCAGCCCGTGTGCATTGCGCAGCACCGAGACCAGGCAGAACTCGCGCAACGCGCCCAGGTCGCGTGCTTCGGCGATGCCCAGGGTGGCGGTGCCGCCCTGGGCCGTGAGGTGCAGCGCGATATCGTCCGCGAGCAGCCCGTGGTGGCGGCACCAGCGTGCCAGCGCCACCTGCAGGTTGGGCGAGCTGATGGACGCGCGCGCCAGCATGCCGTAGCTGCCCCAGGGCAGGCGCCGGCTGAACCAGCCCAGGGCCTCGTCGTCCAGCTCCTGCATGGCGGCATCGGAGATCTGCTCCATCTGCCAGGCGGTGATGCGGGCATGGGTATCGTGCAGCAGCTCCGGCGCGATCTGTGCCTGCGCCAGGGCGCGTTCGGGGCCCATGCCCCGGCGTTCGTAGGCCAGCGCGATCGCCCGCACGAAGGCCATGGGCGTCACGGCGGGTGCGCTGGTGGGGGCCAGGGCCTGCCAGGCCGGCTCGGGGGTGGGGGCAACGGGTTTCACACAAGGCAGTGTGCCCGATGCGTGGCACGATTTGCAACCTTTGTGGCAACCAGGGCCGGACCAGGGCTTCTATGCTTACGGATCGCCGCCCCCGCCGCCGCACGCGGGAGGAAGAGCCATGCAAGGAGACACAACATGACGACGACCCCTGCCGCCTTTGCCGCCGCGGCCCCTCTCACCGGCAGCCACGCCCGTGGCGCCAGCGGCGTCCCGCTGATCGAGCAGACCATCGGCGATTTCTTTGCCGGCATGGTGGCCCGCCAACCGGGGCGCGAGGCGCTGGTCAGCGTGCACCAGGGGCGCCGCTACACCTACGCCGAACTGCAGGTCCAGGCGCAGCGCCTGGCCAGCGCGCTGCTCGGCCAGGGCCTGGCGCCCGGCGACCGCGTGGGCATCTGGTCGCACAACAACGCCGAATGGGTGCTGATGCAGCTGGCCACCGCGCAGGCGGGCCTGGTGCTGGTCAACATCAACCCGGCCTACCGCACGTCCGAAGTCGAATACGCCCTGAACAAGGTGGGCTGCAAGCTGCTGGTGACCATGGCGCGCTTCAAGACCAGCGACTACCTGGGCATGCTGCGCGAGCTGGCGCCCCAGTGGCAGCACCAGCAGCCGGGCCAGCTGGGCGCGGTGAAGCTGCCCCACCTGCACACGGTGGTGTGGATCGACGAGGCGGGCCAGGGCGCCGACGAGCCCGGGCTGCTGCGCTTTTCGGACCTGATCGCGCGCGGCGATGCGGCCGACCCGCGCCTGGCCCAGGTGGCCGCCACGCTCAAGGCCACCGACCCCATCAACATCCAGTTCACCAGCGGCACCACGGGCTTCCCGAAGGGCGCCACGCTCACGCACCGCAACATCCTGAACAACGGCTTCTTCATCGGCGAATGCATGAAGCTCACGCCCGAGGACCGCCTGTGCATCCCCGTGCCGCTGTACCACTGCTTCGGCATGGTGCTGGGCAACCTGGCGTGCCTGACACACGGCGCCACCATCGTGTACCCCAACGACGGGTTCGACCCGCTCACCGTGCTGCAGACGGTGCAGGACGAGCGCTGCACCGGCCTGCACGGCGTCCCCACGATGTTCATCGCCGAGCTGGACCACCCGCGGTTCGCCGAGTTCGACCTGTCCACCCTGCGCACCGGCATCATGGCGGGCTCTCCCTGCCCCACCGAGGTGATGAAGCGCGTGGTGGAGCAGATGAACCTGCGCGAGATCACCATCGCCTACGGCATGACCGAGACCAGCCCGGTCAGCTGCCAGAGCAGCACCGACACGCCGCTCGACAAGCGCGTCTCCACCGTGGGCCAGGTGCAGCCGCACCTGGAGGTCAAGATCGTGGACCCCGACACCGGCGCCGTGGTGCCCATCGGCCAGCGCGGCGAGTTCTGCACCAAGGGCTATTCGGTGATGCACGGCTACTGGGGCGACGATGCCAAGACCCGCGAGGCCATCGACGAAGGCGGCTGGATGCACACCGGCGACCTCGCCACCATGGACGCCGAGGGCTATGTGAACATCGTCGGCCGCATCAAGGACATGGTGATCCGTGGCGGCGAGAACATCTACCCGCGTGAGATCGAAGAGTTCCTGTACCGCCACCCGCAGGTGCAGGACGTGCAGGTGGTGGGCGTGCCCGATGCCAAGTATGGCGAGGAGCTCTGCGCCTGGATCATCGCCAAGCCGGGCACGAAGCCCACCGAAGACGACATCCGCGCCTTCTGCAAGGGCCAGATCGCGCACTACAAGGTGCCGCGCTACATCCGCTTCGTCACCAGCTTCCCGATGACGGTGACGGGCAAGATCCAGAAGTTCAAGATCCGCGATGAGATGAAGGATCAGCTCGGTCTGGTCGAAGCCAAGACCGCGTGAAACACACAAGAAGCAACACAGCATGACCATTCTCGACACCCAACTCAACGCCCGCTCGGCGGACTTCCTGGCCAACGCCGCGGCCATGCGCACGCTGGTCGACGACCTGCGCGCCCAGCTCGACAAGGTCGCCCAGGGCGGCGGCGAAGCGGCCCGCGCCAAGCACACCGCGCGCGGCAAGCTGCTGCCGCGCGAACGCGTGCAGATGCTGCTGGACCCGGGCACACCGTTCCTGGAGCTGGCACCGCTGGCCGCGCTCAACATGTACAACAACGATGCGCCCAGCTCGGGGCTGATTGCCGGCATCGGCCGCGTGAGCGGCGTGGACTGCATGATCGTGTGCAACGACGCCACGGTGAAGGGCGGCACCTACTACCCGCTCACCGTCAAGAAGCACCTGCGCGCGCAGGAAGTGGCGCAGCAGAACCACCTCACCTGCATCTACCTGGTGGACTCGGGCGGTGCCAACCTGCCCAACCAGGACGAGGTCTTTCCGGACCGCGACCACTTCGGCCGCATCTTCTTCAACCAGGCCAACATGAGCGCCATGGGCATCTCGCAGATCGCCGTGGTCATGGGCAGCTGCACGGCGGGCGGCGCCTACGTGCCGGCCATGAGCGACGAGTCCATCATCGTCAAGAACCAGGGCACCATCTTCCTGGGCGGCCCGCCGCTGGTCAAAGCCGCCACGGGCGAGGTCGTCACCGCCGAGGACCTGGGCGGTGGCGACGTGCACACGCGCCTGTCGGGGGTGGCCGACCACCTGGCGCAAAACGACCTGCATGCGCTGCAACTGGCGCGCAATGCGGTGCGAAATCTGAACAAAAACAAGGCTCCAGCGCCCGCCGATCAAGCGCCAGTAGCTCCTAAATTTGTAGCTGAAGAGCTCTACGGCGTGATCCCCGTCGACACACGCAAGCCCTTCGACGTGCGCGAGATCATTGCCCGCATCGTCGATGGCAGCGAGTTCGACGAGTTCAAGGCGCGCTATGGCACCACGCTGGTCACGGGCTTCGCGCGCATCGAAGGCATGATGGTCGGCATCATCGCCAACAACGGCATCCTGTTCAGCGAGTCGGCCCTGAAGGGCGCGCATTTCATCGAGCTGTGCTGCCAGCGCAAGATCCCGCTCGTGTTCCTGCAGAACATCACCGGCTTCATGGTCGGGCGCAAGTACGAGAACGAAGGCATCGCGCGCAACGGCGCCAAGATGGTCACGGCCGTGGCCACGGCCAGCGTGCCCAAGTTCACCATCATCATCGGCGGCAGCTTTGGCGCCGGCAACTACGGCATGTGCGGCCGCGCGTACTCGCCCCGCTTCCTGTGGATGTGGCCCAACGCGCGCATCAGCGTGATGGGCGGCGAGCAGGCGGCCGGCGTGCTCGCCACCGTCAAGCGCGATGGCATCGAGGGCAAGGGCGGGCAGTGGAGCATGGAGGAAGAAGAAGCCTTCAAGGCACCCATCCGCCGCCAGTACGAAGACCAGGGCCACCCCTACTACGCCACTGCCCGCCTGTGGGACGACGGCGTGATCGACCCGGCCGACACCCGCCGCGTGCTGGCGCTGGGCCTGGCGGCCACGCGCAATGCGCCCATCGAAGACACCAGGTTCGGCCTGTTCCGCATGTGACCGTGCCGGGAGCCGTCATGGACGCCGTCGCCCACTTCACCCAGCTCGCACGCTACAACGTGTGGGCCACGGCGCGCCTGCTCGATGCCGTGCGGGCGCTGCCTGAAGAGGCCTACCGGCGCGATGTGGGCCTGTTCTTCAAGAGCATCCACGGCACGCTCAACCACCTGCTGGTGGGCGAACACCATCTGTGGTTCGTGCGGTTTGCCGAAGGCACCTCGCCCAAGATGGCGCTGGACGCCGAACTGGAAAGCGACCGCGCGCGGCTGGATGCCCGCCTGCGCGAGGGCGCGGCCCGCTGGGCACCGCTGATCGCTTCGTTCGCCCCAGGCCGCTGGGACGGTACGCTGGACTACACCACCATGCGCGGCACGGCGGCATCGCTGCCGTTCGCGGCCACGCTGGCGCATGTGTTCAACCACGGCACGCACCACCGGGGCCAGATCACCGCCGCATTGACCGCCCTGGGCCAGTCCAGCCCCGAGCTGGACCTTGTCTACTTCCTGCAAAACCCGCCCAAGCCATGAGCCAGAACCTGTCCATCACCCACACCGGCGCCGTGGCGCGCATCACGCTCACGCAGCCCGAGATCCGCAACGCCTTCAGCGACGAAGTCATCGCCGAGATCACCGCCGCCTTCATGGAGGTGGGCGGGCGTGCCGATGTGCGCGCCGTGGTGCTGGCGGCCGAGGGCCCCGCGTTCTGTGCGGGCGCCAACCTCAACTGGATGCGCCGCATGGCCGACTACACGCGCGACGAGAACGTGGCCGACGCCGCCAAGCTGGCCGAGATGCTGCGCGTGATCTATGCATGCGAGAAGCCGACGATTGCCCGCGTGCAGGGCGACGTGTACGCCGGTGGCATGGGCCTGGTGGCCGCGTGCGACATGGCCGTGGCGGTGGACACGGCGGGCTTTTGCCTCAGCGAGGTGAAGCTGGGCCTCATCCCCGCCACCATCAGCCCCTATGTGATCCGTGCCATGGGGGCGCGCGCCGCGCACCGCTATTTCCTGACGGCCGAGCGCTTCGGCGCGGCCGAGGCGCTGCGCATCGGCTTCGTGCACGAGGTCGTGGCGGCCGACCAGCTCGACGCCAAGGTGGACGAACTGCTGAAAGCCCTGACCAGTGCCAGTCCCAACGCCGTGCGCGTATGCAAGAAGCTGGTGATGGATGTGGCCGAGCGGGAGATCAACGCGGGCCTGATCGCCGCCACCGTGCAGGGCATTGCCGACATCCGCGCCAGCGACGAGGGCAAGGAGGGCGTGCATTCCTTCCTGAACAAGCGCAAGCCGAACTGGCTGATATGAGACACCCCCCTGAGGCGCTGCGCGCCTTCCCCCCGCTCTCGTTGCGCTGCGCGCACCGGGCAGGTGGACGACGCCCTCGCTGCGGGGCGGCCCTTGCTCGGCGTCCCTGGCCTGGGGCGCGCCAGTTGTCGCGGCCAGCGATCTTTCACAGTGTCGGGGAGACCTACTGACATGGACACCCTCTGGCTCAACATCGTGCAGTGGCTCCACACGCTGGGGCTGCATGTGGATGGCGGCACGGCGCGCGCCGTGGGTGACGCAGCGGCCACGGCCACCGCGCGGCTCGACATGCCCAGCCTGCTGGCGCTGGCCGCCGCGCTGGGCTGGGCCAGCGGCTTTCGGCTGTACGCGGTCGTGTTCCTCGTCGGCGGCATGGGTGCCATGGGCTGGATGCCCTTGCCCCCCGGTCTGCACGTGCTGCAGAACCCGCTGGTGCTGCTGGTGGCGGGCGGCCTGATGCTGGTCGAGTTCTTTGCGGACAAGGTCCCGTGGATCGACAGCGCCTGGGACGCCGTGCACACCGTCATCCGCGTGCCCGGCGGCGCCCTGCTGGCCGCGGGCGTGTTCGGTGCCGACAACGCCACCATGGGCGTGGTGGCCGGTTTGCTGGGCGGGTCGCTGGCCGCCACGTCGATGGCCACCAAGATGACCACGCGCGCAGCGGCCAACACCTCGCCCGAGCCGTTTTCCAACTGGCTGCTGTCGTTTTTCGAAGACGGCCTGGTGGTGGCCGTGGTGTGGCTGGCCACGCAGCACCCGGTGGCCTTCGGCATCGCACTGGTGCTGATGGTGGCCGTGTCGGTGTTGCTCCTGGTGGTGCTGTTCAAGTTTCTGCGCGCCGTGGTGCGGCGCTTGTCTTCTTTCTTTTCTGGTTCTGCCAAGGTGGCTTAAAAATGTTCAAAAAGATTCTGATTGCCAATCGTGGCGAGATCGCCTGCCGGGTCGCCGCTACGGCCAAGCGCCTGGGCGTGAAGACCGTTGCGGTGTACTCCGATGCCGACGCCAAGGCCAAGCACGTGGCCGTGTGCGACGAGGCCGTGCACATCGGTGGCAGCGCGCCCAAGGACAGCTATCTGCGCTGGGAGCGCATTATCGAAGCCGCCCAGGCCACGGGTGCACAGGCCATCCACCCGGGCTACGGCTTCCTGTCCGAGAACGAGGACTTCGCCCACGCCTGCGCGGCCGCAGGCCTGGTCTTCATCGGCCCGCCACCCTCGGCCATCAAGGACATGGGCCTGAAGGCCGAGTCCAAGCAGCTCATGGAAAAGGCCGGCGTGCCCCTGGTGCCCGGCTACCACGGCAGTGACCAGGACCCGGCGCTGCTGCAGCGCGAGGCCGACCGCATCGGCTACCCCGTGCTCATCAAGGCCAGCGCGGGCGGCGGCGGCAAGGGCATGCGCGCGGTGGACAAGAGCGGGGACTTCGCCGCCGCGCTCGAATCGTGCAAGCGCGAGGCCATCAACAGCTTTGGCGACGACGCGGTGCTGGTCGAAAAATACGTGCAGCGCCCCCGCCACATCGAGATCCAGGTGTTTGGCGACACGCACGGCAACTGCGTCTATCTGTTCGAGCGCGACTGCTCCGTGCAGCGCCGCCACCAGAAGGTGCTGGAAGAGGCCCCCGCCCCCGGCATGACGCCGGAACTGCGCGCACAGATGGGCGAAGCCGCCGTGGCCGCCGCCAAGGCGGTGAACTACGTGGGCGCGGGCACGGTGGAGTTCATCGTGGAGCAGCCCGGTGGCTACGAGCGGCCCGACCAGATGAAGTTCTACTTCATGGAAATGAACACCCGCCTGCAGGTGGAGCACCCGGTGACGGAGGCCATCACGGGGCTCGATCTGGTGGAGTGGCAACTGCGCGTGGCGTCTGGCGAGCCGCTGCCTTTGACACAGGACGCGCTGCGCATCACCGGCCATGCGATCGAAGCGCGCATCTGCGCCGAGAACCCCGACAACAACTTCCTGCCCGCCACCGGCGCGCTCAACGTGTATGCGCTGCCCGACTGCGTGACCTTCGAGCGGGGCGCGGTGCGCGTGGACTCCGGCGTGCGCCAGGGCGATGCGATCAGCCCGTTCTACGACTCCATGGTGGCCAAGCTCATCGTGCACGGCGACACGCGCGAGCAGGCACTGGCGCGGCTGGACGAGGCCCTGGCGCAAACGCACATCGTGGGCCTGGCGACCAACGTGCAGTTCCTGCGCCGCGTGGCGCGCACCGGTGCATTTGCCAACGCCCAGCTCGACACCGCGCTGATCCCGCGCGAGCAGGCGGTGCTGTTCCACCAGGAGCCGGTGGGCCTGCCCCTGGCCGCCGCAGCCGCCGTGGCGCAGACGGTGCTGCATGAACGCGCCACCGAAGGCGTGGACCCCTTCAGCCGTCGCGACGGTTTTCATTCCCACGCGCTCACGCGCCGCCGCTTCGAGTTCGAGTTTGGCGGCGAGCACGCCAAGGCCTGGCTCACCTATGAGCGTGACGGCACGCTGCACCTGGCGGTTGGCGAGGGCGATGCGGCCGTGGCAGGGCCGCTGGAATTCGCGGAACAAGGCGGCGCCATCGAACTGCAGTTCGCAGGCCAGCGCACCCGCGCTGCGGTGTACGCCCAGGGCGAGGTGGACCATGTGTTCACCCCGCGCGGCGCGACGCAGATCACCGCCATCGACCTGCTGGCCCATGCGGGCGAGGCAGCGGCCGAAGGCGGGCGCCTCACGGCCCCCATGCCCGGCAAGGTGGTGTCGTTCGCCGTCAAGGCGGGCGATGCCGTCACCAAGGGCCAGCCGCTGGCGGTGATGGAAGCCATGAAGATGGAGCACACCATTGCCGCGCCCGCAGACGGCGTGGTGCAGGAGCTGCTGTACGCCCCGGGCGACCAGGTAACCGAAGGCGCAGAGCTGCTCAAGCTGGTGGTGGCCGAAAAGGCGTAGGCGGCCGCAGGGCACCCCGCATGCGACAGCGCGCGGGGGGCAATGCCGTTACGCTTGGGCGCCATGAAAATCACCTTCTGCTGTACCGACACCAAGGCCGACCCCTGGCTCCAGGGGCTTTCTGCCGCATTGCCCGGCGCTGATATTTCCGTGTGGCAGCCCGGCGCGCCGCAGGCCGGCTACGCCGTGGTCTGGGCGCCGCCCCAGCAGTTCATGGACGAGCAGCCAGGCCTCAAGGCGCTGTTCAATATCGGGGCGGGCGTGGATGCGCTGCTCAAGCTGCGCCTGCCGCCCGGTGCGCTGGTGGTGCGGCTCGACGATGCGGGCATGGCCGTACAGATGGCCGAGTACGTGTGCCATGCGGTCATCCGCCACTTTCGCGAGTTCGACGGCTACGAGGCCGACATGGCGGCCGGGCGCTGGGGCTACCGCAAGCCGCGCCTGCGTGGCGACTACCCCATTGGCGTGATGGGGCTGGGCGTGCTGGGCGAGCGCGTGGCCAAGGCGCTGGCGCAGTTCGAGTTCCCGGTCAACGGCTGGAGCCGCAGCCCCAAGGCCATCGAAGGGGTGCGCGCCTTCAGTGGCGCGGAGCAGTTCCACGACTTCCTGGCGGCCAGCCGCGTGCTGGTCAACCTGCTGCCGCTCACGCCCGACACGGCCAATGTCATCAACAAGGAAACGCTGGGCCGCCTGCTGCCGGGCGCCTACGTCATCAACGTGGCGCGCGGCGCGCACCTCGTGGACGAAGACCTGCTGGCGGCCATCGGCAGCGGCCACGTGGCCGGCGCCACGCTCGATGTGTTCCGCACCGAACCGCTGCCCGCGGGCCACGCGTTCTGGAACCACCCGCGCATCACCGTCACCCCCCACACCTCGGCGCGCACGCTGCGCGAGGAGAGCATTGCCCAGATCGCGCGCAAGATGGCCGCGCTGCAGCGGGGCGAGACGGTCGCTGGCGTGGTGAACCCCGGGCGTGGGTACTGAGGCCGCTGGCCGGCGGTGTCTCCAGCGTTGAAAATGGGGGCATGAACACGTCAACCTTTCGCGGCTTGCTTGGCTTCCTGGGCTGGTTCCTGCTGGTGCCCGGTGCCCTGACCGCGCTGGGCGCGGCGTGGCTGCTGGCCTCGGGCATGAGCCTGCTGGGCGGCACGCTCACCGCCCAGGGCCGCGTGGTGGCGCATGAGGAGACCTTTGTCGGCCCCTCCCACCGCAAGGCGCTCGCCCGGAAAAGCATCGTGGAATTCGTGGCGGGCGACGGGCGAACCCTGCGTTTCACGGACTCGGTGGCGCGCCAGCTTCAGGCCGTGCACAAGGTCGGCGAGGCGGTCACGGTGCGCTATCCCGCCAAGGACCCCGCGCAGGCCGAGATCAGCAACTCCACCACGATCAGGAGCTTCATCGGCGTCGTGATGCTGCTGTTCGGTGCCGTGGGCATGGCGGCGGGCTGGCTGTTGCTGCGCCTGCGCCCGAGGGCCGCGGCCCCACCGCCCTGAGCCCCTGGCTGGCAGCCCGTCAATCCATCGTCACGCCCGCATCGCGCACCAGCTTGCCCAGGCGCTGCGAGTCGGCCTTGATCAGCGCGCCGAAGTCTGCCGCCGTGCCCGCCACCACCGGCGTGCCGATGGCCTCCCACTTGGCGCGGAAGGCGGGTTCCTTGAAGATCGCATTCACCGTGGCGTTGAGCTTGTCCACGGTGGCCTGCGGCGTGCCCGCGCGCACGGCGATGCCGTGCCAGCCGGTGATCTGGTAGCCCGGCACGCCCGCTTCGGCCATGGTGGGAACGTTGGGCAGCACCTTGGCGCGCTCGGCCGACGTGACCGCCAGCGGGATGAGCTTGCCCGACTGGAGGTGCGGCAGCGAGCTGCCCACGATGTCGAACATCACGTTCACCTGGCCGCCCAGCAAGTCGTTGAGCGCGGGGCCCGCGCCTCGGTACGGAATGTGGCCCATCTTCACGTGGGCGGTGGTGTTGAACAGCTCGCCCGCCAGGTGCTGCGGCGTGCCGTTGCCGGCCGATGCAAAGCTCAGCACCGGCTTGCCCGCCTTGGCCATGGCGATCAGCTCCGGCAGGGTCTTCACGCCCAGCGAGGGGTGCACCTCCAGCACCAGCGGAAAGGCCGACAGCTGCACCACGGGCACCAGGTCGGTCAGCGGGTTGAAGGGCATGCTGGCGTACAGCGACGGGTTCACCGCCATCGGGCCGCTGGCGGCCAGCAGCAGGGTGTGGCCGTCGGCGGGCGCCTGCTTGGCCACCTCGGCGCTGCCCGAATTGCCGCCCGCGCCGCCCTTGTTGTCCACCACCACGGTCACGCCCAGGCGGCTTTGCAGCTCGGGCTGCAGCATGCGCGCCATCAGGTCGGTGGGGCCTCCGGGCGGGTAGGGCACCACGAAGCGAATGGTCTTGGTGGGGAAGGCGGCCGGGGCCGTCTGGGCCACGGCGTGGCCTGCCATGCCCAGGGCCAGGGCCCAGGTGGCGGGCACGGCAAGCGCCAGGCGGATGGCCGTGCGTCGCGTGGCCTGGCGGGCCTGCGGTACGGGGGCGTGGGCGTGGGCGTGGGCGTGGGCGTGGGCGGTGGGGTGTTGTTGCATGGTGTCTCCTGCGGATGGATGAAGGCCCGTCTGGCGCGGGCTGATGGGTTTGATGGCGTAATGAGAATGGGCAGAGGCGGGCCGAGGCTCAGCCCGCGCCGAACCGCTGGCGGATGTCCTGCGCCGTGGCCAGCGGCCGCCCCAGCGCAGCCGCGGCCTCGACCGCCTGGCGCACCAGCGCCGCGTTGTCGGGTGCAGTGCTGCCGTCCTTGCGCAGCAGGTTGTTCTCGAACCCCACGCGGGCATGCCCGCCGAAGACCGCGGCGGCGGTGATGCAGGTGTTCTCGGCCGCGCCGAACGCGCACACGGCCCAGGGCTCGGGCCCTTCGTGGGCGGCCAGGAAGGGCAGCAGGTCGCGCGGGCTCGATGTCTGGCCCGCGCTGTAGCGGCCCAGCACGAACAGCAAAAACCACGGCGCATCCGGCACCACGCCGCTGGCGCGCAGCGCCTGCCAGCGGCGCAGGTCGGCCACGTCGTACAGGATGACCTGCACCATGCAGCGGCGCTGCACCAGGCCGGTGAAGAAGCGCTGCAGCCCCGCCTCGCCGATCTCGGGCTGGTCGATCTCGCGCAGGCCGATGGACACGGCCTCGGGCTGCAGCGCCTCGACCATCACGATCTGCGCCGGGGCGCGGTACACGCCCGCGGCTTCGCTCGTGACCTGCACCACCATCGCATCGCCCACGGCTTGGTGCACCACGCGCTGGGCTTCGCGGTAGCCTTCCACGTCCAGGCTGTGGCGGCCCTGGGCGTCGCGGATGTGCATGTGGATCATGGCCGCGCCGGCCTCCAGGCAGGCCTTGGCGGTGGCGGCCAGCGTGGCCGGCGTGGTCGGCACGGCGGGGTGGTCGCTCGGCAGCTTGTAGGCACCGTTGGGCGCCACGGTGACGATCAGCGGGTCAGGCCATTGGCTGGTGGCGCTCATGGCGTGGCTCCCGGCGTGGTGTGTGTGCTGGCGGGCTCGATGGCAGGCAGCTCGCTGGCCAGCAGGGCCAAGCCCTGGCGCAGCAGCGTGTCGTAGCGGGTGCGCTCGGCGCGTTTGCGGTCCTCGGGCCAGTCGAAGAAGCCCTTGCCGGTCTTCATGCCCAGCTCGCCGCTGGCCACGCGGTCGCGCAGCGCCTGGGCGGGCACGTCGGTGTTGGAAAGCGTGGGATACATGGTGGCCGCGGCCGCGCAGTGCACCTCGATGCCCGCGTGGTCGCGCTGCAGCACCGGCCCCGCCGCCAGGAAGCGAAAGCCAAAGCCAAAGCGCACGGCGGCGTCCACGTCTTCGGGCGACGCGATGCCTTCGTCGATGAGCGCAAACGCCTCGCGCGACAGCGCATGCTGCATGCGGTTGGCCAGAAAACCCGGCTTGTCCTTCTTCACCAGCACCGGCACGCTGCCGCAGCGGCGCATGAAGCCGTGCAGCCACTGGCCCAGCGTGGGGTCGCTGCGCTCGCCCAGCACCACCTCCACCAGCGGCACCAGGTGCGCCGGCATGAAGAAGTGCAGGCCCAGCATGCGCCGCGCGGTGGGCAGGCCCTGTGCGATGGCGCTGATCGGAAAACCCGAGCTGTTGCTGGCCAGTACCGCGCTGGCCGGGGCGATGGCTTCCAGCTCGGCAAACAGCTGCTGCTTGGCGGCCAGCTGCTCGGTGATGCATTCGACCACCAGCACCACGCCGTCCCAGGCCACGTCCTGCAGGCTGGCGCACACCTCCACCGGGCCCGCGCTCGTGGCCAGGCCGGCGGCGTCGAGCTCTGCGGCAATGTGCGGCAAGAGCAGATCGCGGCGTGCGGTGTGCGGGTCCACCACCGTGACCCGGGCGCCGCCGCGGGCCAGGACCACGGCCACGTCGGCGCCCATGGTGCCCCCGCCCACGACCACCGTGCGTGCATTGCGCGGCGAACTGATGTCCATGCTGGTGTCTCCTTGTGTTGTCTTGCGGTGCAGTCTAGGCAGGCCGAATTGCGCGGTCCAGACGTATTTTTCGATAGACTGATCGGCCATGAAGATCAATTGGTCGGCCCGCGAGGTCGATGTGTTCCTGGCGCTGGCCGACACGCTGAGCTTTCGACGCACCGCGCTGCAGATGCACCTGTCGCAGTCGGCGGTGTCGGGCACGCTCGCGCGGCTTGAAGAGATGCTGGGCGCGCGCCTGTTCGACCGCACCACGCGCACGGTGCAGCTCACGCAGGCGGGCGAGGTGTTTGCCGAGCAGGCCCGCTTTCTGCGCCACCAGATGGATGAGACCGTGCGCCGCGTGCAGGCCGTGGCCCAGGTGCAGGTGGGGCGGCTGGCGCTGGCGGCGCTGCCGTCGCTGGCGGCGGGCGTGGTGCCCCGTGCGTTCGCGCGCTTTGCGGCGGGGCACCCGGGCGTGCACCTGGAGCTGTTCGACAGCCTGGCGGGCCCGGCGTTCGACATGGTGCGCGCAGGGCGCGTGGACTTCGCGCTCACTGCCGCCAACCCCGCGTATGCCGACCTCGACTACACCCCGCTGTCGTCCGACCGCTTCGTGCTGCTGCTGGCCCGCGCCCACCCGCTGGCGCGGGGCCGCGGTGCGCTGGCCTGGGCCGATGTGGCAGACCTGCCGCACATCTCCATGCCGGCGGGCACCAGCGTGCGGCAGTACGCCGACGAGGCGCTGCTCACGCACCGCATCCGCTTTGCGCCGCGCTACGAGGTGGAGCACCTGGCCACCATCGCGGCCATGGTGGCCGCGCAGCTGGGCGTGAGCGCGCTGCCCGAGCTGGCCGCGCAGGTGGTGCGCCGGCCCGAGGTGGTGGCCCGCCCGCTCAAGCTGCCCTCGCTGCGGCGGCCCATCGGCCTGGTCACGTTGCGCGGGCGGCGCCTGTCGCTGGCGGCGGTGCAGATGGTGGCGCTGCTGCGCCAGGAGATGGAGGAGGGGGCTGCACGCTGAGGCCCCGGACGCCGGCGCCGCAATGGCAGGAGCGGGGAAGGGTCTGGCAGGATATGGGGTGGTGCCGTCCCCGCGAAGCCCGGACAATAGAAGGCCTGTTCCCGGCCGTGGTGCCCGGGCTGCAGCGGCGCCGCCCGGGCGCTGCCGCCGCCAGGCCCGGCCTGTTTCCCGTTTCCTTTTCTTTCAGGTAGCCGCCCATGAGCATTCCTTCCCGCGTCAAACTCATCGATGTCGGTCCGCGCGACGGGCTGCAGAACGAAAAATCGCCCGTGCCCGCCGACGTCAAGATCGCCCTGGTGCACCGCCTGCAGGACGCGGGCCTCAAAGAGATCGAAGTCACGAGCTACGTGAGCCCCAAGTGGGTGCCGCAGATGGCCGACAACCACGAGGTGATGCAGGGCGTGAACCGCGTGGCCGGCGTGCGCTACTCGGTGCTCACGCCCAACCTCAAGGGCTATGAAGCCGCGGTGGCGGACCGGCCCGACGAGATCGTGGTCTTCGGCTCGGCCAGCGAGGCGTTCAGCCAGAAGAACATCAACTGCTCCATCGCCGAGAGCATCGAGCGCTTCGCGCCCGTGGTCGAGGCGGCGCTGGCGGCCGGCATCGGCGTGCGCGGCGCGATGAGCTGCACCGTGGGCTGCCCGTACGAGGGCGAGATCGCCCCCGGGCGCGTGGAGTACCTTGCCGGCCTGCTCCAGGGCATCGGCGTGCAGCGCGTGGACGTGGCCGACACCATCGGCGTGGGCACGCCGCGCAAGGTGCAGCGCGCGCTGGAAGCGACGCTGAAGCATTTCGGCATCGACGATGTGTCTGGCCACTTCCACGACACCTACGGTCAGGCGCTGTCCAACACGCTGGCCGCGCTGGAGCTGGGGGTGTGGAACTACCAGTCCTCCGTGGCGGGCCTGGGCGGCTGCCCGTACGCCAAGGGCGCCACGGGCAACGTGGCGACGGAAGACGTGGTCTACATGCTGCACGGCATGGGCATCGAGACCGGCATCGATCTTGATAAGCTCATCGATGCGGGGGCCTACATCAGTGGCTTCCTGAACCGTAAACCCAATTCCCGCGCAGCGAATGCACTGCTGACCAAACGCGCGGGATAGCGCCATCGGCGCAGGAGAAAACTACCGTGTGCGGAGCTGAACTGAAGAATTTGCCGGACGGCGTGCAGCGCGTGGCCGCGGCGCTGCAATCGCAGGGCCATCCCCACATGCCGCAGATGCTCGACGACGCCGCGCGCACCGCGCAGCAGGCGGCCGATGCACTGGGCATCCTCGTGGGGCAGGTGGCCAAGAGCATCATCTTCCGGCGCAAGAGCGACGACGTGGCCGTGCTCGTGGTCACGTCGGGCGACCGGCGCGTGGACGAGAAAAAGGTCGAGGCCCATGTGGGCGGCAAGATCGGCCGGGCGGACGCCGAGTTCGTGAAGTCGCGCACCGGTTTTTCCATCGGCGGCGTGTCGCCCGTGGCGCATGCCACGCCGCCCGTCACGCTGATCGACCAGGACCTGCTGCGCTTTGACGTGGTGTGGGCCGCGGCCGGGCATCCGCACAGCGTGTTTGCGCTGCATCCGGGCGACCTGCAGCGCCTGACCGGGGCGCCCGTGGTCGACGTGGTGCAGGCGCCCGTGGACACCAGCGTGCAGCCCGCCGCATGAATGCTATTGATTTGCTAGCTGATCGTGCCCGCCAGTTGGGCGCTGGCGGCCATTTTGATGCCCGGAGCATGGAGCCCGTGCCCTCGCCGTGCATCTCGGTGTGCCGCATGTCGCCCGACCGCAGCCATTGCGAAGGCTGCTTTCGCACGCTCGACGAGATCCGCATCTGGTCGCGTGCCGACGCCAGTTTGCGCCGGGGCATCTGGGCGCAGCTGCTGGGCCGCGCTGGCATCCCGGCCGCCCCGCAGAAGGCACAGGAGACATCGCCGTGAAGCGCATCACCTTTTACCTGGACTTCGTGTCCCCCTACGCCTGGCTGGCGTTCGAGCGCCTGCCCGAGGCGCTGCAGGGGCTGAGCTACAGCGTGGCCTACCAGCCCGTGCTGCTGGGTGCGCTGCTGCAGCAGCATGCCAACCCCGGGCCGGCGGGCATCGCCCCCAAGCGCGACTGGACCTACCGCCATGTGACCTGGCTGGGCCACGCGCAGGGCACGCCGCTGCAGATGCCCGCGCGCCATCCGTTCAACCCGCTGCCCCTGCTGCGCACGGCGCTGGCCTGCAGCGACGACGGCCACATCAACCGCTTCGTGGCCGGCACGGTGCTGCGCCATGTGTGGCAGGGCGGGCACGATGCGCTCGACCCGGCGCGCCTGGCCGATCTGGCCACGCAACTCGCGGACCAGCTGCGTCCCGGCGAGGATGCGGCCAGCGATGGCCCCAAGGCCCTGCTGCGCGCCAACACCGAAGCCGCGCAGGCGGCGGGCGTTTTTGGCGTGCCGGCGTTCGAGGTGGACGGCAAGCTTTTCTGGGGCCTCGACGGCCTGCCGATGCTGCGCGCGTACCTCGACGGCGACGCGTGGTTCGACGGTCCGGGCTGGGAGGCTGTCAGCCAGCTCCCATCGGGTTTACCCGGCAAGGTGTGAGCGATTTCCGGATGCTGAAAGGGGCGCTGCGGGTTTCACCCTAAGTTGTCAGAGAGCGGTCAGTTTGGTGAAAGCTCGTGTTGGTTTCGCGTCAGAGCGTGGTCAGTGCCATCTCCAAGAATGCGTGCAGCCCGCCGCAGCGCGGTCTGAACAACCAACAGGAGACACACACCATGGCAACCGTTCATCCCGCACCGCGGCCGATGTCGCCCGAAGAGAGGAAGGTCATCTTCGCGTCGTCCCTCGGCACCGTTTTCGAGTGGTACGACTTTTATCTGTACGGCTCGCTCGCGGCCATCATCGCCAAGCAGTTCTTCAGCGGCCTGGATGCCGGCTCGGCGTTCATCTTCGCGCTGCTGGCGTTTGCCGCGGGCTTCATCGTCCGCCCCTTCGGCGCCATCTTCTTCGGCCGCCTGGGCGACATGATCGGGCGCAAGTACACGTTCCTGGTCACCATCCTGATCATGGGCCTGTCGACCTTCATCGTGGGTATCCTGCCCACGTATGCATCGATCGGCGTGGCGGCTCCCGTCATCCTGATCGCACTGCGCCTGCTGCAAGGCCTGGCGCTGGGCGGTGAGTACGGCGGCGCGGCCACCTACGTGGCCGAGCATGCCCCGCACGGCAAGCGCGGCGCCTACACGGCCTGGATCCAGACCACGGCCACGCTGGGCCTGTTCCTGTCGCTGATGGTGATCCTGGGCACCCGCACGGCCATGGGCGAGGAAGCCTTCGCCGACTGGGGCTGGCGCATCCCGTTCATCGTGTCGATCCTGCTCCTGGCCATCTCGGTCTGGATCCGCCTGTCGATGAACGAATCCCCCGCCTTCCAGAAGATGAAGGCCGAAGGCAAGACCTCCAAGGCGCCGCTGACCGAGTCTTTCGGCCAGTGGAAGAACCTGAAGATCGTGATCCTGGCGCTGGTGGGCCTGACCGCCGGCCAGGCCGTGGTGTGGTACTCGGGCCAGTTCTATGCGCTGTTCTTCCTGACGCAGGCGCTGAAGGTCGATGGCGCCACCGCCAACATCTTCGTGGCCGTGTCGCTCTTGATCGGCACGCCGTTCTTCATCGTGTTCGGCGCGCTGTCGGACAAGATCGGCCGCAAGCCCATCATCCTGGCGGGCTGCCTGCTGGCCGCGCTGACGTACTTCCCCGTGTTCGGCGCGCTGACCAAGGCGGCCAACCCCGCCCTGGCCGAAGCACAGGCCAAGAACCAGGTGATCGTGACGGCAGACCCCAAGGAATGCTCGTTCCAGTTCAACCCCACCGGCACCTCCAAGTTCACCAGCTCGTGCGACATCGCCAAGCAGGTTCTGGCTGGCGCTTCGGTGAGCTATGAGAACGCCACGTCCGCCGCCGGCACGCCCGCCTCGATCAAGATCGGCGAGACGGTCATCACCTCGTACTCCAGCAAGGGCCTGCCCGCTGACGAAGCCAAGAAGAAGGACGGCGAGTTCAAGAAGGCCGTGGCCGATGCTCTGAAGGCCGCCGGCTACCCCACCAAGGCCGATCCCGCCCGCATCGACAAGGTCATGGTCACGGTCATCCTGACCTACCTGGTGCTGCTGGTGACCATGGTGTACGGCCCCATCGCCGCCATGCTGGTGGAAATGTTCCCCACCCGCATCCGCTACACGTCGATGTCCCTGCCATACCACATCGGCAACGGCTGGTTCGGCGGCCTGCTGCCCACCACGGCATTCGCCATCGTGGCCCAGACCGGCAATATGTACAACGGCCTGTGGTACCCCATCATCATCGCGGGCGCCACCGTGGTGATCGGCGGCCTGTTCGTCAAGGAAACCAAGGACGTTGACATCTACGCCAACGACTGACCGTTTCTGATCGGTGTGCAGGGCCCGCCCCGCAAGGGTCGGGCCCTGTGTTCCATCAAGGGGCTTGTGCTGCACCAGTACAACCTACAACGCCGCGCTCCAGGCCCCTTGATTGAACAAACCCATCCAAGGAGATATTGATATGTGGAAGATTGTTGTTGGTTTCGTCCTGTTCGCCGCGTTGTCGATGTACGTGATCATCAAGGCGGGCGACAAGGCCGACATGGGCGGCGAGAAGCACGGCGCCGATGCCGTGCATGCGCCCGAGCCTGCGGCCAGCGCGCCGGCGGCGGCTGCGCCCGCGTCGGCGCCGGCTTCGGCCGCCAGCGCGCAGTGATGCGCTGAGTCCATGGCGGCCCCGGAGCGCGGGGTGCGTGCCTCGGGGCCCTGCGGGCCTCCATGAAAAAGCCCGAAGCCACTGGCTTCGGGCTTTTTCTTTTGCGGGGGCCTCGCTCAGCGCTTGAAGCGGCCGTCGCTTCCGATGATGGACAGGTCGGAGAAATCCAGCCCGCTGTGGTCCGTGGCGCTGTAGCTCAGTTCCAGCCCGCCCAGGTCCCATTTCCGGATGCTCTCCAGCCCGGCCTGCAGCCTGGCGCGGTCCGGCTTGGCGCCCGCGCGCTTCAGTCCTTCCACGAGCACCTTGGCGCTCACGAAGCCTTCCACCATGGCGGGGGTCAGCTCGCCCAGGTTCCTGGCGCGCACCAGGTCCATGGCCTCCTTGATCACCGCGTAGTTCAAGGACCGCTCCGACGGGAACACCTGCGTGACCACCACGCCCCGGGCCTGCTCGCCCAGCGCCTTGACGAAGCCGCCCGAGGCATTGTTGGACAGCGTCACGATCTGCCCGGTCGCGCCGGCGGCGCGCAGCGCCTTGATGCCGTCCACCACGGCCGCGCCCGTGCCGATGAAGATGATGGCCTGGGGCTCCTTCTGTGCCACGCGCGGGGCGATGGTGCTGTAGTCGGGCTTGGCGCGGTCGAACTTCTCGACGAAGAGGGCTTCCAGCTGGTTGGCCTTGAACCCGGACTGCGCGCCCGCCAGGCCGTCGGCGCCAAAGGTGTCGTCCACATGCACCACGCCGATGCGCTTGATGCCCAGGGTGTTGAGGTGGGTGATGGCCTTTTCCACTTCGCGCTGGTAGGGGGCGCGCACGTTGAAGATGTACTTGTTCACCGGCTGGTGCAGCGCGATGGCGCCCGTGGAGGGGCCCACCAGCGGCACGGCATGCTGTTCCAGCAGCGGAATGATCCCCTGGGTGTGGGGCGTGCCGCGCGTCATGAACAGCCCGATCACGCCTTTTTCCTCGATGAGGGCGCGGGTGTTCTCCAGCGTCAGCTTGGGGTCGAACTTGTCGTCCATCGACACGACCTCCACCTTCTGGCCGCCCACGCCGCCCTTGCTGTTGACGTGGTCGAGGTAGAGGGCGGCACCCCGCATGGATTCGGCCACCGTGGCGGCGGCGGAGCCGGTGATGCCCACCGTCTGGCCGATGAGGATCTGCGCGTGGACCTGGGCCGCGCCGAACGCCAGGGTGAGCAGCGCGGCGGCGCATTTCGCAAGGGTGCCAGGGACTGTCATGGTGCTCCTCTCTTCATTGAGGTGCCCGAGTTTAGGGACTGGGCACCGCAGGGCATCCGTAGAAGTGCGTAGCGGCCAGGGGGTGTTTTCACTGATTTGTCAACAATTTCTTCCTGGGTTTGCGGGTATTTCGCAACACCTCAGCGGCGGAACTTGCCGTCGGTGCCGATGATGGACAAGTCCGCGAAGTCCAGGCCCGTGTGGTCGTCCGGGCCATAGGAGACCTCCAGGCCGCCCAGGTCCAGTTTCCGGATGCTCTCGAGCGCCGCATGGATCTTTTCGCGGCTGGGCTTGGGGCCGGCGCGCCTGAGCCCTTCCACCAGCACCTTGGCCGCGGCAAAACCCTCCAGCATGGCGGGCGTGATCTCGGTGAGGCCCTTGGCCCGCGCGAGTTCCTGGGCCTCCTTCACCATGGCATAGGTCACCGCGCGCTCATTGGGATACACCTGCGTCACGATCACGCCGCGCGCGTTGTTCCCCAGGCTCTTGATGAAGCCGCCCGAGGCGTTGTTGGACAGCGTCACGATCTGCGCGGCCGAGCCCGCGCCGCGCAGCGCGTTGCCCGCGTCCACCACGGCCGACCCCGAGGCGATCATCAGCACGGCCTGGGTATCGGCCTTGGCCACCTTGGCGGCGATGGGCGCGAAATCGGGCTTGGCGCGGTCGAACTTTTCCAGCACCACGGGCGTGAGCTTGGCGGCCGCCAGGCCCTTCTGGGCGCCGGCCACGCCGTCGGCGCCAAAGCTGTCGTCCGCGTACACCACGGCGATGCGCGAAATGCCCATGGAGGCTAGGTGGGTCATGGCCTTTTCCGCCTCGCGCTGGTAGGTGGCGCGCACGTTGAAGATGTATTTGCGCACCGGCTGGTGCAGCACCATCGCGCCCGTGGACGGGCCCACCAGCGCCACGCCATGCTTCTCCAGCAGGGGGATGATGGCTTCGGTGTGGGGCGTGCCGCGCGTGAGGAACAGCGCGGACACGTTGTTCTCCTCGATCAGCTTGCGCGCGTTCGCGGCGGCCAGCTTGGGGTCGAACTTGTCGTCCAGCGAGGTCAGCTCGATCTTCTGGCCGTGGACACCGCCCTTGGCATTGACGGCCTCGATGTGCAGCAGGGCGCCATCGGTGGTCTCCTTCACGCCCGCCGCCACCTGCCCGGAGAAGCCCGCGGTCTGGCCGATCAGGATCTGGGCATGGCCGGTGCCGCACAGCGCGGCGGCCAGGGCGGTCGCGGCTCCCCATAGTGTCCATGTGTGCATGGTCGTCTCCTTTGAATTGTCCGGCCACTCTAGACAAATGTCCTCGGTTTGCGAATCGGCATAACCCGAAGGTGTGACAGGACTTGTCAGCAGATGTGCGATCAGGGGCTATTGCGGCATGGCCGGACGGGGTCCGTGGCGGTGCCTAGAATGTCCCGCCTCACCCTCGAAAAAGACTGCCTCCATGACCCAGGGACTGATCCGTATCCGCGGCGCACGCCAGCACAACCTCAAGAACCTGGATCTGGACATCCGCACGGGGGAACTCACCGTGGTCACCGGCCCCAGCGGCTCGGGCAAGTCCAGCCTGGTGTTCGACACGCTGTACGCCGAGGGCCAGCGCCGCTACGTGGAGACCTTCAGCGCCTACGCGCGCCAGTTCCTCGACCGCATGGACAAGCCGGCGGTGGACAAGGTCGAGGGCGTGCCGCCCGCCATCGCCATCGACCAGACCAACCCCGTGCGCTCCAGCCGCTCCACCGTGGGCACGATGACGGAGCTCAACGACCACCTGAAGCTCCTGTTCGCGCGCGCCGGACAGCTGTTCGACAAGCAGACCGCCCAGCCGGTGCGCCACGACTCGCCCGAGACCATCTACGCCGAGCTGCAGCGCCGCGGCGCCGAGGCCGGCGACCCCCGCATCGTGCTGACATTCCCCGTGGAGCTGCCGGGCGGCACGTCGGCCGAGCAGGTCGAGCAGTGGCTGTCCGCCAGCGGCTTCACCAAGGTGCAGGCCGAGCGCGAGGTGGCCACGCCCACGGGCCCGCGCAAGGTGCTCGATGTGGTGGCTGACCGGTTCCGCCTGGGCCATGCCGAGAAGGCGCGCGTGGTCGAGGCCATCGAGGTCGCGCTCAAGCGCGGCACGGGGCGCCTGAACGTGTACCGCCTCGTGGACGAGGGCGAGCCCGAGCTGTGGCGCTTCTCGACCGGCCTGCACTGCCCCGACAGCGACCTGCGCTACAGCGACCCCATTCCCTCGATGTTCTCGTTCAACTCCGCCGTGGGCGCCTGCGAGAGCTGCCGGGGCTTCGGCCGCGTGATCGGCGTGGACTACGGCCTCGTGATCCCCAACGACAGGCTCACGCTGCGCGCGGGGGCGATCAAGACCATCCAGACCCCCGCCTGGAAGGAAGCGCAGGACGACCTCATGCGCCATGCCGAGGCGGCCGGCATCCCGCGCGACACTCCCTGGTACAAGCTCACCGACGACCAGAAGAAATGGGTCACCGGCGGCACGCCGGGCTACAAGGACGGGCAGTGGAGCAAGCAGTGGTACGGCATCAAGCGCTTCTTCGAGTATCTGGAGAGCAAGGCCTACAAGATGCACATCCGCGTGCTGCTGTCCAAGTACCGCAGCTACACGCCGTGCCCCACCTGCGCGGGCGCGCGCCTCAAGACCGAGAGCCTGCTCTGGCGCGTGGGCAGCAAGGAGGATGCGGACGCCGCGGTCGATCCTGCCCGCCGCTTCATGCCCGAGGGCGTGTTGTGGTCGCGCGAGCAGCTCGAAGCCCTGCCCGGCCTGTGCCTGCACGACCTGATGCTGCTGCCCATCGACCGGCTGCGCCGCTTCTTCGACCGCATGGAGCTGCCCGTGGGCGACGCCGCGGCCGGTGGCGATGCGCAGGCGCTGAAACTCCTGCATGAAGAAATCACCACGCGCCTGAAGTACCTGTGCGACGTGGGCATCGGCTACCTCACGCTGGACCGGCAGAGCCGCACGCTCAGCGGCGGCGAGGTGCAGCGCATCAACCTGACGACCGCATTGGGCACCAGCCTGGTCAACACGCTGTTCGTGCTGGACGAGCCCAGCATCGGCCTGCACCCGCGCGACATGCACCGCATCACCGAGGCCATGCTGCGCCTGCGCGACGCGGGCAACACCCTGGTGGTGGTCGAGCACGACCCGGCCGTGATGCTCGCGGCCGACCGCATGATCGACATGGGCCCCGGCCCCGGCCGCCTGGGCGGGCAGATCGTGTTCGACGGCACAACGGCCGACCTGCGCCATGCCGACACGCTCACCGGCGCCTACCTGGGCGGGCGCAAGCACGTGGGCTTCGGCTTCAAGCGCATGGTGACCGAGTCCACGCCGCGCCTCATCCTCGAAGGGGCGCGCGAGCACAACCTGCAGAACGTGTCGGTCGAATTCCCGCTGCAGCGCCTGGTCACCGTCACCGGCGTGAGCGGATCGGGCAAGTCGAGCCTGATCCAGGACGTGCTGGCCCCCGCGCTGCTGCGCCACTTCGGCAAGGCCACCGACTCGCCGGGCGCGCACGACCGCATGCTGGGCGCGGACCACCTCTCGGACGTGGTGTTCGTGGACCAGTCGCCCATCGGCAAGACGGCCCGCTCCAACCCCGTGAGCTACGTGGGCGCCTGGGACAGCATCCGCGAGCTGTACGCCGTGGCGCCGCTGTCCAGGCAGCGCAGCTACACCGCCAGCAAGTTCAGCTTCAACAGCGGCGACGGGCGCTGCCCGACCTGCGGCGGCTCGGGCTTCGAGCATGTGGAGATGCAGTTTTTGTCGGACGTGTACCTGCGCTGCCCCGATTGCGACGGCAAGCGCTACCGGCCCGAGATCCTGGAGATCACCATCGAGCGGGGCGGCAGGGCCCTGAACGTGGCCGACGTGCTGGCCCTCACGGTGGCCGAGGCCGCCGCGCTGTTCGCCGCCGACCGCGACGTGATCCGCGCGCTGCAGCCCATCGTGGACGTGGGGCTCGAATACGTGGCGCTGGGGCAGCCCGTGCCCACGCTCAGCGGCGGCGAGGCGCAGCGCCTGAAGCTGGCGGGCTTTCTGGCGGAAGCGGCCCGCGTGCAAAGCAAGTCGCGCCAGACGATAGCGCGCAAGGGCACCTTGTTCCTGTTCGACGAGCCCACCACGGGCCTGCACTTCGACGACATCGCCAAGCTCATGCGCGCGCTGCGCAAGCTCATCGACGCGGGGCACTCGCTCATCGTCATCGAGCACAACCTGGACGTGATCCGCGCGAGCGACTGGCTCGTCGACCTGGGCCCCGAGGGCGGCGACGCGGGCGGCCTCGTCGTGGCCGAGGGCACGCCCGAGGACGTGCGCCAGCACGCCACCTCGCACACGGGCCTGGCGCTGCGCGACTACGAACTCACGCTGGGCATCGGCGGCCACTCGGTGCACGAAAAAGCCGCGGCGCTACGAAAACAGGAGCGCTCTGCGCTCATGGATAAAGCGCCAGCGGCCAAAAACGCCATTGAAATCGTCAACGCCAAGGAGCACAACCTCAAGAACCTGAGCGTGAACATCCCGCGCGGCCAATTCAACGTGGTCACGGGCGTGAGCGGCTCGGGCAAGTCCACGCTCGCGTTCGACATCCTGTTCAACGAGGGGCAGCGGCGCTACCTCGAATCGCTCAACGCCTATGCGCGGTCCATCGTGCAGCCGGCCGGCCGGCCCGAGGTGGATGCGGTGTACGGCATACCGCCCACCGTGGCCATCGAGCAGCGCCTGTCGCGCGGCGGGCGCAAGTCCACCGTGGGCACCACCACCGAGGTGTGGCACTTCCTGCGCCTGCTGTACGTCAAGCTCGGCACCCAGCACTGCGTGAAGGACGGCGCGGCCGTGCAGCCGCAGACGCCCGAGAGCATCGCCGCCCAGCTGCTCACGCAGTTCCGGGGCCAGCACATCGGGCTGCTCGCGCCGCTGGTGATGAACCGCAAGGGTGTGTACACCGAACTGGCGGACTGGGCGCGGCCGCGCGGCTACACGCATTTGCGGGTGGACGGCAATTTCCTGCCCACCACCCATTTCCCGCGCATCGACCGCTTCAAGGAGCACACCATCGAACTGCCCGTGGCCAGCGTCGAGGTGTCCGCAGGGAACGAGGCGCTGCTGCGCGCCTCGCTGGCCGAGGCCCTCACGCACGGCAAGGGCGTGGTGCACGTGCTCAGCAGCATCGGCGACCTGCGCGCCGCCATGGAAAGCGGCCAGCCCACGGCGGGCATCGGCCAGCTGCAGGCCTTTTCCACCAAGCGCGCCTGCCCCGTGTGCGCCACCAGCTATGCCGAGCTGGACCCGCGCCTGTTCAGCTACAACAGCAAGCACGGCTGGTGCCCCGATTGCGTGGGCACGGGCGTCAAGCTCACCCGCGACCAGCGCAAGGTGTTCGACGACTCGGTGCAGGACGACAAGGAAAAGGGCCGCGAGCAGACCTTCGCCGAGCCCGAGGTGGAAGACCTGGCCGACACCGCCTGCCCCAGCTGCCAGGGCACGCGCCTGAACGCCACGGCGCGCGCGGTGCGGTTCGCGGGCATCGGCATCACCGACATCGCCGCGCTGTCGGTGACGGACGTGCGCCGCTGGATCGAGACCCTGCAGATCGAAGGCGGCATGAGCCGGCGCGAGGCCGACATCGCCCGCGACCTCGTGCCCGAGATCCAGAGCCGGCTCGAATTCCTGGAGGAAGTGGGCCTGTCCTACCTCACGCTCGACCGGGGGGCGCCCACGCTCAGCGGCGGCGAGGCGCAGCGCATCCGCCTGGCCGCGCAGCTGGGCAGCAACCTGCAGGGCGTGTGCTACGTGCTCGACGAGCCCACCATCGGCCTGCATGCGCGCGACAACCAGATCCTGCTCAACGCCCTGCACAAGCTGGGCGACAAGGGCAACACGCTGGTGGTGGTGGAGCATGACGAGGACACCATCCGCCGCGCGGACCACATCATCGACATCGGCCCGAGCGCGGGCAAGCGCGGCGGGCGGCTGGTGGCGCAGGGCAGCGTGGACGACATCACCGGCGCGCCCGAATCCCAGACCGGCCGCTACCTGCTGCACGCCATGAAACACCCGCTGCAGCTGCGCCGCAGCATGCTGCCGAGCGAGCTGAGCGCCGAGGCCCTCGCGCTGGGCGAACCCGCCGACGCGCCCAAAGGCCGGCAGAGCGCCGCGGTCAAGAAGCGGGCCGCGGCGGCGGCGGCGCTCACGGCCGATGCGCTGGCCGATGCCAAGGCGCGCGCCGCGATCCGCTGGCTTACCGTGCACGGTGCGCACCTGCACAACCTGCAGGACGTGACGGCCACCGTGCCGCTGCACCGCCTGGTGGCCGTCACGGGCGTGAGCGGCTCGGGCAAGTCCACGCTGGCGCGCGACGTGCTGCTGGCCAACGTCCAGGCCTGGGTGCAGCAGCGCGCCACCAAGGCCGGGCGCGACGCGATGGACGCGGGCAAGGCGCCGCCGCTGGTGGGCTGCACGGGCCTGTCGGGCTTCGAGAGCATCGACCGCGTGCTCGAAGTGGACCAGACCCCCATCGGCAAGACGCCGCGCAGCTGCCCGGCCACCTACATCGGCTTCTGGGACACCATCCGCAAGCTGTTCGCCGAAACGCTGGAGGCCAAGGCGCGCGGCTACGCGGCCGGGCGCTTTTCCTTCAACACCGGCGAGGGCCGCTGCGCGAGCTGCGAGGGCGCGGGCGTGCGCACCATCGAGATGAGTTTCCTGCCCGACGTGAAGGTGCCCTGCGAGACCTGCCACGGCGCGCGCTTCAACCCCGAGACGCTGGCCGTGACCTGGCGCGGCAAGAGCATCGGCGACGTGCTGCAGATGGAGGTGGACGAGGCGGTGGAGTTCTTCGCCAGCATGCCCTCCATCGCGCACCCGCTGCAGCTCCTGAAGGACGTGGGCCTGGGCTACCTCACGCTGGGCCAGCCCTCGCCCACGCTCTCGGGCGGCGAGGCGCAGCGCATCAAGCTCGTGACCGAGCTGACGAAGGTGCGCGACGAGGTGGGCCGCCGGGGCCAGAAGGTGCCGCACACGCTCTACGTGCTGGACGAACCCACGGTGGGCCTGCACATGGCCGACGTGGACAAGCTCATCCGCGTGCTGCACCGCCTGGTCGACGGCGGCCACAGCGTGGTGGTGATCGAACACGACCTCGACGTGATCGCCGAGGCCGACTGGATCATCGACCTCGGCCCGGAAGGGGGCAGGGAGGGCGGCCGCATCGTGGCGGCCACCGTGCCGGAAGAGGTGGTGCGGCTGGGCACGCACACCGGCAAGGCGCTGGCGGCGGTGCTGGCGCGGTGACCGGAGGGCCCGGCGGTGGCGCACGCCACTGTCGGCCCATGTCCTACGCACGGCGCGGAACATGGCGCACGCGCGGCGCGGGGTGAGGTTTCTAGGATTCAGTGCAGGGGTTGGCGCCAGGCGCAGCGGCCCCGCACATCTCCACCAACTCCTACGGACCCATCACCATGAAATCACTGCTCAAGACCTGCGCTGCCCTTGCAGCCACCTCCGTTCTGCTGGTCGCCTGCGGCGGCGGCAATGACGACGATCCGACGCCCAGCAATGAGCCCGGCGTGCTCACCGTGAGCAGCGCCACCCTGGACAGCCTCAACGGCGTGTATGGCAACGGCACGCTGAACCTCACGGACGTGGACAAGGAAAACCCTGTCGGTTCCGTGCCCGAGCTGTGCGCCTTCCGCTTCGACGGTGCCAACAAGGTGGGGTCGTCGGCCACGGCCTTTGGCGACATCCGCTACCGCCCCGACGCCACCGGCCTGCACCAGGTGTTCCTGACCTTCGACGGCAAGGAATACGCGAGCGGCGAGCCCACCGACACGGCCGTGGTGCGCGAGAGCAACCAGGTGCGCTTCATCGGCAAGACGCTCACCGCCACCGACGGCTCCAGCGCCACGCTGCGGGTCTCGGGCATCGTCCCCATGCGCCCGAACCGCCCGCTGGGATGCTGATGCGGCCTTGCTGATTCCGGGGCAGCTCGCTCCCCCTTGCTTGTCTCCCTCTCCCGGTCCTCTCGACCGGTTCAGCCCCCGTGGCCCCGGCCGCGCGGGGCTTTTTTGCGTGCATGCCCCTGCGGCCGGCCTGCGGGCGCGCCACGCGCCCATGCGTGCATGGCGCCACAATGCAGGCCTGAGCGCAGCGGCCCGAGGCCGCTGCGCGCGGTCCATTCGATCCGCTTTCTCCATGCCCGCACAATCCCCTGGTCCGCACGCCGTGGTGTGGCTGCACACCCAGGCACCGCCCAAGCCCCCGGAAGGCGCGCCCTGCAATGGCTGCGGGCTGTGCTGCCTGGCGGAGCCCTGCCCGCTGGGCATGCTGGTGTCGCGGCGCCGCACGGGGCCGTGCACGGCCCTGCGCTGGAGCGATGCCGACCAGCGCTACTGGTGCGGCATGGTGGCCGACCCCGGCGGCGTGACCGGCCTGGACCACCCCTGGGCCGTGCGCGCGCTGTCGGCGCTGGCGCGGCGCTGGATCGCCTCGGGCGTGGGGTGCGATGCGCGGCTGCACACGCAGGCGTTGCCGCCGCCTTCCCGGGATTGAGTTTGCTATTGAATATATAGCGCGCCGCGCTTGTTCATCCGGCGCTGGTGGCCATTTCGATGTGAATTCCCGTGGGTGCGGGGGCATGGCGCCGCGCCAGATGGATGCCCGCCAGCATGCAGCGCACCGAGCCTCCGGCCAGTTCGATGGTGGGCACGGCCAGCGGCAGCAGGCGGGCGCTGCGCTCGATCACGGCCTTTTGCGCGGGCGCCAGGCTGGCCGCCGCGCGCGACGACAGGGCCAGCACGCGGCCCTGGGCGCCCGTGAGTTCCAGCGCGTTGCCTGCGAAGTCGGCGATCTGGGCCGCGCTCAGTTCGATCACCTCGCGCCCGGTTTCGCGCAGGCGCTCGCGCACGGCCTCGCGCCGCGCCGGGTCGGTGATCATGTGGAACCCGCCCAGCGCGAAATCGGTGCCCACGCAGAGCATCACGTTGGTGTGGTAGCAGGGCTGGCCCCGCGCGTCGGCGGTGGCGAACACCATGGGCTCGTAGTTGAAGTGGGTGCAAAAGCGCTCCAGGGCCACGGGGTCGGCGCGGTTCGACTGCGCGGTGTAGGCGACCCGGGAGATGTGGTCGAGCACCATGGCGCCCGTGCCTTCGAGGAACATGCCGTCGGCCTCGAGGCCCGAGTAGTCGATCACGTCCTGCACGCGGTACTCGGCCTTGAGCAGGTCCAGCACGTCGCTGCGGCGCTCGCGCCGGCGGCTCGCGGCGTACATCGGGTACACGGCCACGTGCCCGCCCGCGTGGGTGGAGAACCAGTTGTTGGGAAACACGGCGTCCGGCGCGTGGCGCTCGCCCCGGTCCTCGAACAGGTGCACGCGCACGCCCGCGGCTTCGAGCCGCGCGGCGGCCTGCGTGACTTCGGCATGGGCTTGGAGCGCCGTCTCTGCCGCGGTGGCGTTCCACGGCCGGGTTTGGAAGGCGTTGTCGTGCGCGGTTTCCGGGTTGGGGTGAAAGTGGTGCGGGCGCACCATCACGACGGCGCGAGGGGCCTGGACGGAAGCAGGTGTGGGCATGGCGGTGGATGGGTGCAAGGGAGGGGGTGGGAGAATTTTGCTGGCAGCCCACGCCAACCAATAGCCTTAGAACTGGTCAAAATGCTGCAAAATCTGCCACTCTGATAGCAATGGGGCCCACTATGAACAGGCTGGACGACACCGACCGGGAAATCCTCAGCATCCTGCGCGCCGACGCGCGCACCCCCGTGGCCACCCTCGCGCAGAAGCTGCGCGTATCGCGCGGCACGGTGCAGAACCGGCTGCACAAGATGGAGGAGGGCGGCGTGATCGTGGGCTACACCGTGCGCCTGCGGCCGGATTCCGAACCGCAGCGCATCCGCGCGTGGATGAGCATCGCGGTGGAGGGCAACGCCGCGCCCGAGGTGATCCGCGCGCTGCGCGGCGAGCCCATGGTGGGCACGCTGCACACCACCAACGGCCGCTGGGACATCGTGGCCGAGGTGCGCGCCGAGAGCCTGGAGGCGTTCGACGCGGCGCTGGGCCGCATCCGCCTCACGCCCGGCATCGCCAACACCGAGACCAGCATCCTGCTGTCCACCTACAAGGCTTGAACCCCGGGGTTGGCGGGCAGCCCATTCCGGCCCATGCTTGCCCCACCGGCGCGGCGCGGGCGAGCGGCGGCGGCGGCCCCTGGCGGTGGCACCGAGGCGCGAAACGCGGCCCAGGGGTGCCGCGTTGGCGACAGCGGCTAGGGGGTTTCCGCATGCCCCGGCCGCCGTGGCTGCAGTCCAATGAAGGGGTCTTCGTTTTGCCTTTTCAGGAGCCCTCCATGCAACGCCGCCAGATCATCCAATGGGGAGCCGCCAGCCTCGCCGCCCCCGCATTCCTGGCTCAGGCCCAGAGCTTTCCCAACAAGCCCATCAAGCTCGTGATCGCCTTCCCGGCGGGCGGCCCCACCGACATCACCATGCGCTCCCTGGCCGACAACGCCAGCAAGATCCTGGGCCAGCCCGTGATCGTGGAGAACAAGCCGGGCGCCGGCGGCACGCTGCCCGCGCAGGCGCTGCAATCGGCCGCTGCCGATGGCTACACGGTGGCGCAGATCCCGCTCGGGGTGTTCCGCCTGCCCTACACCACCAAGATCAACTGGGACCCGGTCAAGGACATCAGCTACGTGCTGAACGTCACGGGCTATGCGTTCGGCCTGGTGGTACCCGCCGACTCGCCGCTCAAGACCTGGACGCACTTCGTCGCCTGGGCCAAGGCCAACCCCGGCAAGCTCAGCTACGGCTCCACCGGCACCATGACCAGCCCGCACCTGACCATGGAGCTCATCGCGCAGCAGCTGGGCATCGAGCTGCTGCACGTGCCCTACAAGGGCAGCGCCGACCTCATGCAGTCCATCCTGGGCGGGCAGATCATGGCGGCGGCCGACTCCACCGGCTTTGCGCCGCAGGTCGAGGCCGGCAAGCTGCGCGTGCTCAACACCTGGGGCGCCGAGCGCCTGGCCAAGTTCCCCGATGCGCCCACGCTCAAGGAGCTGGGGCTGAACCTGGTGCAGAACTCGCCCTTTGGCATCGGCGCGCCCAAGGGCACGCCCGATGCGGTGGTCAAGCGCCTGCACGACGCGTTCAAGCAGGCCATGGAGCAGGAAAGCTACCGCACGGCCCTGGCCCGCTACGACATGGTGCCCATGTACATGAGCACGGCGGCGTACAAGAAATTCGCGCAGGACACCTTCACGCGCGAGAAGGCGCTGGTCGAAAAGCTGGGCCTGGCAAAGCCGAGTTGAAGTGAGCTCCCCCTGAGCGGCTGCGCCGCTTCCCCCTCTCTCGCTGCGCTGCGCTGGCGGGAGGGGGACGCCCCCAGCGCACGGAAGTGAAGCGCCGCAAGCGGCTTGGCGGCCCTTGCGCGGGGGCACGAGCCTGGGGCGCGCCAGTTGCGACGTTCGCTGGCGAGCCGTTCGCAGCGGACAATGCCCGTTGACCACGCTCATGCACCATGGCGCGGCGGGTTCTCATGAAGGGCCCGGGGCGTTCCGTGTGATGATCCGTCCCAACATTGAACGGAACACCGCGAGCATTTATGGCATCCCCCTCCGACAGCATCAGCATGGCCCTGTTTTGCGACTTTGAAAACGTCGCCCTGGGCGTGCGCGATGCGCAGTACGAAAAGTTCGACATCAAGCCCGTGCTGGAGCGCCTGCTCCTCAAGGGCTCCATCGTGGTCAAGAAGGCCTATTGCGACTGGGAGCGCTACAAGGGCTTCAAGGCGACCATGCACGAGGCGAATTTCGAGCTGATCGAGATCCCCCATGTGCGCCAGTCGGGCAAGAACTCGGCCGACATCCGCCTGGTGGTGGACGCGCTGGACCTGTGCTACACCAAGTCGCACGTCAACACCTTCGTCATCATCAGCGGCGACTCGGATTTTTCGCCGCTGGTGTCCAAGCTGCGCGAGAACAACAAGCAGGTCATCGGCGTGGGCGTGAAGCAGTCCACGTCCGACCTGCTGATCGCCAACTGCGACGAATTCATCTTCTACGACGACCTCGTGCGCGAGAAGCAGCGCGCGCTGGCCCGGCGCCAGCCCCCCGGCGCGGCACCCGCACCGCGCCGGTCCCCCGAGGAAGAGCGCCATCGCAAGGAAAGCCAGGAGGTGCGCCGCGCCCAGGGCGTCGAGCTGGCGGTGGAGACCTTCGAGGCCCTGACCTCCGAGCGTGGCGACAGCGGCAAGATCTGGGCCTCGGTGCTCAAGGAAGCCATCAAGCGCCGCAAGCCCGATTTCAGCGAGGGCTACTACGGCTTTCGCACCTTTGGCAACCTGCTCGAAGAAGCGCAGGCGCGGGGGCTGCTGGAGTTCGGGCGCGACGAGAAATCGGGCGCGTATGTGTTCCGTGGCCACGGTCCCGCGGCCACGGGGGCCGAGCCCGTGGGCCGAGCCGACGCGCCCGCCGAGCGGCAGGGCGGGGCGGGGTACTTTCGCCATGATTTCCATGCGGTCGCGTCGGTGCCGGAGGCATCCGCTGGCGGCAGCGAGGGCGGTGGGCGTGGCGGTCGTTCGCGCGGGCGCCGGGGCGATGCCGCTGCGCGCGCCGGGGCGGTGCCGCCGGATGCGCGCCAGGACGTGTCGGCAGAAACCCGTGCCGAGCCGCCGGCTTCCGGCGCGCGCGACGATGCGCTGCCGGAGCGCCCGGCGGGCAGCTACTTTCGCCAGCAGCTGCCGGCGCCCGTGACGGCCCAGGCGCAATCCGGCCACGAGACGGCGCGGGGCGAGGACCTCGCGGACGAGGAACCCGTGCACGTGCACGTGCAGGCGCCCGTGGCGGCGCCGGCGGCGGAAGGGACCGCGAGCGATGCGCTGCCCGATGCTCCTGCGCCGGCACCCGCGCCCCGCAGCCGCCGCCCCGCATCCACCCCGCGCAAGAGCAGCGGCGGGCGCAAGGCCGGCGCAGCGGGCGCCGCAGCGCCGGCCGAGGCCGGGGCCCCGGCCGCGCCATCGTCCAAGGCGGCGGCCCCTGCGGCCGCGCCCGCCAAGGCAGCGGCAACCCGCGCGCGCAAACCGCGCGGGGCGGGCAAGCCGCCCCAGCCCGCCGAATAGGCCTGCGACGCTTGCCAAGCCTGCCAAAGTTGCCACGGAGCCGCCGGGCCGTGCAGCAGCGCATGCCGACGCGGCACGGCGCCCGGGCGCCTTGCGGCGCGGCCTTCGGTACGTGTCCTGGCGCGCCGCCTGCCCGCGCACCCGCGTGGGGTCGGGTGGTTAATTTGCTATAAAATATGTAGCTATTGGCGCTTGCCTATCAAGCGCCAGGCGGCGTTTTCATTCAAGCCCAGGGGTGGCTCGCTGGGCGCTCGGCGCCTGGCCGCGCCCGTGGCCCGACAGGATGGCCCGCGCCACCTCGGCAAACCCCGCGCCGCGTTCGCCCTTTGTCACATAGCGCGGCAGGTGCCGCAGCTGCGGCACAAAGCGCGCGATGTTGGCCACGCCCACGCTGTGGGTGAAGTGCTCGAACATCGCCTGGTCGTTGCCCGAATCGCCCACGAACACCCAGCGGTCCAGCTCCTGCGCCAGGTCCCGGCCCCACAGCGCGCGCACGATCCAGTTCGCGCCCTGCCACTTGTTGAAATCACCGAAGCAGCCGTGGATGTGGATGCTGCTCACCGTGGTCTGCATGCCCACGCGCTGCAGCACGGCCAGCACCCGCTGCACGGTGTCGGGCGTATGCCGGGCGAACTCGGCGTAGTCGAACGCGATGTCCGTCTCGCGCCCCGCGCTGTCGCTGCTCAAGTCCACGCCGGGCACTTCGGCCGCCACCAGGGCCGCGATCTCGCGCATGCGCGCCTGGTTGGCGCTGCGCGTGGCGGCGTCCTGCTGGTAGCGCTTGGCCAGCGGCTGCCCGGAGCCTGGGCCCCGCGCAAACGCCACGGCACCGTTCTCCGCCACCATCGCATCCACGGGCCAGGCCGCGCCCGCGCCTGCGGTCATGAAGGGCTCGCACCAGCCGATCGGCCGGCCGGTGATGGGGATGACCACGAGGCCCGCCGCCTTCAGGTCGGCCAGCGCCTGCAGCGCGTCGGGCGTGATGGCGCCCTCGGTGGTCAGGGTGTCGTCGATGTCGGTGAAAACGCCTACCAGGTCGCGGCGGGCCTCCGGGGGCCAAAGGTTCAGGGCTTGCATGCGGTATGTCGTTATGCTGCGGCTCTTGCGCAAGAGAGCGCCATTGTCCGGGAGATAGTTGTCGTGCAGCCTGGGGCCTTGATCTTCTTCTTCATGTGGGCGGGGTGCTGCGCTGCCGCTCCCGCCATGGCGCGGGCGCCCGTCGATTCAGCGGCCGTCTGCCAGCGCGCGGCCGGCAAGCTCGATGGCCTGGTCCCGGAGTGGCGCGACCTCGTCGTGGAGTTCAAGGCCGAAGCCAGGAACCCGTCCGTGCTGGCCCTGGCCGAAGAGCACCGCCAGGGCCGCCTGAAGGCCAGCTTCCTGCACCACTGCCAGCGCGAGTGGGGCACCCACCAGGCCACCTTCGTGTGCTTCAGCGGGTCGGTCACGGCGCTGGGGCTGGCGCTGTGCTTGCAGAAGGACACCAATCCCCATGGGTGGGAGTACCGGCCCTGAGGCCGCCCCGCAACGCCGCTCAGCCCGCCTTCTGCAGGGCCAGGCCCGCATGCTCGCGCAGCGGGTGGAAGTGGATCTTGGGAAACCGCTCCTGCGCCAGGCGCACGTCATAGGGGCTGGTGCACAGGTAGGCCAGCGTATCGGCCGCGTCGTGCGCCAGGCGCAGCGGGTAGGCGTCCGTGAAGGCGCGCAGGTCGGCCGCGTTGTCGGCCGTGATCCAGCGGGCGCCCGTGTACTGGCAGCCTTCCAGGCGCACGTCGGCGTCGTACTCGGCCTTCAGGCGGTGCTGCACCACCTCGAACTGCAGCTGGCCCACGGCGCCCAGCAGCATGTTGCCGCCGGCGTCGGGCTTGAAGACCTGGATCGCGCCTTCCTCGCCCAGCTGGGCCAGGCCCTGCTGCAGCTGCTTGGTGCGCAGCGGGTTCTTGAGCACCACGGTCATGAACATCTCGGGCGCGAAGAACGGCAGGCCGGTGAACTGCAGATTGGCGCCGTCGGTGATGGTGTCCCCGAGCTGCACGCCGCCGTGGGTGGTGAAGCCGATGATGTCGCCCGCGTAGGCTTCTTCCACCGCCTCGCGGCGCTGGCTCATGAAGGTCACCACGCTGGTGGGGCGCAGTTCCTTGGCGGTGCGCTGCACCTTGAGCTTCATGCCCGGCATGTACTTGCCCGAGGCCACGCGCACGAAGGCGATGCGGTCGCGGTGGTTGGCGTCCATGTTGGCCTGCACCTTGAAGACCACGCCGGCGAAGCCCTCGTCCTCGGGCTGGATGGTCTTGACCACGGGCTGCTTGTTGACCTCGAGCGTGCTCACGCGCGGGCCGGGCGGCGGGGCCATGTCCACCAGGGCGTCGAGCACTTCCATCACCCCGAAGTTGTTCACCCCCGAGCCGAAGAACACGGGCGTGAGCTTGCCGGCCAGGAAGGCCTCGTGGTCCCAGGCGGGCGATGCGCCCACGGCCAGTTCCATGCTCTCCAGCGCCGCATCGAACTCGGCGCCGAAGCGCGCACGCAGCGTGGCCTCGTCGGACAGCGGGATGGCCTCGAAGTCCTGCGGGCGGCGCTCGCTGCCGGACTCGAACACCGTCATCGTCTGGGTGCGCAGGTTGATGATGCCGCCGAAGGCCTTGCCCTGGCCCACGGGCCAGGTCATGGGGCAGCAGGGCATGCCCAGTTCGCGCTCGACCTCGTCCATGATGTCCAGCGGGTCGCGCACCTCGCGGTCCATCTTGTTCACGAAGGTGATGATGGGCGTGTCGCGCTGGCGGCAAACCTCGATCAGGCGGCGTGTCTGCGCTTCCACGCCGTTGGCCGCGTCGATCACCATCAGCGCCGAATCGACGGCGGTGAGCACGCGGTAGGTGTCTTCCGAGAAGTCCTTGTGGCCGGGCGTGTCGAGCAGGTTGATCACGTGTTCGCGGTACAGCATCTGCATCACCGACGAGGCCACCGAGATGCCGCGCTGCTTTTCGATCTCCATCCAGTCCGAGGTGGCATGGCGGCTGGCCTTGCGGCCCTTGACGGCACCGGCGATCTGGATCGCGCCCGAGAACAGCAGCAGCTTTTCCGTCAGCGTCGTCTTACCGGCGTCGGGGTGGGAAATGATGGCAAAGGTGCGGCGGCGCCGGGTTTCTGAGGCGTAGGACACAGGGGGGTTCCAGAAGGGGGTCAGGGCGCGCTGCGGCAGGACTCTGCGGCAGTCGGCGCGGCAGGCGCAGCGGCGCCCGGAAGCGGCGATTTTACCGGCGCCCGCTGCGAACCCTCTTCCGGCCGTTCTTCAACGCCCGTTTCCGTTCAGCTGGCCTGTGCCTGCGCCTGGGCGTGCCGGGCATACATCTTCTGCATGCCGCCCAGCCAGCGCTCGTAGTCCTGGCCCTTGTTGCGGAAATACTGGGCCACTTCGGGGTGGGGCAGCACCAGGAAGCGCCTGTCCTGCATGGCGGCCAGCACGTCGCCCGCCACCTGTTCGGGCGGCAGGATGCCGTCGTGCGAGGCCGAACCGCCATCGCCCGTCACCATGGCGGTCTGCACCGACTGCGGGCACAGGCAGGCCACACCCACGCCCTTGCGGCCGTAGGCGATGCGCAGCCACTCGGCGAAGGCCACGGCGGCATGCTTGGTGACGGCGTAGGGGGCGGACTCGACGATGGTCAGTAGCCCCGCCGCCGAGGCCGTGACGAGGAAGAAGCCCTCGCCGCGCTCCACCATCTCGGGCACCACGGCGCGTGCGGCCCACACGTGGGCCATGCCGTGGATGTTCCACATGGCGTCCCACAGTGGGTCCTCGAGTTCGATGCCGCCCGGGCGGCCCAGGATGCCGGCGTTGGAGATGTAGGCATCGACCCGGCCGTAGCGCTCGCGCGTGGTGGCCACCAGCGCCTGGATGTCGGCCTCCTTGGACACATCGCAGCGCACGGCCAGGCCACCGATCTCGTCGGCCACGGCCTGCGCGGGCGCGAGGTGCAGGTCGGCCACGACCACGGCGCGGGCGCCTTCCTGCGCAAAACGCCGCGCGATGCTGCGGCCGATGCCGCTGGCGCCGCCGGTGACGATGATGACCTTGTCCTTGGGGTCCATGCAGTGCTCCGTTGGTGTTTTTTGGTGAGGGCGCCAGTGTCGGGCGGCCCGCGGGGCAAGGCAGCCGCGCAGGTGACAGGGCTTCAGTCCGGCGCGCTGGCGGCCTGCACGATGGCGGCGCAGCACAGTTGCTCCACACCGTCGGCCCACTGCCGCATGGCGGCGGGATCGAGCTGCAGCAGCAGCGCATAGCGCCGCCCACCCCAGGCCGAGAGGTGCAACGCCTGCAGCAGTGCTTGCCCGGGCGGGCGGGGCAGGTCGGTGCAGGCGGCAATCACCCGGCCCCAGGCGGCGGCCAGCTCTTCGTGCACGCGGCGGTGGTGCCGGGGCTCGGCCATCTGCGCCTCCAGCGCCAGCATGTCGGGGTGGAAGGGCGGCAGCCCGGGCGCATCCACGCCGCCCACCAGGCGCACGAGATGGTGGATGCGCTGCGTCCATGGCAGGCCCTCGGGCTGCACGGCCTCGCGGTCGATGGCGGCGAGCAGGGCCTCGACGCAGTGGCGCACATAGCCCGACAGCAGCGCTGTCTTGTTGGGGAAATAGTCGTACAGCGTGCCGACGGAAATGCCGGTTTCCAGCGCCACGTTGCGCGTGGTGAGCTTGTCCCAGCCGTCGCGTTGCCAAATCCGAACAAAGGCGTCGTAGATGGCCTGCACCGTGAAGCGCGCCCGGGCCTGGCGGGGGCGCTTGAGCGGCCTGGGGGCCGCGCTGGAGCTGGCGGCAAGGGTCTTGCGCGGCGGGTTCACCGGTTTCCGAACCCACGCGGCGGCAGGGCGCCATACAGTGCCCTGAGTGTTTTTTCACCCTTGAAACGGAGACTTCCCATGACGCTGCTCACCCGCCTGTTGACCGACAGGAATGCATTGAATCACACCCGCACCGAGGAGCTCCCCCTTGCTCCACTGCAGCCCGGCGAGGCCCTGCTGCGCGTGGACCGCGTGGCGGTGACCACGAACAACATCACCTACGCCGCCTTTGGCGACGCGATGAAGTACTGGGACTTTTTCCCCACGGGCGAAGCGGGCTGGGGCCACATGCCCGTGTGGGGCTTTGCCGACGTGGTGGCCTCCGGCGTGCAGGGCGTGGCCGTGGGCGAGCGCTTCTACGGCTACTGGCCCATTGCGAGCCATGTGCGCATGGCGCCCGTGCGCGTGACGGCCCGGGGCTTCTACGACGGCGCGGAGCACCGCCAGTCGCTCACCTCGGCCTACAACCAGTACACGCGCACCAGCGCCGACCCGGCATACCGGGCGGGCGATGAAAACTACCAGATGCTGGTGCGGCCGCTGTTCATCACCTCGTTCATGCTGGCGGACTTCCTGCAGGACAACGGATTTTTCGGCGCGCGGCGGCTGCTGTTCTCCAGCGCATCGAGCAAGACGGCCTACGGCACCGCGTTCTGCCTGGAGGGGCCCGGGCAGATCGAGCGCGTGGGGCTCACCGCGCCGCGCAACAGTGCCTTCGTGCAGGGCCTGGGCTGCTACCAGCGCACGGTGGCGTATGGCGAGCTGGAGGCCCTGGATGCCGGTGTGCCCACGCTGTATGTCGATTTCTCGGGCGACGAGGATCTGCGCTCGCGCGTGCACCACCACCTGGGCGATGCCCTGGTGTACGACTGCTATGCGGGGTCGGCGCAGAACACGCACTTCCTGCGCGACACGGCCCTGCCGGGGCCCGCGCCCGTGTTCTATTTCGCGCCGGTGCAGATCAGGAAGCGCAATGCGGACTGGGGCCCCGAGGTGGTCAACCAGAAGTTCAATGCCGCCCAGCGCGCGTTCATCGACCGCGTCGGCAGCGCGCACCAGCCCTGGATGCGGGTGCGCGAACACCAGGGTTTCGCGGCGGCGCAGGCCCTGGTCGAGGACCTGCATGCGGGCCGCATCGATCCGCAGGAAGGCCACGTGGTAGTGCTGGCGCCGTAGCGCGGCCCAAGGCACCGAGGCGGGGCGCTCCCTCGCCTCCCGCACTTGCTTTTATAATCCGCCGATCCGAGGAGCGTTGCAGCGTCCCCAGCACTGGCGGGGCGTGAGGCTCGGAGTCATCTAGCAACGACGCTCATCCACTTCTCGTGTGGTGAGCCTTCCGTCTCATCCCCGCGCTGAATGTGGTCTTTCAAACATGCTTTGGAGCACACCATCATGAACGCACGCGTCAACGCCCCGGTCAACACCGACTGCATCATTGCCGACATCGGCCTGGCCGCCTGGGGCCGTAAAGAGATCCGCATCGCCGAAACGGAGATGCCCGGCCTGATGGCCATCCGCGAGGAATTCGCCGCCAAGCAGGCGCTCAAGGGCGCCCGCATCACCGGCAGCCTGCACATGACGATCCAGACCGCCGTGCTGATCGAGACGCTGCAGGCCCTGGGTGCCGAGGTGCGCTGGGCTTCGTGCAACATCTTCTCCACGCAGGACCACGCCGCTGCCGCGATTGCCGCCAGCGGCACGCCCGTGTTCGCCGTGAAGGGCGAGACCCTGGCCGAATACTGGGACTACACCCACCGCATTTTTGACTTCGGCCCCGCCGGCACCGAAGGCGAAGGCCCCAACCTGATCCTGGACGACGGCGGCGACGCCACGCTGCTGATGCACCTGGGCAAGCGCGCCGAAAAGGACGCATCGCTGATCGCCAACCCCACCAGCGAAGAAGAAACCTGCCTGTTCGCCTCCATCAAGGCCAAGCTGGCCGTGGACCCGACCTGGTACAGCCGCAAGAGCGCGCAGATCATCGGCGTGACCGAAGAGACCACGACCGGCGTGCACCGCTTGAAGGAAATGTCGGCCAAGGGCTCTCTGATGTTCCGCGCGATCAACGTGAACGACTCGGTGACCAAGAGCAAGTTCGACAACCTGTACGGCTGCCGCGAGTCGCTGGTGGACGGTATCAAGCGCGCCACCGACGTGATGATCGCCGGCAAGGTGGCCTGCGTGGCCGGCTACGGCGACGTGGGCAAGGGCTCTGCCCAGGCCCTGCGCGCCCTGAGCGCCCAGGTCTGGGTGACCGAGATCGACCCCATCAACGCCCTGCAGGCCGCGATGGAAGGCTACAAGGTCGTGACGATGGAATACGCCGCCGACAAGGCCGACATCTTCGTGACCACCACCGGCAACAAGGACGTGATCACCCACGACCACATGAAGGCCATGAAGGACCAGGCCATCGTCTGCAACATCGGCCACTTCGACAACGAGATCCAGGTCGCGACGCTCGAGCAGTACGAGTGGGAAGAGATCAAGCCCCAGGTGGACCACGTGATCTTCCCGGACGGCAAGCGCATCATCCTGCTGGCCAAGGGCCGCCTGGTGAACCTGGGCTGCGGCACGGGCCACCCGAGCTTCGTGATGTCGTCGAGCTTCGCCAACCAGACCATCGCCCAGATCGAGCTGTTCACCCACAGCGACTACTACGAGAACGGCAAGGTCTACGTGCTGCCCAAGCACCTCGACGAGAAGGTGGCGCGCCTGCACCTCAAGAAGGTGGGCGCGATGCTCACGGAACTTTCCGACGAGCAGGCCGCCTACATCGGTGTGCCCAAGCAAGGCCCGTACAAGCCCGACACGTACCGCTACTGATCGTGCGGGTGGCTGTTGATGCTCCTTTTTTGGGAGCGGCCAGCGCTTGTGGATAAAGCGGTAGAAGCCATTTTGGCTATGAAATCCATCGTCGATTGACGAGAGAGTGACGCATGCGCGCAGATGTTTTTTTGGTGGAGTCCGGCCATGCGGCCACGCGTTCGCAGGCACAGCGGCTGATTGCTGCAGGCGTCGAGTGGCGCCTGTCGCCGCTGGCGCCCTGGCAGAAGGTGGCCAAGAACGGCGATGACATCCCGTCCGTGGCCGAGGTGAAGCTGCTGGACGATGCCGAGGCCAAGTACATCTCGCGCGGCGGGCTCAAGCTGGAAGGCGCCTTGCGGGCCACGGGCCTGCCCGTGGCCGGGCTGCGCTGCCTGGACGTGGGGCAGAGCACCGGTGGGTTCACCGATTGCCTGTTGCAGCAGGGCGCGGCGCAGGTCGTCGGCGTGGACGTGGGCCACGGCCAGCTGCACGAGCGGCTGCGCAGCGATCTGCGGGTGGTGTGCGTCGAGGGCGTGAATGCGCGCTCGCTGACCGCCGAGGCGCTGCAGCGGGCGTGCGAGGACGCGCTCTCCGAAGCCGTCGATGTGGACGAGGACAACGAGACCCAGCCCGAGGCGCCCTACAGCTGGATGCGCAACGGCGGGCTGGTGGACGACGCCTACGATGACAGCGGCGACGCCAAGGACCAGGACATCGAAGCCTTCAAGTCCGAGCGTGCGCAGCGTGCCGAGGCGCGCGCGCTGGGCACGCTGCCCGTCCAGCGCCGGCGCCGCGCCGAATGCGCGGCCGTGGACACGACCCCGTTGTTCGACGTGGTGGTGGGCGACCTGTCCTTCATTTCGCTGACCCTGGTGCTGCCTGCCATCGCCGCATTTCTGCGGCCCGACGGCCACCTGCTCATGCTGGTCAAGCCGCAGTTCGAGCTGCAGCCCGGCCAGGTGGGCAAGGGCGGCATCGTGCGCGACGAGGCGCTGTACGCCGTGGTGGAAAAGCGCATCCGTGACTGCTGCGCCGAACTGGGCCTGGCGGTGCACGCCTGGCTGGACAGCCCGATCCAGGGCGGCGACGGCAACCGTGAATTTTTTGTTTATGCGAGGAGGGCCACATGATTGCTGCCAATGCCCAGGGCATCGGTTTCCCGGTGAGCTTCGAGTTTTTCCCGCCCAAGACGCCGGAGGGGGCCGACAAGCTGCGCACCGCGCGCCAGCAGCTGTATGCGCTGCACCCTGATTTCTGTTCGGTGACCTACGGCGCGGGCGGTTCCACGCAGGAGGGCACGTTTGGCACGGTGCGCGAAATCCTGGCCGAGGGGGTCGGCGCAGCCTCGCACTTCTCGTGCATTGGCGCCACGCGCCAGTCCGTGCGCGAGCAGCTTGCCATGCTCAAGGACATGGGCGTCAAGCGCCTGGTCGCGCTGCGCGGTGATCTGCCCAGCGGCTATGGCGCGGGCGGGGAGTTCCACTACGCCAGCGACCTGGTGGCCTTCATCCGTGCGGAGACCGGCCGGGACTTCCATATCGAGGTGGCGGCCTACCCCGAGGTCCACCCCCAGGCCAAGTCGCCCGAGGCGGACCTGAAGGCGTACATCGCCAAGGTGCAGGCCGGAGCGGACTCGGCGATCACCCAGTATTTCTACAACAGCGATGCGTACTTCCGCTTCGTGGAAGACACGCAGCGCCTGGGCGCCGATGTGCCCGTGGTGCCCGGCATCATGCCCATCGGAAGCTCCACCCAGTTGATGCGTTTCTCGGACGCCTGCGGCGCCGAGATTCCCCGCTGGATCCGGCTGCGCCTGCAGTCTTTCGGCGACGACACGGCGAGCATCAAGGCCTTTGGCCTGGATGTGGTGACCGACCTGTGCGACCGGTTGCGCAGTGCCGGCGTGCCGGCCCTGCACTTCTACACGATGAACCAGAGTGCCGCGACGCTGGAGATCTGTCGCCGGCTGGGGATCTGATGCGCCAGCCGCGCGGCGATGCCGCGGTGACGGGCCCGGTGGAGGGCCGCCGGGCCGCCCTGTGGTGGAAGGTGCTCGGGGTGGTCTGCTGCGGTGTTTCGGTGTGGGGCTGCTCGTCCTGGGGGCGTGCGCAGGGGCTGTCCGCCGAGGCCGACGCACTGGCCCCGCACCTGCTGAGCGTGCCGGGCGAGGCCATGCTGATCGACCCGCCGTCGCGCCCCGGTGGGCGGGAGGATGGCACCGAAAGCCCGCAGGCCCCGCAGCTGCGCCTGCCCGCCGACGAGGTGGGCCTGGCCTCCTGGTACGGCGCGAAGTTCCACAAGCGCCGCACGGCCAGCGGAGAGCCCTTCGACATGAAGGCGCTCACCGCGGCGCATCCCACCTTGCCGTTCGGCTCGCGCGTGTGCGTGCGCAGCCAGGCCACGGGCCGTTCGGTCGTGGTCCGCATCAACGACCGGGGCCCGCACACGGGCAACCGCGTGATCGACCTGAGCCGGGGGGCCGCCGAGGTGCTGGGGATGGTGGGCCTGGGGCTCAAACCCGTGGAGCTTTTTGCGCTGGACGAGGGCGAGCGGGACTGCCCCGCCCCCTGACTGCCGCCGTCAGCCGCCGTCAGCCGCCGGATTCGAGCGTGTGCGTGGCGTGCTTGTCTTGCGCCAGCAATTCCACCATCTGCGGCAGCGCGGTCTTCAGCGCCGCCTTCAGGGTGAAGGGCGGGTTGATCAGGAACATGCCGCTGGCCGGCAGGCCGGGGCGCTTGACGTCGCCCGCGGCGTTTTCAGTGAGCTTGCTGTTCTTGACCGTGAGCGTGGCATGCAGCCAGCCCTTGCCGGCCTTGGTGGCCAGCGTCTTGAGGCGGCGCGGCAGGTCGTGGGCTTCCGGGCGCGGGATGATGGGGTACCAGAACGCATAGGTGCCGGTGGCAAAACGCTTGAGCGAGTCGGCGGCCATGTCGAGCACCTTGGCGTAGTCGCTCTTGATTTCATAGCTGGGGTCGCAGAGCACAAGCGCGCGGCGGGCCGGCGGGGGTAGGAATTTTTTGATCCCCTCAAACCCGTCTTCGTGCAGGACGGCCACCTGGCGGCCTGCCTCCAGCTGGGCCACGTTGCCCGCCAGCGCCCGCAGGTCCGTGGGATGCAGCTCGAAGAGCTTGAGCTTGTCGTGGCCGCGCAGCAGGCGCTGGGCGATGAACGGGGAGCCCGGGTACACGCGCAGCGCACTGCCCTGGTTGAAGGCGCGGACCATGTCCACATAGGCCTGCAGGGCGGGCGTGAGGGCGGGCGCGGTGGGTGCAAAAAGCCGGACGATGCCGTCCGCGGCCTCGCCGCTGGTGCTGGCATAGTCGCCATCGAGCCGGTACAGTCCCGCGCCCGCGTGGGTGTCCAGCACGGTCAGTGCCGCGTCTTTCTCGGTAAGGTGTTGCAAGGCGGCGATCAAGACCGTGTGCTTGAGCACATCGGCATGGTTGCCTGCGTGGAAGGCGTGGCGATAACTGAACATGGCCCTATGGTAACGAGTGCGCCCCCGGCGCAGCGCAGTCGATGGGGCCATGGCCCGGCGGCAGGCCCCGGGCGCGCGGTCATGATCCGATGCGAATTTGTCATGGGCCCGGGCGCTGCCTGTCCCCATGGCGCGGCACAATCGGCGCTTGTCTGACCAGGGTGTGTAACTTTTTTGGCAGACCGGAAGCCTTTTGTTTCTGTCATGCATGCTGGCATGCTTCATGATTGCGATGAAAACGGCCTTGGCACCCGTTCGCTCACAATCCCCCGCCGAAGCCCGCATTCACGCCCCATTCTCTTCACCATGATCGCAAGTTCCAGCCAAGCCTCTGCCAGTGGTGTCAGCCATGTGGATGCGCTGCCCCCCGGCACCCGCCTCGCGGAATTCGAGATCCTGGCGCTCCTTGGCGTGGGCGGGTTCGGCATGGTCTACAAGGCCTTCGACCATTCTCTGCACCGGGCGGTGGCGATCAAGGAGTACATGCCTTCGGCGCTGGCGGGCCGTGCGCAGGGCCAGTCGCTGTGGGTGCGGTCGTCGTCCGACCAGCAGACCTTCCATGCCGGGCTGGCGTCTTTCGTGGGAGAGGCGCGCCTGCTGGCCCAGTTCGACCATCCCTCGCTCGTGAAGGTGTTCCGCTTCTGGGAGGCCAACAACACCGCGTACATGGTCATGCCGCTGTACACCGGCATGACGTTCAAGCAGGCCCGCGCTCAGATGCGCACCCCGCCCCCCGAGATCTGGCTGCGCAAGGTGCTGTGGTCGGTGCTCGGCGCCCTGCGGGTGCTGCACGACGGGAAAACCCTGCACCGGGACATTTCGCCCGACAACATCTTCCTGCAGGACAGTGGCCCTCCGGTGCTGCTGGACCTGGGCGCCGCCCGGCATGCGATCAATGACCAGGACCGCAAGCACACGGCCGTGCTCAAGGTGAACTACGCACCCATCGAGCAGTATTCCGACGGCGACGAGGAACTGCGCCAGGGCCCCTGGAGCGACCTGTACTCCCTGGCCGCCGTGGTGCATGGCTGCCTGTGCAACGACACCCCGCTGCCCGCGACCCTGCGTTCCATCCGTGATCGCATGGTGTCGTTCTCCCGGGTGGCAAGAACCGTCAAGCGCCAGTTCGGCGTGGAATATTCCGCGCCCTTCGTGGCGGCGATCGCGCAATCCCTGGCGCTTAAGCCCGAGGACCGGCCGCAGAGCATCGATGCGTTCCTGCAGCTCATGGAGATGACGTCCGCGCCGGAAGGAAGCGAACATTTCGATTTCCGTGCCGATCTGGGCGACATCTGGGTCGAGCCCGCCGACCAGCCCGGCCCGGGCCTGCTCACGCCCACGGTGGATGTGACGTCCGCGGCCAGCAGCGTGGTGGAGATACCGCCCCAGGCGCCGCGCGCCGCGGCGCAGGCGCCCGCCCGCGATGCGCGCGAGGACGACCCCTCCAGGGAGGAGGCCGCGGCCGGCGGCGACACCGTGATGCTCGGGGGGCCGGACACGGTGGCCGCCGAGGCTGGAGACACGGTCTTCATCGACGCCGGGGATACCGTCGTGGCCGACGACTCCCGCTATGACGACCCTGCGGCCGGCCACCGGCACGGGGCCGCCGCGCGGCATGCGCACGATCACCGGCCGCGGCCGATGGAGCGTGAGGTTCCCCGTGCCGCAAGCAAGGCGGCCAGAACGGCGCGGCGCTCCCCCGTGGTGGTCTGGTTGGGCGTGGCCGTTTTTGCCGTGGTGGCCTCGGCGGCAGGACTGCGCTGGGCCCAGAGCAGCAAGGCGCCGCACGACGACATCATCACCGAGATGGCCGAGCGGCCGGCTGCCACGCCGCCCGCCCTGGTGGAGACCGCGCTGGCCGACATGGCTGCGAGCGCGCCGGCTGCGGTGGCTTCCCTTGACGGCGCGGCGGGCGCTGCGGTGGCTGCATCCCTGCCTGCGCCTGCCTTTGTTCCGGCCTCCGCGCCGCGCACGCCGCCCCGGACCGCGAAGCGCGCGGCGCCCGAGCCCGCACCCGTGCAGGCCGTGGTGCACGAGGAACCCCCGCCACCGCCGCCCCCGGTCGTGGCCGAGCCCAAGCCTCGCCCGCTGCCGCCGCGCGTGCCCAGTCCGCAGGAGGCCTGTGCCGACGCCAATTTCCTGGCGCGGCCCATGTGCATCCACCAGGAATGCCAGAAGCCATCGCAGGCGGGGCAGGCCGTGTGCGTGGAAAACCGCCGCCGCTATGAGGCCGAGGAGCAGCGCCGCCGCCAGACCCCCAACTGAGGGTGGCCGCCGGGGCCTGGAGCACTGTGCGCACGGGCGGCTTGCGCCCCTGGCACGCAAATTCGTATAATCGAGGGCTTCGCAGCGCTTTGTGGTCCCGCGGCGGAGACATTTTCGCCACCTAAGAGGCTTCCTTCAGAGAAGCACCGACCGTGGAAAAGGACCCGCCAAACCCTCTTCATAAGAGAAAACTCATGACTACTACTTTCAGCGCCAAGCCCGCTGAGGTCGTGCACGAGTGGTTTGTGATTGACGCGACCGACAAGGTCCTCGGACGAGTAGCCAGCGAAGTTGCTCTCCGTTTGCGCGGCAAACACAAGGCCATTTACACGCCTCACGTCGATACCGGTGACTTCATCGTCATCATCAACGCCGCCCAGCTCAAGGTCACCGGCACCAAGTCCCTGGACAAGGTGTACTACCGCCACTCGGGTTACCCCGGCGGCATCACGGCCACGAACTTCCGCGACATGCAAGCCAAGCACCCCGGCCGCGCGCTGGAAAAGGCCGTCAAGGGCATGCTGCCCAAGGGCCCCCTTGGCTACGCGATGATCAAGAAACTCAAGGTGTACGGTGGTGCTGAGCATCCCCACACCGCCCAGCAGCCCAAAGTGCTGGAAATCTAAGGAGCCTTGAGATGATTGGTGAATGGAACAATGGCACCGGCCGTCGCAAGTCCAGCGTCGCCCGCGTGTTTCTGAAAAAAGGCTCCGGCAAGATCACGGTGAACGGCAAGGACATCCAGTCCTACTTCGGCCGCGAAACCTCGATCATGATTGCCAAGCAACCCCTGGCGTTGACCAACCATGTCGAAACCTTCGACATCCAGATCAACGTCCACGGCGGTGGTGAATCCGGCCAGGCCGGCGCTGCCCGCCACGGCATCACCCGCGCCCTGATCGATTACGACGCATCCCTCAAGCCCGTCCTGAGCCAAGCCGGCTTCGTGACGCGCGATGCACGTGAAGTCGAACGTAAGAAGGTCGGCCTGCACTCCGCACGCCGCGCCAAGCAGTTCTCCAAGCGTTAAGCTGGCTGGGCACTGTCGGACACCCGCCCCTGGGCGGATGTCCAACCCCTGCAAAGCGCTCCGTCCTGGATTGCTTTACAGAGCAAAAACCGCCTCCGGGCGGTTTTTTCGTTTAAGGTGCGCTCTTTTCTCCCGGGTCTCCCCGATGACTCCCCTGTTTTCACCATGCGCCTTCGCCTTCTGCGCCGCCGGCTGACGATCAGCGCCCCCCGGGTGGCCATCCGCAGCGCCTTGCCCTGGCCCCTGCGCTGGCTGGCCTTGGCGGTGGTTTTCGGGTTCTGCGCGGCGGTGGCGCTGTGGGCCTTCGAGTTCGGCAAGTCGATCGCGGGCCTGGACTCCGTTTCCCGGGACGAATTGCTCCAGTTGCGCGCGGAGGTGGCCCGCCTGCGCGGCGTGGGCCAGGAGCAGCAGACGGTGGCCCATACGGCCGAGAGCCTGCTCGTGACCGAGCGGGCCGCCAAGGAAAGCCTGATGGCTCAGGTGCGACAGCTCGAGGCGGACAATCGGACGCTGCGCGAGGACCTGGGGTTTTTCGAGAAGCTGATTCCCGCGGCAAAGACCGAAGGGCTCGCGATTCGCAGCCTGCAGGCCGAAGTGCTGGGAGGGATGCAGCTGCGCTGGCAGGTCCTGGTGATCCAGGCCGCGCGCAATGCGCCCGAGTTCAATGGCCGGCTGGAACTGGTGCTGGCAGGCACCCAGGACGGCAAGCCCTGGACGCAGACCCAGCCGGCCCAGGGGCAGCCCCTGCAGGTCAAGCAGTACCGGCGCATCGAGGGGGTCCTCGATCTGCCGCCCAGCGCCGTGGTAAAAACCGTGACCGCCCGCGTGCTGGAAGGCACAACAGTGCGCGCCGTGCAGGCCATGGCCATCGACTAGTAGGAGCACCCGCAAGGCGCACGCGATGGCCCCGGCCAGGCTGTCGTCGTCGAGAGAGGCCCCCGCCGCAAGCGCCGGGCCCGCGCAGAGGCCGCGCCGGTGCGCGATGGGCCTGGCATCCCGTTGTTTCCCATCCGCACGCTCCTTTCGGCCGGAGCGTGTCCTTTCAGGAGTTCTCACCCATGTTTTCCCGCAAAAAGCAGCCACCGATCAAAAGCCTGGTCGCCCAGGGCACCCGGATCGAGGGGGATGTGCACTTCGCAGAAGGGATGCGCATCGATGGCGAGGTGGTGGGGGACATCCGCGCGGGATCGGAGCAGTCCAGCATTCTGGTGATTTCCGAGACGGCCCGGGTGGAGGGTGCGGTGCACGCCGACCATGTGATCGTCAACGGGCAGGTGGTGGGCCCCGTGCATGCCGCGGAATTGCTGGAACTGCAGCCCAAGGCCAAGATCACAGGCAATGTGCACTACAAGGCGCTGGAGATGCACCAGGGCGCCGTGATCGCCGGGCAGATGTGCCCTGTGGCCGTGCTGGTGGAGGAAAAGCCCCCACTGAAGTTAGCGTCAAACAGCCAGTGAACTGAATTCCCGAGCGGTCTGCAGTACTATTCACCGCAAACATTGAACCCGGAGTACCCCATGAGCGCTGTTGCCGAAAACATCCAGACCGAAATGCCCGCCCCCATTCTGTTCACGGACAGCGCGGCGGCCAAGGTGGCGGACCTGATCGCCGAAGAGGGCAATCCTGACCTGAAACTGCGCGTTTTCGTGCAGGGTGGCGGTTGCTCGGGGTTCCAGTATGGCTTCACCTTCGATGAAATCACCAACGAAGACGACACCACCATGACCAAGAATGGCGTGTCGCTGCTGATCGATGCCATGAGCTACCAGTACCTGGTCGGCGCCGAGATCGACTACAAGGAAGACCTGCAGGGCGCCCAGTTCGTCATCAAGAACCCCAACGCCACCACCACCTGCGGCTGCGGCTCCAGCTTCTCCGCCTGAGGGTGGACCTCTGCGCCGCGCCAGCGGCACGGAATGAAACGACAAGCCGCCCGGACGGGCGGCTTTTTTCATGGGGATACCCCTTTTCGTTTTCCTGGAAAAGCCATCCTGGCGCGCCATGCAGCAAGACAGATCCCTGAAAGTGCTCCTGTGGCTGGTGGCCATCGGCTTCTTCATGCAGACGCTGGACGCCACCATCGTCAACACCGCGCTGCCCGCCATGGCCCGCAGCCTTGGAGAAAGCCCGCTGCGCATGCAGTCGGTGGTGGTGGCCTATTCGCTGGCCATGGCCATGCTGATACCGGCTTCCGGGTGGCTGGCCGACCGTTTTGGTTCACGGCGCGTCTATCTGTCCGCCATCGTGCTGTTCGTGCTGGGTTCGGTGTGCTGCGCGCTCGCGCAAAGCCTGACCCAGCTGGTGGCGGCGCGCGTGGTGCAGGGGCTGGGCGGGGCGTTGCTGCTGCCGGTGGGGCGGCTGGTGGTGCTGCGCACCTTTCCGCGCGAGCAGTTCCTGCAGGCCATGAGTTTCGTTGCCATTCCGGGCCTGATCGGGCCACTGATCGGCCCCACGCTGGGCGGCTGGCTCGTGGAGGCGGCGTCGTGGCACTGGATCTTCCTCATCAATGTGCCGGTGGGGCTGGTGGGCTGCATCGCCACCCTGCGTTTCATGCCGGGCGAGCCCGTGACCTTCGTGCCCCGCTTCGACCTGGCGGGCTACCTGATGCTCGCCTTCGGCATGGTGTCGCTCTCGCTGGCGCTGGACGGCCTGGCCAGCATGGGGCTGCGCCAGGCGGGCGTGCTGGTGCTGATGGTCTTCGGGCTGGCCAGCCTGGTGGCCTACTGGCTGCACGCGGCGCGGCGGGCCGACCCGCTGTTTTCGCCGCGGCTCTTTTCCATTGACACACTGCGCATCGGTCTGCTGGGCAACCTGTTCTCGCGCCTGGGCAGCTCCTGCATGCCATTCCTGGTCCCGCTGCTGCTGCAGGTCACCATGGGCTACTCGCCCCTGCAGGCCGGCATGATGATGCTGCCCGTGGCCATCGCCGGCATGTCGATGAAGCGCTTCACCACGCCGCTGATCACCCGTTTCGGCTACCGGCAGGTGCTGGTGGGCAACACCCTGCTCGTGGGCGTCACGATGGCCAGCTTTGGCCTGGCCGCTCCCACGCAGCCCCTGTGGGTGCATGTGGCGCAGCTGGCGGTCTTTGGTGCCGTGAATTCCCTGCAGTTCACCGCCATGAACACCGTGACGCTCAAGGACCTGGAACATGCCATGGCAAGCAGCGGCAACAGCCTGCTGTCGATGGTGCAGATGGTGGCCATGGGAATGGGCGTGGCGGCCGCAGGGGCGGTGCTGGCTGCGTTCACTGATTTCTACCCTGCCGGCGGCGCCCAGGAGACGCTGAGGGCGTTCCAGGCCACGTTCGCATGCATGGGGCTCATCACCGTGGCCTCGGCGGGCATCTTCTGGCAGCTGTCGCCCCAGGACCGCGCCGGCAGCCGGGCCGCAGCCACGGCGGACGCCACGGACCACGGCTGAAGGGGGGTTCGGGGAAGGGGCCGCCAGGCCCGGCCCGGATCAGGCGGGGTAGACCGCGCCCAGCACGCGGGCGCCCACGGCCCCGGTGACGCTGGCCAGGTTGCCGGGCTGCCCGTGCAGCGCCTGCCGCGCCAGCCAGGCAAAAGCCGCGGCCTCGACCTGCAGGGCCGGCAGGCCCAGCGCATCGGTGGCGACGACCCGCACGGCGGGGCATGCGGCCTGCAGCCGCGCCATCAGGTGGGTGTTCAGGGCGCCGCCACCGCACACCGCCAGGGTGGTGCTATTATTTTGATAGCTATTGGCGCTGATGGCGCAAGCGCGGGCGGTGTATTCCGTCAGGGTGGCCTGTACGTCCACGGGGTCCGCCGATGCCCATGGCTGCAGATGCCGCGCGAGCCAGATGGGGTTGAACAGGTCGCGCCCCGTGCTCTTGGGCGGGGGCTTGTGCAGAAAGGGTTCGTCAAGCAGCGAGGCCAGCAGCGCCGGCAGCACCTGGCCGCTCGCGGCCCATGCACCGTCCGCATCGAAAGGCTGGCCGGTGTGCTGCTGGCACCAGTGGTCCATCAGCGCGTTGCCGGGGCCGCAGTCAAACCCCAGCACGCTGGCCCCCCCGGCACCCAGCACGCTGAGGTTGGAGATGCCGCCGAGGTTGAGCACCAGCACGGTCTCGTCCGCGCGGCCGAACACGCCCTGGTGGAACGCGGGCACCAGGGGCGCACCCTGGCCGCCGGCGGCCACGTCGCGGCTGCGGAAATCCGCCACCACGGTGATGCCCGTGCGTTCCGCCAGCACGGCGGGGCTGCCCAGCTGGAGGGTGTAGCCCGTTCCGTCGAATTCCTGGGGGCGGTGGCGCACCGTCTGCCCGTGGGCTCCGAGGGCGCGGATGGCGCTGGCCGGCTGTCCGCTGCGCTCCAGCAGCGCGTGCACCACCTCGGCATACGCGCGCGACAGCGCATTGCCCGCCAGCGCTGCGCGGTGCAGCTCGTTGCTGCCAGGGGTGTTCAGGGCGAGCAGTTCCGCCCGCAGCTCCGGCGCGAACGCCATGCTGGCGTGGTGCGTGACCACCATGCGGGGGCCGGAAAAATCCGCCAGCACCCCGTCGATGCCATCGAGCGAGGTGCCCGACATCAGGCCGATGTACAGATCAGACATGGCCCGGGGGATGTGCGCGCGGATGCTGCCAGCGGCTCAGTCTGCGCTGGCCTGTTCGACAAGCGCCGCAGCGGACAGCTGGATGCGCATGTTGGACGCCAGGCGCTCGAACGCGGGTCGCCCGGCCGCCGAGACGGGGGCCGCCGCTTCGCTCTGGGCGACGATGGTCTGCGGATCCTGGTGCACGCCGTTCACGCGGAATTCGAAATGCAGGTGGGGGCCGGTGGCCCAGCCGGTAGCGCCCACGGCGCCCAGCGTCTGGCCCTGTTCTACGGACTGGCCCTGGCGCACGTCGATGCGGCTCAGATGGGCGTACACGGTGACGTGCTGGTTGCGGTGCTTGACGAAGACCACGTTGCCAAAGCCGTTCTGCACGCCGGCAAACTCGACCACGCCGTCGCCCACGGTGCGCACGGAGGTGCCGGAGGGGGCCGCGAAATCGGTGCCCAGGTGAGCGCGCCAAGTCTTCAGGATGGGGTGCATGCGCATCTTGAAGCCGCTGGTCACGCGCGAGAACTCGACCGGCGAGGTCAGGTAGGCGCGGCGCATGCTCTCGCCGTCGAGCGTGTAGTAGGCGCCCTTGGCGGCGCCCGGCTCCTGGAACCACAGGGCCTGGTGGGTCTTGCCGTTGTTGACGAACTCGGCGCTCAGCACCCGGCCGCTGGACAGGGGCTCGCCGTCGGCTTCCAGGGTTTCATACACCACCGAGAAGCGGTCGCCCTTGCGCAGCGAACGGCGAAAGTCGATGTTGCCCGAGAAGAGTTCGGCCATCTGCACGGCCACGCCGTCGGGGATGTTGGAGGCATCGGTGGCGGCGAACAGCGAGCTGTGGATGATGCCGCCCGCCAGGCGGCTGCCCACCGTCATCTTGGCGGTTTCGATGCGGGAGCTGAATTTGTCGCCGTTGCGCTCGACGATGAGCCGGCGGAAGCTGCCGCTGTCGTCGGGCACCCAGCGCACGGTCAGGCGGGTCAGGCGGTGGTCGTCGGTGGTCTCGGCCGACACGGCACGGCCGGTGCGCCCGAGCACATTTTGTCGCACAGGAGTGTCACCGCGCATGAACGCGGCGGCGGCCGGGTCGGCCACGCCCAGGCGCTGCAGCAGCGATTCGGGGGTGTCGCTGCTGCGCACCTGTTCGGAGCGGAACAGCGAGAAGCCCGGGGCGTCGAGCTCGCCCAGCACGAGGTTTTCGGCCAGCGATTCGACGGGGTAGCTCACCATGCGCACCGGCAGCTCGGCCGGGTCGGGGGCGAAGGACGCCACGGCGAACGCGCCGCCGCCGCCCGTCAGCAGCAGGGCTGCGACAGCGGCGGTGATGCGTTTGGGATGTTGTTGGATCGTGCGGGACAGCCGGTCAAGCAAAGCGGTGCTGGCGGTGCGGACCGTAGTGAGGCCGTGAATCAAAGGTCTATCCCCAGGGTGAGCGTGACTTCCTGAAACTCCCCCGTTGCGACGGCGGGGCGAGGCCAGGAACACAGGCTGCCAGGCATGTGGCCATGCGACAGCGTGAAAACAGGTCGAAACGGCGGGCCTACTAGAATCCGCCTCAAGCAATGTGGGCTGAAGTATAGCGGTGCATGCTGTCTAGACATCCCAAAAAACCCTTATGAATCAATCTGCTGTTACAACAACCCCGGTCTCTGATGGTGTAAGACAGGCCCTTGAAATCTCGCTGCGCGGCGTGCAGGAACTGCTGCCGCAGGACGAATGGGTCAAGAAGCTGGCGCGCTCGGAGGCCACGGGCCAGCCGCTGCGCATCAAACTGGGACTCGATCCCACGGCACCCGACATCCACATCGGCCACACGGTGGTGCTGAACAAGATGCGGCAATTGCAAGATCTGGGCCACCAGGTGATCTTCCTGATCGGGGACTTCACGAGCCTGATCGGCGACCCTTCCGGCCGCAACAGCACGCGCCCGCCGCTCACGCCCGAGCAGATCAAGGTGAACGCCGAGACCTACTACAAGCAGGCCAGCATGGTGCTGGACCCCGCGCGCACCGAGATCCGCTACAACAGCGAATGGAGCGAGCCCCTGGGCGCGAGCGGCATGATCCAGCTGGCTTCCCGGTACACCGTGGCGCGCATGATGGAGCGCGACGATTTCCACAAGCGCTTCACCACCGGCCAATCCATCGCGGTGCACGAGTTTCTGTACCCGCTGATGCAGGGCTACGACTCGGTGGCCCTGAAAAGCGACCTGGAGCTGGGCGGCACCGACCAGAAGTTCAACCTGCTCATGGGCCGCCACCTGCAGCAGGAATACGGCCAGGAACCGCAGTGCGTGCTCACCATGCCGCTGCTGGTGGGATTGGACGGCGTGGACAAGATGTCCAAGTCCAAGAACAACTACATCGGCATCGCCGAAGAGCCCAACACCATGTTCGCCAAGGTGCTGTCGATCAGCGACACGCTGATGTGGGACTGGTACACGCTGCTGTCGTTCAAGAGCCTGGCCGAGATCGCCGCGCTCAAGGCCGAGGTCGCGGGCGGGCGCAACCCCAAGGACGCGAAGGTGATGCTGGCCAAGGAAATCACCGCGCGCTTCCACAGCGCTGCGGCGGCCGATGCGGCCGAGCAGGATTTCATCAACCGCAGCAAGGGCGGCGTGCCCGATGAGATCCCCGAAGTGTCCCTGTCGGGTGCGCCGCTGGGCATCGGTGCCTTGCTCAAGCAGGCCAACCTGGCGCCGTCCGGCAGCGAGGCCAACCGCCTGATCGATGGCGGCGGCGTGCGGGTGGATGGCAGCGTGGTCAGCGACAAGGGCCTGAAGCTCGGCGCCGGCACCTACGTGGTGCAGGTGGGCAAGCGCAAGTTTGCACGGGTGACCTTGGCCTGATTTTTAGTCAAATTGGCCACTGGCGCTTGATGGATAAGCGCTGGCAGCTATCAAAACAAAAGCGCTAGGTCCGGCCGGACCCGCGCTTTTCTGCTGTCAGTCCAGGTTGTCGTTCAGGTCCGGGTCGGGCACATCCCCGATCGCCTCGCGCGTGGCCTGGGCCTGCACCTGCAGCCAGGCGCAAAACGCCTTGATCTCCGGCCGCTGCGCGCTGCGGGGCCCCACCATCAGCCAGTAGGCCAGCGGGGAGTCGATGCGGTGGCCGGGCAGCACCTCCACCAGGTCGCCTGCGGCCAGTGCATCGGCAATCAGCGGCATGCGCGCCAGCGCCAGGCCCTGGCCGGCGAGGGCGGCCTGCACGATCTGGTGGGCGTAGTTGAAATACAGCCAGCGCTCGGGCTGCAGCTTGGCCAAATCCCGCGCGTCGAACCAGCGGCGCCAGCTGAGCCATTCCAGGTGCTGGCTGCGGTGCGCGTCGCCCGCCTCGATCAGCGTGAACTGGGTGACATCGGCCGGCGTGCGCAGGGGCTTGCCGCTCTTGAGTAGCCAGGGGCTGGCCACCACGGCCAGCTGCTCGCCAAACAGGCGCTGTCCGCCCAGGGTGCCCGCGCCCGGCATGCTGTAGCGCAGGGCCAGGTCCACGTCCGAGGTTTCCAGGTCCACCGGCACGTCGCTCGCATCAATGCGGATGTCGATGCCCGGGTTGTCGCGCTGGAACTCCTCCATGCGCGGGATCAGCCACATCGATGCGAAGCTGGCCCAGGTGGTGATGGCCACGCTGCGGCGCCCGGCCGTCTGGCGCACCAGGCGCACGGCGGCGTCCATGCGCTCGAGCGCCGGGGCCACGGCGCGCTGCAGCTGCGCGCCCGCGCTGGTCAGCTCCACCGCCCGCGTGTGGCGCAGGAACAGCGCCACGCCCACTTCTTCTTCCAGTGCCTGGATCTGGCGGCTCACGGCGGACTGGGTGAGCGCCAGCTCGTCGGCGGCGGCGCGGAAGTTCAGGTGCTTGGCCACGGCGAGAAAGGCGCGCCAATGGCCGGTGGCGACGGGGCGGGTGCGAAGGACGGCAGGGGAGTATTCGGCAGAGGCCATGGCAGGTGTCCTGGATGCGATTCATGCGTTGGCGGAATGAATAGCGTACCGCGTTTTCATTGGACTGTGTGTGCCGCCGAGCGCACCATCCAGTCTCCGAAACACCTTTTCATCGAAGCCAAGGAGCCTGTCATGTCCCCCCGCAACGTTCTGGAATCGCAACAATCCGTGCACGCCAGCCTGGCTGGCCGATCTGCGGCCGGTTGCTGGAAGCTGGCCACGGGCCAAGCGCTGTCGCTGCGCCCGCACACCCATGGCGTGCTGCAGATTGCCCAGGGGCAGGTCTGGCTCACCCTGAGCGGGTCTTTGGCGGACCTGCCCGGTGCCACGGCCGACCATCTGCTGCGGGCGGGCGAGCAGCTGGCTGTCGCGCCGGGCCAGCATGTGGTGATGGAGGCCTGGAACCCCGGCGGCGGCACCGAGCCCGTGGCTTTCCACTGGGATGGTGCGGCCGCCCCGGCGACGACCCAGCCCCACAGCCTGGCCGCCCGCGACTGGGAATGTGGCGTGGTGCAGCCGCTGCGCGACCTGGGGCATGCCCTGGGGCAGGGCGGGCGTGCCCTGGGCGCTGCGTTGGGGGAGGTGACGGGCGCGGGCGGGCGGTTTGCTGCTGGCCTGGCTCGCTTTGCTCTCAATCGGATAGCGCCACAGGGACAACGCAGGCCCGCTTGAGGACTACATGCAGGAAAAGCATCAATCGGTGCCGTGCTTTTCATTGGACGTTGTTCTGCAAGCCGCGCACCATACGGTCTTACTAGGGTTAACCCGGAGAATGCCATGACAACCTCTCACGCTCTTCATCTGTTCGCATCTTCCCGCGCCGTGGGCGCTTCGGCCGCTGGCGCCGGCACCGTGGCCGCTGGCGCCGCCGTCAGCCTGGCCCCCAGGGCCGCGATGACCTTGCGCATCGCCGAAGGCCAGGCCTGGGTGACGCTGGGCAAGGGCCTGGGCGACAGCAGCGATGTGTTTCTGTGCGCCGGCCAGTCGCTGCAGGTCGCCGCGGGCCAGTCGGTGGTGGTGGAACCCCTGAACGGCCGCCGCCTGCAGTACCGCTGGGTGCGCGGCGAGGCTGCCAGTGCCCGCCCTGCATCGTGGTGGCGCCGTGCATCCGTGGGCAACGGGGCTCCCGCCTGGGGCGACGCCGCCTGCTGCGCCTGAGGGCTCCGGCCTGATCCGGAGAGGGGCCTGCCCCGCCGGTGTTCGGGTGTGCAATAGAGCTTCAAAGAGCTGCTGGCGCTTGACCATCAAGCGCCAGCAGCTCTTTTTTTGATAGCAATGGGTGAGCGCCAGGTTGTCAGCGTGCGTCGCCGTCGCCCAGCAGCCCGATCAACTGGGCCTGCAAGGTCGTCAATATTTCATCCGACAACGCCGGCCGCGCCGCGGCGGTGGCGCGGGCCAGCACCAGCCCGCCGACCATGGTGGCCAGCATCTGCATGGCGCGGGCGCGGTCTTGGGGCTGCACGGTGGCGTCACCACCGCAGAGCAGCTGGGCAAAACGCCCGATGTTGCGCTCGATGCCCTGGGCAAACACTTCCGACAGCTCGCTGCCGGACCGGGCGGCGTCCACCGCCAGCGCGGCGGCCGGGCAACCTGTGCCCGGCGAGTCGCGGTGCTGGGGCGAGAGGTAGCTCTTGATGCGCTCGCCGATGGTGGTGTTCGGAGTGGCTCCGTCCAGCGGGGCGATGGACCAGTCGAACGCCCGCGCACAGGCCTCCTGCACCAGCGCGTCCTTGGAGGCGAAATGCCGGTACAGCCCGCCATGCGTGAGCCCGGCGTCGCGCGTGATGTCGGCCACGCCCACGCCGGTCAGCCCCCGCTCGCGGTACAGGCGGGATGCCGCGTCCAGGATGCCCTGCCGGTTCTCTGCGGCTTGTGCTTTGGAAACCTTCATGCTGCCTCTTATTGATTGCGATCGTACGCAAAAAAGTGGTGATGCCTTTATGATGACGACTGCAATCATAAAGGCGCGGATCGTTTCCGCGTGTCGCCGCAGTGCCCTGGAGCCGGTTCCTGGTGCTGCGCCCAATCTGTCTGACGAGGTGAATCCATGAAGAAGATGATCCATGGCGGCCGTGGTGCCGAGGTGTGGAGTGGTGTGTGCTGCGACAAGGCGGTGGCCTGATGCGGCGCGTCGTGGTCACGGGCATGGGCCTGGTGTCGCCGCTGGGCTGCGGTGTGGAACTGGTGTGGCGGCGCCTGCTGGCGGGGCGCTCGGGCCTGTCGCGCCTGCCGGACGCTGTCACGGACGGCATTGCCGCCAAGGTGGCGGGGCAGGTGCCGGATGTCGCTCAAGACCCCGAAGGTGGCTGGGACGTGGATGCCGTCGTCTCGTCCAAGGACCAGCGCAAGATGGACCGCTTCATTCCCTTCGCGCTGGGCGCGGCGCAGCAGGCGCTGGCGCAGGCCGGGTGGCCCCCGGCCGACGAGCGGGCGCGCGAACGCACGGCCACCGTGATCGCCTCGGGCATTGGCGGCTTTGGGGCGATCGCCGAGGCGGTGCGCACCACCGACACGCGCGGCCCGCAGCGCTTGTCGCCGTTCACGGTGCCGTCGTTCCTGGTCAATCTGGCGGCGGGGCAGGTGTCGATCCGCCACGGGCTCAAGGGGCCGCTGGGTGCGCCGGTCACCGCCTGCGCCGCCAGCGTGCAGGCGATTGGCGATGCCGCGCGCCTGATCCGCAGCGGCGAGGCCGACGTGGCCGTGTGCGGGGGCAGCGAGGCGGCCATTGACCGCGTGAGCCTGGGCGGCTTTGCGGCGGCCAAGGCCCTGGGCACCGCGTTCAACGACACGCCCGAGCAGGCCTCGCGGCCGTTTGACGCGCAGCGCGACGGTTTCGTGATGGGCGAGGGCGCGGGCATGCTGGTGATCGAGGCGCTGGACCATGCCCTCGCGCGCGGCGCGCGGCCGCTGGCCGAGCTGGTGGGCTACGGCACGTCGGCCGACGCGTACCACATCACCTCGGGCCCCGAAGACGGTGACGGCGCCGCGCGCAGCATGTGGGCCGCCCTGGCGCAGGCAGGCCTCACGGCCCAGGACGTGCAGCACCTGAACGCGCACGCCACGTCCACGGGTGTGGGCGACCGGGGCGAGCTGGCCGCCATCCGCCGGGTGTTTGGCGCGGGGGCGCAGGTGGCCATCAGCTCCACCAAGTCGGCCACCGGCCATCTGCTGGGGGCGGCGGGAGCGGTGGCGGCCATCTTCACCGCGCTGGCGCTGCGCGACCAGGTGGTGCCGGGCACGCTGAACCTGCACACGCCCGATGCGCTGGCCGAGGGGCTGGACATGGTGGCGTTGCGGCCCCGGCCGATGGCGCTCACGCACGCCATGCTCAACGGGTTTGGTTTCGGCGGGGTGAACGCCAGCCTGCTGCTGCGGCGCTGGCCGGACGCCGCATGACGCGGCTTCAGCCCCCGCAGGGGCCCATGGGGGCCGGCGCGTGGGCGCGTGTCAGAGGACGAGCTGGCTGCGCATGGACTCGAACGCGGCCAGCGCTGCTTCGCCGTCGAGCCGTTCCATGCGCGCGAGCGCATCCACGTCCTCCACCGTGCTGAAGGCCAGGCTGAACTGCTGGAAGCGGCGCGCCGCCAGCGGGCCGTTGTGCAGCACCTCGACGTTGATGTGGCGGGGGTCGTTGCGGATGCGCTCGATGAGCTTGAGCACGGCCTTCTGCGGGCCTTCCAGCTGCTGGCAGAAGCGCTGGCCGTCGAAGATCAGCAGCCCCGTGATGTCAAGCTGCGCGTTCACCAGGCGCGCGCGCCCGGCGACCTCGGCCACCACGCTGGTGGGTTGGTCGGGTGCGAGGGTGCTCACGTAGAGCACTTCGTAGAGGTCGGGGCTGGGTTTCATAGACGATCCCAATGTAGGGAGCGCCCGGTGGTTGTGCAATGTCAAAAGACATACATGTAACTATCGCGCCACCGGGCGGGGCCGTGGCATCGTGGAGCCCTTGGAATGCCGGCCGCAGTCCCTAAAATCTCCCCACCCTCCGTCACGCCATGAACCCCAGCCTGCCCACCCATGCCTGCCCGCCCACCTGCCATGAATGCAGGCTGCGCGCAACGGGGGCATTCACGGCGGTCAAGCCCGAGGTGCTGGACTTCATAGAAGGCTTTCGCACCACCACCCTGGCCGTGGAGGCCGGTGGCGCGCTGGTGCGCGAGAACGAGGTCAATGCCAGGCTGTTCACGCTGTATGCGGGCTGGGCGTTTCGCTACAAGACGCTGAGCGACGGGCGCCGCCAGATCCTGAACTTCCTGCTGCCGGGCGACCTGGTGGGGCTGCAGCAGGAGTTTGGCGAGGTGTCCACCCATGGCATCGAGGCGCTCACCGACTGCGCGCTGTGCGTGTTCCAGAACGACAGCCTGTGGGCGTTGTTTCGCGAGCACCCGCGCCTGGGCTACGACATCACCTGGCTGTCGGCGCACGAGGAGGGCCATGTGGACGACAACCTGCTGACCGCCGGCCGCCGCAACGCCACCGAACGCGTGGCCATGCTGCTGATGCACCTGTACCGGCGGCTGGACCGCATCGGGCTGGTGGAGGCCGACGGCACCGTGGCGTTTCCGCTGAACCAGCAGCACATCGCGGATGCGCTCGGGCTGTCGCTGGTGCACACCAACAAGACCCTGCGGCGGCTGGCCACCCTGGGCCTGCATGAAATCAGGAACGGGCGGCTGCGCCTGCTCAACACCCGGGCGCTCGCGCGCATCGCCGAGTACTACGACAGGCCGCCCCGCCTGATGCCGCTGCTGTAGCGGATTGCCCGGCACGGGCGGGCGCACCCGATAATCGTGGCCCAGCCTGCGCGGGGCTTCCCGCCCGGTATCGAATCTCCCCCAGAAGATCCATGACGCAACTCGACATCCTCATCATGGCGGCCGGCAAGGGCACGCGCATGAAAAGCCGGCTTCCCAAGGTGCTGCAGCGCCTGGCCGGGCGCCCGCTGCTGCACCACGTGCTCGACCAGGCGGCGCACCTGCAGGCGCGCAGCGCCATCGTCATCACCGGCCATGGTGCTACAGAAGTGGAAGCTGCCAGCGCAGGTGCAGCAAGCGCTGGGGGCACTTTGGATGTGAAATTCGTGCGCCAGGAACCCCAGCTCGGCACCGGCCACGCGGTGCTGCAGGCCGTGCCGCACCTGCGCGACGACGGCACGGCGGTCGTGCTGTCGGGGGACGTGCCGCTCACGCAGGCCGACACACTGCGCGCGCTTGTCGCGGCCTCGGCCGGCGGGCAGCTCGCGCTGCTCACCGTCACGCTGCCCGATCCCACGGGCTACGGCCGCATCGTGCGCGATGGCCAGGGCCGGGTGCGGGGCATCGTCGAACACAAGGACGCGAGCGAGGCCCAGCGCGCCATCACCGAGGTCTACAGCGGCATCATGGCCGTGCCCGCGCGCCTGCTGCGCGGCTGGCTGGCCCGCCTGACCAATGACAACGCGCAGGGCGAGTACTACCTCACCGACATCGTCGCGATGGCCGTGGCCGATGGCGTGCCCGTGGCGGCCCACCGCATCACCGATGCGCTGCAGGTGGCGGGCGTGAACAGCCCGCTGCAGCTGGCCGAGCTGGAGCGTGCGCACCAGTTGCGCCAAGCCCGGGCCTTGATGGAGCAGGGCGTGCGCCTGGCCGACCCCGCGCGGTTCGATGTGCGCGACGACACCCGCACCGGCGCGCGCGGCGAGCTGGTGTGCGGGCAGGACGTGGAGATCGACGTGAACTGCGTCTTCACCGGCCGCGTGGAGCTGGGCGAGGGCGTGAGCATCGGCGCCCACTGCTGCATCGCCAACGCGCGCATCGCTGCGGGCGCGGTGGTCCATCCCTTCACCCACATCGACGGCGAAAAGGCAGGCGCCACGGTGGGCGAGGGTGCGCTGATCGGCCCGTTCGCCCGCCTGCGCCCCGGCGCGCAGCTGGGCCGCGAAGTGCACATCGGCAACTTCGTCGAGGTGAAGAACAGCACCTTGGCCGACGGCGCCAAGGCCAACCACCTGGCCTACCTGGGCGATGCCACGGTGGGCGAGCGCGTGAACTATGGCGCGGGCGCCATCACCGCCAACTACGACGGCGCCAACAAGCACCGCACGGTGATCGAGGCCGACGTGCACGTGGGCAGCAACTGCGTGCTGGTGGCGCCCGTCACCATTGGCGCGGGCGGCACCGTGGGAGGCGGCAGCACCATCACCAAGAGCACGGCCCCGGGCGCCCTCAGCGTGGCGCGCGGCAAGCAGGTGAGCATTGCCAACTGGGCGCGCCCCGCCAAGCTGCCCAGGCCATGACACCCTCCGACGCCACCGCCGGGCAGGAGCTGCAGCTGTTGCGCGCCGAGCTGGCACGCAGCCAGCAGCAGGTGGCCGGCATGGCGGCGGCGCAGGAAGAGTTTCTGCGCGCCGTCTCGCACGACCTGCGCGCGCCGCTGCGGCACGTGACCTCGTACGGCACGCTGGTGCGCGAGGTGCTGGGCGACCTGCCGCCGGACGTCGCGCAGTCGGCTGCGGTGCAGGAGGCGCTGCGTTTTCTGGGCACCATGGACCAGTCCGCGCGGCGCATGGGGATGATGATCGACGGCCTGCTCGCGATGGCGCGTGCCCAGCGGGCGCCGCTGAACCTGCAGCCGGTGCCGCTGGCGGACGCCGTGGTCCGGGCGCGTGCCGCCCTGGCCTCCGCCGAGGCGGGCCGCGCCATCGACTGGCGCACCGCGGATGCCACCCGCCTGCCCACGCTGCAGGCCGACCCCGCCCTGCTGCAGGAGCTGCTGGTGCAATTGCTGGGCAATGCCCTCAAGTTCACGCGCCACAGCGCGCGGCCGTGCATCGCGGTGCAGGCCGAATCCGACCCCGCGGCGGCGCAGGCGGGGCAGGTCGTGTTCACCGTGCAGGACAACGGCACGGGCTTCGATCCTGCGCGCGCCGACGGCCTGTTCGGCGTGTTCCATCGCCTGCACCGCGAGAGCGAGTTCGAGGGCGTGGGCGCGGGGCTGGCGCTGTGCCAGGCCATCGCGCAGCGCCACGGGGGCGCCATCACGGCCACCGCATTGCCCGGGGCGGGTTGCACGGTGCGGGTGGCGTGGCCGGGCTCGGCGGCTGTTGCTGCCGTTGCCGCGCCATCGCGCGCCTGAGGCCGCGGTTGTCCGTGGGCAGGCCGCGGGCCCGGCGCTACGCGGCGGGCACCAGTGGCGCGGCAGCGTCCGGGCCGCCCGAGACGCGGTTGCGCCCGGCGTTCTTGGCGGCGTAGAGCGCGGCGTCGGCCGCATCGGTCCATTCGCGCACGCTGGCGTGGCCGCGCTGGGCAGGCGCCACGCCGATGCTGCTGGTAAAGCGCAGCTGCGGCAGGTTGCGCAGGCGCGTGCCCTCGGTCTGCTCGCGGATGCGCTGGGCGATGGCCATCGCGTCCCGGGCCTGCAGCCCGGGCAGGATGATGGCGAACTCGTCGCCGCCGTAGCGGCCCGCGCAGTCGCCAGCGCGCACATTGCCCCGCACCACATGGGCCAGCGCCCGCAGCGCCTCATCGCCCACGGTGTGGCCGTGGGCGTCGTTGATGTGCTTGAAGTGGTCGATGTCCATCATCAGCATGCAGGCCGGTTCGCCGGTCGCGTGGTGGTGGCGCAATGCGGCCTCGGCCTGTTCCTCCCAGTGGCCGCGCCGGTACAGGCCGGTCAGCGAGTCCACGCGGCGCAGCTCGTCCAGCTGCTGGTTCTGCCGCGCGGTCTTGCGGATCAGCCGGTAGCTCACCACGCTGACCGACAGCGTATGCAGCATCATCACCGGCAGGCACGCCACGATCACCCGCATGGAGGTCTCGGGCGCCCAGTGCATGCCGGTGGCCACCGCGCTGGCCACACCGGCCGCGAGCATCACCGGGATGGACCGGGCCCAGAGCCCGCCGATGCCGGTGGTGATCTTGTCCACCATCGTCAGCGTGACCAGCAGCGCGCTGGGCAGCAGGTTGAAGTGCATCAGCGGCACCAGCGCGGCCGTCATGGCCGAGTCGGCAAGCAGGTTGCGGATTTCAGCGCGGTAGGGGTCGGCGCTGCGCCGCGCGAGCAGGTAGGCCGCATGGGGCCAGACGAGGGCGGCCAGCACCAGCGCCGCCCAGGCCGGGAACGAGGCCTGGCGCTCCCACAGCACCACACCCACCACCATCCCGCCCAGCCCCATGCCCAGGACCCGGAGCGGGTAGATACGGCGGGGCATCTGGCGTTCGGGTGTGGGCATGGGTCCTGGTGTGCCTCTGGCGGACCCGCCGGCATGCGGTACCGCGCGAAGCCCGGCGGGCTGGAGGGTGGAAGTCTGGGGCAGCTTACCTTGCCGCGGGGCAAGAGGCCAGCAAGGCATGGCGCCCAGCGGGGGAACTGGCGGGGGATGCGCCAAGCAGGCGGTTGCTATGAAAAATATAGCTTATAGCGCTTGTCAATCCACCGATAGCGGCACTTTTGTATCAAATTTTGCCCTGCGGGTGGCGAAAAAAGCCTTGACGTTGCGCACATTGGCGTTGCCGGTGAAAAGCCGCTGCGACAGCGCCAGGTAGCCGGGCATGTCCCGTGTGTGCACCACCAGCACGAAGTCCGGCCCCGGCGAAACCCGCCAGCACTGCTGCACGGCGGCGTCCGCCACCGCGCGGGCCTCGAACGCGTCGAGCTGCTCGGCCCCCTGCCGGTCCAGCGACACCTCGACGATGCACGCCAGCCCGTGGCCCTGGAGGGCGGCCAGCCGGTCGGGCTGCAGGATGGCGACCTGCCGCTCGATGAGCCCGGCATCCTGCAGGCGCTTGACTCGGCGCAGGCAGGTGGGCGGGGAGACATGCACCCGCTCGGCCAGGGACTGGTTGCTTTGCGCGGCGTCGGTTTGCAGGAGGTTGAGCAGCTGCAGATCCACCAGGTCGAGTGCTATGGATTCCATTTTTCAAGGAAAATTGATTGAAAATTTCATCAATGATTGGTGATGAAATTAAAGTTCAAAATAAGATGAATATCAATCATTAATTTCTTGCTGTGCCGCCTACCATCGCCCCCATCGCTTTCCAACCAGGGCAACCACCATGTGCGGCATCGTCGGCGCGGTCTCCACGCGCAACATCGTTCCCATCCTCGTGCAGGGCCTGCAGCGGCTCGAATACCGGGGCTATGACTCTTGCGGCGTGGCCGTGCACGCCTCCAGCCTGGACGCGGCGCGCCCCGCCGGCCTGCAGCGCGCGCGCAGCACGGCCCGCGTGGCCGAACTGCTTGAACAGGTGCAGGCCGACCATGTGGATGGCGCCACCGGCATCGCCCACACCCGCTGGGCCACGCACGGGGCACCGGAAGTGCACAACGCCCACCCCCATTTCAGCCACGGCGCGGGCGATGCGGCGGGCACCCCGGGCCGCGTGGCGCTGGTGCACAACGGCATCATCGAGAACCACGAGGAGCTGCGCGCCGCCTTGCAGGCGCGCGGCTACGTGTTCACCAGCCAGACCGACACCGAGGTCATCGCCCACCTGGTGGACAGCCACTACAGCGGCGACCTGTTCGATGCCGTGCAGGCCACGGTTGCCCAGTTGCATGGCGCCTACGCCATCGCCGTGATGCACAAGGACGAACCCCACCGCGTGGTGGGCGCACGCGCGGGTTCGCCACTGATCCTGGGCGTGGGCAAGGATGGCTCAGAACACTTCCTGGCCAGCGACGCCATGGCCCTGGCGGGCGTCACCGACCAGATCGTGTACCTGGAAGAGGGCGACCTGGTGGACCTGCAGCTGGGCCGCTACTGGATCGTGGGCAAGGGCCGCGAGGCGCTCACCCCGGCGCAGCGCCCCGTGCGCACCGTGCTGGCCCACAGCGGCGCGGCCGAGCTGGGCCCCTACCGCCACTACATGCAAAAGGAAATCTTCGAACAGCCGCGCGCCATCGCCGACACGCTCGAAGGCGTGGAGGGCATCGTGCCCGAGCTGTTCGATGGCGCGGGCCAGCACGGCCAGCCCGGCGCTGCCGCCTGGCGCGTGTTCAAGGAGATCGACAGCGTGTTGATCCTGGCTTGCGGCACCAGCTACTACAGCGGCTGCACGGCCAAGTACTGGCTCGAGGAGATCGCCGGCATTCCCACCCAGGTCGAGGTGGCCAGCGAGTACCGCTACCGCACCAGCGTGCCCAACCCGCGCACGCTGGTCGTCACCATCAGCCAGAGCGGAGAAACCGCCGATACCCTGGCCGCCCTGCGCCATGCACAAAGCCTGGGCATGGCGCACACGCTCACCATCTGCAACGTGGCCACCAGCGCCATGGTGCGTGAATGCAAGCTGGCCTACATCACGCGCGCGGGCGTGGAGATCGGCGTGGCCAGCACCAAGGCCTTCACCACGCAGCTGGCCGGCCTGTTCCTGCTGACGCTGGCACTGGCCCAATCCAAGGGGCGCCTGACCGAAGCGCAGGAAACCGCCCACCTCAAGGCCATGCGCCACCTGCCCGTGGCCCTGCAGGCCGTGCTGGCGCTGGAGCCGCAGCTCATCAGCTGGGCCGAGGACTTCGCGCGCATGGAGAACGCGCTCTTCCTGGGCCGGGGCCTGCACTATCCCATCGCGCTCGAAGGTGCGCTCAAGCTCAAGGAAATCAGCTACATCCACGCCGAGGCCTACCCGGCGGGCGAACTCAAGCACGGCCCCCTGGCCCTGGTCACCAGCGCCATGCCCGTGGTCACCGTGGCCCCCAACGATGCGCTGCTGGAAAAGCTCAAGAGCAACATGCAGGAAGTGCGCGCCCGCGCGGGCGTGCTCTACGTGCTGGCCGATGCCGACACCCGCATCGAGAGCAGCGAGGGCATCCACGTGATCCGCATGCCCGAGCACTACGGGCCCTTGAGCCCGCTGCTGCACGTGGTGCCGCTGCAGCTGCTGGCGTATCACACGGCCTGCGCGCGGGGGACGGATGTGGACAAGCCCAGGAACCTCGCGAAGAGCGTGACGGTGGAGTGAGTGCGGGGTGTTGGTCGAAGCGCTGACTGCAAGAAATAAAGTTCGTCGGATATGAATAAAGTTCGTCGGGGATTTATCGGATTATGAAATTAGTTTGAACAAGCCTTTCTAGGCAATCACAGTGGAGGGCGCTCATAAGGAATGGGTGGGCGCTATAGGTTCACATCCACGCTGAAATTCTCCCTGAACTCCAGGTTCTCCATCCCTCCGCCCCCGAGCCTGTACCCCCTTGGGTTGGAGACCACCCGAGTCCCCCGCACCTGGTAGTCCACACTGTCATGGATATGCCCGTGGATCCAGGTGCCGGCCCGTCCCATCAGCGCCTCCAGGTCACTCGCATAGCAAGGTGAGAGCGGGTGCCCTGCAAAGTCCTCGGGAATCGACAGCGGGTGCGGTGCATGGTGGGTGACCACCACCGTGTTCTGGGGATCCCCTTGGCCCAGCTGCTCCTCCAGCCATAGCCTGCTCTCATGGTGCCGACGCGCTGCCATCGCCGGAAACAACCGGTGCTTGCGCTGCCAGTACATCTCGGGTTACCGATTCTGCGAAGGGAGTATCGCCCTATGACATCACGGATCGTGGCGCCGGGGCGACTGCGGGAGCGCTATCAAGGATTGAAGACTTTCAACCGGTTATCCGTGAAATTGCCCCTTCCTATGCGGGGCAAAGCAAGGCATTGGTTGAGACATCAAACCCAAAGAAACGCCATGACGATGAGGCACCGTCGTTCAGGCGATCAGATCAGAAGACCATCGAGCTTGCACGTCGTGAGTTTGGGCTGGCTCTCCAGTTCAATGAGACCGTGATCGTTGCAAACCGTGTGGACCCTGATCTCGCGCCGCGAGTTACTCGCTTGACGCCAAACGGCGTTTGGGAAGCGCTCGACTCTGTCGGGCGTAACAATGCGGTTCAGATCGGATTTGAGGATGCGGTTCGCGCGTACCTGGATGTGGTTCCAGCCAAGCTGACGCGCGGGGGGATTGTGTTGGCCGGCCGCAATTACCATTCAAAAACTCCTGAGTTTGAGAAAGCTCAGTCGTCGGTAGCAGGCGGGCAAGAAGTGGCCGTCAACGTCTTTGTACTGGCTGCTTGTATCCGCCATGTCTGGTTTGATTGGAATTGCAAGCTGATTGAGTTGGATGTCCGTTACGACGTTCCAGTCGACAAAGAGACGAAACACATGTCCCTCGCCGAAGCGGTCGAGTACGCCAAGTTTCAGAAAACTTGGGAGGCGATGGAACGCAGGCATCGCGCCGCAAAAAAGCACCTGCTGAATGAGGATTACCTGGAGCAGACAGGAATGGAGCTGAAGTCAGGGAGTCGCGTCGCTGGGCGGCCCAAGCGTGGCACTGCTACCGCTCGCCTGGAGCATGAAGAGGCTAGGCAAAGCGTTGAAGGGAGGAAGGCAGCATGACCCTGGCTGACTCATCCCTTTATGCGCGCCGCTACGAAGATGCACTCGCCCCAGGCGTGATCAAGCAACGCGCTGAATCATATGGTTCTCCCGTCGAGGAACTCATGTCGGTTGGAGTGGAGGAGGCCTGCCAGAAATTGGAGTGTGGACTGAAAGAGGTGCTGTTGGTCTCGGTGCAGCTGGAAAAAGCCATTCGCGCCGAAATAGAGCGGGCACTGTCTCACTCGAAGGTCGTGTACAGAAGGCCTGGTGCGGCGTTGGCTGCTGCGTACTCAGGCGTTGCACCGGGTGATGGGACGCCGCCTTCCTTCATCACCGGCCTGGCGGGTGTCGGTAAGACGCGACTTCGGCTGGCGATTCAAAGGATACTGGAGGGGAACAGGAAAATCAGTCTGGATGCTGCTCACCCTCCGGTTCCACTCATCGACTACGTCGACTGTGTGGTCGGAAAGAAGGCCAGTGTTTCTGCGGTACTGCGTACTTTTGCAAGCCCGGGGACTGCGGAGGGCAAGGTCAAGATTGGCCAAGAAGAGTTGGGATGGGAGTGTGCCCGCTGGATGCGGGTGTCCGGCGTGTGCCTGTTCGGTGGCGATGAAACACAGTTCATGGCTCAATCAGCTGGTGCCAGCACGCTCATTACAAGGACCCTCCTTGCACTTGCCGAACTGCAGGTGCCTTGGTTTGTTATAGCTAACTACTCGTTGGGATGGAAGCTGCGCAGCCGCCCTCCTGAAGCCACACAGCGGCTGCTTAGCCGACCAGTTGTGCTTTTGCCGGACCCTCCCGTCTCAGAGGACTGGGCTGCACTGCTGTCTGCATATCAGGTTGTGCTGGATGAAGCGGTGAGCTTTTCCCTTTTGGACCATCGGGTCGAGCTATGGAATCTCTGTGCGGGGCTGAAGCGGCTGCTTGTGAATCTGCTCGTCCTCAGCTATTGGATGGCTCGGAACTCGGGTTCGACTAGGGCGTCGTGGGCACATGTGCGCCAAGCTTTTAATTCGGTGAGGTACGCGGCTGCACGAGATGATGTTAATTTCCTCATAGCGCACGCAGGGCAGAAAAAAGGCCTCCGAAAAGATCTCCTGTGCCCATTCGATGGACCAGAAATACAGGCTGAAGCTGAGGTTTTCGAAGATCAGCTTCGTGCAGCGAGACAGGCGACTGTGGCTCTCAGAACGATCCAGGCATCTATGAACAGGCAAGAGCGCGACGCCATTGCCTACATCAACAAAGCCGCAAATCCCAAGCCCGAGCCGATTGCGCAGGTCATCAAGTTACAGAAGACCCGTAAGCCACGAACCCTGAATGGAATGCTCGACGCGGCGGCTGGTTTTATGGGGTCTCTTGATGACCGATCAAAGAAATAGGGTGCTGTGATGGCTGAAAAATCAAAGGTTCCAGTTGGTGAGGTAAACAGCACCAAGCGCGCTAAGGCCTACCTTGTTCGTTTGGGCGGATCTGGTGGGCGACGTTTGTTGGTCGACCTGGATCCCGAAGCCAGTGAAGCACTAGACCGGCTTGTCGCTGCGGGCTATGGATCAACAAACAAGACGGTGGTAAGTCGAGCGTTGGTCGCTGCAAGCGAGCACATTGGGGCGGACTAGTTTTGAGCTTCGTCTCAGGGATCTTAGGCATACTGCCGAGATTGCGGAAGCGAGATGCAGACAGCGGCACTATCGACTTGGGCAATCCGGCGGGTGATTCTGTGCGCTTTAGCCCCTAGGCTCGCGCAGCAACAGGCTGGTAACGACACAAGACCGTTCAAGCAGGTTAGGTAAACCGAACAGCTAGCGCGCCACCACGCATCGCTCTCACGGCATACCAGCTCAGGAGGCTAGCCATGAGCACCAGTACCACTATGCCCTGCGCGGGGGTAAGCCTTCCAGTCAGCACGGCTTCGCCAACTTCATGGCCGCCCACAATAGCTTGCCAAATGACAAGCACGGCAATCGCCATCGAAACTGGCAATAGCAATCCTGCAAAAAATGCACGCAGTGGTTTTGGAAATGGATTCTTTTTCATGAGGTTGGGATTCGCGTTGGCGTGAGGTCGATGTGGCGCCCCGACTGTAGGGTTAGCCTAGGGGGCAGTGATGCACTCATCTTAGTGAGCCGCGTACGACACCTACTGCTGTGAACACTCGATCAACATTCAGTTGGGGCGAGATATACAGTCAATGTCAAAAGTGGTTACTTGAGCTTGGGAGCTCATTTGAAGCCCGCTCTCTTTAGTGCATCTTTGAGTTGCTTCTCGATTGCTTGTTTAGCCTGCGTGGTGGCAGCCTTCATGACATCACCATACTTTCCTGTTGCGTCACACTTTGAGCATTTGATGCTATCGGTGGCTCTTGGATTCGACGGCATTTCAAATTTCTCGCTGCCGCATGAACATTTGATGGTGACGGTGCTCATCAAGAAACTCCTTTAGAACAAGATTTTTCGGGGGGGCGTTGGGATCTCTCGTGTTTCAAAAAGCCATCAGGATCTGGTTTTCACCTCACCGGGCCGCTCTGTTCGTACTGCAGGCCAAGCATTTGAAGTACGGTCCGTATCGGCCATCGTCCACATAGGCGACTGGGGATCCACACCAGTGGCAGGCCTCGCCTATGCCAGCCTCTGCTTGGTACAGGCGCCAGCAACTCCGCGCGAAGAAAGCCATCGCGACCAAAAATGCAGCTGTGGAGACCAAGCTCGTGAGGCTCACCAGACCAGCGAGCATTGGTATGGCAGCGAATTCGCGCCCAACGAAGCGGGCTGCTACACCTCCAAATACGCAAATGCCAGGAGCTGCAAAAAGATTGAGGTAAAGGCGCAGATGGTTCAGATTCATCTTGGATTCTCCAGTGCAGGCAAGGTCCGCTGATCGCATGCATCCCAAAGCATGTAGTGGTGATCGGCCAAGCTCGAAAGGTGGGCCTACACACAAACGTGTGTGAGGCCTTCACTGTCTGAAGGGCTTGACCAAAGTGCACCAAACTACTTTTCGTAGACGGGCGTGGATGCGGTCGTTGCTTTCACCAAGCTGATGCCATTGAGGGCATCATCTTTTTGCGAGTAGCCCTGCCCACTATCTGCAATGGTTCTTCCATTTATGGAAACCAGGCGCCAGCGCCATTCACCACGCGCATCTTTATACAGTTCGAATTTCATTGCACTTCCTCCTTGAGGTTTGACGGATTGTGAAATCGACGCCCCTGCGCATGAGGGGCTTTTTTTGCCCGGCTACGACTTCCCGGACTCCTTGCGGACACCTTTGAACGGCGTGCCGTCTTGCTTTTGATCCATGAATCGGCCATCGGCCGCATTGCGCTTAACCCACGTGTCTGTCACGGGGTTGTGGACCTGCGAACGTTGGCGAACTGCACCAACGCGTGCGTTGTCACCGAGAGGGGCATTTTTTGCCATGGCGGCTTCTCCTGAGTTGAGATGGCGCCAAGTTAGCATATTGAATTGCTATATAGCAACACTCAAACATGCAGATTCGCATAAAATTTTGCGATATAGCAATAGGAGGGCCGCATGGCCGCAAACCGAGGACACTTCGACTGTGAGGGGTTCTACGCAGCACTCGACGACATCAGGAAAGCGAAGAACTTTTCGTGGAAGAAGCTCGCAGACCAGAGCAAGGTGAGCGCTTCGACGCTAACCAGGATGGGCCAAGGCAAGCACCCGGACGCGGACAGTCTGACTATGCTGTCTGCTTGGGCTCAACTGAACCCAGCTGACTTCGTGACCGACGAAGATCTGAAGGCGCGCGATACCACTGTCTTGCCAAAGATGATGGCGCTTCTAAGAGCGGATCCCAACCTGAACGAAGACTCGATCAGAGCAATACAAGACGTGTTGACTGTGGCGTACCGTCGCCTTGGAAATGCACCAGATCCTAAGGAGGAGATAGATCTTGGCGGTAGCACTTCGGCGGGGGTTTAAGGCAGAGGCAGACAGATACGCTGTTGAGTTCCGGATGGAACTCCAGTTACAGGCATCTGCGCCCCTGGACATGTTCCAGTTGGCGGGGCACTTGGAAATACCTGTCATGCCTTTGAGTGCACTGGCTGAAGAAATGGATGTGGCCAACTACCGGCACTTGACCGGCGCAACTAAGAGCCCGTTTTCAGCCATCACGCTCTACATGGGTCGTAGAAGGGCCATTGTGTACAACGACTCCCATGCTCCCACGCGACAACAAAGTGACCTCGCGCATGAGCTTTCGCATGCGGTACTCGACCATCCGCCCAGTGGGCTGACAAATGAATCCGGCGGTCGTCACTACGACCAGGTTTTGGAGGATGAGGCAACTTGTTTGTCTGGCTTTCTCCTGGTTCCAAAGGCCGCCGCAATGTCAGTCGCAGCAAGCGGTGAATCTGTTGAAGAGGCCGCAGCCCGCTACAAAATCAGTCCTGCAATGATGCGTATGCGCCTAAATCAGAGTGGGGCGCTACGAATTCTTGCGCGTGCGAGAGCAAAGCGCATGTGTTGAATTGCTGCCGATTCGGTGGAAGGCTTCTTCAGTTCACTGCGCATTGATAGTCCCGACGAACTTTGTTTGCAGTTGTGCAGGCCCGGCTGCCTTCGTTATCGTTTCCGACAAACTTCGGGCTGACTCGCCAACCCATAGAAATCAATGACTTATGCGAGCCTACCCCGACGAACTTTATTTGTTTTAGTCAGCGCCGGCGCTGGTAGACCAGCTCGACGATGCGCGCGCTCAGCCAGGCAGCTGCCTCGGTCATCTTGGGCGGTTCCCGGTAGCTCGTTGTGGACAACCCCGCATGGCGACCGGCGCGGGCTCGCTGATGAACAGTTCCTCAACCATCCTGGCCGGTGCAGGTCACCTTCACCCCATTTCCCCCGCATCGCGCTGGCCTATGGTTTTTCAGCGCAGGTGTTGCGTCGCGCCGCGGTCAGTGCGGCCGACAATACATCACGCTTTCCTACATGGTTAGCGAGCAGTAGCACGAGCTTTATGTTTAGTTCGTGGCTCTGCGTCAGGTCGAGCTCGCGATGCGTCTCTATCAAACTTTCATAGAATTCGTCCGCGGCTTCGAAGTTCGGTGTCGTGATGAGATTCATATCAGTCCTGGATGGGGCTTCCGAGAGCTCGCAGCAATGCGGCCCCGACGTCTGCGGCTCGAGGTGCACGCCAGCGCGCGCATACATGCTGGTCGGGGCGCATCAACCATGCGTTGCCAGGGCGCGCGTCGTAGCGGCGGGCGAACAGACCTTCGTTGTCGCAGATCACCCTGAGACCTGGACCGTCCTGCAGTGATGTCACTCCGGTCACCACCAGTACCTTGTCAACTTCAGTTTGCGCGAGGTCGGCAGGTATTTCATTCGAATAGACCACCAATGTGAAGTCTTGACCCAATTGCCGCAGAAACCATTCTGTCTTTCCTGCGTGGGTTATCGGGGCATCTGCGGCAGGGGCACCCGGACGGATCGGCGAGTCGAATTTCTCGCTGTCTGGAGTGTTCAGAGGCGAGGTCTCCAAAGTAGCCGGAACAGACAGTCTCCCGCTGTTGACCAGTTGGCGCGCGAATGGAAATTCGGTTGCGAGATCAAGGGTCGCATCGCGAAACTGCTTGCTGATTTCGCTTTTTGGGGTGATGAAGTCGGTGGCGCGGGTTGAGTTCAGCAGGTTCTCGTCTGCGGCGTATTCACGTTCGGTGCCGTAGCTGTCCAGGAGGGCCTCAGCCGCCAGCGCTGTCGCTTTCCCTTTGAGGACAGCGTCCAGTTTCCAGGCGAGATTCTCCGCATCCTGAATGCCAGAGTTCGCGCCGCGGGCTCCGAACGGCGAAACTCCGTGGGCGCTGTCTCCTGCAAAGATCACTCTGCCATGACGAAAGCGCTCCATGCGTAGACAAACAAACGTGTAAACGCTCGCCCATTCCAGTTCGAAGGGGACTTGTCGGCCAAGCGCCTGACGCATCATTGCGTTGATGCGCGGAGTGATTCGCTCCAACTTCTTCTCTTCGTCTGGATCTGCATCCCACCCGAGCTGGAAATCGATTCGCCAGACGTTGTCGGGTTGGCGATGTAGAAGGACGCTCTGGTTCGGATGGAAAGGTGGGTCAAACCAGAACCAGCGTTCGGCGGGGAAGTCCGCAGTCATCTTGACATCGGCGATCAGGAACCGGTCCTGGAATACCTGCCCCTTGCTCTCAAGACCCATGAGCGCGCGAACGCTGGACCGTCCACCATCACACGCGACGACATAGTCGGAAGTCGCTTGATACGGGCCATCTGGCGTATCGACTCCCACAATGACTTTTCCGTTTTCGCCCTCTATCTGATCCAAGGCGACCACAGCGTTCTTCCAGCGGATTTCCAAATTGGGAAGCGCGGTTGCTCGTTGCAGCAGGTACGCTTCTGCGTAGTACTGTTGAAGATTGATAAAGGCGGGGCGTTCGTGGCCCTGTTCCGGCAGCAGGTCGAATTGGTATACCTGCTCGCTACCGCGGAACAGCCTGCCCACATTCCACGAGACGCCCTTGTCGACGCAGGCGTCGCCCACGCCCAATCGATCCCAAATTTCCAGTGTGCGCTTGGCAAAGCAGATGGCGCGCGATCCGTTCGACAGCCGATCATCGTTGTCCAGCAGCAGGACCTTCTGTCCGCGTTGAGCGAGGTCTATGGCGAGGCTGAGACCCACTGGCCCAGCGCCGATGACAACGACAGGGTGGTGCGTAGGATGCTCATTGCGCTGGTCGGGCGAAGGCTCGTAGGCAAACTTGAGTGCCTGTATCTCATGCCCTGACATGTCGGGCCGAAGTTCGAGGATGTTCATTGGGTGCTTCTGCGGGGGACTGAATTCCAGTGGCATCGCGCCTAGGCGCGATAAGCCAATCGAAGGCGGAGGCCCCAGCAAAGCAGCTGCCGATGGGGCCTGCGACGGCATCTAGCGCTTGAAATCAGGCGATTGCAGCAACTTGGTCGTTGCATCGTTCACCTGAGTGAGCTTGCCCCCTGTCCATTTGACGAAAGCGAAGTCGCTAGCGGTCAGTGCTTCATGACTTGTCGGCGAGAAGGGGCGTTCATAAGTCTTCTTGATGCCATCGATCGGCGCTTGCAGGTTTTCCAGTGCCTCGCGCATCTTTGCTCCGTCGGTGGAGCCCGCTTGCTTGATGGCGGCTACCAGCAGCAGCGTTGCGTCGTATCCATGGGCGACGAACGGAAATGCACTTGCTGCGGCCAATTTGTCCTTGGTGCGCTCAAAGAGGGCCTTCTGCTTGGGGGCGACGGCATCAACCATGGTGCGCATGAAAATTGGCTTTTCGGCCAAGGCTTGGCCCGCCGCGTCATAAAACGTGATGTTGTCTGCGGCCCAGGATGACAGGACATTCGGGAAATAGTTGACCTTCTCCATGCTGCGGACCAGCTGGCCAGTGGGCGTTCCCTGAGCCCAAACCACGAGCGTGTCCACACCTGCTGCTTTGAGTTTGCTCAGCTGTGAGGTCATATCTGTGTCACCAACAGCGAATCTCTCCGTGGCAACGACATCCAGGCCTTGCAGCTTTGCGATCTCGGTCATGTCCTTGAGCCCACCTTGGCCATAACCCGTGGTCTCCGCCACCAGGCCGAGCTTCTTGGCTCCCGCTTTTTTCGCATAGGCCATCAAACCCACCACCTGCTCCCTGTCAACGATGGAGACGCGGAACATGTAGTTTTCAGCACCCGGGCTCATCGGTTTGGTGATGTCGGTTCCGCCGCCGATCATGCCCATGGAGACAACTTTTTTCTGATTGGGAATGTGTTTCCAGGCCATCGCGTTCCCAGAGTTGGTGGGGCCAAGCACGGCTACCACCTTCTCGTTGTCGATCAACTCGCTCATGTTCTGGATCGATTTGGGTGGCTGGGATTGATCGTCACGGATCACCAGTGTGAGCTTGCGGCCAAGCACGCCCCCTGCAGCGTTGATGTCGTCAATAGCGGCGCGAATTCCGAGCACGCCTGCCGCCCCGCTTTGTGCAGATGGCGAGGCAGACAGGTCACCGTTGAACCCCAGCTTGATGTCTTGCGCTGCGGCTGCCAGTGAAACGAATGCAACTGCCGCAAGGGCCAGTCGACGTGCTGTCAGAAGGTTTCTCATGTTTGTCTCCGAGTGAAAAAGGGCGGATGCGCCGAGTTGGCGGATGTGAATCACGCACTCCGCGCTGTCAGACGCTAGTATTTATCTAGCTCGCTAAACTATAACTAGTATTTACCCTATGCAAGTGCGTTAGTCATTGTTGAATTTCGCCTGCCTGTCTGATTGGGCCTATGATTTCGCCCTATGAAACTGACTGCCCCGCAAGATGACGATTTGAGTCCGTCGCACCCTAGTGGCCGTGAGCGCCGTGGAATCCAGTCAATAGAGGTGGGGGGGGAAATACTGAAGGTGTTGGCTTCTGAGCCAAGGCCTATGGCCCTCAGGGACCTGACCAAGGCTGTCAGCATGCCTTCCGGGAAGATCCATCCCTACTTGGTGAGCTTTGGGAAGATCGGGCTCGTGGCACAGGACCCCGTAACTGGTCAGTACTTGCTGGGACCTATGGCGATCCAATTGGGGCTCACCGGGCTGCAGACTCTCAATCCCATTCGCGAAGCGACGCCCATGGCGGAGGCGTTGGCTGCTGAAACCGGGCACACGGTTGCGATCGCGGTCTGGGGAAACCTCGGGCCCGTCATCGTTCGCCTGATCGACGCTGCGTACCCGATCAACACCAACATCCGTACCGGAACGGTGATGTCGCTGGCCAATACAGCAACCGGCAGGGTGTATTCAGCTTATTTGCAAAGGCCATTGATCGACCGGATGCTTCAGGATGACTACATCCGTTTGGGCCCTGACATTGCCCATCCGCTTGATGGCAAGGCGGTTGAGGATCTGATCGAGGAGGTGAGGGCGCGGGGAATGTCGCGAGGGGTGAATCATCCAACGCCGGGGATTGTTTCGTTCTCGGCACCAGTCTTTGACTACTCCGGCGCGATTGCCCTGACTATCACGATGATGGGCCCTACGGGTACCTTTGACCCTGATTGGAATGGTCCGATGGCCGTGGCCCTGCGCACTTGTGCCCTCGCTATCTCGCAGAGGCTCGGATTCAGGAAGGCGTAGGTGAACCTCGCCAGCGGCAGGCCATCCCGGCCAATGGATGTCAGCGCGGATCCAGAGAGGCTCTTGAAGGTCCGCCTAGGCGTTTGGATACCTCTTGGCCGCATGCGCGCACGGCTGTGGCTTGGGTGCCATTCCAGTCCGTGTCAAAAGACCTTGAGCGCCCCATGAGCGTGACGCCCAGGACGATGTTGCCTGAATAGTCAAAGACGGGCGCGGCAAAGGAGCAAACACCAGGGGTGGGGTTGTTGACCGAGCGCGATACCCCATGCTTGCGCACCTCGATCAACATTCTCTGCAGTTCTTCCGTGTCGACGGGTTTCGCAATGTCCGGCCCTAAGCGCCGCTCGTCTTCCAGCAACGACTCTTCGATCAGTTTCGCGGGAAGGTATGCGGCGAACAATCGACCAGTCGCAGTACCGGCAAGGGACATTACCGTTCCAGTACGGATGTTGGTGTGCAGCGGATAGATGGCGTCAAAGAGGAAGACCATCGTCGGGCCTTGATTTCCCCAGACGGACAATCCGACGCTGTGCCCAGTTTCCCGCGCCAGCTGCTCGGCGAAGGGAGTGGCTTCGCGTACTGGATTGAGCATGCGGAGGGTCACAAGGCCTAGTTGCATTGCCGTGGGGCCTAGCCAATAGAACCCCGTCGAGGCTTCCTGGGTCACAAGCCCCAACTTGGCAAAGCTCACGAGATAGGGGTGCGCCTTTCCTGGAGCCATGTCGGCAGCTCGCGCCAGTTCTCTCAACGGCAACGGGCGACCTTGCGCACCCAGTGCGAGAAGCAACTGACCGCCGGCTTCAATAGACTGAATTCCTCGGCGCTCCTTCTCGGAACCACCTTCATTGCCGTCTTCATCAAGTGCGCCCATGGTCTTGTCCTTGGAGTTAAATTTGGCGGTCTCGTTTGCCATAGATGAATTTTTAGTCTAGTGCTTATGCATTAGGATGTCTGTGACCAGGCGCAATACGGCGCTGAATCGGGAGCCATGGGGCTTTTGTTTCCGTCTGTTCATTTTTTTGCTCTGCACTCAGGCGCCGCGCCGGAGGCTCCCGAGGCGCGTGGAGATCGCTGAGCCGCATGCTCTTGCCGCCTTTGCCTGGTTTCCGCTCCAGGCTGTGTCAAATGACCGGGTACGCCCCAGGAGTGTGACCGCCATCACAACATTGCCCGAATAGTCGAAAACCGGGGCTGCAAACGAGCTGACCCCCACTGTGGGCATATCCACGGAACGTGAGAGTCCATGTTCGTGCACCAAGCTGAGCATATCTTGCAGCTCGCTCGGCTCAACGGTTTTTGCGATATCTGGGCCCAGGCGACGGTCATCCTCCAGCAGTGACTCTTCTATGAGTTGTCGAGGTAGATAGGCCACGAACAAGCGCCCTGTTGCTGTTCCGGCAAGAGACATCACCGTCCCCACACGCATGTTGGTATGAAGGGGATAGGTCGCATCGAAAAGCGATACCACCGTCGGCCCTTGATTTCCCCAGACAGACAGTGCAACGCTGTGCCCTGTTTCTTGCGCGAGCAGTTCCGCAAGCGGTGCGGCTTCGCGTAAGGGATTGACGGTGCGAAGCGTCAGGAGGCCGAGTTCCATGGCGGTACGACCGAGCCAGTAGTGGCCGGTTGAGGCGTCTTGAGTCACCAGACCGAGTTTTGAGAGGCTCACCAAGTAGGGGTGTGCCTTTCCCGGAGCCATGTTGGCAGCCCAGGCAAGCTTCTTGAGGGGAAGAGGGTGCCCGTGGGCCTCCAGCGCAAGAAGCAGCTGCCCACCAGCCTCTATGGCTTGAATGCCTCGGCGCGCCTTGTCTGGGGCCACGTCAATTTCTTCCATCACAGATGTCCCCGTAGTCGATGCATGGTATCTGATCCATTCAATTGCATTTGATTGGGGTAAACCATTAGTCTATAAAAAATGCATTAGCACCATACTAACGTCATTGGGTCGCTAAAAGCGGCCCCTACGTCCAAGGAGTGATGACCATGAGTGAGCTGGAAACGAGCTATGACGTTTTGGTAGTTGGAACTGGAGCGTCCGGCATGTCCGCGGCCGTGACGGCTGCGTACGAGGGGTTGAAGGTACTGGTTGTCGACAAGGCGCCTGTCTATGGGGGCACCACGGCCCGGTCTGGTGGCTGGTTGTGGATTCCCGGGACAAAGCTCGCCAGGGAGCAAGGCATCAGCGAACCCCCAGGGGCGGCACGGGCATACCTGCAGCACGAAACCACTACGCATTTCGATCCCGCGCGCGTAGACGCCTTTATCGAGAACGGGCCAAAGGCCATTGATTTCTTCACGGAAAAAACGTGCGTGCAATTCGACATGCCGCCAGTGTTTCCGGACTATCACGCAGAGGCCCCCGGCGGCCAGCCAGGTGGCCGCTCCATGGTGACCCGCCCATTCGATGCCCGTGAACTCGGCGCCTATGTTTCAAAACTCGCCCCCCCCGTGCCCGAGTTGACGGTTTTCGGGATGATGCTTGGATCAGGTAAGGAGCTGTGGCACTTCTTGCGTGCCTTCAAGTCGCTCGAGTCATTCTTGTATGTTGCCAAGCGCTTCGGCGGACATCTCATGGATGTTGTCAGGTACGGCCGTGGGATGACGCTGACCAACGGCAATGCACTGGCCGGTCGGCTGGCCAAGGCCGGCATGGACCTGAACATCCCCGTGTGGCTGAATGCTCCGGTCAAAAAACTCATCGTGGAAGGCGATGCGGTCGTGGGTGCAACTGTGGTGCGGGACGGCAAGTCAGTAGAAGTTCGAGTGCGCCGAGGCGTCGTTCTTGCCTGTGGTGGCTTTCCCTACGACATCGAGCGTCGCAAGCAGTTGTTCCCACATGCGCCAACCGGCCGAGAGCACTTCACTCCGTCCCCTGCGCTGAACACCGGTGACGGGTTGCGCCTCGGCGAATCCGTAGGGGGCTGGGTCGATCCCAGCATCCCGAATGCGGCCGCCTGGTGTCCAACCTCGGTGGTCCAGCGCAAGGATGGCACCCAGGGAGTTATGCCGCACTTCATCGATCGCGCGAAGCCCGGTGTGATCGCCGTGACTTCAAGGGGGCGGCGATTTACCAACGAGGCGATGTCTTATCACGACTTCATTCAGGACCTCGTGAAAGCTTGCAAAGGGTCCGCCGAAGTGACCTGCTGGCTCGTCTGTGATCACGAGCACCTGCGCGAATATGGGTTGGGGGCGGTAGCTCCATTCCCTCTGCCCATTGGCAAGCATCTCAAAAGCGGCTATTTGAAGCGAGGCAGCAGCCTTCAGGAACTGGCGAGCCTCATCGGCGTTCCAGCCGCCGCCCTCCAAGAAGAGGTCGAAGCCTTCAATCGGGATGCCGCGTCTGGAGTGGACACAAAGTTTGCCAAGGGAAGCACCGCCTATAACCGGTATCAGGGCGACTCGCTGGTCAAGCCCAACCCCTGCATGGCCCCGATCCATAGAGGTCCGTTCTATGCCATCAAGATAGTTGTGGGTGAAATCGGGACGTTCGCAGGGCTGGCAACCGATGAGTCCTGCCAAGTCCTTTCAAAGGACCGGCAGCCAGTCAAGGGCTTGTATGCAGTTGGCAATGACGCCGCCAGCATCATGGGCGGCAACTACCCAGGCGCAGGCATCACCCTCGGTCCAGCGCTCACTTTTGGCTATGTCGTCGGTCAGACGCTCGCAAGGAAAACAAGTGAACCGACAGCCAGTCCGAATCGGACCTCTGCTGGGCGCCTGCAACCCCAAACAGCATAGATCGAATACATACCAAGAAAGACCGCAATGGAAATCTCTGAACTCATGGCGCCCAAGGTCCTCCATGGACGCATCGCGCTTGTGACCGGCGCAGGACAAGGCAATGGCAGGGCTATCGCCAAGGGCCTTGCAAAGGCAGGGGCTCGGGTCGTCGTGACGGACTTGAACGAAGAGAACGCCAAGCTTGTTGCCGCAGAAATCAGGGCCGCTGGCAGTGATGCAATCGCGTACAAGTTGGACGTGACCTCCAATGATGCTTGCCAAGCCTTGGCAAAAACTGTGGCCACTGAAATCGGCAATATCGACATCCTGGTCAATAACGCGGGCATCATCATTCGCGAGGGGCTGGACAGCCCCCAGGTGGCGTCCAACCTCGAGCGCACTCTGAATGTCAACGTGATGGGATCCTTCCTTCCATCGCATGCATGGCTGGATGCGCTGAAGCAGACCAGGGGAGTGATCATCAATGTGGGGTCTATTGCCTCGAGCACTGGAATCCCCAACGTGGTGGGCTATTCACCATCCAAGGGCGCCGTCAAACTCATGACGCAAGCCCTCGCCGTCGAGCTTGCCAAGGACGGAGTTCGGGTGAACGCAATCGCTCCCGGAGTCATCGAAACTCCGATGACTTCCTACACACGGGAGGCTCCTGAGCGACTCGACAAATTCATGCTGCGCACGCCCATGGCACGCGTCGGCCAGCCCGAAGAATTGGTCGGTCCCGTGGTTTTCCTGGCATCCGGCATGGCCTCCTATGTGACGGGGGTCACGCTTCCTGTGGATGGCGGGTTTCTCGCCTCCTGAGTCCTTGAGTCGTTTCCATCCAGATTTCCAACCCAGAACTCACCGAGTTCACCATTCCAAAAAGGAGACAGCCATGAGTATTCCTAAGCTCTTCAAGCGAGCCATCCTGGCAGCCGGCGTTGTCGCTGCTGCCACCGCAAGCGCGCAAGACATCAAGCTTGGATACAACGGAGATTTGTCCGCATCCCCATCGGCGCAAAGTGGGCAGGCAGCGGTTCTGGGCATGGAGGCCGCAATCGCCGACATCAACGCTGCAGGCGGCGTTCTGGGCAAGAAGCTGACGCTGGTTACGCGGGACGATACCTCTGCGCCTCCAAAGTCGATCCAGAACATGAGCGAATTGATCGACAGCGAGAAGGTCTCTGCGGTCTTTGGTCCGACCAACTCTGGCAATGCGATGGCCTGGAAGCACATCGCCAACCAAAAGAAGATCCCTGTGATCGGCAACGTGGGTTCGGGCACCGATATCACCAAGCCCATGAGTCCTGGTGCGGACAACTATATGTTCCGAGTCTCGATGGTGGATCGTGAGCAAGTAGCGGCCTTGATGGCCTACGTGAAAAAGAATGCTGGCCAGTCAAAAGTAATCGGTCTGATGGCGGAAACCACGGGCTATGGCCAGGGCGGTCTCAAGGACATGGAGGAAATCGCGAAGCTGCAAGATATCAAGATTGCAGCGACTGAGCGCTTCGGTGTGGGCGATACCGATATGACGTCTCAGCTGAGCAAGATGAAGTCCGCGAACGTGGACACTGTGGTGGTCTGGGCTCAGGGGACGCCCATCGCGCAGCTTGTTCGCAGCATGGAGAAGACAAATTACTTCCCCTTGGTGCTGACCTCCTGGGCTGCCGACAACATCACTTTCTATGATGCGGCAGGCAAGGCGCTTGCCGAGAAGCCAATCTTCATGCGCACGGTGAGCGAGACGCGTACACCTTCCCAGCAGAAGCTGTTTGATCGCATCGGGGCCAAACTCAAGGCGCCCGGCTCGTTCTCCTTTGCATTGCATGGCTACGACTCGGTGCAGCTCTACGCTGCGGCTGCCAAGCAAGCCAACAGCTTTGATGGCTCGGCTGTACGTGTCGCGCTGGAAGATCTGAAAGCACCGGTTCAAGGCGTACTCAAGACTTACGACAAGCCGTTCAGCAAGGCCAACCATGAGGCTCTGACAGCCAAAGACCTGGTCTGGATTCGCTGGAAGGACGGCAAGCTGATGCCCTATGCGGATCCGATCGTGAACTCGCTGAGCAGCGCGGACTTCAAGCAATAACGCGCAACGCTTGTCTGGACTGCGCGAAGCAGTCCAGGAAATCATCTCGGAGATAACAATGACAGAGGCGCTCTTGCAGGCGATTCTCAGTGGCTTGGCCGTGGGCGGTGCCTACGCCCTGGTAGCCCTGGGTTTCAGCATCACATTTACAACCACCAAGACCTTGAATTTCTCCCATGGGGAATTCGTGTCCGCGGGTGCATTCATCGGCATGAGCGCGCTCTTCCTCGTCCTCGGTCTTCCTGTGACTTCCACTACGTTCGGCCAGGCCCAGCCTGGTGCCGGTGCCCAGCTGCTGGCGCTTGTTGCAGCCCTCGGAGTGATGGGCTTTTTGGGATGGCTCCTCTACGTGATTGGCGTACGCCCTTTCGCTGGGCGGCCTGGCATGGCATGGGTCATGAGCACCCTGGGCTTTGGCGTCATCCTCCAGAGTATCGGCTTGGCCATTTGGGGCCCCAAGCCGGTGGTCGTCCCGGGACCGGTGGGCGACACTGTCATACGTCTCATGGGAGTCGGTGTGCGACCGCAGGAGCTGCTCACGTTGGGGGTCGCCGTTGTCATCATGATTGGCTTCGACTTTGTGATGAACCGAACGATGGTGGGCAAGGCCATGCGGGCTGTTGCGGCTAACGGCAACGTCGCGAGCCTCATGGGCATCAATACCAACGCAGTGATGATTGGCGCTTTCGTTGTCAGTTCTGCGCTGGCTGGCCTTTCGGGCTTCCTTCTCGCTCCTATTGCGCAGGCATCCCTTTTCATGGGCCTCACCGTGGGGCTGAAGGGATTCTCCGGCGCCATGATCGGCGGGTTGAGCAATCCACGTGGTTGTGTGATTGGCGGGTTCGTTCTCGGCGTCCTTGAGTCCCTGGTGAACCTGTGGTCGGCGCAGTGGCGCGAGGTCGCTGTTTTTGCCCTTGTCATTCTTGTTCTTGCGTTCCGGCCGACCGGTCTTTTTGGCAAGCAGATGGTGGAGAAGGTATGAAGCGCGGCCAACATCTTTTCGGGGTCATGCTTGCCGTCGCTGTTCTCGCAGGCCTGGTTTCCTTTCTGGGAAATGACTACTACCTGCGCATCGTTTTCATGATGTGCGTGTATTACCTCTGTGCTGCAGGCATGAACGTGCTTGTGGGCTATGCAGGGCAGAAGTCACTGGGCCAGGCTGGCCTGTTCGCAGCCGGGGCATATGCGGTGGCGTTGATCACAACGCGCACGGAGATCAACCCGTGGTTCGCGCTGTCGTTGGCAGCTGTTGTCTCCGGCATCTGCGGCGTGCTGATCGCGCTGCCGTCCTTGCGGGTCAAAGGACCCTATCTCGCGATGGTGACGCTGGCGTTCGGCATCGTTGTTGAAAAGCTCGTCGGAGAATGGACTGACGTTTTTGGGGGCGCCCAGGGTATCTACGGCATCAAGCCACTGACCTGGAACGGACAGCCCCTTACGTCCCTGCAATGGGTGTGGCTGGGCATCGCCCTGTGCGCGGTGACGCATCTGCTGCTGCGCAATCTTTTGCAGGGCCGTTTTGGCCGGGCGCTGCTCTCACTGCAAGCCGATGAGATCGCTTCATCTTCGGTGGGCGTCCGTGTCTATCGAGCCAAGGTCATAGCCTTTGTGGTTGCGGCAGTTACCTGTGGCATTGCTGGCGCGCTGGTGGCACAACAGAACCAGTACATCAACTCCGACTTCATCACATTCCATCTGTCGATCTTTATTCTGCTGTTGGTGCTGTTTGGTGGTGCCGGCTCGCAGTACGGCCCTTTGGTTGGAACAGTGGTTCTGACTGTGATCGACGCTGCTCTGGCCCGTTGGCCGTCAGCCCAGCACTTTCTCTATGGATTTCTGCTGCTGTTTGCGCTCTACATCATGCCGGGAGGGGTCATGGGGCTTCTTTCGAAGTGGTTCCGCCGGCCGGCGGCTGCCCCTGGCATGCCTATCAAATCCGCAGCTCCGACGCGCATTGGTCCGCAGGGAGAGGGCGAGTTGCTGGTGGCCCAAGGTGTCACCAAAAACTTCGGTGGAGTACGGCCTGCTCAAAACGTGTCTTTCCGACTTCAGCGTGGGCATATCCACGCGCTGATCGGACCCAACGGTGCGGGTAAGAGCACGATGATCAACATGCTCACGGGTCTTCTGGATCCAAGTGAAGGCTCGATCAAGTTTCTTGGCCAAGAGGTATCGAGCCGACCGGTGCATGCGATCTGTCGTATGGGGATGGGGCGCACCTTCCAAAACCTGCGGCTGTTTGCAGATCTGTCGGTTCTGGACAATGTCATGCTGGGCCGCCATACGCGCATGACGAATGGGTTTCTCGCATCCTTGTTTGCGCTACCCAGCGCTAGAAAGCAGGAAGCCGCCACCCGTGCCCGCGCCTTGCAACTGCTGGATTTGGTCGGTCTGCTGCATCTGGCCTATCAACCGGCCGGCAGCCTCCCCTATGGCCTTCAGCGCCGTGTCGAGCTGGCACGGGCGCTAGCCACTGAGCCTCAACTGCTGTTGCTTGACGAGCCAGCTGCAGGTCTCAATCCACAAGAGACAGCGGAGTTGGGCGATCTTCTTGTCCGTATTGGCAAGTGCGGTGTGACCATCTTGATGGTCGAGCACCACATGGATCTCGTCATGTCGATCTCCGACCACGTGATCGTGTTGGACTACGGGATCAAGATCGCAGAGGGAAAGCCCTCTGAAGTGCAAGCCAACCCCCGTGTCGTCGAGGCCTACCTAGGCGTTGACGAACCGGCGGACGCTCTTGTCGCCCCCTGATCTGGAAAGCACCCTATGTTGAAACTCGATTCAGTGAAGGTCGCCTATGGCGCGATCCAGGCCGTCAAAGGCGTGAGCTTGGAAGTGCGGGAGGGCGAAGTGGTCACCATCATCGGTGCGAATGGCGCGGGTAAAAGCACTCTTCTCAAAAGCATCTGCGGGCTGGAACCCGTTGCCGAAGGCAGCATACAGATTGATGGGAAGGACGTCGCGAAAGTCAGAGCACACGAGCGCGTCGCGCTGGGGGTAGCCATGTCGCCCGAGGGCAGAGGTGTCTTTGCCGACCAGACAGTTCGCGAGAACCTGATGTTGGGCGGCTACTCCCGCCGGCGCAATCCAGCAGCGATTGAAGCGGCGATCGAGCGAGAGTTCAACCGCTTCCCAAGATTGCGTGAGCGTCAGAACCAGTTGTCCGGAACCATGTCGGGCGGTGAACAGCAGATGTTGGCGATCTCGCGTGCGCTGATGAGTGAGCCACGGCTCCTGTTGCTGGACGAGCCGTCTCTCGGATTGGCGCCTTTGATCATCAAAGACATCTTCAATGCCATCCGCCAGCTGCGCGAGTCGGGTCTGACGATCCTGCTGGTTGAGCAGATGGCCAAGCAGGCTCTCGGTGTCGCAGATCGTGCCTACGTGCTCGAGACTGGCCACATCACTTTGGAGGGGACTGGTAGTGCACTCCTTAACGATCCCAAGGTCAAGGCCGCGTACCTCGGCTCACATTGACCGTCATCAATCTATTTCAGAAGGAATATCCCATGACCCAAGAAACCAAGAAGTTTGCCTCGCAAGCCGACCTTGAAGAGAAGAAGGTCACCTTTAGCCAGATATCCGAACACGCGTGGGCCTACACCGCAGAAGGCGATCCAAACACCGGCATCATCATTGGCGACGACGCAGTGCTCGTGGCTGATACACAGGCCACGCCGGCCATGGCGCAAGACGTCATCCGCCGTATTCGCGAGGTGACCGACAAGCCGATCAAATACGTCGTTCTGACGCACTACCACGCTGTGCGCGTGCTCGGTGCCAGTGCATACGGCGCAGATCACATCCTTGCGAGCCAGGACACCTACGATTTGATCGTTGAGCGTGGCGAGCAGGACAAGGCCAGCGAAATTGGTCGCTTCCCTCGTCTCTTCGCGGGAGTTGAGACCGTACCCCCTGGCATGACTTGGCCCACGATGACTTTCACCGGAAAAATGACGCTGTGGCTTGGCAAGGTGGAAGTCCAGTTGTTGCAACTCGGCCGTGGTCACACCAAAGGCGATACCGTCGTGTGGCTGCCTGGTGAGGGTGCTCTGCTGTCTGGCGATCTGGTCGAGTTCGGCGCCACACCCTATGCGGGCGACGCCTACTTCAAGGACTGGCCGCAAACCCTGAAAAATCTTGCTGCCCTCAATCCAAAGGCGTTGGTGCCAGGACGCGGAGTGGCTCTGACCACTCCTGAAGAGGTCGCCAAAGGTCTTTCAGAGACAGGTGAATTCATTGCCGACGTGTATGCGAATGTGCAAAAGGGCGTCTCTGCTGGCAAGGATCTGAACACGATCTACAAGGAGACATTCGCAGCGCTGAAGCCCAAATATGGTCACTGGGTCATCTTTGACCACTGCATGCCGTTCGATGTAACCCGTTGCTACGACGAGGCGACTCAATACGCTGATCCACGCATCTGGACTGCAGAGCGCGACATCGAAATGTGGAAGACGCTGGAAGGCTGAGGTTTCTCCTTCAGTCCCCAACCATCTGCTATCTCGGCTCGGACCGACCTTTGGGACGGTGCGGACGGGTCGGTCCGTCCCTGCATTCTGGGGATTTGCCGGCCCGCAATACCTGTCAAGGAGCAAAGCGTGATTGACCACTTGAATTCGGAACGCCGCTATCAAAGTGGCTTCGGCAACGAGCATGCCACGGAGGCCGTGCCTGGCGCGCTGCCTCAGGGGCGCAATAGCCCGCAAAGGGCTCCGTTTGACCTGTATCCCGAGCTTATTTCTGGAACTGCGTTCACTGCGCCGAGGCATGAAAACCGCCGTACATGGATGTACCGACGCCAGCCCTCGGTGGTGGCGGGGCGCTACAAGGCATACCACCAACCGTTGTGGACCACGGGTGGCGATCGCGGAACGCTCCTCGCACCAGAGCCAATGCGCTGGCATCCCATTCCTTTCGAGGAGGGCGTGGAAATCGACTTCGTTGATGGAATGCGAACCCTGGCAGCCAATGGCGACGCGGATGCGCAAGCGGGTGTTGGTTCTTTGGTGTACCTGGCGAACAAGTCCATGGACAGGCGCGCATTTGTCAATGCGGATGGTGAATTGCTCATCGTCCCCCAGCAAGGGCGGTTGGTCATCACGACCGAATTGGGCGTCCTGGATCTCAGGCCCGGGGAGATTGCAGTCTTGCCTCGTGGCTTGGTCTTCAAAGTTGCAGTGCCGGATGGACCATCGCGGGGGTATGTGTGCGAGAACTATGGTGCGCAGTTTCGCTTGCCTGAACTGGGGCCCATTGGGTCGAACGGGCTTGCGAATGCGCGAGATTTTCTGGCTCCTGTTGCTGCCTTCGAAGAGCAAACAGGTTCTTGCGAGCTGATAAAGAAATTTGGTGGGCACTTCTGGATTGCACCTGCGAAGGGTTCGCCATTTAACGTTGTGGCGTGGCATGGAAACTTGGCGCCGGTGAAGTACGACACGGCCAACTTCATGACCATCGGTTCCATCAGCTTCGACCACCCAGATCCGTCCATCTTCACGGTGCTTACTTCGCCCAGCGATACGCCTGGCACGGCGAACTGCGACTTCGTGATATTCCCGCCGCGATGGCTCGTCATGGAAGACACCTTTCGACCGCCTTGGTACCACCGCAACCTGATGAGCGAGTTCATGGGCCTGGTCTACGGCGAGTACGACGCAAAGCCTGGTGGGTTCAAACCTGGCGGTGCCAGCCTTCACAACGCGATGGTGCCGCACGGCCCTGATGAAGAGGCCTTTGAAAAGGCCTCAAGCGTGGAGCTGACACCACAGAAGCTGGACAACACCCTGGCGTTCATGTTTGAAAGCCGGTATCGCTTCATTCCTTCAGCCTTCGCACTCAGCAAGGCGCCTTTGGATCATCACTATGCCGACTGCTGGGCGGGTCTCAAGGATCAGTTCAAGCCTGCCGGAAGGAGTTGAGAGACTATGTATGACATCGACGCTACCCACGACCCGAAGCTAAAGAGCTGGGTCGATTCAGCCAATCTTGCAGGCTGCGATTTCCCAGTGCAGAACTTGCCTTTCGGGCGATTCAAGCGAGTGGATAGTCAGGGCGACTGGAAGATCGGCGTGGCCATTGGTGATCAGGTCTTGGATCTTCGGGCCGCTGGTTTGATTGACACCGACGACATGAACCTCGTCATGGGCGCTTCGACGAGCGATCGACGGGCCCTGCGTCACAAGATTTCCGAAGGCTTGCGTGACGGAAGTCCTGAACGTGCGACCTGGTTGGGCGCCCTGGTGCCGCAGGTTGAATGCGAGTACACAGTGCCTTGCCGTGTGGGCGACTACACCGACTTTTACACGAGTGTTCACCACGCGACCACGGTGGGCAAGCAGTTCCGTCCAGACAACCCATTGCTGCCCAACTACAAATGGGTACCCATTGGGTATCACGGCCGCGCATCTTCGATCGGTGTAAGCGGCGTCACCTTCAAGCGGCCCCGTGGCCAGATCAAGGCTCCCGACATGTCTGTACCTGGTTTGGGGCCGTCCAGGCGCCTGGACTATGAGCTGGAGCTGGGTTGGCTCGTAGGGGCAGGCAATCAGCAGGGAGAGTCCATCGAGATTGGAGATGCTGAGTCTCATCTCTTTGGAGTGGCCCTGTTCAACGATTGGTCCGCGCGTGATATCCAAGGCTGGGAATATCAGCCTCTGGGCCCCTTCCTCTCCAAGAATTTTGCAAGTACCTTGTCCCCTTGGATGGTGACCATGGAGGCATTGGCTCCCTTTCGCGTAGCGTTCGAGCGGCCCCCCGAAGACCCGCAACCCCTCCCGTACCTTGACGGTGACGGTAATCGCAAAAGGGGAGCATTCTCAATATCTCTTGAGGTTCTTCTGCAGACCCAAACGATGCGCGACGCGGGCGAGGGCCCTGCGCCCCTTTCAAGAACCAATTCCAGTCGAGCGGCGTACTGGACCCCCGCGCAATTGGTAGCGCACCACACTGTAAATGGGTGCAACTTGCAGGCTGGCGACTTGTTGGGGTCTGGGACCCTGTCTGGCCCAGATCCGAGTGAGGCGGGCTCGTTGATGGAGCTGACGACAAGTGGAAAGCACCCGGTCAAACTACCCAACGGAGAGGTCCGCAGCTTCCTTGAAGATGGAGATACGCTGATCCTGCGCGGGTGGTGCGAAGCCGAAGGTGCGGTGCGCATTGGGTTTGGGGATTGCGCTGGCACGGTCGCGGCGTCATGAAGAAGCGCGGAACCCATGCATCCTGAAAGTCCGCGCACTGTGAGTCGCCGGGCACTTGGGGTGCAGGTGACCCTCATCGCCGCGATGGCGATCTGGGGGCTCAATGTCACCGTGGTGAAGCAGCTGACCCTCAGCTTCGAAACTTCCATGCTCGCAGCCTTGCGGATGGTTGTGGCGCTAGCTGTCTTGTCAGGAATTCTGGTCTGGAAACGCCAGATAGTTACCGGCCTGGATTGGAAGCAAGTTCGTACCCTGGTTGGGTGCGGCGTACTGATGGTCTACCTGAATCAACTGCTCTTCGCAGAGGGGTTGCAGCGGTCTACTGCGACGAACGGCGCTCTCATCATGGCTCTCAGCCCCTTGGTGTCTGCAGTGCTTGCCGCGATCATGTTCCGTGAGCGCCTGACCCCGCAACGTCTGCTCGGTGTTGCTTTGGGCTTTGGCGGTGTTTCTGCTGTAGTGCTTAGTCACCCCGGCGCCGGACTGTCTAGTGCGAGCATTGGCGATCTGATGCTGGTGGCGGGGGTGGTGAGCTTTGCGGCCGGGGGGGCGCTGGTGCAGCGCCTTGCCCGCTCTTTACATCCCTTGACCATCAGCTGGTCCATTTACCTCGTTGGTACTTTGATGCTAGTGCTGCAGGCGGCAATCAGAAGTCCTTCCTTGGCCCCTGAGGCGATCTTCCCTGGATGGTGGCAATGGGCGCTGATCTTGTTCTCCGGGGTGATGGCCACGGCCTTGAGTAATCTGCTTTGGAACCGCGCCATTGCCTCTATTGGTGTAGCACGCACAGCGGTCTTCCTCTACTGGGTTCCTGTTTTCGGCGTGCTCTTTGCTGCGATGTTGCTGGACGAGCGTTTGACTACGTGGCACCTCGTGGGCTTTTTCGCAGTCATGGCCGGCACTTTCCTCGGCACTAGACCGCCAGTGCCGCCTTCATCGAACTCTTAAGCCTTTCAAATTTCATCATGACTATCCATGAGCCGCTGTTGTTTCAGCCTTTGAGGCTTCGAGAGCTGCAGCTGAAGAATCGCGTTGTCATATCTCCGATGTGCCAGCATGCCGCCGAAGCGGGGCGGGCCACTTCCTGGCATATGGTTCACCTCGGGAAGTTCGCACTCGGTGGCGCAGGTCTCATCTTGACGGAAAGTACTGCTGTCGACCCGCGTGGCCGTATTGGAACCGCGGATTTGGGTTTGTGGGATGACAGCCAAATCGAGCCGCTGAAGGCAGTGGTCGATTTCGTGCACGCAAACGACTGTGCAATTGGCGTCCAGCTGGCTCACGCGGGCAGAAAGTCGGGTAGCCAGCCGCTGTGGGAGGGAGGTGCGGCATTGAGTGACACGGAAATGCAAGCCGACACAGAGCCTTGGCAGCGGCTCGGCCCCAGCGCGCTCGCTGCAGGTCCAGGTTGGTCCCCGCCCCGAGCTATGGATGCTCAGGAGATTGAGGACGCGATTCAACGCTTCGTCGATGCAACAGTGCGGGCGGAAAAGGTGGGCTTTGACGTCGTGGAGGTGCACTTCGGTCACGGCTATCTAGTCGCCAGCTTTCTGTCCCCGAACTCAAACCACCGAGACGATGAGTGGGGCCGCAGCCTCGATGGCCGCATGAGACTTGCGGTCGAACTGGCAACCCGAGTGCGGGCTGTCTGGCCTGCCAGCAAGCCTCTCTTCTGCAGGCTGTCCGCAGTGGATGGCAGCGTTGACGGGTGGAGCTTGGAGGATTCGGTTGTCCTCGCACGCGAGTTGGTCAAAGTCGGCGTGGACGTCATCGACTGCTCATCGGGCGGGTTGACTGAGGAAACGCGCGCACTTCCGGTGCCACGTGGACTGGGCTTTCAGGTGCCGTTCTCTGAACGCATTCGGCATGGCGCCAATGTGCCCACGCAGGCGGTTGGAATGATCGTCGATGCGGTTCAGGCAGAGGCCGTACTTCAAGAAGGCAAGGCTGATCTGATCGCTTTGGGTCGAGAGGCCTTGTTCGATCCGTACTGGGCTCACCACGCGGCGGGTGCATTGGGTTTGGATTCGAACTACCAGCGCTGGCCCATTCGCCATGGCATATGGCTGGCAAAACGTGCACCCGGCTTGGCGCGAGCACGTGCGGAGGCTGCCGAGCAGCAGAGCTGACATAAAAGGGAAGGACACGCATATGACGGTACGCATGGGACTCATCCGAAAAAAAGTCGACTGGACTTTTGAGGATTTCAATTCATATTGGCGCGATAGCCATGGAGCGCTCGCCAGTCAGTTGCCCAATTTGCGCGAGTATTGGCAAAACCCCGTCGTGGATCGACTGCAGCGAGGTATTGACTTCGCGAGGGGGCCATGGGATTTCGATGGATTTTCGCAACTGTCTTTTGACGACGCAAAGCAGTCTGACCGAGCTTTCAGCGATAGCGATTTGGCGAACGACCTCATCCAGGACGAGCAGTATTTCCTTGGTGACTTGCACATCGTGACCGCCGAGCAGTCCGTGGTCATTCCGGTGCCTACACAGAAAGAGCGCTCCCAACTCCTAAAGCGCATGTCGGTCATCAAGCGTCTGCCGACCCTGAGCGAAGAGGAGTTCCGTCGAGAATGGAAGACTCACGGCGACCTGGTTCGCAAGATGTCTGGCGTCAGCGCCTACCGCCAGAATGTGATCACTGGACGGGAACGAGTGAAAGGACGCCCCTGTGCCTACAGCGATCTTCCTATCGACGGGATCGTCGAGCTTTGGTTCAAGGACGCGGAGACGCTTGGTGCAGCGTTCGGTTCAGACGCTGGCAAGGAAACAATGGCTCATGCCAAGACTTTTCTGTCTGAAATCACGGCGTTTGTGGTGGCCGAGCGGCAAATTCTCTGACGGTAAGGGCTTCAGATGATGAAACGTATGACGCTTCTGGCCAAGAGGGAAGGTATGGCCACGAGTGACTTCCGTGCATATTGGGCGGGGCCTCATGCGCAGCTTGCACTCGGGATGAATGGAATTGTCAAATACACGCACAACCGGGTGGACAAGGTTTTGTGGGCGAGCGATGGTGAGCCGGCCTTCACCGTGGATGGTGTCGTCGAACTGTCTTTCTCCGACGCCGAGGCCATGCGGCAGGCCCAAGCGTCAGTTGTAGGGGCCAAGTTCATTCCGGCCGACGAGCCGCAATTCCTCAGGGGTTGGACGTTGTGCGTTGTGGAGGAGCAGGGCGACGAACCTCAAGAGCAATGCACCAAGGTGCTCATTCCGTTCCATGCGCAGCCAGAGACGCGCAATGCGTTGTGGTCTGAACTGCAAGACCTGGATAAGGCTTCAGGGATGCGTTCGGTGCTGAACTGGACGGTGTCGACGGCACGGCGCGAGAGACTCTGGGCGGAGCCTGTACCTCCCACAGGGGTCATTTCCGCTTGGCTCGCCAGTGTCGCGAAGGCTCATGAAGCTTTCGAGCCCGAGTCCAGGCTCCGCCGGGTGGTCGAGACGTACACCACAGATGGCGTAGCCTATCTCGTCGATCGGCTCCATATCAGGTAAGGCGCCACCTGTCCGTGCCGGTGCGCGAATCCTTGCTTCCTTGCCGCATTCCTGGTGGAACTCTGACCGCTGTGATTGCGTGCCGCACAAGTGCGAAGGTGAACTCGGCGGTGTTTCCGACTCTAGGACAACAACCCATTTGATCAACCATGGAAAAAGCCGCATGGATGATGGGGTCTTGTTATCGACTTTCATTGGCCCGCATACGGGTTGATTCCAACCATAAAGTCCGTCGGAAGAATTCCGTGTCGCGAAATGCCAAGCGCCTCGGTTGAGGCGCTTTTGGGGCCAAGATCGCAAAGGTCTGCGGGGAGTCGGATGGGCTGCTTCAGGCTGGTTGCAGCCGCTTGTGCCCCATCTGACATACGACAGCTTTATGCGCTCAACGGGCAATCTACCAGGCAGCGCCTTGGGCCTCCCTGCAATAGCGGAGGTCCACCGTTCAAGGTTGATCGCATGCGAACGCGAACACTCGGACGAGGAGAGTGGCCATCGTGCTGCGAAAATGCGCTGCATGACGACGCCCCCTTCGCACACTGCCAATGCACAGCCCGGAAAAGCTCCCAAAGATTCCGGGAGTAACGCGACACCGCCTTCCAGGCGCGATGGCGAACAAGCCCGTCAGTTGCTGGCTGCGGCGGGTCAGCATGTGCTGACGCATGGCTTCGGGGACTGGTCATTGCGGGCCATCGCACCGCACCTTGGTACCAGCCACCGCATGCTCATCTACTACTTTGGTTCGGCCGATCATTTCTGGGAGCGTGTGCTACACGAAATCCGCCGCGACGAGGTGGCCAAGCGCCGTGAGATCCTGGGCAACGACCTCGGCATGGCAGGCAACATCGAGCGCGCATGGGACCGCTTCTCGACCGAGAGCTACTTGCCCGTGATGCAACTGCTGTTCGAGCTCTATGGCCGAGCAGTGCGAAACCCTGAGCGCCATGCGGATTTCCTACAGGACGTAGTAGCAAGTTGGCTGGAACCCCTGGAACGCCAGATGATCCACCAACTGGGTCTGCGCCCGAAAGAGGCCCGGCTGCGTGCGAGGCTGCAGCTTGCGACATTTCGTGGCCTGATGCTGGACCTGCTGGCGACAGGGGACCGCAAGGAGACCACTGCTGCCCTCAAGTACTTCGCCCAACTCATCGCGCAGCCGCCTCATCCTGACTGACTGACTGACTGACTGACTGACTGACTGACTGACTGACTGCCGCCCGAACCGCCTTCTGCTTAGCGCCCGCGCCTTCTGGCTCGGGCGCTTTTTTTTGCACTTGCGCTTTCCCTTGATTTCTGTACCATGCGGTTCATTGCAACCTGTACCACGCGGTACATACTCTTTGAAAGGGGCTGATGATGAAGCCGTTGAACCGTCGTCCGGGGTTGAAAGTGCTCGTCGCCTTGGGCGTTTTGCTGGCGCTGCCAGCGTGGTCGCAGACCTGGCCCGCGCGGCCGATCAAGCTCATCGTTCCCCAGGCCGCAGGATCGGGCAATGACGTGCTGGCGCGCACCCTGGCCGAGCAGCTCGGCAAGGGCCTGGGCCAGAGCGTGGTGGTGGAGAACCGGCCCGGCGCAAACGGCAGTGTTGCTGCGAGCTACACCGTGGGACAGCCGGCCGACGGCTACACGCTTTTTCTCGCTGGGGTGTCCAACCTGGCCTGGAATCCCTATCTCTATCAGCGTCTGAGCTACAACCCTGCGCGCGACTTTGCCGGGGTGGCCGTGTTCGCCAACACGCAGTTCGTCACGCTGGCCTCGCCCACGCTGCAGGTGCGCAGCTTTGCCGAGCTGGTGAAAAAGGCCAAGGAAGCACCGGGCCAGATCAGCTATGCATCGGCAGGCATCGGCAACTCGACCCATCTGTCGATGGAACTCGTGGCCGAGCGCAGCGGCATGAAGCTACAGCATGTGCCGTTCAACGGCGCGGGCGCCACCACCAGCCTGATGGCTGGCGACACGCCGGTCATGACGACCGTGCCCGGCGGCATTACGGAGCTGGTGCGCACCGGCAAGCTGGTGGCGCTGGCCGTGACAGGTGACAAGCGCATGGATGCATTTCCAAATGTGCCTACCTTCAAGGAGCTTGGCTATGACGTAGCTGTGCCGGGCTGGTACTCGATCGTTGCCAAGACAGGCACGCCACCGGCCATCGTGCAGAGGCTCAACACTGAGATAAACAAAGCGATCCAGACCCCTGAGGTGCGCGAGCGCCTGGCCGCGCAGACGCTGGAGCCGATCTCGGCGCCTGCCTCCGAGGTCGAGCGGCTGATGCAGCGTGACGCTGCAGCCTGGGGGCCATTCATCAAGAAACTCGACATCGCGCAATAAGCGAGCAACCCGAAGAAGGAAAAGAACGCCATGCCCCGCCTCACCACCACCGTGCGCGACGCCCGTACGCAAGCCATGCAGGCCCTGATGGACCGCTTGCGCGTTGATGCGTTGGTTTTCACCACTGCGGATTTCTTTCAGTATGCGAGCAACTTCCAGCTTGACGTCTGGCCCTGGGAGCGCCCGGTGTTCCTTTTTGTGCCGCGCCACGGCGCACCGTTCGCGGTGATGAACGAACTCTCCACCCACCACCTGCGCTTTTGCCTGGAAAAGCAGAGCTTGTGGCTGGACGCTGACCGCATTCACTACTACAGCGAGCACCCCCGCATCACGAACAGGCTGCCCTTGCCAGCGCAATTGCCCGAGGTGGTGGCCGGCCTGCTGCACTCGAACGGCTTGGCCGGTGCGCGGCTAGCGGTGGATCTCCCGCACCCGGTGCTGGCGCTGGCGCAGCGCCATTTGCCTGAGCTGGTGGTGCGCCCCTCCCACGGCGAGATGCGTGCGCTGCGATGGGTCAAGCATGCCGAGGAACTGCAGATCATGCGAGAACTCGGCAGTTTGACGGACTGGGCGCAGGACCGCTACCGCGAGCTCTACAAGGCCGGCGCCCTGGTCCAGGTAGTGGATCACACCGTGGCCGCGTTGATGGCAGAGGAAGCCGCGAGGCGGTTCCCCGGCGAGGATTTCGAAATCATGAAGTGCTGGACGTTGACCGGCCCCGCTTCGGCCTCGCCGCACGGCGATGGCGCTTCATGCGGCGCCCGCATTGCACCGGGCGACACCATCGTCAACTTCGTGCTGCCGCGCTTGAATGGCTACTACGTGGAGAACGAACGCACCTGGTTCTGCGGCGCGCCGAGCGCGCAGCAGGTGCAATGCTTCGAGACCGCGCGCGCCGCGACCGATGCCGCCGTCGCCGCCGCGCGCCCGGGCAGGCGCGTGTGCGACATGGACGCTGCGGCGCTGGCGGTGATCGAGAAGGCCGGACTGGCCGACCACGTGTTCCATCGCACGGGACATGCCGTGGGCCTGATGCTGCATGAGTACCCCGAGGACATGGCTTTCAATACGCGTGCGCTGCTGGCCGACGAGGTGTACTCATCAGAGCCCGGTCTCTATGTGTATGGCCTGGGCGGTTTCAGGCTCGATGACACGGTAGTGGTCGGTGATGAACCGGAGGTATTGGTGAAGACCCCCAAGGACCTCGCCTACGCCACAGTGGGCTAGAGGAGGTGCTCACCACACAAAGCCGCCACGCCCGGTGAATCGCAATTGATCCCATCCGGTAGTTACCCCGGTGGCTCGAGGAAGACGGCATGCCGCAGTGCCGTCCTGCCGTCCAGCCAGTCAAGCGTTGCAGGAGTAGATGGCGGCCACTGGCTTGGTGCGCGCATGCAGCAACTGAACGGCCCCAAGGACGAAAAGCACCACCGCCTCGCCCTTGAGGCCATTGCTGCGTTCGCAACAGATGGTCCGGCGCCTGCGTCGGCGGCAGGGCGTCGGGATCAAGTTCAAGGCACGTTCAATGGTCAGGATTTCCGGTTGTCGCCGGTGCCAGGCAGTGCCTGCAGATTGAACCGGACGCGGATTTTCTCGCGAAGAGCCGGATGGATTCCTTGAGGGTCCACCAGCAATCCCCACTGCTGCTTGTTGTGGTGGTGCGAAAGTTGGTGCAGCCCGAATGCGTGCATCATGGCATTGCGACGCGCTCCGACGTCTTGTGCATGGTTCACGGATTCCTTGACTGCCTTGAGGACGAAACTCCCCTTGTTGGCGATCTTCTTGGCGAGGTTCAGCGCGCTTTCCATCAACGCACCCGCCGGGAAAACCTGATTGACCATCCCGCATTGCTTTGCATCTTGAGCGGTCAGCCAGTCACCGGTCATCAGCCATTCCTTTGCCTTGCGGGAACCCAGTTCCCACGGATGCATGAAGAACTCGACGCCTGCGACGCCAAACTCGAGCGTTGGATCGCGAAACCGGGCATCGTCAGCCGCGACGATCATGTCGCAGCACCAGGCAAGCATGAGACCGCCGGCCACGCAAGACCCTTGCACCACCGCGATCGTCGGCTTGGCGAGGTTGCGCCAGCGTTCACACATCTCCAGGTAGATCTCCTTTTCCCTTCCATAGAGGCCTTCGACGCCCGGGCCGTCGAATGCAGCCCAGGTGCCCACCGTGCGGAAGTCACGCCAGGTTCTGTTGTGGTCGCCGCCCATGTCATGGCCGGCCGAAAAGTGATCGCCGTCCCCTGAGAGGATGATGACCTTCACTGCGTCATCCTGCGCGGCGCGGTCGAACGCTGCATTCAGCGCGTACGTCATCTCCATGTTCTGCGCGTTGCGCACGGCCGGTCGCGACATCGCGATGTTCACGATGTCCTGCGTGAAGTGCTCGTAGCGCACGCCGTCGTATGTGTTGGGGTCGAAGAATGTGGGCTGCATGGAAGTGGCTGCTGTGTTAGTGCTGCTGGTTGGGGTAAAGAGGGATCGGCTGTATCTTGGCTCCCGTGGCGGATGCGATGTGCTCACGCATCCGCAAGGTGATCTCAGCCTGCATTTCGCCCGGTGCGGGATGCAGTTTTTCGATGTCGTCGAGGATTGACGGGATGGGGTCGCTGACGGGGACGCCCAGCGAAAGTGCCCATTTCTCGACCTGGAAGATGAATTCCGGACTGATCCGTGGAGGAACCTCGGCGTTCATGGGGTCGCCCATGGCGTCATCCAGCGAAACAAAATCGACTGCTGCGGCCCGAAAGCAGTCCAGGATTTCCTCCAGGCAGTCCGCGGCAATGGACGTGCCATGGATCAGCCAGATGTGGATCGGGTCGCGGCCGAACACCGCCCTCGCGTTTGCCGCGTGAACACGCAACTCGTGCAGCGCGCTGGCCACATAGGCACGACGTATCTGCGCCGCCTCCTCGGGCGAACCGCGTTTCAATACCCGGCAGTACGCCGCATTCCAACGTATGTCGTGGAATCCGATGCTGACCGGGACCGGCGTGTAGCCCATGTCCTCGAGCCTGTCCAGGATGGCTCCGCACTTGCACGCGGTGTCGCCCCACAGATCCATGCAGAACCGGAAGCAGCGCCTTGGCGCCTGGTTGATGTAGCGGCCAAGGTACTTTTCTGCCTCTTCGATATCGCGGGCGTAAGTGTCTGCGTCCAACCAGTTGAGCGGTGGGTGGTTGTGCGTGTGGTTGGCCACATGATGGCCACTCTCGACCCATGTGTCGAAAACCTCCAGCAAGTTCGCGTCGTCTTCGATCGGGGCGGTGTTGGAGAACTGGTAAACCCCGGCCACGCCATGCGACTTCAAGGCGGAGATGATCGCGCGAATGTTTGATGGCACACTGTGCCTGGGAGCCATTGGCACCCCTCGAAGCAGCAGCATGTCGTCGATCGTGATCGCGATCTTCAGTCGGCCCAGGGGTGAAACGGGCAGGGGAGTCTTGTTGATGCCGGGGGTGGAATGCATGATGTCGGGACCAATCATTTGTCGGTCCCCGAGCATCGCCGCTGCACAGGCGCTCGTCTATTCAACAATACGAAAGGTGACTTTCAGCATGGAAAAGTGCAGGCGGCCGGATGTCGAAGACGGCATTTGGTCATCCACATGCTAGACCGCCCCCAGGAGCGGCCACAGGGCATGCCCAGGCGCTCTGTCCACTTCGATCTCGCCGACCTTCGCCTGATGGTGCGCATCGCCGACACCAACAGCCTCACGCGCGCTGCCGAACAGGTCCACATCTCGCTGCCTGCTGCGAGCAATCGGATCAAGCAACTTGAACAATCGGTGGCCACGCGCCTGATCAACCGGACCAGCAAGGGGCTGACGCTCACGGCCGCGGGCCAGGCGATGATCAAGCACGCGCGGCTGATCATGGAGCAGGTCGAGCTGTTGCGTGCCGAGATGCTTGATATCTCCGACGGCATCGATGGGCGCTTGCGGATCATGGCCAGCACCACTGCCATCAGTGAATTTCTGCCGCCTGTGATCGAGCAGTTCCTCGCAAGTCGGCCCGGAACCAGCATCGACTTGCGGGAACGCCTTTCAAGCGACATCGTTCGAGCGGTTGCGGAAGGGGTGGTTGATGTCGGCGTGATCCTCGAAGACGTTGGCACAACTGGTCTGGAGATTCTTCCCTATCGCACCGATCACATGGTGCTCGCTGTGCCGGCAGGACATCCTCTGGCCGAGCGGCGTTCTGTTTCTTTTGCCGAGACGCTGGATTTTGACCACGTCGGACTTTCCCAATCGAGCACGCTTCACAACTTCTTGCTGCAGCAGGCTGAAATGCTCAGGCGACACATCAATCTGCGTGCCCAAGTCGGCAATTTCGAAGCACTGTGCCGGATGGTTCAGGCACGGATCGGCGTCGGCGTGCTCACCCATCTGCCAGCCGCACGCCATGCGAAGTCGATGAACATCCGCATCGTGAGCCTGGAGGACGAGTGGTCGATTCGACCCCAGTACATCTGCATCAGAGGATTGGATGAACTGCCACCGTTCGCACGTGAATTCGTCGAGATGTTGCGCGCGGATGCACGCGATAGCCAGAGCACCGTGAGTTGATACGTTACGGGGGTTAAGCAGGGCGAAACTGCTGTTTTCCAATAGTGAATTGCCAGGAGGCCGTCGCCTCGCGAATATGCGGGTCTGGCGGACACGTGCGCCTGCTGACAACTTCAAAATTGGAGACGAATATGTGTATCAAAAATGGCGTGAAGGTCGCGATAGCTGCTGTACTCGCTTTGACGCTTCAGAGTGGATTTTCCCAGGCGTGGCCATCGAAGCCGGTGCAACTGGTCGTGCCGTACCCGCCGGGAGGCGTGCTGGACAACTTCGCTCGGCCGATGGCGGAGGCGCTCAGCAAGGAGCTTGGGCAGCCTGTGGTGATCGATAACCGGGCCGGCGCGAATGGGATCATCGGGACGACGCGGTGTGCGAAGGCCTCCGCCGACGGCTACACGCTTTGCATCAGCAACGGCGACATCATGTCGCTCAATCCACAGCTGTACTCGAAGCTGCCCTATAGCCCGAAGACTGACCTGGTTCCCGTGGTCCGCATGGCGAACATGGTGGCGGCGATCGTGGTCTCCTCCGGCGTCGGCGCGAAGAACCTCAGCGAACTGGCTGCACTGGACAAGGCGAATCCCGGGAAGGTCAACTGGGGGACTTTCGGAACGGGCAGCACCTCGCACGTGTTCTTGACCGAGTACAACCGTTTGTTTGGAACCCAGCTGACCCACGTGCCGTACAACGGCTCGGCGCCGTTGATGCAGGCCTTGTTGGCGGGTGACGTGCAGTCCGCGATGTTGGCGCACGTCGCGGTGGCCCCGTACATCGAAACCGGAAGGCTGCGCGCGATCGCCGTGATGGGTGAAAAGCGGTCCGACTTCTTCCCTGGCGTACAGACGATCAGCGAACAGAAATTCGCTTTCTCCGGCGAGAACTGGATCGGGCTGACCGCTCCTGCCGGCACGCCCCCGGCGGTCTTGGAGCGCGTCAATCTCGCAGTCAACAAGGTTCTCGCCGACCCGGGATTCCGCAAGCGCAGTCTCGAGGCCCTGGGGCTGGAGCCCGTGGGTGGATCGAGGGACGCGTTTGCGCAGTATCTCGGGCGCGAGCAGGCACTTTGGGCCGAGTTGATCTCGCACAGCAAGATCAAGCTGGACTGAGAACCAATCGGGACTTTTAGCCATATGAAACTGCATCACCCCCCCACCTTCTTCTCATTGGTGCTGCGTGCCTTGCGCAAGTACCCGGGCCGCACAGCCTTCCGCCAGGGCGAATTGGCAGTTCTCTATCAAGACGCCATCGATTTCATGGGGAAAGTTCAGGCGGTGCTGAGTTCGCACGGCATGCGCCGGGGCGCGCGCGTCGCATTGCTGACGGAAAACAGGTACGAGACCTGGTGCGCGTCCGTCGCGGCACAGGGGCTCGGCGCTGCCACCAGCTGGCTGCACCCGCTCAGTTCGCTGGACTCCCAGGTGTCCCAGATCCGAGACGTGGGTGCTACCGTCCTGATCATCGACACGGATGGATTCACAACGCGGGCCCATGAACTCGCCGAGGCGCTCCCGGGCGTTTCCGTGTTCCACGTGGGAGAGGCTGGACCCGGTGCCGATCTTCTGGCGCTTGTCGCCCGGCATGAACAGGTCGAACCGGTCGAGCGGGCGATCGCGACCGACATCGGCACGTTGAATTTCACCGGGGGCACGACCGGCCGCCAGAAGGCCATCGTGCGCGAGGCAGGTCAGGTCGCGCTGATGTCCATCGCCATGAACAGCGAACTGGAGCTGCCCGATGGCGTGCAATATTTGGCGATCGCGTTGATCAGCCATGTCACAGGACAGTTGATTGCACCGACGCTGATGCGTGGCGGCACTGTCCATTTGATAAAGAAGTTCGACGCAGGCCAGGTACTGGAGATCATCCAGCGCGAGCGCATCAGTGCAACCCTGATGGTGCCCACGATGATCTACAAGCTTCTGGATGCGCCACTCGAGGAGTTCGACCTGGACAGCCTCGAGCTCGTGGTCTATGCGGGGTCCGTCATTTCGCCGGACCGCCTGAGGGAAGCGATTCAACGCATCGGCCCGGTCTTTTCCCAGGTCTATGCGCAGACAGAATGCACCCCCATCGCGATCTTGCGCCGCAAGGATCATGATCTGGACGATCCTGCATCCCTGGCAGCGTGTGGCTACCCCATGGCGACGGCCGAAATCGCGATTCTCGACGACAGCAATCAGCCGCTGGCGGCGGGCGAAATCGGTGAGATCTGCGTGCGAAGCCCGTCGGTGATGCAAGGCTATCTCGAGCAGCCGGAAGCCACCCGGCAAGCACTGGCTGGCGAGTGGTTGCACACCGGGGACATCGGTTTTTCCGATCCGCATGGCCGCCTGTCGATTGTGGACCGCAAGAAGGACATGATCGTGTCAGGGGGCTCGAACGTCTATCCGCGGGAGGTCGAGGATGTTCTGGCCGCGCATGCCGCTGTCGCATCCGCCGCCGTGATCGGCGTGCCCCATGCCACGTGGGGTGAAGCCGTCGCGGCGTTCGTCGTGTTGCGGGACGGGGCTGAAGCCGAGGCAGCTGACCTGATCGCCTACGTGCGGGAACGCAAGGGGCCGCTGATTGCACCGAAGCAAATCATCTTCGCAGATGCGCTGCCAACGACCCCCTTTGGAAAAATCGACAAGAAGAAGCTGCGAGCGCCTTTCTGGGAGCGAGAGACGAGGTTGATTTGACGCGGGCAAGCCTCGCGTCCCGTGGCTTTTTTTTTGTGCGCCGGTGGTAAGCCAGGCGCACGCCGATAGACGCGAGAATGACCGGCCTCGGGGCGCTTCAGCAAGCCGCAGCCTGCAGCGACGGGCGCCCCGTTTTTCGGGCATGGCCGGCCTGGAGCGCACACCCTTTCTCCTGACCGGGCAACAACCCGGTCGAAGCCCGGGCGATGCAGGTCGCCCGTCCGGTCAGCGTCGTGCCGTCAAGCGACGCCAACACGGTCACTCGATGGCCACCTTGGCCGTCTTGACGTACTGGCCCCAGCGATCGATCTCGCTGAAATAGAAGTTCTGGTACGCGCGCTGATCCATGTGCTCGACGACGAAGAACATCTTCTTGGTCTGCTCGACGATGGCTGGCTCCCTGAGGGTGGCGTCGACTGCCTCGTGCACGCGCGAGATGACGTCTTCCGGCATTCCGGCCGGGCCGAAAATTCCCACCCATGGTCCCCGTTCGACATTGAGACCGATTTCTTTCAGGGTCGGGACGTCCGGAAACTCCGGCAGGCGTTGGGGCATTGAAACCGCCAGCAGGCGCAGCGTACCGCTGCGGATGTGGGGTTCCACGGTCGACAGGACGTTGATGGAACAATCGACCTGTTGAGACAGCTGGGCATTGAGCAGGGGCGCGGTGCCGTTGTAGGGCACATGCAGGAGATCGACGCTCTTGGCCACCTTCAGGGCCTCCATCATGAGGTGTCCGGACGTGGCGGTGCTCCACGAGCCGAAGCTCATCGGGGTCTTGGCATCCTTGGCCATCTGCAGGAACTGGTTCAGGTTCTTGGCTGGGTGTGAAGCGCTCACGACCAGGGCCGCAGGGAAGAAGCCCAGCGGCGCAATGGCAACAAATTCCTTCTTGGGGTCGTAAGGTGCCTTCTTCATCGCATGGGGCGCGATGGTGTGCGACTCCATGCCGCCGTAGACGAGCGTGTAGCCGTCGGCGGGGCTGCGCGCTGCCGCGACGCTACCGATGGTTCCGACGGCGCCGGGGCGGTTGTCAACCACGACGGCCTGGCCGAGCCGCTTCTGAAGACTCGTGCCCATGAGGCGCACGATCACATCGCCGCCGCCCCCCGCAGCCCAGGGGACGATGATCTTGATCGGACGGTGGGGGAACACAGCACCCTGTGCGAGCGTGGGGCACGCCCACGTTGACAACATCGTGGCGCCGAGGGAACCGAGCACGGTGCGGCGCTTGACCTGAGGTTGTGTCATGTCGATAGTCTCCAAGTTATGAAATGGGTGAACGGTCTGGCTGGCTTCGAGGCCGGCGGAATCAGCCGCCCCGCCGGCAATGGCGGCTGTCTTAGTTTTGGCGCAGCTCTTCAAGCAAGACGACCGCCCGGTCGGTGCGTACGTCGTGCTCCGCGGCCATGCGCCTGGCAACGACTTCGATCTCGTCACCCGTTGCCCCTGCGACCAGCGCGATGTTGCGTGCGTGTAGGGCCATATGGCCGCGCTGGATCCCTTCGGTGGCCAGGGCGCGCAGCGCTCCGAGGTTCTGGGCCAGGCCCACCGCGACGGCCACCTCGCCCAGTTCCTGCGCTGACCTGACGCCCATGATCTTGAGCGACAACCGGGCCAGCGGGTGTGTCTTGGTCGCGCCGCCCACCAGGCCCACGGGCATGGGCATTTCGATGGTGCCGACCAGCGCGCCCTGGGTGTCTTTCTCCCAGGTCGTCAGCGAGGTGTAGCGTCCGTTTCGGCAGGCGTAGGCATGGGCGCCGGCCTCGACCGCGCGCCAGTCGTTGCCGGTGGCAACGATGACGGGATCTATGCCGTTCATGATGCCTTTGTTGTGCGTGGCCGCGCGGTACGGATCGATGGCTGCGAAGGTGTAGGCATCGAGCACGCCTTCGATGATCTCTTCGCCGCTGCGCTCTTTGGTTCTGAGCGTTTCGGGCGTGAGCCGCACGCGGGCGCGTGACAGACGCAGGTCGGCCAGGTTGGACAGGATGCGCAGCCGCACGGTGCCGCCCGTGAGCTTCTCGACCAGGGGCGAAACCGATTCGGCCATGGTGTTGACGGTGTTGGCACCCATCGCGTCGCGCACGTCGACGATCAGGTGCATGACGACCATGGGACCGCGGGCCGTGTCGGGGAACACGTGGATCTCGATGTCGCGGCAGCCGCCGCCCAGGCCGATGAGGACCTTGTCGCGGCTGTTGGCGACCTCCAGGATCTCGTCACGGTGCTTCAGGAGCGCCAGGCGGGCGCCATAGGGGTCGGTGATGCCGATGACCTGCACCTGGGCACGCATCAGCGGTCCCGTGCTGGAGGTTTCGAAGCCGCCGCAGTCGCGGGCCAGCTTGGCCATGAACGAGGCCGCGGCCACGACGGAAGGCTCTTCGACCACCATCGGCACCAGGACATCGCGACCGTTGATCTGGAAGTTGCCGCCGATGCCGAACGGAAGTTCGAATGTTCCGATGACGTTCTCCACCATGCCGTTGGCACGTTCGACGCTGAGCGCGCCGGGCTGGTTGATGAGCGCGACGTCTCCCTCGGACAGGTTGGTGATGCGTGCGACATGTTCCAGGCGCTGCGCAGGGGTGAGTGAGCGGAAATTGGGGAGTCGTGAATCGACCATTGGGTGTCTACTGGGTGGTGGATACGGTATGGGCAAACTTTAAAACCGCCGTACCAAATAGTGAAGGTACAGTTTTGCCAAACAGTTTGCTTTCCGGGCAAAGACCGGCGATGTGTCATAGTTGATCAATGACAGTTGAAGGAAGCTCCCAGACACGTCGCCCCAGATCGGTTACCTTGCCCGTCGCGGTCGCCGACGACATCGAGCGGCAGATCCGCGACGGTGCCTACAAGGTCGGCGACAAATTGCCCTCGCTGCGTGAGATGGCCGAACTCCACAAGTACGCCAAGAACACGGTGGTCACCGCATTTGAATTGCTCGTTTCGCGTGGGCTGATTGAACCCCGCCGCGGTGCTGGGTACTTCGTGGTCGACAAACCGCCTTCCAGGGCGGCCGATGACGAGGCGGGAAGCTTGGGGCGAGCCATGGACATCGTCTGGCTGATGCGTGAGCAGCTCAAGAACGAGCCGGGAGCCTTGGCAATCGCCGATGGCTTCCCGCCAGTCGAATGGCTTTCGGATGTGAGGCTGGACAAGTACCACCAGAAAGTCGTGCGCACGGGGCTGGGCTCCCTGTTCCGCTATGGCAGCCGCTTCGGGTACGCGCCGCTGCGTGAGCATTTGGTGCGCAAACTCGCGGACTTTGGGATCGGCGCCGAACCGCGGCAGATCGTACTGACGCACGGTGCCAATGAGGCGATGGACATCGTTATTCGCTACTTCGTGCCGCCCGGCGGCAAGGTTCTGGTGGATGACCCTGGCTACTACCCTTTGTTCGGCAAGTTGAAGATGGCCAGCGCCGAGGTTCTAGGCGTGCCACGCCTGCACGATGGGCCGGACCTGGAGGCCCTGGAGCAGTTGTTGATCACCCAGCGGCCCAGGCTCTTCTTTACGCAGTCGATCGCACACAACCCGACAGGCTCGGACCTGTCCGCGGCAAAGGCCTTTCGCGTTCTGCAGCTGGCACAGAAATACGACCTGCTGATCGTTGAGAACGATCCGCTTGCGGACTTCAAGCCGACCTCGTCGCCGCGCCTGGCTTCTCTGGACCAACTCGAGCGCACGATCTACATCGGCAGCTTCTCAAAATCGTTCTCGGCCGCACTGCGCGTGGGCTTCATTGCTTGCGGCGCGGATTTGGCCAGTGACCTTGCCGATCTGAAAGCGCTGATCCACGTGAGCAGTTCTGAGTATTGCGAACGGACCGTCGATGTCATGTTGAGCGAAGGCCACTATCAACGACACCTGACCCGGTTGCGCAGTCGGCTGGGCGAAGCGACGGAGGGTGCGCGCGCGCTGTTCGAATCTGTAGGAGCGAACATCTTCGCAAAGAACGCCCAGTCCCTCTACCTGTGGGTATCCATGCCCGGGGTGGATGATTCGATGGCCCTTGCAGATTCGCTGCGCCCACACAACATCCGGTTGGCTCCGGGCAGGATTTTCAGCGTTGACACCTCCGCGACCTCGCCATGGTCACGCTATAACGTGGGGGCGGTGATGGACCCGAGGTTCAGAACAGCCCTCCAAAACGCGCTGGTGCAATTGGGCTCCTCCTAGCGTCCCACGATGCTCAAGAGCCTTGCTGCAGGTTCTCAATCGTTGTGCTTTCGTTGTTCGAGGCTCTCAAACGACGCATATCTAAACTGAGCGAGAGATCGGTAGTCACTTGTCGGTGCAGGGCACTCCAGGCTGGAATCGACCATGCGCTACCTCGGCATGAGGGGGTGATGCCTGGGAGAACTCCGGGCAGATCGATATCTGATCGACAGGCACCGAGGGTGGGGTGGCTCAGCGCCTGCGGTTCTTTTTCTGCCGTGGTCGTTCCTCACTTCTTCCAGGACCGTAGCATGAGAGCGTTGGTCACCACACTCACGCTGCTCAGGGCCATGGCAGCTCCGGCCACCATGGGATTCAGCAGTCCCAATGCCGCCAGGGGAATCCCGACCACGTTGTACGCGAATGCCCAGAACAGGTTCTGGCGGATCTTTGCGTAGGTACGCCGGGAGATATCGATGGCATCCGCGATCAGCGCAGGGTCTCCGCGCATGAGCGTGATCCCCGCCGCATGCGTGGCCACGTCCGTGCCCGTGGACATGGCAATTCCCACGTTTGCAGCCGCCAGAGCGGGCGCGTCGTTGATCCCGTCACCCACCATCGCCACCTGTCTGCCACCGGCCTTGAGCTGGGCCACGATATCCGCCTTGCCTTCCGGCAGCACATCGGCGCGAACCTGATCGATGCCCAAGGCGCGGGCCACCGCGCCTGCGCTTCCCTTGTTGTCCCCGGTGACCAGGACGGTCTGGATGCCCAGGCTGTGCAGTTGGGCAATGGCCTGTTGGGAGCTGGGCTTGACGGTGTCTCCAAACGCCAAGAGTCCCACCACTTCCGGCGCATCGGTCACGTCGGCCAACCAGGACACAGTGCGGCCTTCTTGCTGCATCTGTGCGGCGGTCACCGTCAGGCTGGCCGTGTCGACGCCTAGCTCATCCATGTAACGCGTGCTTCCCAGGCGGATCTGGCGTCCTTTGACGACAGCAGACATACCTCTGCCAGGCACGGCAGTGACCTCGGTGGCCCGAGGCACGATCACGCCCTGGATGCGCGCTGCATCCATCACCGCCTTCGCCAGCGGATGCTCGCTGCCGTTCTGAATGGCGGCCGCAAACGGCAACAGCTGATCCCGGTGGCCTTCGGCGGGTATCGCTGCCGTCAAGGTGGGCTTGCCCTCTGTCAGGGTGCCGGTCTTGTCGAACGCCACCGTGTCGATGCGGTGGGCAACTTCAAGTGCTTCGGCATCCTTGATCAGAATACCGTGGCGTGCTGCTACACCGGTGCCCGCCATGATCGCGGTGGGAGTCGCCAAGCCGAGCGCACAAGGGCACGCAATGACAAGTACCGCGACGGCATTGAGGATCGCCTGCTCCCAGTGGCCAGTGGCGAAGCCCCAGCCCATCAGTGTGATGGCAGCAAGGCCGAGCACCACGGGCACAAAGACCGCACTCACTTCATCCACTATCCGCTGGATGGGAGCCTTCTTGGCCTGTGCCGACTCCACCATGCGCACGATGCGCGACAGGGTTGACTCAGCGCCAATGGCGGTGGTGCGCACCAGCAGCAAGCCTTCCGCGTTCACTGCGCCCCCTGTCACCTTGTCACCGACGTGCTTCGCCACGGGCAGGCTCTCCCCGGTGATCAATGACTCATCCACCTGGCTGGCGCCTTCGATCACGGCGCCATCCACCGGGACTCTTTCCCCTGGACGAACAACCACCGTATCACCTACTTTCACACGTGAAAGCGGTAGATCGATGTCACCGGCATCAGTGCGCACGCGCGCAATCTCCGGGCGCAGCGCATGCAGCGCCCGGATGGCCTCAGTGGTTTGCCGCTTGGCCCGGGCCTCCAGCCACTTCCCCAGAAGGACTAGCGTGACGATGACTGCGGAGGCTTCAAAATACAGGTGGGGGGTGCCGTGCTCGGCGTGCTTGAACAACAGATACAAGCTCAAGCCGTACCCGGCCGACGTACCCAGCGCCACCAGCAGATCCATGTTTCCTGCCCCTGCACGCAGCGCCTTCCAGCCGGCACGGTAAAACCGCGCTCCCAGCCAGAACTGCACTGGCGTGGCCAAGGCGAGTTGAATCCAGCCGTTGAGTGTCCAGTCCTGGCCGAACAGCATGCCCACCATGGGCAACACCAGAGGAACGGACAGGCCCCCCGCCAGCGCGACCGGCCACCAAGGCGCAGACTGATTCGCGGGTTCAGCCGGAGTGCTCGCATCCACCATCTGGGCCTCATAGCCCGCCTTTGCAACGGCGGCTACCAGACGTTCGGGTGGCAAGCCTGCATCGAAACGAATCTGCGCACGCTCGGTGGCCAGATTGACTTCGGCATGCTTCACGCCAAGCACGGCCTTCAGCGCCTTTTCGACACGTCCAACGCACGAAGCGCACGTCATCCCGCCGATCAACAACTCCATGGATTCCTCCGCCACTGCGTATCCCGCCTTTTGCACGGCCGCAGCCAGAGCAGTGACTGCCACCGTGGCGGCGGCCACCACGGTGGCGCGCTCCGTGGCAATGTTCACGGTCACCTCGCGGACACCGGGTACGGCTTTCAGTGCCTTTTCAACCCGCCCAACGCAGGAGCCGCAGGTCATGCCCAGAATCGGGAGATTCAGGTGTGCGCTCGACAGGGCGGCGGACGAGGCCGCTTCATTCACGGGGGTATTCATGGCAATCTCCAAGTGGTGTTCAACTCCGGCGGTATCCGGCACAGCCCGGACTTTCAGGGTTGACACGGTGGGAGACGCAAACGAGTCAGCATGTCTTGGACAGGCCACCATCCGGCCACTTGACCTTGCCCCTGTGGCAAACCGGAGACTGGGCACCTCTTAACTTTTCCCCAGAGGTGAAAAATGCACGAATTCCAACTTCCCGACATGACCTGCGGACACTGTGCGGGGATGGTGAACCAGACGCTGCAGATGGCAGACCCTGACTGCAAGGTGCGGGTGGACATGTCCAGGCGGATGGTCACGGTGCAAAGCGCGGAAGACCGCAAGACACTGGCCGAGGCACTGACCGAGGCCGGATACCCACCCGCCTGATTCGGTCCGGATAAAAAAGGAACGTCCGGGGAGCTTGACATTGACACGGTGGCAAGGAGGAAAGTCCTGGCTACCCGGTTATTCCATTGCACAGGAGCATCCATGACCACACTCATGAACATCGGCGACGCGGCCAAGGCGGCAGGCGTATCGGCCAAGATGATCCGCCACTACGAGCAAACAGGATTGTTGCCAGAAGCCGAGCGCAGCGAGTCTGGCTATCGAAAGTACGGTGAGCGCGAAGTTTCGGTACTGCGTTTCATCCGGCAGTCGCGCCGCCTCGGATTCTCCATGCCACAGATTGCGGAGTTGATCGGCCAATGGGGCGACACGCACCGCACCAGTCGGCAGGTGAAAGCGATTGCCGAGCGCCATCTGGCGGATCTGGAGGAGAAGCTGCGGGAGATTGTCGAGATGAAATCGGCGTTGGAGCAGTTGGTTTCTGTGTGCGCTGGCGACGACCATGCGCATTGCGCAATCCTGGACAACTTGGCGGCGGACAGTCCGTCAAAGCCCAACCACAACGCCAGTTTCGTCAAGCCCACTCGGCGCGGAGCCAAGGCGTCCAGAACACACCTTGAAGCGACCCACGCGCCGACGAACAGTCATCTGGATCTCATGACGTGGATGCGAGGTGTCCACGTACATCGAGGGGGGCACTGAACCAGGCCGCGGGTGGGACCATGGAACCATCGCCTTGTGCCGCGATGGTGGCCGACCGTGGCAGGGCCTTCTTGTGCGGCGCGGCCTCACGCACCGGCTTGCCTGGCAGGCTCCATGGCGCTGACGACCGTCTTGCAGCCCTCATCGATCACCATGAACTGGATCTCAAAGGCGGCCGCTGTGGGCGCTTGACATTCCCACCGTGTCAAGCCTTAACGTTGCAACAAGGTCTCGCACCATCTTGAGGACTTCTTGGAGAACGCCATGAACAACGAACCCACCACACAGCGCCTGGAGAGGAATCGGACAAAAAATAGCCTCGGCAGACTTTCAACACATCGATAGGGAGGCCATCCATGCCAGCTGCAGCACCGCACGATCACGCAAGCCACGGACATCAGCATCATGAGGGCCATCACGGGCATTCACCTGCGCCATCAACAGGGTTGAAAGATCCAGTCTGCGGCATGGAGGTGACGGACCAGTCGCATCACTCGGCAGAGCACGAAGGACATCGCTACTACTTTTGCAGCGCCAAGTGCAAAACACGCTTTGTGGAAGCGCCGCAAAAATTCCTGTCTACGCCGCGGAGCGACCGTGCCCCTCAGCCCAAGCCCGCAGCGGCGCAACCCGGCACGATCTACACCTGTCCCATGCACCCGGAGGTGCAGCAGGACCACCCCGGGAACTGCCCCAGGTGCGGCATGACACTGGAGCCCATGCTGCCCACGCTGGATGAGGGAGAAAACGCGGAACTCGTGGATTTCCGGCATCGCTTCTGGTGGACGCTGCCTCTCACAGTAGTGGTCGCTGTCCTGGCGATGCTTGGGCACCGGTTGCAGTGGTTCGAGATGGCGACTCAGAGCTGGATTGAGCTGGTCCTCACGGTACCCATCGTCCTGTGGGCGGGCTGGCCCTTCTTCGTGCGCGGTGCGCAGTCGGTCGTGAACCGCAGCCCCAACATGTGGACGCTGATCAGCCTGGGCACCGGTGCCGCTTTCGTCTACAGCGTGGTCGCGGCCGTTGCGCCGGGGGTGTTTCCCGCCTCGTTCCAGGCCATGGGGCGCGTGGCGGTGTATTTCGAAGCTGCAGCCGTCATCATCTCGCTCACGCTCCTCGGCCAGATGCTGGAGCTGAAAGCGCGCTCCCAGACCTCGGCCGCCATCAAATCGCTGTTGGGCCTGACACCCAAGACGGCGCGGCGCATCGACGCCAACGGCCAGGAGAGCGACGTGCCGCTGTCCCACGTCCATGTGGGTGACCTGCTGCGCGTGCGCCCCGGGGAGAAGGTGCCGGTGGATGGCGTGGTCGTCGAGGGGAGCAGCGCCGTGGACGAAGCCATGCTCACTGGCGAGCCGGTGCCCATCGTCAAAGGGCCCGGGGATGCGGTCATCGGTGCCACGCTCAATACCAACGGAGCGCTCGTGATCCGGTCGGAGCGGGTCGGCTCCGCCACCATGCTGTCCCAGATCGTTCAGATGGTGGCCCAGGCACAGCGCTCACGGGCCCCCATGCAGCGCATGGCGGACCAGGTGGCGGGGTACTTCGTGGTGGCCGTGGTCGGTATCGCGTTGCTCACGCTCTTCGCGTGGGGCCTGTTCGGTCCTGAGCCACGGTGGGTCTATGGCCTGGTCAATGCCGTGGCCGTGCTGATCATCGCGTGTCCCTGCGCGTTGGGCCTGGCAACACCCATGTCCATCATGGTGGCCACGGGCCGGGGGGCGACCCGTGGGGTGCTGTTCAGGGACGCGGCAGCCATCGAAAACCTGCGCAAGGTGGACACGCTGATCGTGGACAAGACTGGCACCCTCACAGAGGGCAAACCCTCCTTCGAGCGTGTGGTGGCCATGCCCGGCATATCCAACGACGAAGTGTTGCGTCTGGCTGCCAGCCTGGACCAAGGCAGCGAGCACCCGCTGGCCGACGCCATTGTGCAGGCGGCCCGCGCCAAGGGGCTGGCCCTGGACAAGCCCGAGGACTTCGAGTCCGGGTCGGGCATCGGCGTACGCGGACGGGTCGGCGGGCGCCAGATCGCCCTGGGAAACACGGTCCTCATGGAGCAGGTGGGCGTTTCTGCGGATCCGCTGCTTGCGCAGGCAGAGGCCTTGCGCGCCACAGGCGCCAGCGTGATGTACTTGGCGGCCGATGGCCAGCTTCAAGGCCTGCTGGCGGTCTCGGATGCCATCAAGGCCAGCACGCCGGAAGCGCTGGCGACCTTGCACGCGGCGGGACTGCGCATTGTCATGGCCACGGGCGACGGCATGACCACCGCCAAGGCGGTGGGGGCCAAGCTGGGGATTGATGAGGTCCATGGCGAGGTCAAGCCTGCGGACAAGCTGGCCCTGGTGTCGCGGCTGCAGGCCGAAGGCCGTGTTGTCGCCATGGCGGGGGACGGGATCAACGACGCACCCGCCCTTGCCAAGGCGGATGTGGGGATCGCGATGGGCACCGGCACCGACGTGGCGATGAACAGCGCACAGGTCACCTTGGTCAAGGGCGATCTGCGGGGTATTTCCACAGCGCGGGAACTGTCCGAGGCGACGGTGGGCAACATGAAGCAGAATCTCATGTTCGCCTTCCTCTACAACGCGCTGGGCATACCGATTGCGGCAGGACTGTTGTATCCCTTCACCGGCTGGCTGCTGTCGCCGATGATCGCGGCCCTGGCGATGAGCCTGAGTTCTGCCTCGGTGATCACCAACGCCCTGCGGCTTCGCAAGGGCTGAGATGGACTCGCAGGCACCGAGTTGATCTGGGTGAGGTCCCTGGCCGGCATTTCCGCAAGACAGCAAGGAAACCGGCATCCTGTCAGCATGCACGGTGCTCGCAGGCCCGTTTTCGACGGCTTCGGCCTGGCGGGCACCACGACGGTGATGGAAGCCGTCTGCGGTGCCGCTCCGGGGGGCTCGGTGGGCCATGGGCCCGAATCGATCGATGCGCTTGCGCGGCTTTTTGCCGACTCGCATTCAATGCCAATTGCGATGAGCGATGAGCGGTCCAATCATGTGGTCCTGACGGCGCCCACATGCCGCATCCGGCATGACGGGGTCGTCTCGTATGCTCTCTACAGAGAATGACTCCCAGATGGATACCTCCCAGGAACCCGATATGAAGCCCCCGCTCACACCAACCGGCATCACCCTCTACGGCAACCGTGAATCTGGCCATAGCAACAAGGTGCGCCTGGCATTGGTGTTTGGGCAGGTTGAGCATGACTATATCCATATCGACATCTTTGTGCCGCCTGAACAACGACCAGAGCCATTTCGCAGCCTGGCGCGTTTCAATGAGGTACCGCTCCTGGTGTGGGGAGCGGAGAGTTTCGTGCAGTCCAACGCCATTCTGTGCCTGCTGGCAGAGCGCCTGCAGCGCCTGGGTGGCGAGAGCCCGCAGCGCATGGCGCGTGTGCGTGAATGGCTGTTCTGGGAAGCCAATCGTCTCGGCCTGTCGCTGCCACATGTTCGGTTTGCCCGCCAGTTTGCCCCGCAGGAGTATCCCGGCGGCACACCGGAATGGCTGCTGGCGCGCTATCAGCGCGACATAGCGCGGCTTGAGGCCGAACTGAGCGACGGACGTGCATTCATCCTCGACGAGCAACTATCGGTCGCTGATTGCGCGCTCTGCGGCTACCTGTTCTGGGCGGATGACGTGGGGCTCGATGTTCCGCCACGCGTGCGTGCCTGGCTGCGTCGAATCCAGCAACTGCCGGGCTGGCAGCCTCCTCGCGAACTGCTGTCCGCTGCGCCTTGATCTGGCCCTGGCAGCGCCACCATGAAAAGCCGCTGCAATGGACGCAACCGGATGGCGTGCCCGCGCGTTGCGTTCACGCGCATATGCCTCAGCTGACGGGCATCCACCGGCAGCGCGCCCGTGTGACTGCTTGGCGCGGCCCTATGCGGTCTGCGCACATTGCTTGTCGGGTTCGCACCGTGCCTGCCGTTGCAACAGCGGACGTCCGCGCAGCCGACCGAAGTGAGGACGCGCAGTTGGGCGACATATTTCGCAATTGAAAAGGAGTTGCAGCTTGAACGCGTCATGGTGTCCACCGTTATCGCTTGGTGGACACCATGACGAGCGCCTAACGCAATCCATTTACTACGGGACGAGCGCGCGCTTGCGACGGATCAGGCCCATCATGACCATCAAGCTGGACAGCATGACAAGTCCCCATTCCGAGAGCGTGGGAATCGATGCCGGAGCATTGGCCGCTTCTACGGCGATGACGCGCGACTGCGTATTGTTGGATGTATCACCGTCGCCTGCTGCACCCGTTGTGCCGTTGGCGGTAGCCGTCCCCAAGGTCGTGGGGGTGCCGCTCACCTGGCATGTCACCGTCTGGCCTTGGGGAATGGCGTTCCCTGCGACCCATGCCGAGGCCCCAGGGCTGACCGTGCAGGAGCTCGTGGACAGGCCCGGAGGCAGACCGGCGACAGAGCAACTCGTGCTGGCCACCGCATCGGCAGAACCAGCGTTGGTGCAGGTGTAGCTCCCTGTGTAAGAGACACCCACTCTTGCGGTGGCAGGCAACCCGCTCACATCCACCAGTACATCCGGGGCCGTCGTCATAGACACAGGCTTCGATGCTGTGTTGTTGCCGACATTGATGTCGCCCGTGGCGCCGGTGGAGCCGTTCACGGTCAACCCACCAGAGCTGGTTGGCGTGCCGCTCACCGCACAGGTGACGAAGGCCCCCGCAGGTACGGCGTTTCCAGCGGTCCAGGCGCCGCCTGTGCTGATGCTGCAGGCCCCCTGGTTCACCCCTGCCGGGAGCCCTCCCACGGCGCAGGTGGTGCCGGTGAGCGCCGTGGCGGCACCGATGTTCTGGCACGTGAAGCTACCGCTGTAGGGCACACCAACTGTCCCTGAGGGCGGAATACCTGCCAAGTCGATCGCCATGTCAGGCGTAGGTAGAACACCAGCGATGGCGATGATGGCGGTACGTTCATTGTTCAGCGTATTCGGATCGTTGTCGGCCCCGGTGGTCACATGCACGGTCACGCTACCCGTTGTGGTGGGTGTTCCAGAAACTTGACATGTCACAGTCTCTCCGGAAGGCACAGTACCTGGCTGGGTCCAGGGCGTATTGGCCGGGCTGACGGTACATGCGGAGACGCCCACGCCTGCGGGCAGGTTTGCGGCATCGCATGTTGCAACATCCGCGGCAGCAGCCCCCTTGTTGGTGCAGGTATACGAGCCGGTGTAAAGCGTGCCTACATTGGCAGTCGGTGGCAGGTTCAGAGTCACCGCATCCACGTCCATGTCGCTGAGCGTCGAAGGGCTTACCAGATCCGTTTTCCACATGGGGCCGGGAAGCGGATCGACCGCGTCACCCGCGATGGTGTAGTTCCCGTTGTTGATGGGCCCCATTGCCCCATCGGGAACAACTACGGTGACAGTAAAAGACCCCGACTGCCCCGGCGCCAACGTACCCACGTTGCAACTCAGGGAGCCGCCTGGCGTTGGCGGTGTGGCAGTGGCGCCACCAGAAGCCGGCGTGCAGTTTCCTCCGCTGGAAGACACGTAGGTCACGTTCTGAGGGACGGCCGAATTGTCTTGCGGCATCACCGGCGTCACAGTGGCGTTGCTCACTGGGTCGCTGGTCTTGTTGGTGTAGGTATAGGTGTAGGTGATCTGAGTGCCATTGGCGCTGCTGACAGACACGGGGCCAGAGACGCTCACCCACAACACGTCGGGGAGCCTGAAGCTAAAGCTGTCCACATGCACATGGCCTTCGTGCCCGCCAGGAGAGCAACCCGCCGCCACCAGTTCAAGCTCGATCCAGTCGCCCACCTGCAGTTTGGCATTGCCGGGGGCTATGTCAAAAGTGATGAATTCCGAATAGGCGTAGTTCCGGGTGTTGTTCGTGGTGTCATGCCACACGGTCCCTGGCTGGTTGGAGAAGTTGAAGGTGAAGAACAACTGGCCAGGGGAGCTCGCGGGGGCACCGGGCACAGGAACAGGGGTGGAATCCACGGCCGACGTGATCTTGCGCACTTCGACCGCAAAGTAGGGCTGTTCTTCGGAGAAATGCCCACCGGAAACGCTGGAAACATATACCGCACCATTTGTCACGTTGATGGCGTTGCTGGTCAGCGTAATTTGCGTGTCACTGTCAACGGAAAGTACCTGACGATCCGTATTGTTTGTGCCAAGACGCACATAGTTTCCAGGGCTCACCGTGGCCGTGAAATTGGTCCCCGTGCCTGTGACGATGGCGGAGCCGGAAGCAGCACTCACGGTGCCGCCCAGCACTTTGATCAATCCTGGGTTGTCAAGCACGGGCGTCATGGCGAAGCGAACGTGTACCTTGCCATCTGCGTCCACATCGGCAGCCGTCACTTGGGCGCGTTGCCGAATGGAGCTGGCACGGGAAGCATGGCTCGTGTACTGCACGGGCGGGTTCCCCAGGGTCGGGCTGCCACTTCGGGCGATATGACGCGTTGCCTGGGTGGATCCAAGTGGATTCAGATTCACCAAAGCACTGTTGTTGCCAGCAAAGGGCCAGCGCAAGGAGGCAGCGGGGATGGCGCCAGTGAGCAGATGATCCTGTTGGCTGCGAGCGCCCGCGCCGCCTGCATCCAGCACCACGGACAGGTCCGTGGCATCTGGTGCCGTCCCCGTGGTGGTATAGAGATTGGGGTCATATCCTGCGTCACCAGCATTGGCCCGAAGATTCAGATCCTTGATGGATTTGGGGTTGATGGTGTGCGTACTAACTGTGGGCACGCCGTTGTTCTGCAGAGTCGTTTTGATCCATTCGCTGCCAAACGTGCCGCCCTCAAACCCGCCATTGACGAATTCGGCATGCGCCGGATGCGCTGCCAGAAGCATCCCCCCAACACCTATCGCGGCGACGCCGCGCAGGAACTTGTGAACCAAGGCATGCATGGTTCTCCAACCATTTGTTCTTTTCAACACGATTCCCTCTTTGGATTTAAACGCTGCTCAGAACGGTGAAGCAGTGAGCAGACATACAACAAACAACTTTCGGATCGTGGGTCCGCGTCATGAAACGAGGGGCCCAGCGAAAAAATCCAGCCCACTGTCCAAAGTGGGCGCAATGCCTGCGGCATCACACAAAGGACATTCAGCGCGTTACGGCAGTGCGGAAATCACGTCGAGATTCGATACGCCGAAAACGACGCACGGTCTTGCCAACGCCAATGGACTAGCCAATCTGCAGATAACTAACCGGCGCCTCCGGGGTTTCCCGGTCAGCCCTCCAGGCCCAACCCGTGGCCGACAAGTGCTACAGCGCGCCGATTGGACGCTGTGCAGCGCAGGTGCGACTGCATCCGAACGCCAGGACGCGGACTTCACTGCCGAGTCATCCCCCTCGGCACGGTCTCGAGTAAATTGCCGCCGGCATTTCGCTCATCAGCGGTTTGATGCGCGGACTGCAAGTGCGCCTTCCTGCGATGCAGCTCTTCAGGCCGCCACGCACGGCGATTTCAAGCCGTCATGTGGTGTCAAGCAAGGCTCCGCATAGGTGCCCATGCAAAGGCAACCGTGCAATCAGTGGGGCGAGCGATTTTTGTGACATGGCGAAATAGGACGTTGGGGCAAATTGCTCCAGCTGCCCAATACTCATGTCACATACGGTAACTCGCCATAAATCAAAAATCCGAGAATTGACTATTGTTTGCAATCTCGATCACGGCCTGATCGATGGGGGCCATGCCTGCGCTACGTGCGGCGAGCCCCACCTGTGAACGGACGTATTGCACTTCGGTATCCCCGGCAGTGCGGCGCCCCCCATGCCGCAGATGAAGTCCTTTGCACTGAAGCAAACGGGGGCAACCGCCGGATGTGCTCGATACCGGCCCCCTTCCCCATGCGGCCTTCCATTCGGTGGCGTAGCGTGCGCTGCCGGGTTCGTTCACGCGGAAGGTGATCAAGCCTTGTGGCTGGGCCTCTCGCAGAGCTGCGTGCGGGGCGATGAACACGGCATGGGCACGGGTTTTCGGGTCGAAAAGCGCCCTGTGGTGGCACCCTGTTCAGGGCGTTCACGGGGACCGATTAACATTGGTAGCAATTCTTATTCTCAATTGCATACATGTTGATCGGTATTCTTCTGACCTTTGCGTGTGGCTGGCTGGTTCTGCGCGCCACCCCCCGTGCGGACGGGCCGCACCAGAGGTGGCCGTACGCAGCGCTGGGAGTGGCGGCGGCGCTGGTCGCTGTAGGTGGCATCCACGCCAGCGGCATGGGGCTGGCCGTGTCCATCGCCTTTGTGTTGGGGGTGGCCATGCTGGCGATACCCTGCCTGAGCTACTGCCAGGCCAGGCGCCGTGGCGCTTCCAAAAGAGCTGTGCGATGAGTCGTCGCAAAGATCCCGACGCAGCGCCCCGTCATCTGCTCTTCAAGGGATTGACGGGTTTTCTTCTTGGCTTTCCATTGGCACTGTGGCTCAGTTGGCTGCTGATGTACGGCGGGCTCTTGCCAAGCCATGTGCCGGTACGCGACCAAATTGCCATGTGGCTGGCGGTCCTGCTGTGGGCGGCCGTGCCGTGCGCGGCATTCCTGGCCCGAAGCCGTCGGCAATGCCTGGCAGTTTTCCTGCTGGCCAATGCAGCTGCTTTCACCGCCTGGAAGGTATTGCAATGAAGGCGCAGACCGTTCGCGACTACCTGGCGGTTCACACCTGGGTTGGCATCCTCTGCGGGCTGGTGTTGTACGTCGCCTTCTACGCTGGCGCGTTCTCGATGCTGGAAGCCGAGATCACCCGCTGGACCCAGCCACCGGCCGCCGTATCCCGTGCGATCAGCAATGACGGCGACGCGCTGGCCAAAGTCTTCCTCGACGCGAACCCGGACTTCAAGGGCCGCGTGCGTTTGCGCTGGCCCAGTGCGGACCACACCCAGCCCGCGCTTGCGCACATGGTGCGCGGCCAGGACGCGGTGTGGTGGCAACTGGGCAACGATGGTCAATTGCACCGCATGCACTCCATGCCGCGCGAGGACGACACCAGCGGCAATTTTGTGGACTACCTGCATCGCAAGGGTGGCCTGCCCATTCCGCTGGAATTGGCCGAGCCGCTGATCGGCCTCGTGTCTCTGGCCTATGCGCTGGCCCTGGTGTCAGGCATCGTGGTGCTGTTGCCTTCGCTGGTGAAGGACTTGTTTTATCTGCGCCTGGGATCCAACCTCAAGCGCATGTGGCTGGATGTGCACAACCTGCTGGGCGTGGCCAGCCTGCCGTTTCACCTTGTCATCGCACTGAGCGCCGCCGTGTTCGGGCTGCACGACATGGTCTACCTGGCGCAGGACAAGTTCGTCTATCAGGAAGGCCTGCGCGCCACCGTCGCGCGCGACAGTGTCAAGCCGCCGCAGGTGGCGCGCGCAGACTGGCTGCCTCCGAGCGAGATCATGCGCCGCGTACAGGAGCAGGCGCCGGGATTTGCGCCCCTGGGCCTGGACTACGTGATGCTCCCCAGCGGCCCCGTGGGGCTGGTGGGGGGCGTGGATGAACGGCACTTCCAGCGCGCCTCGCGCTACGGCCTGGCTTTCGTGAACCTGGGCAGCGGCGAAATCTACGATCGCAACTATCTGCCGGGTGCCAGCGGCTATGCGTCGACGGCGCTCCTCAGCAGCCTGTTCGCGCTGCACTTCGGCAGCTATGGTGGCGACACGGTGCGCATCCTGTACCTGCTGCTGGGGCTGTCGGGTGCGCTGCTGTTCTACACCGGGAATTTGCTGTGGATAGAGACGCGGACCCAGCGCGCGCGCAAACCGCAAGACGGGCAGCCCATGAGGCGGCCGCGCCATGTGCGTGTCGTGTCCGCGCTCACGCAGGGTGTGTGCCTGGGCTGCGCTGCGGCGCTACCCGCGACGCTTGCCCTGGCGCACTGGTTCGCGCCGAGGGTGGGCGACATCGACATGCTCCACCAGGGTGTGTACTACACGCTGTTTCTCGCCTGCATCGCCTGGGCGATCTGGCGCGGCACGGAACGCGCTGCGCCCGGCCTGTTGTGGTTCACGGCGATCTGCAATGCGCTGGTACCCGTGGCCGCCGTGCTGGACCCCAGTCCGGACGGGGTACTGCTGGGCCTGACCTGCCTGCTGCTGGCACTGTTCTTCGGATGGCTGGGTTGGCGCCAGCGCGCCAAGGTGCATCCGGTCGGCGTGGCTGCCTGATGTGCATGCTCAACACTTCATTTTCATAGCTGTCTGCGCTTGCTGCATAAGCGCTGGAGGCCAATTTGACTTCCAGAAACAGGCCTACCGTACTCAGTCGCCAGCAGGGTGTCGGTTACAACATGAAATATAATGAGAATTATTTTCATTCGTATCAAATAACGGCAAGAAGCAATGTCCAACAAAGCATCCTTTGGCCGCACCGGCCGGCTTACTCCCATCGCTCTGGCGCTGCTGGCTTTCAGCGCCTCCGTCGCAGGGCAGACCGCGGACGGCGGCATGGCCGCCGCCACGCTGGAGCAAGTCAATGTGCGCAGCAAGTACGAACGTGAAGACCTGCCGACCCGTGCGCCCGGCCACAAGGCCGCATCGGGCGCGCGCCTGGGCATCCTGGGCGCCACGTCCATCCTGGAGGCGCCCGTGCATGTCAACGCCTACACGCGCGAGCTGGCCGAGGACTGGTCGGCCCTCACGCTGCAGGACGTGCTGGAGAACGACTCGTCGGTCGTCTTCATCACCAACAAGAACCACCTGCTGCAGAACTTCAACCTGCGCGGCCTGGACATGAGCGCGATGGACATCGCCACCAACGGCCTGTACGGCATCGCCCCGGCCAATGCGGTGCCGGTGGAGATGTTCGAACGCATCGAGGTGCTGCGCGGCCCGAACGTGCTGCTCTCGGGCATGCCGCCCAACAACAGCGTGGCCGGCACCGTCAACATGGTCACCAAGCGCGCACTGGCGCAGCCCATCGCCGACCTGACGATGACCTACGCCACGCATTCATACCTGCAGGGCCATGCCGACGTGGGCAAGCGCTTCGGCGATGAAAAGCGCCTGGGTATCCGCTTCAACGGCGTCTATGGCAGCGGCGAGATGGGCGCCAAGGAAGAGGACCAGACCCGCCGCGTGGGGGCTCTGGCGCTGGACTACCTGGGCGACCGCGCGCGCTTCTCGCTGGACGTGTACAGCAGCGTCACCAAGATCGAGGGCGGCAGCCCGGGCATGTTCAACTTTCTGGGCAACGCCCAGATCCCCGGCGTGGGCCGCCTGCTGGCGCCGCCCGAGGGCGACACCAACATGTTCCGCGGCACGCACGGGCAGTACGACAACAGCGGCGCGCTGGCCCGCGCCGAGGTCGACTTCACGCCCGACTGGCAAGGGTACTTCGCGATAGGTGGCTCCGAGGCCGAGGGCAACGGCCTGCTGTTCGGCACGCGCGCCTTCGTCACCGGCGCGGACGGCACCACGCGCGGCGCGATCTACAACGTCCACACCGAATCCGAGCGCCGCACGGCCGAGACGGGCGTGATCGGCAAGTTCGACACCGGCAGCGTCAAGCACCGCCTGCAGCTTTCGGCCAATATCCTCAAGCACAAGGAAGGCACGGTCAACACCGCCTGCAACTACTGCTACACCACCAACATGTACAACCCCGTGGCGCCCACCTTTCCCGCAGCGCCCAAGTGGACCGGCTACACCACCGTGAACGACTACCGCTCGCTGGCCGTCGCCGACACCATGGCCTTTGCCCATGAAACCGTGCTGCTGACAGTGGGCGGGCGCCACCAGACCGTGAAGATGCCGCTGCAAAAATACAGCGAAAGCCGTTTCTCCCCCATGCTCGCCGCCGTGGTACGGCCCTGGGGGGATTCCCTCTCGCTCTTTGGCAATTACACCGAAGGCCTGGAGCCCGGCCAGATTGTTGGAGTGGGCTACGCCAACACGGGTGAGGCCCTGCCACCGAAGCAGACCAAGCAGTTCGAACTGGGCGTGAAGCTGCAGACGGGTGCGCTCACGCACACCGTCAGCGCCTATGAGATCAAGCGCCCCTCCTTCGTCACCAACAGTGCCAACCGCATGGTCGATGACGGCGAGCAGCGGCTGCGCGGCCTGGAGTGGAGCATGTACGGCATGTTGACCAAGGACCTGTCGCTGCTGGGCGGCGTTACCCACATCGAATCCGAGCAGCGCAACACCGGCCGCGATACCTACGGCACGCCTGAGCTGCGCGCGCGCATCGGCCTGGATTGGCAAACGCCCGTGCAAGGTCTGAAGGTGGGCGGCCGCGTGGTCCATACCAGCTCGCAGTGGGCGGATTCGGGCAACAAGCTGCGCGTGCCCTCCTGGAACCGCCTGGACCTGAATGCCAGCTACGCCACCAGGTTCGGCAGCATGCCCGTGCGCTTCAACGCCAGCGTGGAAAACGTGGCCGACAAGAAGTACTGGATCGGCATCTTCGGCGACGGCTTCGTGATGCCAGGCGCACCGCGCACCTTCAAAGTGTCTGCGACCGTGTCGTTCTGATACGGGGGACAGGCCCGCTGCAGGAATGGCGCTTTTCAGCGTGGCCTGACTTTCGAAAGCACCGGCGAGGACCGCTTGTGGCGCGGCGGTGGGTCCTCGCCGGTACTGTCCGTCCGCGGCAACGGCAGGCGCTGGGCCGCGATGCCGCTCAGGAAGTCAAAGCACTTTGGTGAGCGTGACGATCACGCGCGACTTGTTGACGGGGCCGAAGAATTCTTTCTTGCTGGCGCCCGCCACCGCAGCGCCCAGCGACACACCCGAGCCGAAATCGTAGGCACCGCCCACGCTGTAGTCCATGAAGTTGGGGGCCGTGATGTCGCCACCAAAGCGGGTGAAACCCACGGATGCCTTCAGCGTGATCTTGGGGGCCACTTCGTGCGCGAACGCCAGGTTCAGGTAGCCGGTGTTGCGGCCCTTGAAGCCGGGGCCGGCGTAGGCGAAGTAGTCCTTGGACAGTGTGTGCGAGTACCGGGCGGTCAGGGGGCCGAACGTGGCCGCGCCATAGACTTCGGTGGTGTTGCCGTTGCTGTTGCCGGGGTAGATGTAGGTCAGCACGCCCAGGTCCAGGTCCGCGTCGCCGGCCTTGAACTTGTAGCCCCCGTACACGTCGGATTCGAGCGAGTTGCCCGACAGCCAGTCCACGCTGGAGTTCCAGTTGCCCACATAGAAGCCGGATTCACCAAAGGCATAGTCAAAGCCGCCTTGCAGCGCCGGCTTGACGGCCCTGGCCTTGGAGGTGTCCTGGTCCTGGCCGCGGAACTTGTAGTTGGTGGTCAGGCTGACGTTGCCGGTGAGCTGGGCGCTGGCCAGCACGGGAAGGGTGGCGAAGAGCGCAGTGGCGAGCACTTTGGAGCATGAGAAGGCCATGGAGGAAATCCTGCGGAAACAAACGAAGGTGCAAGCGTAGGAAAACGTGCATATAAAGTTCGTAAAGAATGCGGGCAAAGCCGTAAATGTTGCCGAGCGCCGACGGACGCCACGAATCGCCAACCACACACCGTGACGCGCTGGCAACATCGCCGGCATCCAGTGTTGCGTGAGGTGCTGTGATGTTGATCAACTGCGTCGTGTATGAGGATGGCACCAAGCTCGCCGACATTCCTGTCCGTGAGATCCGTGAGCACATATCGCTCCCCGGGTGCTTCGTGTGGGTGGCATTGCATGACGCCACCCCGGAAGAACTTGACGAGTTGCAAAAGGAGTTCGGCCTGCATCCCCTGGCGGTGGAAGATGCCCGCCATGGCCATCAGCGGCCCAAAGTCGAGGAATACGGGCCTTCTCTTTTTGTGGTTCTTCATCTCCTGGAGTCGGGTGGCGACCACGAGACCGTCACGAGGCTGGGCGAACTCAATGTGTTCGTGGGCAGTAACTATGTGGTGTCGGTGCGCAACCGCAGTGAGCGAGGCTTCTGGGATGTGCGGGAGCGTTGTGAGAGAGAGCCTGAACTCTTGCGCAGCGGGCCGGGATTTGTGCTGTATGCGCTGATGGACGCGGTGGTCGATCGCTACTTCCCGATCATCGATGCCCTCGAGGTGGAGCTTGAAACGATCGAGCAACAGATATTCACCAAGGGTGTCGCGCGGACCAGTATCCGGCGGCTCTATGAACTCAAGCAGCGCCTTACCCTGCTCAAGCACGCCGTTGCCCCGTTGCTGGAAGGTGCGGCCAAGCTGCACGGTGGCCGGGTGCCGCAAATCTGTGCTGGCTCTCAGGAGTATTTCCGCGATGTGGTGGACCACCTTGGCCGGATCAACACCTCCATCGACTCCATTCGCGACACGATCGGGACGGCAATCCATGTCAATCTGTCCATGGTCACCATCGAGGATGGCGAGGTCGTCAAGCGCCTGGCTGCGTGGGCCAGTCTGTTTGCCGTGTGCACGGCGTTCGCGGGAATCTGGGGCATGAATTTCGAGCACATGCCGGAGCTCAAGTGGCGCTACGGATACGCGGCTGCGATCGCCCTCATCGCCACCACCTGTTGCTATCTCTACTATCGCTTTCGCAAGGCGGGCTGGCTCTAGATAGCAGGTGCGGAGCCGTCCGGCGCGCGGGTTCCAGCAGCCAGGCGCCGGTAGATCGGTGGCCCTCGCAAGGGTCGCATTTTTACGCCGTTTTTACGGCGACCTCCCCAGTCTGTGCACACTTTTTACAGCGACATCCTGAGAATCAAACACACGTTTTGATGCAGGAGTTGTCGATGGACATGATCTGGATAGCCGCATTGGCGGCTCTGTGGGTGGCCATGGCCGAGGCCGTGGTTTTGCTGGGCAAATTCGGCCCGGCCAAGGGTGAGCGCGCATGATCGGCCTCGAAGTGCTTTATGGCTTTGGCGCGCTTGTGGCCATTGCCTTGCTGGCCTATCTCGTGTTCGCGCTGATCTGCGCGGAGGAGTTCTGACATGGAAACCTCTGCCTGGAGCCTGCTCGGGCTCTTTCTGATTGCGCTTGGCGTCCTGGCATGGCCGTTGGGCAAATGGCTGGCCGCCCTGTGTGAGGGCCGGTTGCCTCGGTGGATGCATGTGGCCGAAAAACCGCTCTACAAGATGGCCGGGGTGGCTCCCGATCAGTCGATGCACTGGCACGGCTATGCGCTGGCACTGTTGGCGTTCAATGCCATCGGTGCATTGGCGGTGTATGGCCTGCAGCGCCTGCAGCACCTGCTGCCGCTCAATCCCCAGGGAATGGGGGCGGTATCCGGCGACTCGTCGTTCAACACTGCCATCAGTTTTGTTGCCAATACCAACTGGCAGGGCTACGCGGGTGAATCCACGATGAGCTATCTCACGCAGATGCTTGGCCTTTCCGTTCAGAACTTCTTGTCAGCTGCCACCGGTATCGCCGTGGCGTTCGCGTTGGCCCGCGGCTTTGCGGCCCGGCGCACCGACGGACAGGGATATGTCGGAAACTTCTGGACCGACGTCACCCGGATCACGGCTTGGGTGCTTGTGCCGGCCTCCTTTGTAATCGCGCTCGTTCTGGTCGGGCAGGGCGTCATCCAGAATTTTGACGCCTACAAGGAGGTCGCAACCCTGGAGCAGACGGCCTATGAAGTGCCCAAGCTGGATGGTGCAGGCCAGCCCGTGACAGGTGCCGACGGAGCACCGGTCATGGAGGGCAGGACCAGCAAGACCCAGACTCTGGCCATGGGACCGGTGGCCTCGCAGGAGGCGATCAAGATGCTCGGCACGAACGGCGGTGGGTTCTTCAACGCCAACTCCGCCCATCCCTATGAGAACCCCACCGCCTTGACGAACTTCGTGCAAATGCTGGCGATCTTTCTGATTCCCGCAGCCTTGTGCTTCGCATTTGGCCGTGTTGTTGGCGACCAGCGCCAGGGCGTCGCGATCCTGGCGGCGATGACGGTGATGTTCGTCGTGGCCGTCGTGGCCGTTGTCGCGGCGGAACAGGCCGGCAATCCGCAATGGAGTGCGCTGGGGGTGGACCAATCCGTCAGCACCCTGCAATCGGGCGGGAACATGGAGGGCAAGGAAGTGCGGTTCGGAATCACCGCGTCAGCGCTTTTCGCGGCCGTGACCACCGCTGCCTCATGTGGCGCCGTGAACGCGATGCATGACTCGTTTACGCCTCTGGGAGGCATGGTGCCTCTGGTTCTCATGCAACTGGGCGAGGTCGTGTTTGGTGGCGTGGGCACCGGCCTCTATGGCATGCTGGTATTCGCCATCCTTGCCGTGTTCATGGCGGGTCTCATGATCGGCCGGACGCCCGAGTATTTGGGCAAGAAGATCGAGGTGCGCGAAATGAAGCTCACATCGGTCGCCATTCTGGTCACGCCGATCCTGGTGCTCGTGGGTACCGCGGTTGCCGTGAGTGCGGGCGCAGGACAGGCCGGCGTTGCCAACCCTGGCGCCCATGGGTTCTCCGAAATCCTCTATGCATTGACATCCGCCGCCAACAACAACGGCAGCGCGTTTGCGGGGCTGTCTGCCAATACGCCGTTCTATAACGTACTGCTGGGGCTGGCAATGTGGTTTGGCCGCTTTGGAGTGATCGTGCCCGTCCTGGCCATCGCTGGTTCGCTGGCCGCGAAGAAGCGCCTGCCGGTGACGGCAGGCACCATGCCCACCCATGGGCCGCTGTTCGTGGTTCTTCTCGTGGGGACCGTGCTTCTGGTGGGGCTTCTCAACTACGTGCCTGCCCTGGCTTTGGGTCCGATGGTCGAGCACCTGATGCTCTGGGCCAAGTGAGGTTTGCCGATGACTAAAAAGAATACTTCTACTTCTCTGCTGGATCCTGTCCTGATCCGGACAGCGTTTTGGGGGGCGCTGGCCAAGCTCAGCCCGCTGGTTCAATGGCGCAACCCGGTGATGTTCATCGTGTACATCGGCAGCATCTTCACCACGCTGCTGTGGCTGCATGCCCTCAACGCACCGGCGGATGCGAGCATGCGCCCGGGCTTCGTGCTGGCCATCACCGTCTGGCTCTGGTTTACGGTGCTGTTCGCCAACTTCGCCGAAGCGTTGGCCGAAGGCCGCAGCAAGGCCCAGGCAGCCTCCTTGCGTGGATTGCGCAAGGAAACCTGGGCCAAGAAACTCAAGGAGCCGGTCCATGGTTCCGCGTTCCTGCCGGAGCAGGCCACCAACTTGCGCCGCGGCGACGTGGTGCTGGTGGAGGCGGGCGATGTGATTCCGCTGGATGGTGAAGTGATCGAGGGCGTAGCCTCTGTCGACGAAAGTGCCATCACCGGCGAATCTGCGCCGGTGGTTCGCGAGTCCGGTGGGGACTTCTCCGCCGTGACGGGCGGCACCCGCGTGCTTTCCGATTGGCTCGTGGTGCGCGTGTCCGTGAATCCAGGCGAGTCTTTCCTGGACCGGATGATTGGAATGGTGGAGGCCGCCAAGCGGCAAAAGACGCCCAATGAGGTCGCCTTGACGATCTTGTTGGTGGCATTGACGATTGTGTTCCTGGTGGTCACCGTCACCCTGCTGCCTTTTTCGATCTTCAGCGTGCAGGCGTCAGCGGCTGGGACTGTCGTCTCTCTGACGGCCCTGGTGGCCCTGCTGGTGTGCCTCATCCCGACCACTATCGGTGGACTGCTGTCGGCCGTTGGCGTGGCTGGCATGAGCCGGATGATGCAGGCCAACGTGATTGCGACCTCGGGGCGGGCCGTGGAGGCCGCAGGAGATGTCGATGTGCTCCTGCTGGACAAGACCGGGACCATTACCCACGGGAATCGCCAAGCCAGTGCGTTCCTGCCTGCTCCAGGGGTTTCACCTGGCCGCCTGGCCCGCGCAGCCTTGCTGGCATCGCTTGCGGACGAGACGCCTGAAGGGCGCAGCATCGTCGAGCTGGCCCGCCGTTCGGGCACCCCCGACGAGAATCCGCAGGGCGTGCTGCTTGTGCCTTTCACTGCGCAGACGCGGATGAGCGGTGTCGACCTCCCTGCCGTCGAAGCGTCCGGGCAGCCCGCAACCATGCTGCGCAAGGGAGCCGTGCAAGCCATTGCGCGGCATGTGGAAGCGCTGGGGGGCGCCATGCCACACGAAGTGGCGGCCGCCGCCGACCAGGTGGCGTACCGGGGAAGCACCCCCCTGGTGGTGACGGAAGGGCGTCAGGTGCTCGGTGTTGTGGAACTCAAGGATGTCGTGAAGGTCGGCATCAAGGAGCGCTTCGCCGAGTTGCGCCGCATGGGCATCCGCACCGTCATGATCACGGGTGACAACAAACTCACGGCAGCCTTCATCGCCGCGGAGGCCGGGGTCGATGACTTCCTGGCGGAGGCGACCCCGGAGGACAAACTGGCGCTGATCCGCAAGTACCAGTCGGAAGGACGACTGGTGGCGATGACCGGTGACGGCACCAACGATGCGCCGGCATTGGCGCAGGCCGATGTCGCCGTGGCGATGGGGAGCGGAACGCAAGCCGCCAAGGAAGCTGGCAACATGGTCGACCTGGACTCCAACCCGACAAAACTCCTGGAGGTCGTTGAGACTGGCAAGGCGCTCTTGATGACGCGAGGCTCTCTCACGACGTTCTCGATAGCGAACGACGTGGCGAAGTATTTCGCCATCATTCCGGCCATTTTCGTGTCGACCTATCCGCAGCTTTCCGCGCTCAACGTCATGCAGCTGGCGAGCCCGTCGTCTGCCATCTTGTCGGCCGTGATCTTCAATGCGCTGGTGATCGTCTTCCTGATCCCCCTGGCATTGCGAGGGGTGCGGTATCGCCCTGTGGGGGCGGCGGCCCTGCTGCGCCGCAACCTCGCGATCTATGGCCTCGGAGGTTTGATCGTGCCGTTTGTCGGCATCAAGCTGATTGACTGGATACTGGTGGCCGTAGGGCTGATTTGAGGAACCTTCCATGAAAAACATTCTTCGCCCAGCACTTGTCGTGTTTGTAGCCCTCAGCGCGCTGACGGGCTTGCTGTACCCCTTGGCCGTTACCGGAGCGGCGCAGGCCGTTTTCCCCCACGAGGCTGCGGGAAGCCTTTTGCAGCGCAATGGCCAGGCCGTTGGCTCTTCGTCGATCGGCCAGAATTTCACGGAACCCGCGCATTTCTGGGGGCGTCCGTCGGCCACGGCGCCCATGCCCTACAACGCGACGGCGTCGGGCGGCTCCAACCAGGGGCCCCTCAATCCGGCGTTGAACGATGCGGTCAAGGCCCGCGTGGAGGCATTGCGCGCGGCCGACCCCGGCAATCTGGCGCCGGTGCCCGTGGACCTGGTGACGGCGTCCGCCAGCGGTCTGGATCCGCATATCAGCGTCGCGGCGGCACAGTACCAAGCCGCCCGCGTGGCGCGGGCCCGCCACGTCCCCGTGGCGAGCGTGAATGCCCTTGTCGACAAGCTCACCGAAAAGCCGATCCTGGGCCTGCTTGGCGAACTCAGGGTGAACGTACTGGCACTGAATCTTGCCTTGAATGATGCACGGTAGCAGCGCATCCCGCCTTTTGTCATTCTTGCCCATGGGGCCCGCTTGGAGCCAGGCACGCCATGGCTGACATGCAGCGCCCAGACCCCGATGCGTTGATCGCGCAACTGCGCGCGCAGGAGGCGCAGACCACGCGCGGCAAGCTGCGCATCTACTTCGGCGCCAATGCAGGGGTGGGCAAGACCTGGGCCATGCTCAGTGCGGCGCAGCGGGAGCGTGGTGCTGGCCGCGACGTTCTGATCGGGGTGGTGGAAACCCATGGCAGAGCCGAGACGGCGGCCTTGCTCGCGGGATTGGATGCATTGCCCCTCAAGGAGGTGGAGTACCGTGGCCGGCTGCTCCTTGAATTTGACCTGGACGCGGCCCTTGCACGCAAGCCGGCCATCCTCCTGGTGGATGAGCTTGCCCACTCCAACGTGCAGGGATCCCGCCATGCCAAGCGCTGGCAGGATGTCCAGGAACTGCTCGCCGCGGGCATCGATGTGTGGACTGCGCTCAATGTCCAGCATCTGGAGAGCCTCAATGGGACCGTGGGTGCGATCACGGGGATCAGGGTCCATGAGACGGTGCCCGACACCGTGCTGGACGACGCGGACGAAGTGGTGCTTGTCGACGCCACCCCCGATGAACTGATATCCCGCCTGAGTGCAGGGAAGGTGTATGTCCCCCAGCAGGCTGAGCGTGCGGCCCAGAGCTTCTTCCGCAAGGGCAACCTGATTGCCCTGCGCGAAATCGCACTGCGCCGCACCGCTGAGCATGTGGAGGACGACGTCCTGGGATGGCGGATCGAACAGTCAGGCACTCCCGGCGAGCGCGTGTCTGCCGCCTGGAACACCTCGGGCAGCATACTGGCGTGTGTCGGGCCGAACGAAGATGCCGCGCAGACCGTGCGCGCGGCCGCGCGCCTGGCAGGGCAGCTCAATGTGAAGTGGCATGCCGCATACGTGGAGACACCGCGCCTGCAGAGGCTGGACGCACCGCAGCGCGACAGGATTCTGGCCGTGCTGCAACTGGCGCAGGAGCTGGGCGCCGAGACGGCGGTGCTGACGGGCGACCACGTTGCGCCGGCCCTGGCTGCACAGGCGCTTCACCTCAATTGCGCCACCCTGGTCCTGGGTCGTCCTGCGCCGCGGCGCTGGTGGCAGAAGTGGCCTTCGACCAGGGAGGTGGGCCGGGAAATCGCGGGACTTGCCCCCTCGCTTGATATCGTGGAAACGGCGCGCGCGGGTAGTTCGAGGCGGTTGCCGCAGGCACTCTGGAGCCACAAAGTCGGCGTTGAGGCCAGGGAAACCGACGAGGCCGCACACCCGCGCTGGCAGGGCTTCCTCTGGGCGCTCGGTGCCAGCATTGCGGTCACGTTGATGGCGACTCTGTTGCACGGCGTCCTGGAGTTGACCAACATCGTGATGCTGTACCTGGTCGGCGTTGTCGGGGTCGCCATGCGATTCGGGCGCGTGCCTGCGGCGATGGCCGCACTGCTCAATGTGCTGGCCTTCGATTTCTTCTTCGTATCACCGCGGCTGTCTTTCGCGGTCAGCGACGTGCAGTACGTGGTCACTTTTGCCGTGATGCTCGGGGTGGGACTTCTGGTGGGACAGCTCACAGCCGGCCTCAGGTTCGCGGCCGGAGTGTCCAACAGCCGGGAGCGCCGGGCCCAATCGCTGTTCGAGCTTGCGCGCGAGCTGTCGGCGGCCCTGGAGACGAGCCAGGTCATCGAGATCGGCGCGGCGGCTGTGCAGGGGCATTTTGGCGGCAGGGCGGTGGTGGTTGCATTGGACGCGTCGGACCGCCTTCACTACCCCGATGATCTGCCCCAGGAATTTGACAAAAGTGTGGCCGACTGGACCTTGCGGCAAGGACAGAGCGCGGGGCTGGCCACGAGCACCCTGGCGGCGCAGGCATGGCGCTATGTCCCCCTCAAGGCGCCCATGAGGGTGCGCGGTGTGCTGGCGCTGGAGCCCGCGCACCCAAGGTGGCTGCTGATTCCGGAGCAGGCTCAGCAACTCGATACCCTGGCCCGGCAGATCGCCATCGCGCTCGAACGTGTGCACTACGTCCACATCGCGCAAAAGGCGGTGGTGGACATGGAGTCCGAGCGGCTGCGCAATGCCTTGCTGGGCGCTGTCTCCCATGATGTGAGAACACCGCTGACGGCGCTGATCACGCTGGCCGAATCGCTCAAGGGGTTGCCGACGGAGGAGCACGATGCCGTGGCACAAGCCATCGTGCATCAGGCGCACCAGCTCAACGCGCTGGTCAGCAACCTGCTGGACATGGCCAGGCTGGAAAGTGATGTTTCGGGACAAAGTGTCCACTTGCGGCGTGATTGGCAGTCGGTCGAGGAAGTCGTGGGCGCCTCGATACGCGCCGCCAAGCCCGCGCTGAAGGAGTTGACCGTTCGCACGGAAATCCCCGCCCATTTGCCGCTGGTGGAGTTCGATCCCGTCCTCATTGAGCGCGTGCTGGTGAATTTGCTTGAGAATGCCGCCAAGTACGGCGCACCGCCCGTTGTCATCAAGGCGTTTGCGACAGAAGGGAGTCTGGTGTTGACCGTGACGGACCACGGGCCTGGCCTGCCACCCTCTGTGCGTGGCAAGGAACACCTGCTGTTCGAGAAATTCACCCGGGGACAGGCTGAATCGGCGACACCGGGCGTGGGCCTGGGGTTGGCGATCTGCAAGGCGGTGGTGCACGCGCACGGCGGAACGATCTCCGCTGCCAGCGCAACCGGGGGCGGGGCGGAATTCACCATCACGCTCCCGCGCCGAGAGCCTCCCCCCGATCCCGATTTGGAAGATATGGAGCGGGGCGTTGCCGCCCCGGGATACGATGCAAATACGTACCGTGCTGGTGGTTGAGGATGAGCCGCAGATCCGGCGCTTCGTTCGCAGTGCGCTCGAAGCAGAAGGATGGCAGGTTCATGAAGCCGCGACGGTGCGCGAAGGACTGTCTGCGGCGGGTACCCGCCAGCCCGATCTGCTGGTGCTGGACCTGGGATTGCCTGACGGCGATGGCATTGACCTGATCCGCGACGTGCGGGGCTGGTCCGCCGTGCCGATCATCGTCCTGTCTGCGCGCACCGATGAGGCCGACAAGGTCTCCGCACTCGACGCTGGAGCGGATGACTATCTCACCAAGCCCTTTGGTACGGGGGAGCTTCTGGCGCGCGTGCGTGCCAATCTTCGCCGTCCGCGTGCGGCGACAGGAAATGGGCTCACCGTGGATGGGGTGGAGCCAGCTTTTCATTTTGGCGACGTGGAGGTGGACCGCAGCGCTCGGCTGGTACGCAAGGGCGGGGTTGAAGTCCACCTGACGCCGACCGAGTACCGCATGCTGTCGGTGCTGGTCGCCAATTCGGGAAGGGTCATCACCCAGAAACAGCTGCTCCGCGAAGTGTGGGGGCCGATGCGGTCGGACCAGAGCCACTACCTGCGCATCTACATGGGGCATCTCAGGCAGAAGCTCGAGGCAGATCCGGCGCAGCCTCGTCACCTGCTGACCGAATCGGGAGTGGGGTACCGACTCGCGGTGTGACTCCACAAGCGATGAACTCCAGGGCTGCAGCGGTGCGCCTGGCGCGTTTCCCCCATTGCGTGATGTGGCCGCGGAATTTGACAACGAATTGACGGTTGGCCCCCCAGTTTTTACGAACGATTTACACCAGTCTTTCTAGACTGGGTGCATGTTCAACAGATGCCACTGCCCCCTTTTTTTGAAGGTGGCCCCCGTGGTGAAAGACATGCTGCAAACATATGCAGGGATCAGCCTGCACCGGGTGGCCATGCTGCCCTTCCCCGGGGAGTGCGACGGCCCGGCCTCTCTGGTGGCGCTGCCCCTGGTCGCTTCATGCACTGACGCACAGGATTTGCGAAAGACACTTCATTCGGCTCTGGGCGCCCGGTTGCGGGGGTACCGAATGTGTCTGGACAGGCCCCGCGAGCGGGCAAGTCTCAGCTTGCTTGTGCAACGCAAGGATGTATTGCACACCGTGTGCTGCGTGATGCGCGTGTTGCCGCACGCCGAGTTTGGCCGCGTGGTGAAAGTCGCTGGTGCTGAGGAATTCCCGTGCCATTGACATCGCTCCGCATCCAGTGGGCCCCATCCATGGGAGCGTGGCTGTCGGATCGCAGGCGTTGCGATCCCGGAAGGTCAATCCATGGATGACTGGGTGCATGTGTCGCTGGCGCTGCTGGTACTGTTGGTTCCGATCGGCGTCGCGTGGATGGCGTTGAAGCTATCTGACCGGGGGGCGCGCAAATCCGGGCGCGGTCTTCGATGAAGCCGTCTGCCCATCGGAGCAAGGTGGAGCCGGCGAACCGTGGCGATCTGGCCGCGCTGGATCGGCTGGAGCGCGCGGCTTTCGAGAACGACAGAATCTCGTTCAGAAGTTGGCAACGCATGCTGGCCAGCCCGTCGGCCCGCGTTCTCGTGTGCAGATCGAGCGAAGTCTTGGAGGGGGCCTGCGTGGTATTGCGCCGCAAGGGATCCTCTGTAGCTCGCCTGTACTCGATCGCTGTGGCGTCTGCCGCACGGGGTTCCGGCATGGCCGGTGAACTTTTGGTCGCGGCGATCAGGGACGCGCGAGAAGCCGGGTGCGCGGTTTTGAGGCTGGAGAGCAGGACTTCCAATGTCTGCGCACACCGCCTGTTCCTTCGCCATGGATTCGTGGGGATGGGTCGCAAGCTTGCCTACTACGGCGATGGCGAAGCCGCTTTGTGCTTTCAGAAGGATCTCTTCGACGACGCGCGGGCGCGAGAAGGGAACGCCTCTCGGGTGCGGCACTACGCCCAGACGCTGGATTTCACCTGTGGGCCCTGCGCATTGCTGATGGCCATGTCTGCCGTGGACCCGTCCATCCCTGTCAATCAAGCCGCCGAAATCCGCCTATGGCGTGAGGCCACAACGGTCTTTATGGCGGCGGGCCATGGTGGGTGTGGTCCTTTCGGACTTGCGCATGCGGCATTGCGCCGCGGCTTTGACGTGTCGGTCTATGCAGCGGCTGGCGCATCACTCTTCATGGACAGTGTGCGCGACCCTCTCAAGAAAGACGTCATCCAGCTGGTGGAAAACGACTTCCGGTTGGAACTGGAGGCTCACCGCGTTCCTGTCCATGCCCGGCCCGTCTCTCCCGAAAGCGTGATTGAGCAATTGCGCATGGGAAGCCTGCCCATTGTCCTCATCAGTCTGTGGCGGCTTCACCGGGAGAAAACGCCACATTGGGTGGTAATCACCGGCTTTGACGGCGCGGTTTTTCGCCTTCTGGACCCTATGGCGCGTTCCAGTGACCCGGACGGCGGAGTGTCCATCAGCTTTGGTGAATTCAAGAAGATCGCCAAGTACGGGCGCCGCAGGCGCACTGCCGCGGTCGTCATCTCCGGAAAGAAATAAATTGTCTTCAGAACATGTGATCGTGGTGGAGAAGCTCGCAGACTTTCGATGGAGCGAGCCCGAGATCAGAGTCATCACCGCCGATCAATTCGTCGCGGAGGAGCCGGATGCCCGGGGGCGTTTTCGCAAGGTCACGAACCTTTGCCGGACTTATGGCTATCTCAGCATGGGCTACTACTGCTCCCTGCTGGCGGAGGCGCGTGGCGACCGGGTCACCCCCAGCGTGGACACCATACTCAGCCTTCAGCGCAAGCGAATGCAGCCTGATGAAGCGTTCGTGCAGCTCAATAGACTGGTCGGTCCGCTGAAGGAAATCCCCGGCTCCGTGAATACGCTGACCTTGCATGTGTTCTTCGGGGTCATGGAGGACCCCGTGCTGGCGCCGCTGGCTCGAAAGAGCTTTGAACTGTTCCGTTGTCCATTGATGGAGATCACCCTCGAACGGCAGGAGCAGTCCGCAAACTGGCAGCTCGGCGGAATACAGGCGTTGGACCTTCGCGATGTCGAGCCTGCGCGCGATGAGGTCTTTGTTCGAGCGCTCCGCCAGTACACGCGGCGCAGCTGGCGCCCCATGGTCGCCATGCCCCTGCCCCGGATGGACCTCGCGGTCCTGCACGATCCGGATGACCCGCTTCCTCCGTCCAGTCTCAGGACGCTCAAGAAGTTGGTTGATGTGGGGCAGGACATGGGAATTGCGGTGGAGCTTATCGAGAAGAAGGACTTCTCCCGCCTGACCCAGTTCGATGCGCTGTTCATTCGGGAAACCACCGCGGTGACGCACCATACCTTTCAGTTTGCGAGAAAGGCTGTCGCCGAGGGCATGCCGGTCATAGACGACCCCGTGTCCATCCTGCGCTGCACGAACAAAGCCTTTTTGGCGGAGCTTCTGCGCGAGCATGCCATTGCCACACCGGTGACGCGCATGGCCAGCCGGCGCACGCTGGCCGGCATGGAGCACACGCTGGACTACCCCGTGGTGGTGAAAGTACCGGATGGTGCGTTCAGCCGCAGTGTCAAGAAGGCGGAGAGCTTTGAGCATCTCCAGGACATTGCGAAAGGCATGCTCAGGGAATCGGAAATCATCCTGCTGCAGGAGTACATGTACACAGACTTTGACTGGCGCGTCGGGGTTCTGGCGGGGCAAGCGGTCTTCGCGGCGAAGTACTTCATGTGCAATGGGCACTGGCAGATACTGCAGCACACAGCAAATGGCAAGTACACGGAGGGGCGGGTGCAGGGCGTACCGCTGCAAGATGTGCCCACAGAGGTGCTGGCGGCAGCCGTCAACTCCGCGCGCCTGGTTGGCAATGGATTTTATGGGGTGGACATCAAGGCCACGGCCTCTGGTGTCTATGTCATCGAGATCAACGACAACCCCAATCTCGATGTTGGCATGGAAGATGCAGCATTGGGCGACAAGCTGTATTCCACTTTGCTCTCGCACTTCCTGCTGCAGGTGGAACGCCGATTCACATCCACTGCGCAGCGTGGCAGCGCGTCTCGTTTGCAACCTGACGCGGTGGCGCCTGGGTAGTTCGACGCGGGAACATTTGGCGGCTTTCTTACGGACGGCGGGCCTGCTCGGAAATGGGCCGATCGCCGATGCGGTGGACCCATCCTCCGCTGTTTTGGTTAGCATGGTTTCCGAAGCCCGGTTTTCGGCAGGTCGCGAGGAAATCCGGGATTGATTTCCTGGCTGCACCACGTGACATGGGCGCTGGCGCCCACGCCGTGACGGCTGAATGAACCGCCACTCGGCGCACGGTGCCCACGCCGCAAGTGTGTTGCTCGGCATCACGAACCAGACGAAAGGCCACTGCATGTCAACCGAGTCCCATCCCGCCTGCGTGCGGGAGTTGCGCCAGGTCCTGTTGTGGCCCCTGCGCCTGATGCCGGTGCGGGGTTCCGAGGGGCGGCACGCCAAGCCCTGGCAGGTGCTGGCGGACATGGGCGAGGCCTCGCCCTGGCGCGAGGTGGTGGATGAATTCACGGGCGACAGCGATCGTTTTCACGAGCGCCACTACAACGAGTTCGTGACCTTCTTGCCCTACGTGCAGCGCTTCCTGTACGGCGAGGGGCGTAGCCAGAAAGGCAGCAGCGCCGCAGGTTCACCGATGCGGGTGTTCCGGCGCAGCGACGTCAGCGCCGTGCGGGCGGTGCTGCACCCCGGTGCGCCACCGATCACGCTCGACATCGTCCATGTGGACCTTTACTTTTTCCTCGACCTGGATCTGGTGCTGCTCAATGTCGAGGTCAGTGCCCGCGACCTGGCGCTGGCCCAGGCACAGGAGCTGCTGTACCGCTTTGGCCGCGGCTACCCCGCCGGCTGGGACGCCAACGGCCATGCGCAGCACTGCCTGTACAGCGCCGAGTGGCTGGACGCCGCCGGGCAGGTGCTGGCCCAGTCCGATGCCAACCAGCGTGACCTCTTCATGGCCCATGTCAGCAGCCACCGTGCTCCGCGCATCGCGGCCCACTGGGCCTGGCTGCTGGAGCCCCTGGTGAGCGACCATTCCGAGCGCAGTGGGCCTCTGCGCTACCGCCAGATCGAGTACTACCGCATGCCGCAACTGGCCTTTCTGGCGTTGGACAACCCGCGCGCACTGAGCCGCAGCGACTTCGTTCGCCTCGGCCTGGTGACCGGGGCGGCCACCTCCAGCGACGACGCCAGCCTGCCCTACGCCGAAGAGCATCTGGCCGACTTCGAAAACCGGTTTTGTTACGACCGATTCTGGAGCCACAGTGGCGCGGCTCCCAACACGCGGTATCTTTGCAGCGGCCATTCGCTGCTGGTGCTGGGCGATGCCCACAGCCCGTTTTTTGTCTGCCGCGACCGGGGGGTGCTGGCGCAGTTCCGGCACCAGCATTTCTTGTTGTTCCTGATCGCGCATTTTCAGAAAGCGGCGCTGCTGATGTTCTCGGACCGGCTGGCCGAGGCACTGAAAAACCTGGACATTGCCGACGCCGCCAGCGTGCGCCGCTTCAAGCGCACGATCCGTGACAGCTTTGCCGGCTTTCTGCGCTTCACGCACCGCTACTGGTTCCACGAGGTGTCCGAACAGGCGCAGGTGCGTGCCCTGTTCCGCATGTGCGCCAACCACCTCGGGCTGGACCCGCTGTACACGGAGGTCAAGGAGCGCATTGGCGAAATGAACCAGTACCTGGACGCGGACAGCCTGCGCCGCCAGGCCAACACCGTCGTCAGGCTGACGGTCGTGACCATCTTTGGCCTGATCGGCACCGTGACCACGGGCTTCCTGGGCATGAATTTGCTGGCCGAGGCCGATGCTCCCCCGGGCCGCAAGCTGGGGATTTTTGCCGTCGTGTTTGCCTTGACCACCTTGCTGACGGTTTACACCATGGTCAAGTCCAAACGCCTGTCGGACTTTCTGGACGTGCTTTCAGACGAACGCGCCAGTGCCTGGCAGAAAGTCAAGGCGCTGGGGCTGGTGTGGCGGCGCACAGGAGAATGAGGTGTGCTGCCCATGCCCCTGCTGGCCGTTCATCGCCGAGTTTTGACCAGGCAGTGACTGTTGTCGCCGATGGCACCCTTCCGTTGGAAAATCGCGCGTGACGGCAGTCGCTGTGTGGCCTACAGTGGTCATCCACCTTCGATGCAGCGACAGGCATGCACGCACGATTCAGTTGCGCCGTCCTGCCGCCCGCTGTGCCTGCAACGTCGATTCGGCCCTGCCGTGTGCAGGTTTCGAACGCCGTGCGGCCAGGCAACAGCCAGTTCTTTGCCCGAGCCGGAGGCGGCAGGCGCAGGCAGGCAGCCAGGTCGCTTGCAAGCTTTTTGTGCGAGGAGGATAATTCGCTGTTATGAAAAATCTCACCAACGTGATCAAGGCATCGTTCGCCCCCTAGTTGCGCCCCTCGATCGCGTGTCGGAGGGCTGTGCGCCTTCCGGTCCATAAAACCCCGGCAGGCTCCACCTCCGGGGTTTTTTGTTTTTTTCAGACTTTCTCACCACCCAATCTATGCGTACCTACGACAAGTTGATTGCCACGATTCCCGGCCGCCGGAGCTTGAGTTCCGTGCGCCCGGGCTTCGGCGACAGCACAACACCGATTCAACGCTAGCCTGAAGGCGAATCCATCTCGCCTGGGCTGGCAGATAGCCAACCAGGCGGCAGCTGCTCGCAGAGCCGGGCGCAGCCGCAAGAGATTGAAAGATTCGCCATGAGAAATTCACGCAACACCAGCAATGCCCATCTGCGCAACCTCGGCGTCATCGCCCACGTCGACGCGGGCAAGACCACGACCACCGAACGCATCCTGTTCTACACGGGCGAAAGCCACCGCATCGGCGAAGTGCACGACGGCACGGCGCACATGGACTTCGATCCGCAGGAGCAACAGCGCGGCATCACCATCAACAGCGCGGCCGTCACCGTGCACTGGAAGGGCACGCAGCTCAACCTGATCGACACGCCCGGGCACATTGACTTCAACATCGAGGTGAACCGCTCGCTGCGCGTGCTCGATGGCGCAGTCGTTGTGTTCGACGGCGTGGCCGGCGTGGAGCCACAGACCGAGACCAACTGGCGCCTGGCCGACAAATACCGTGTGCCGCGCATCGCGTTCATCAACAAGCTCGACCGCGTGGGAGCCGACTTCCACCGCGTGGTGGCCATGATGGAAGAACGCCTGGGCGTGCGCGTGGTGCCGCTGCAGATCCCCATCGGTGCGGAAGGCGACTTCCGCGGCGTGGTGGACTTGCTGAGCCTGCGCGCCCGCATCTGGGACAAGGACGACGCGAGTGCGCCCTACCGCGAAGCCGACGTGCCCGCCGAGCTGCTCGAGCAAGCCGTGCGCGCACGCGCCCGCCTGGTAGAGGCCGCCGTGGAGCAGGACGAAGCCGCGCTGCAGGCCTACGTGAACGGCGAAGAGGTCGCTGTGGACGTGCTGCATGCCGCCCTCCGCAAGGGCGTGCTGGCAGGCACCTTCGTGCCCGCGCTGGCCGGCTCGGCCTTCAAGAACCGCGGCGTGGAGCCTTTGCTCGACGCCGTGGTGGACTACTTGCCCTCTCCGGACGACATCGTGCGCGAAGGCGGCGAGACCGCTGCGGACCCGTTCAAGGCCCTGGCGTTCAAGGTCGTCACCGACGACCACGGCGCCAAGGTGTTCGTGCGCGTGTACAGCGGCCGTCTGGGCCGGGGCGACGTGGTGCTCAACACCAGCACGGGCAAGACCGAGCGCGTGTCGCGCCTGTACGAAGTGCATGCCGACAAGCACATCGAGCGCGACGAGCTGGTGGCGGGCGACATCGCCGCCGTCGTGGGCCTCAAGGACACGCTGACGGGGCACACGCTGAGCGACCCGGCCCACCCCGTGGTGCTGGAGCAGATCAGCGTGCCCGAGCCGGTGATCCACGTGGCCATCGAGCCCAAGGCGAGCGCGGACCAGCAAGGCCTGTCCAAGGCCCTGCAGTCCCTGTTGCGCGAAGACCCGAGCCTGCGCCTGCAGCACGATGCCGAATCCGGCCAGACCATTCTGTCCGGCATGGGCGAGCTGCAGCTCGAGGTCTCGATCGAGAAGCTGCGCGCACGCCACGGCGTCAACGTGTCGGTCGGCCGTCCCCAGGTGGCCTACCGCGAAACCATTTCGAAGAGTGTGGAGGTACACCATGTGCACAAGAAGCAATCGGGCGGCCCCGGCCAGTTCGCCGAGGTGAGGTTGCTGCTCGAACCCCTGCCAAGGGGCGAAGGCATCCGCTTTGACAACCGCATCGTCGGCGGCGCCGTGCCGCGCGAGTTCATCCCTGGGGTGGAGGCCGGCATCCGCCGCGCCGCCCTCACGGGCGTGGTGGCGGGCTTCCCCGCCGTGGACTTCGCGGCCACGCTGGTGGATGGCAGCTTCCACGAGCGTGACTCGTCCACGCTGGCCTTCGAGCTGGCGGCCATGGCCGCCTTCCGCGAAGGTTTTGCGAAAGCGGCACCCCAGGTGCTGGAGCCCGTGATGGCCGTGGAGGTCATCACCCCGGCCGAGTACCTGGGCGACAGCATCGGCGACCTGAACCGCCGCCGCGGCATCGTGCGCGGCCAGGGCCAGCGCGGCAATGCCGCCACGGTCGAGGCCGAGGTACCGCTGAAAGAGATGTTCGGCTACATCGGCAGCCTGCGCGCCTTGTCTTCGGGCCGCGCGCAGTACTCGATGCAGCTGGACCACTATGGGGTGGTGCCTGCGGGGGAGATGGCTGCGTTGGTGCCGTGAATTGAATCAGCGCGATAGGCCGGAATCGATGGCCTGGCAGCGCAAGACGGGAGGGGCGTGGACGGATGTCTGCGCCCCTTTTTTTTTGTCTGCGATGGGAGCCTGGATGGCGGCGTCGGTTCAGGAGCGAGCTTGCGGACGGCCCCAGACTGTCGGCGGTCACGGCGACCCGCTGCCATCAGCGCGATCGCCGCCGAACAACTCGAACACCATGCCACGCAGCCACTGGTTCACTGGTTCGCGATGCACCTTGGCATGCCAGAACACACTGATCGGTGCCTCGGGCAACTTGACCGGGTGCGTGCGCAATGTCAGCCCGAAGGGATCGATCAGCTTGAGTGCCAGGAGCTCGGGCACCGTCGCCACCAGCGCCGTGCCTTGCAGGATGTGGCCCACACTGACAAAGTGCGGCACGCTCAGCCGCACAAGGCGGTCGATGCCGGCCTTCTGGATCAACTCGTCGACTTTGCCGTGCCCCGTGCCCGCGGCGACGATCACCAGGTGCTCCGCTGCCTTGTAGTCGGCGAGCAGCAGCTTCGGCCGGTCCAGCGTGTGGCCCTTGCGGAACAGGCACACATAGCGCTGGCGAAACAGCCGCCGCTGGAAGAAGCCCGCCTTGAGCTGGGGCAGCAGGCCGATGGCCAGGTCCACCTTGCCAGACTCCATATCGTCGCGCAGATTGGTCGCGTTGTTGCGCACGGTATTCAGCGTCACACCGGGCGCTTCCCGCCCCAGGCGCTCCAGCAGCGCTGGAAGGAAGACGATCTCTCCAATGTCCGTCATGCCGATGGTGATGGTGCGCTTGAGCGTGGCCGGCGTGAACTGCATGCGCTGGTTCAGTCCACTGTGGATCATGCCCAGCGCGTATCCGACCGGTTCGCCGAGTTGTTCGGCAAAGGGCGTGGGCACCATGCCGCCCGACGTGCGCAGGAACAACTCGTCGCCGAAGATTCGGCGCAGCTTGGCCAGCGCATTGCTGACGGCAGGCTGGGTGAGGCCCATGTTGTCGGCCACCTTGGACACGCGCCGCTCGACCATGAGTTGCTGAAACAAGACCAGCAGGTTCAGATCGATGTCAGATAACTCCATCGCCACTCCATCAGTGCGGGTGATATGAAGCGGCAATGGTATTGCAGCCGATGATTCTTATGCACAATCGCATGAATGATCTCGCAGCCCGCCCGCCATGGACATTCTTGTTCAGCCGCTTAACCGCGTGATCCGTGCCGCACCGGGCGTGAATCTGCTCGACGCCCTGCGCGCGGCGCAGGTTCCGATGTCCTACTCCTGCCTCTCCGGCCGCTGCGGTATCTGCCGCTGCCGGGTGCTCGATGGCGAGGTGTTCGATGGGGGGCGTGAGCAGCAGCGCCCGCTGGACGGCATGGACGGTGCCGTGCTGGCCTGCCAGACCTATGTGACCGAGGCCTGCACGATCGAAGTGCCGGCGCCCGAGGAGGCCGTGGTGCACCGGGCGCGTGTGGCCAAGGCCACTGTCGCGGCCATCGAGCCATTGGCGGTCGACATCCGGCGCCTGCTGCTCAAGGTTAGCAAGCCGATCGCATTCTCACCGGGCCAGTACGCGCAGATCGCTTTCACGCCGGCCCACGTGCGTCCCTATTCCATGGCGAGCTTGCCGGGCGAAGAGCTGCTGGAGTTCCACGTGCAGCTGATGCCCAGGGGCCGGGTCAGCGGCTACATCGTGGATCAACTGAAGGCAGGGGATGCCGTCAAGGTCAGCGGGCCGTTGGGTGCAGCCTATCTGCGCCAGCAGCACACCGGGCCGATACTGTGCGTGGCGGGAGGTACGGGGCTGGCACCTGTGCTTTCGGTGGTGCGTGGCGCCGTGGCCGCCGGCATGCGCAACCCCATTCACCTGTACTTCGGGGTGCGCTCGCCACGCGAGCTGTACGGCCTCACCTGGCTGGACCAGCTGCGCCACGCACATCCTGCGCTGCAGGTGCATGTGGTGGTGGCCTCGGGCGCGGACCCTGCGGCGCAGCGGCGCGGGCTGGTGACCCAGGCCATCGAACAGGACCACGCCAGCCTGCGCGGCTGGCATGCGTATCTGTGCGGCTCACCGCCGATGGTGGAGACGACCACGCTGGTGGCGCTGGGCAAGGGCATGGAGCCGGCCCACATCCATGCCGAGGCCTTTTACATGCAGGGCGACTGAGGTTCAGCCCGCATCGGGCTGCGCACTGGGCGCGGCTTGCCGGAACGCGTCCAGTTGCCCGCAGGCCAGGTCCACCGCCTGCACCCGCGGCCAGCGCGCCAGGTCGACCTTGAAGCGGCGCGCGCTCTCCACCTGCGGCACCAGGTAGACATCGGCCAGCGTAGGGTGCTTGCCAAAGCAGAAGTCGCCACGCCGCCGGTCGCTCGCGAGCAGTGTTTCGATGGCGTCGAAGCCCGCGCCGATCCAGGTGCCGCACCAATCGTTCACGGCTGCCTCGTCCGCGCCAAAACGGTGGCGCAAGGCTTCCAGGATGCGCCGGTTGTTGACCGGGTGGATATCGCAGCCCACGATGGCCGCGAGTGCGCGCACCTGGGCACGCTCTGCGGCATCGGTGGGGAGCAGCGGCGGACTCGGATGGCGCTCTTCGAGCCATTCGATGATGGCCGGCGACTGGGTCATCAGGCGGTCGTCCGTCTCCAGGACCGGCACGAACTGCTGCGGATTGATCGCCTTGAAGGCCTGCGCCAGATGCTCCTCGCGCCGCAGATCGACCGCGACCTGCTCGTACGAAAGGCCTTTCAGGTTCAGCGCGATGCGCAGGCGGTGGGACGTTCCACTGCGGAAGAAGGTGTAGAGCTTCATGGTCAGTCCAGAGCGATCTTGGCGCGCTTGACGACATCACCGAACGTGCGCGAATCGCGTTCGATGGCGCGGAGCAGCTCGCTCGGCGGGCCAATGTAGGGCTCGAATCCGAACGTCGCCAGGCGTTCCCTGACCTCGGCGGTCGCGAGCACCTTGCCCACATCGGCATTGATCTTCTCGATCGACGCCTTCGGTGTGCCGACAGGAGCGAACAAACCCACCCAGGTCTTCACCTCGAACCCCGCCGGCCCGCCCGCCTCGCCGACGGTCGGGATATCGGTGAAGCCCGCCAGACGCTTGGGTGCGGCGAGCGCCAGGAACTTCACCTTCTTGGCCTGGTACATCGGTCCGGCCGTCGCCGCCGTGCCGAACGCCCACTTGATGTCACCGGTGGCGACGGAGGTGTAGACGTTCCCCATGTCCTTGTAGGGCACGTGCATCATCTTCGTATCGGTCGCGGCTTCGAGCATTGCCGCGCCGACATGGGCCACGCTGCCGATGCCCCATGATCCATAGGTGATCTCGCCGGGTGCCGCCTTGGCTGCCTTGATCAGGTCTCCCATGTCTTTCCACGGCGAATTGGCCGCCACCACCACGAAGAAGTTGGTGAAGTACACCGGTGCCACCGGCTCGAAGTCTTTCAGCGGGTCGTAGGGCAGTTGCTTGAACACATGCGGCTGCAAGGCCATGTGCGTGTTGTCCACCTGCAGCACGGTGTAGCCGTCAGGCGCTGCGCGTTTGGCGTCGCCAATGGCGATGAAGCCGTTGGCGCCCGGCTTGTTGTCGATGACCAGTTGCTGGCCCCAGTGGCGCGACAGCCTTTCACTGAGGATGCGCATCACCGCGTCCGGGCCGCTGCCCGGGGAATACGGCGCGACGGACCGCACGGGCTTGGTGGGGTATGTCTGCGCCGCTGCGCCGGGCAAGCCCGCAGCGGTCAGCAGGGCCCAGGCGCAAAGCGCAGCGGCCGTGCGGGAAATGGAAGTACGGATGGCTGTGGTCATGGCTATGTCTCCTTGTCATTGGGGCCGGAATCGGCCTGTTGTTTCGTGGCTGATCAGTGGGGTGGGCAAGCGCGGCATGTGGGCCGGAGGCCTCCGGCTCAACCGGTGGTCTGGGCGCGGTGGGCGTGCAGCGCCTCGAAAATCGGCGCGTCGCTGAAACGGAAAAGGTCGAGCGCACCCGAGGCGGATGCCTCGGCCGAGAACGGCTGCCACGACGGCACCACGAACAAGTCGCCGCGCGCCACGTGCCAGGTGCGCTCTCCCACGGTCACGGTGCCACTGCCGTCGAACACCTGGAACACGGACGAGCCCACCTCGCGATGGACGCGCGTCGCGCCGCCCGCGCGCACGCGGTGCATCTCGGTGCGCATCGTCGGCAGCACGTCGCCGCCGGTGGCAGGGTTGGTAAAGCGCACCGCCGCATGCCCCGGGCTCAGCGTGCCGGCCTGGCCTTCGGTCTCCAGGGCGAGCTGATCGGCCAGCGCGCGGTCGGTGTCCACCCAGCGGTAGGCCAGGAGCGGGGTGGCGGGCTGCGCTCCCGCCATCGAGACGGGGCGCAAGCCGGGGTGGCCCCAGAGCCTTTCGGAGTACGAACGCTCCGCCGTGGTGCGCTCGGCGGGCGAAATCCGCTCGCGCCCGACCTCGAAGAACTGGCTCTCGGTGTAGTAAGAGAACGGAATGTCCAGGCCATCGATCCAGGCCATGGGCTCGGTGGCGGCGTTGTGGTGGGCGTGCCAGTTCCACCCTGCCTGCGGCAGGAAGTCGCCGCGCGACATGCGCACCGCATCGCCATTGACCACCGTCCAGACGCCCTCGCCCTCCACCACGAAGCGGAAGGCGTGCTGCGTGTGCCGGTGCTCGGGAGCATCTTCACCCGGCATCAGGTACTGGATGGCGGCCCACAGCGTGGGCGTGGCGAACGGACGGCCGCCCAGCGCCGGGTTGGCCAGCGCGATCGCGCGGCGCTCGCCACCGCGGCCCACGGGCACGATCTCGCCGGCCTGCGCGGCCAGTGCCTTCAGCCGGTCCCAGCGCCACAGGTGAGGCACGGCCTTGGATTGGGGTTGCCGGGGCATCAGGTCGCCGATCTCGGTCCAGAGCGGCACCAGCAGTTCCTGCTCGAAGCCTCGGTAGAGCTCCTCCAGCGCGGGCGTGGGGTCGGGCTGGCCCCGCCCCGCCACGGCATGCAGCCGCACGGGGGAAGGCGTCAGGTCGGTGGTCATGGTGGGTTTGTCTCCTTGATTCATCGTTGTGTCACTCCGCAGGGCCGACGTGGAGCACGATGCTGCCCACGCCGTCGATCTGGCCGTCGATGCGGTCACCTGGCTGCACCGGGCCCACGCCTTCGGGCGTGCCGGTGAAGATCAGGTCGCCGGGCAGCAGGTGGTAGAACCTGGACAGGTCGGCGATCAGCTCGGGGATGTTCCAGATCAGCTTGGACAGGTCGGACTTCTGGCGTACCTTCCCGTTGACCGACATCGCCAGCTCGCCCTGGCTGAGGACGGCCTGCTGCATCGGCACGATCTCCGAGACCACGGAGGACTGCTCCACGTCCTTGCCCAAGTCCCAGGGCCGGCCTTTCTCGCGCGCCACCAGCTGCAGGTCGCGGCGCGTCATGTCCAGACCGCAGGCATAGCCGTAGATGAGGCGCGGAGCCTCGGCCTCGGGCACGCGAAAGCCGGGCGCGCCGATGGCCACCACCAGTTCCATTTCGTGGTGGTAGTCCTGGGTGCCCGGCGGGTAGGCCACGGTGGCACCGGACTCGACCAGTGTGGACGGTGCCTTGGTGAAGTAGAAAGGCACCTCGACCGACTTGTCGACCGGGCGCCCCATCTCGACCGCATGCGCGTGGTAGTTGCGGCCGACAAAAAACAGCCGCTGGATGGGCAGGCGCTCGCTTCGGCCACGCACCGGCAGCGCATAGACCGGCGGTGGATTCCAGAGATAGGTGGTGGAGGTCATCGGGGTTTCCCTTTTTTGAAAGTGGTGGTGGGGTGGGTTCAGGCCTTGGGCAGTAAGCAACGGGCGCCTGGTTCACAGCTTGGACATCGGCGTGCCCAGGTCCGCCAGGCGTTCGGTATCGACGGGCCTGCGCTGCTCGATCAGCCGGCGCGCGAAGCGCAGGTCGCGCGCCGCATTGGGGCCGATGGCGGCCTGGACCACGTCGCCGGCCAGGTAGAACAGCACGAAGCCGCCGCTGGCCTGGTCGCCGCGCTGCACCACACGGTGCGCGGGCGTCGGCACGCCGTAGATCTGCAGATTCATGTCGTACTGGTCGGACCAGAACCAGGGCAGCGGCTGGTAGTCCACCGCGTGGCCCAGGGCCGAGCGCGCGGCAGCGATGCCCTGGTCCTGCGCGTTCTGCCACGACTCGAGCCGCAGCCTGCGCCCGGCCCAGGGGTTGAGAGCCACGGCCACGTCGCCAGCGGCCAGGATGTCGGGGTCGGACGTGCGGCACCGGGCATCGACCAGCACGCCGCCTTCGCAGGCCAGGCCCGCCTCGCGCGCCAGTTCGTCGTTGGGCACCAGGCCGATGCCCAGCACGATGGTGTCGGCCGCGAGCACGCTGCCATCAGCGAGCCGCACTTCCGAGCGGCCATCCGCCGCGCGCGCAAAGCCTAGGACTCCAGCGCCCAGCACAACGCGGGTTCCCTGAGAGTGATGCAGCGCCAGCAGGTACTCCGATATCGCGGCCGGTACGGTGCGTTCGCACAGGCGGCCCTGCGTCTCGACGACCACGACGTCAGCGCCCCGCTGGCGTGCCGTGGCCGCCACCTCCAGGCCGATCCAGCCGCCGCCCACCACCACCACGCGGCGGCCGGGCATAAGCGCGGGCGCCAGCGCCATCGCATCTTCGATGGTGCGCAGCGTGTGCAGCGGCACCTGGTCGGCCCCGGGCACAGCGAGTCGGCGGGCCCGCCCTCCGGTGCACAGGATGAGCTTGTCGTAGGGCACCGCTTCGCCATCGGACAGCAGCACCTGCCTGGCGGCGCGGTCAATGCGGCGCGCCTGCACCCCGGGCCGCCATTGCGCACCCAGGGCGTCGAAGGCCTCGGGCTTCATCAGGCGCGTCGTCTCGGGCTGTGCGGCGCCAGACAACACCGCCTTGGACAGCGGTGGCCGCTCGTGCGGCGGGTGGACCTCGTCACCGATCAGCACGATGCGGCCTGTGAAGCCTTCACTGCGCAGCGTCTGCGCGGCCCAGCCACCGGCCTGGCCGGTGCCGACGATCACGATGGTGTGGATCGGGCGGGCGGCCGCGCCTTCATCCGGCAATGCGGCGGCCGCAACCTCTGGTCGCTTGGCGGTCATGGGCTTTCCTTGTGGGGGGTGGCAGCGCTCAGTCGAAGGCCAGCCAGACGCGGCCGCCTTCGATCTTGACGGGGTAGCTGCGCAGGGGCTCGGTCACCGGCGCGCAGGTGGGCAGGCCGGAGCGCACATCGAACTTGCCCTGGTGCAGCGGGCACTCGATCTCGTGCCCATCCAGGAAGCCGTCGCACAGCCGTGCATGGCCGTGGGTGCAGACGTTGTCGGTGGCGAAGACCTCGCCGTCCACGCCATACAGTGCGATGTCCCGTCCTGCAACGGCCAGGCCCATCACGTCATCCTGCGGCACGTCGTCCCGCGCGGCGGCGTCAATCCAGTTCGTGGTCATGGCAGTTCCTCAGATGGGGTAGATCAGCGAATTGGGGATCATCTCGCTGTCGTAGATGACCAGGCGCGAAGCGAACTTCAGGCCCTCGGGCGTGCGCACCACCTCATCGAGCGTACGGCCCACGTTGAAAACGGTGGACTCCTTGGACAGGCGCGTGCGCAGCACCGCGTAGTTGGCCTCGCTGTGGATGCGGCCATCGGCACCGACCTGGTGGACGAGCGGCGCACCCACCACGTGGCGCTGGTAGTAGGGGTCGTGGAACAGCGTCTCGCGGATGCCATAGACGCGGTCCTTCAGCATGCCCTTGCTGTCGAAAGTCAGCGTGGCGAGTGGAAAACCGCGTTCGTGGTTCTCGCGCGGCTGCAGCTTGTAGGTGCAGTCGTCGATGAAGAACTCCGGCCAGGCATCCCAATCGGCGGCGTCGAGTGCACTTGCGTAGCGGGCATAGAGTTGCGTCAGTTCGTAGTAGGTCTGGAACTCCATGGTCACGCCTCCATCACCTTGCGCCAGTATTCGTACATGCCGCGGATCAGCGTCTCCGTGACCATGTGGTCCGTGTCGCCGACCTCCCGGCCACCGAGTTCGGCCAACGTGCGGTGCGCGGGCTTGGTCTCGAAGCCTTCCTGCGACCACTCGATGACTTCGCCATCGTCGGCCGACACAAAGCCCGCCGGGCCGAAGAGGTTGGCCTGGCGCAGGCGGCGCTGCGTCATCTCTTCGCTGTCGTCTTCGAAGCCGAAATGCGTCCAGACGAAATCGAAGGCGCCCTTGCCGTCCGGCTGGATGTGGCGTGTGGACACGCTGTTGACCTGCTGCTGGAAGATGACGCTCGGAAACACGGTCATCATCACGGCCGTCGGTGCACCCCACCAGTCTTCGTGCACGATGTCGAGAAAGCGCGGGTCGTTCAGTTCCATGCCCGCCTTGAAGCTGGACACCTGGGTCACGTCGGCCGCCTTGCCGGCCGCGCCGCGGGTGGACACCATGGCCGCATGGCGATGCTGCGCGTCCATCAGCAGCTGGGACTTGTTGTCGGCGCGCCAGAGACCGAAGGTGACGAACCAGGTGTGCAGCAGGCCTGGGTGGTAGGGGTCCTTGATGTTCTCCTGCATCAGCTTCCAGTTGCCCGGAATCCGCTGGCGGTTGTAGCCCAGGATCGTGAGCTTGCGGCCGTCGAACAGACGGTCGAAGTAGCCCAGGATCGCGGGCCCCAGGAAGTCCTCCAGCGGCTCCACGCCATGGTCGAATGACGCGAACACGACGCCACCGCGCGTGGCGACCTTGAGCTTGGTCAGGCCATGCTCGGCAGGATTGAAGTCCGCCGGCATCCCGCCATTGACCTTGCCATCTTGTTTGACGCCGCGCCGGAACGGCACGCCCTGCAGGTCGCCCGACAAGGTGTAGTTCCACTGGTGGTAGGGGCAGGTCAGGCTGTCGCGGTTGCCGTGCCGCTCGCGGCAGAACGCCATGCCGCGGTGCGCGCAGACGTTTTCCACCACATGGATCGAAGCATCCTTGTCACGCACCAGCAGCACGGAGCGTTCGCCGATGACGGTGCGCTTGAAATCGCCCGCGTTGGGGATCTCGGCTTCCAGGCCCACGTAGCACCAGTGGCCGTTGTAGAACAGCCGGTCGAGTTCTTTGCGGTACAGGTCCTCGTCGGTGTAGGCCTGGAAGGGGATGCGGCTGGTACCGTCCGTCTCCCAGCGGATCTGCCGGGGAAAGACGGTGACGGGGCATTCATGCATGGGCGTCTCCTTTGTGGTGCTGGTCGGTGGTTCCGATGCGGGCTGCATTCCAGCGCCTGGGGACGGATCATTCGCCGCCAAGCTATATCAGTCAATGGAACATGCGTGATGTTTCACATCACCGATATGAATATTGCTTTCGGGCACGGCCTGGGGGCCTTGTTGTGGGTGGGAGGTGAACAAGGGCGGCGCAGCATGACGGTGTCCGGGCCAGGCGCGGGTCGCATGGAGCTGCTCCCACCGCGTGTGTCGGCGCGCTGCTGCGCCGCGGCGGTCAATAATCACCCACACAACCCAGAAAGAGTGCAATGAACCACCAGTCGCCGCGTCTTGCCGTCACGGCTTTGCTTTTCAGTGCGCTCTTTGCAGCAACCGCATCGGCGCAAGTCGCACCGGTCATCGCCAAGAGCTTCAACCCGTCAGTGGTCGCGCCCAACGGCAATTCCATCGCGACGATCACGGTGACGAATCCAAACGTTGCCGTGGCGCTCAACAACGTTCAATTCAGTGACACCATGCCGGCGGGGATCGATCTCATCACCCAAACGGGCGGCACATGCAGCACGCTCGCGACGGGGGGAGGCATGTTCTCCATCAACCCCGGCGCGGAGACCTTTTCCAGCAGATCGAACGTGCTTGCCGGAGGCCAGTCCTGCACGATTACCGTCAGTGTTCGGGGGACAGTCATCGGCGCGCACGTCAACACGACGTCGCCAGTCACGTCCAGCAATGCCCCGCCTGGCGCCGCCGCATCGGGAACGCTCACCGTGATGGCGGCCAGTGTTCCCGCCCCTGTGCCAACCTTGTCCGAATGGATGGTGATGTTCCTTGCTGCCGCACTGGCCATGGCGGGCGCCCTCAGGCTGCGGGCGTACGCAGCCTGAGGTTCGGAGGCTGGGCCGCAGCCCCGATTCCCGAATCGTGCGTGCGGCGTGCGCCAGCGCACTGTCACCGGCCAAGGCGGGGCTGGCTTCGTGGACGGCGAGCCCTGGCCCCTTGCGCCGCTCAGGCGCCCTTGCCCTCGCTGAGGGCGCCCGCTTCGCTGTCGGCCGTCAGGGGAGCTGCACCGTCACGGGTGCGGACAGTGGCCCCTCGTTGCCCGCGGCATCCAGCACGCTGACCTGGTAGTAGTGGCTGCCGAGCGGCGGCGCGACGTCGGTGTAGCCCGAGCCGGTCACCGTGGCAATCGCCACGCCGTCGCGGTAGACGCGGTAGCGCGTGGCGCTGTCCGCGATGAAGGCCTGCTTGACGGCCTGCATCTGCGGATTGCTGTTCGACTGCGGCAAGTAGCCATAGTTGATGGTCCACACCAGTGTGCCGCCCAGGCCCTGCTCGCGCACCCATTTGCCCTTCTCGGCGATGGAGCGCTCGTCTTCAAAGCTCAGGTAGGTGACCGGCGTGTTCGTGCCCCGGTTCCAGGGTGGCGAGTAGGTCATGTAGCCTTGCTTGGCCACGTCGTCCCAGTGGTACGTGGCGCCCGCGCGGTTGAAGGCGTTGTCGTTCACCAGGCGCTGGTAGTTGTTCTCCCAGTCGCCGTTGTTCATCCAGCCTTGCATGCCGTCCATGCTCTGGCGCGGACCGGTGACGGGATGGTTGTAGTACGCACCGTACAGGCCGATGCCGATGCCCAGCCTGGAGCGCGCGATGCCCATGTCCAGATAGGCCTGCACCGTCGATTCAATCGAGGTCGGGTACAGATCGCCCGCACCGGACAGCGGCGAGTGGTGCCACGACTGCCAGCCCCAGTCGCCGGCCATGCTGTAGGTCATCAGATTGAAACGATCGACTGCGGCGGCCACCTCCGCGTGCCAGGGCGTGATGTCCGGCTGGTTCTTGTTCACCCAGAAGCCGGGCCAGCTCAGCTCCAGCGGCGCGTTCGGCGCCTGGTAGCGGGCACGCAGCGTCGAGGCGGCGCGCAGCTCGCGCAGCAGCGCCAGGGCCTGGGCGCGGGTAGCCGCCGTGTCGAGGTTCTCTTCCCAGTCGATGTCCACGCCGTCGTAGTTTTTCTGCACCGCCTTGTCGAGGATGTTCTTGATGAAGCGCGCGCGCACCGTGGCATTGGCGGTGGCGGCAACAAAACCGGGCCCGTCGCTGTCTCCGCCCACCATCATCACCGCCTTGGCGCCCGCGGCGTGGGCCTTGGCGATCAGCGCGTCCTCCACGTTGGCCAGGTGGCCCGAGCCGGCGCCCTCCAGCAGGTCGCCCGCCCGGCCGCCGGGCAGTGAACCGAGCGCGGGCGCATAGCGGCCGAAGACGAAGTGCGTCATGGTGCCCATGTCCACGGCTTCGGGCGGGTAGGTTTCCCAGAACCAGCCCGCGTAGTAGCCGTTGACCCATTTGCCGCTCTGGGCGGTGGGGTTCCATCCCACGTTCACCCCGCGGCTGGTCCTGGCGGCCGTCACGCCGCCCACGGGTGGCAGCGGATTGGTGGCCTCCACGGCCACCTGGGTGGTGGCGGCCACGCTTTGGCCCGCGGTGTTGGTGCAGGTCAGCGTGTACGCCGCGTTCGCTGCGGGGCGCACCAGTTCGTTGCCCTCGGCCGCGCGCGGCCCGTTCCAGCCGCCCGATGCCGTGCAGGTGGTCGCGTTGTGGGCCTGCCAGGCCAGCTGGGTACTCTGGCCCGCCATGATGCGTGCGGGCGTGGCACTGAAACTGCCGATGGTGGGGGGCTGCTGTGCCTTGCGCACGGTCACCGTGGCCGATGCGGCCGTGGTGGCGCCAGCCGCGTTGCGGCAGCTCAGTCCGTAGGTGGTGGTGACGGTGGGCCGCACGCTGGTGCCGCCGGTGCCTGCCTGTTCTCCGCTCCAGCCCCCCGTGGCGGTACAGGCCGTGGCGTTCTCCGTGCTCCACGAGAGGATGCTGCTGTTGCCCGCCTCGATCACGTCGGGCTGGGCCGTGAAAGCCTGGATGCGTGGAGGCTGGGGCGGTGGCGTGTTCGGCGCCGTGCCGTCGATGAAGAGCTGCGCGAGTCCTTCGCCGCCCGCCTCGAAGTACTCCATGCGCACGGTGTGGCGCCCCTCGGACAGGCGCACGGACGCCGTGTCCATCGTGATGCCGTGCACGGTCCAGTTGTTGATGATGCGCTTGCCATCCACGAACACGCGCACGCCGTCGTCGGTGTATGTCGTGAACCTGGCGGCGCCCGCGGCGAACGGCAGGCTTGCGGTCCAGCGCGCGGAGAAGCTGTCCACCGGCAGCCTGGGGGCCGGGCTGTCGGTCATCCAGTAGTAGTCGATGGGGCCGCTCTCGCAGCGCTCCAGCACGGCAGCGCCCGCCAGCTTGGTGTTGGGAAAGTACTCCGCCAGCCATTGGCCGGGAGCGCATTCCAGCGCGAAGGCCTGGGTGCCGGCCAGCAGCAGCGAGGCGGCCAGGGCGCGTGGGATCCAGGGGTGGGAGGTAAGGTTTTTCATGGTGTTCCTGGCCGCCAGCGCTTTTCTGGAAAGCGCTGGCAGCTCTCTTTTTGATAGTTAAACAACAACAAATCGGCGTGCGCGCAGGCCGGCCAGCAGCATCAGCGCGGCGAGCAGCAGCACGCCCCATTCGCTCAAGGTGGGAATGGCCTGCGCGCCGCCCGGATCGACCACCGGCCCGGGCGCGGGCGCCACGCCGCCCGTGGGCGGGGCCGATGCGCTGCCGCCCGTGTTGTTGGCCGTGACGGTGAAGGTGTAGGTGACGCCGTTGGTGAGGCCCGTCACGGTGCAGGTGGTGGCGGGGTGCTGCACGGTGCAACTGGCGCCGCCGGGCTGGGCGGTGACGGTGTACGACGTGGGCGCGGTGCCGCCCACGGGCGCCTGCCAGCGCACGGTGACTTGCGCGTTGCCGGGTGTGGCGGTCACGTTGGTGGGCGCGTTGGGCGCGCCTGCCGGCATCACTTCGATGGGCACCGAATCGGACGCCAGACCGTTGACGAACACCGTGGCGCGGTACAGGCCGGGCGCCATGCTCGCTGGCAGAAGGCCGGTGACGATGACGGTTTCGCTGCCGCCATTGGGGCGGGTGCGTGCGATGGGCAGCCACACCACGGCGCCGCCGTCTTCGCCTTGCAGGCGCACCAGCGGCACTTGCGTGGCCGATTGGCCGGTGCCGCCGCTGCTGGCTTCGACGGCGCCTACCATGCGCAGACCCGACAACTCTGGCGTGTCACTGCGGGACATCCGGCCCGGGTAGGACGTGATGCGGGGGCGACGGGCATCCGCCACGGCGCTGGGGTTGCCGTAAAGCAAGGCGGTGGCGATGGGGCCGCCGGCGTTGATGCCACCGGTGATGAGCACTTCGCCGTTGGCCAGCAAGGTGGCGGTGTGGTCGGTGCGCGCCTGCGGCATGGCGTCCACGGCCTGCCAAGTGCCGGTGGCAGGGTCGTACAGCTCGGCGCTGGCGACGGGGCCGAAGGGGGCGGTGGTGCTCGAGCCGCCGGTGACGAGCACGCGGCCATTGGGCAGTGCAGCGGCGCGGTGATAGACACGGCCCGTCAGCAGGTTGCCCGTGGCCTGCCAGGTGTTGGTGGCGGGATCGAAGATTTCAGCGCTGGTGCCCGAGGCCGCGGTACTGCCACTGCCGCCAGCCACCAGCACACGCCCATCCGGCAGCAGCGTGGCGGCGTGCCCGGCGCGCATGTGAGTCATCGCGGAGGCGGGCGCCCAGGTGCCGGTGGCGGGGGTGTACAACTCGGCGCTGCTATGGATGCTACCTGCGTTGCGGCCCCCGGTCACCAGGACGCGGCCATCGGGCAGCCGTGTAGCGGCGTGATGCCGGTCGCGGGGCTGGATCATGTCTCCCGTGGCCTGCCATTGGAGGGTGGCAGCGCGATAGACCTCTGCGCTGCTGGCGGCGCCGTAGCCCGTGCCGCCCGCGATGAGCACGTCGCCACTGGGTAGTACGGTGGCGGCGTGGGCGGCGCGGGGGCGCAGCAGGGGCGAGGTGCGCGTCCAGCTCGCCGTGTTGGCGTCGTAAATTTCGGCGCTGTCCAGGGCGACGGAGCCGTTGTAGCCGCCCGCCACGAGCACAAAGCGGTCATTGGGCAGCAGGGTTTGCGTGTGTTCGACACGGGCATCGTGCATGGCCGTGGTACTGCTCCACTGCGCGGTGCTGGGGCTGTAGCGCAGCGCGGTATTGCTGACCGTGCTGCTGTTGCCCACGGTGCCGCCTGCAATCAGCACCTCGCCATTGCTCGACACCCGTGAGGCGGTGTGGAGCTGGCGCGCCGCGGCCAGGCTTGCGGTGTGGCGCGCGGCCAGGGTGTTGAGCTGCAATAGTTCGACGTTCGCCAACGCGCCGCCCCCCGCGCCCTCGCCGCCCGCCACCAGAACCTCGCCGGTGTGCAGCAGCAGCGCGCTGTGCTGGCCGCGTGCCTGCGCCATGGGAGCATAGACGCTGCCCAGACCCGCAGCGGGGCTGAAGATTTCCACCGCCGCCATGGGCGTGCCACCGGCGTCGTCCGCGCCGCCCGCCAGCAGCACGCGCCCGTCGGGCAGCAGCGCGGCGCTGTGCTGGGTGCGCGCAACCTGCAGGGCGCCGCTGGCCGTCCAGGTGTTGGCGGAGGGGTCGTACAGCAGGGTGTCGCCCAGCGCGCCGCCGCCGTCGTTGCCGCCGGCCACGAACACGCGCCCATCGGGCAGCAGGGTGGCCGTGTGGTTCACGCGGCGCGCCGGCAGCGGCGCGGCGGCGGTCCAGGTGCCGGTGGCGGGGCTCCAGAGTGCGGCGGTGTTGGTGACGCTGTTGCCGTTGTCGATGCCGCCCGCCACGAGCACGCGGCCGTCGGGGAGCAGCGTGGCCGTGTGCTGGCGCGCGCCCATGCCGGGCATGGAGCCGGTGCTGTCCCAGGTGCGGGTGGCGGGGTCGTAGATTTCGGCGGACTGCAGGCCGTCTTGCCCGGCGGTGCCCCGGCCACCGGCCACGAGCACGCGGCCGTCGGGCAGCAGCGTGGCGGTGTGCTGGCGACGGCGCAGCGCCATGGTGCCGGCGGTGGCGCTGACGGCGCCGGCCTGCGGGTCGAAGGTGGCGGCTTCGCGCACCGATGCGCCGGTGCCGCCCTCTCCGCCCGCGATCAGCACCGTGCCGTCCAGGAGCGGCGTGGCCGTGTGGCCTGCGCGCGGGCCGGGCAGGGCGGGGCCGCTGGTCCAGCGGCCCGTGGCGGTGTCGTAAAGCTGCGTGCTGGCCAGCACGCCGCCGCCGCGCCCCCCGGCGAGGAGCACGCGGCCATCGGCCAATTGTGTGGCGGTGTGCTGGTAGCGCGCGCCGGTGAAGCTGCCGGCAGCCTGCCAGCCCGCGGCATGCGCGGTGCTGGCAACGCCCAGGCACAGCGCGGTGGCGTGCAGAACGCGACGGGCCGTGTCGGCCCATGCGGGGGTGGTCATTGGGGGGTCTCCTGAGAGCAAGCAGAAGCCCGCGATTCTTGGAACGCCCGTGCTTTCTGCCTATCGGTCACCTGACCGATGCGCGTGCATTTGTTGGCAAATCGTCGCGCAAGTGGCGTGGGGTATCCCGAGGGGGAATGGCGCACGCCGCGGCGGCCCCGCACAATCGGCGCCGCCGGGATAGGCGTGGCCCCACGCTTTCCCGCCGCGCGTGGGGCGCAGCCCCCAGTGAGCGGCTTTTGAGCCTGGGGCGGCCCGGCGATGAGAAAAAAGGAAACACGCTTGCATCACGCATTGACCGAACTGCTGGGCACCGTGGCCGACGAGGCGCGCTGGGGCGAGGCGCTGCACGGCTATGCCACCAGCCTGGGCGCGGACCAGATAGGCTGGTTCGTGCTGGCCGGCGGGCCGGAGCAACTGGCGCAATGGGGTCCGCGCTTTGCTGAACACCCGGACCCGGGCTACTGGCTGCACACCCCCTCGGCCGAGGGCGCGCCCGCGCTGGTGGGCCGGGGCGTGACGGCCGAGGCCACGCTGCGCTACGCCGCGCTGTACCGCGAGCAGGACCCGCTGTGGGATGCCGCCATGGCGGGCTACGCCCAGGCCGGTCCGGGCGGCATCTCGGTGGTGACGGATGCGCCCGCCCCTGCGGCACGGCGCTTTCGGCAGACGGCGTTCTACAACGACTTCCTGCGCCCGCACGACATCGGCACGCGCATGTTCGGCGGCGGGTGGAATGCGCGGCACCCGGGGGGCCACCTGTTCGCGTCGGTCTATCGCCTGCGCGACGACGAGGGCTTCACGGCCGAGCAGGCACGGCGCTTCCATGCGGAGTTCGGCGCCTTGCAACACGCCGCCTTCCTGCACCGCGAGATGTTGTCCCTGCGCACGCGCACGCAGGGGCTGGAGGCACTGATGGAGCGCCTGCCCATGGGCATGCTGTTCTTCGGCACGGGCGGGCGCCTGCTGCACGCCAACGCCCGCGCGCGGCACCTTGCCGCGAGCCCCGGGCACGGCAGCCTGAGCAAGCTGCTCACGGGCATTGCCAATGTGCGGCAGGCGGACGCTGCGCTGGGCGCGCTGTTCACGCAGTCACTGCATGGTGAAAGCGGCTGCGCCGAGTTGCCGGGCGGGCTGCTGCTGGTCTCGCTGGCCGTGGGCGATCTGGCGGCGCTGGGCCTGAACCACGCGGCCCCCGGCGTGGCCTGGGTGCTGATGGAGCGCACGCTGGACGCGGCGGCCGCCGCTGCCCTGGTGTGCCAGGCCTACCGGCTGAGCCCGGCCGAGGGCGCCCTGCTGCTGGCGCTGATGCGCGGCCAGACCCCGCAAGACTTTGCCGACGCGCGCGGCGTGCGCATCCGCACCGTGCGCACGCAGATGAGCACCCTTCTGCTCAAGACCCGCACCCAGCGCCAGCAGGACCTGGTGGCGCTGGGGGCGCGGCTCATGCTGCTGGCGCCGGGGCAGGCCGCCGATGGGGCGGTGGCAGCGGGGGCGCGGACCACAGCGCCCTGAATGGCGAAGCGGGACATGTGCCGCCCCGGGGGGCGTGGAGTCAGGTGCGCAGGGTGTGGCCCAGGTCGTCCCAGCCGCTGGTGCCGGTGGCTGCAAAAATGGTGCGCAAGTGCTTCTTCAGCGCGGCGCTGCCCACGCCCGTGCGCTCGGTGCAGTCCGTGCGTGCATGGCCCAGGCCGGCCAGCAGGGCAATTTCCCGCTGCAGCGGGCTCAGCGGCAGTTCGAACACGCGGCGCACCACGCCGATGCCGCGCGGGCGCAGCAGCTGCAGGGTGACCAAGAGTTGTTGTGCCCCGCCCGCCACGGGGTGCAGGGTATGGGCGTCGGCCGCCAGCCAGCCACCCGGCATGGGAATGCGCTCGGCGCCCTGCGGGGGCTTGCCCAGGCGCCGGGGGAGATCGTGCAGTACCGCCGTTGCCGCCGTGCCGTGCACGCCCAGCCCGAGAAGATTGGCTTGCCGCAGCAACTGGATGGCGGTGGTGTCGGCGAGCTGCGGCTGCTGGTTGGCCGCGTCGAACAGCACATGGCCCACCGGGCTGTTCAGGCCGGTGTCCCAGGGGCGGGCAGGGGGCGTGTGCGGGAAGGCCCGCGCGAGGCTGGCCGATGCGCGCTCCAGCAGCGCGGCCTCTGCGTCGCCGAAGCCCTTGCCTGGGGCGCGGAACAGCGCGGCAATGGCACGGGTGCGGCCTTGCGCTTCCACCCGCAGGTCCAGCGTGTGGTGGTGGCCGCTGGCGCGCACGAGGAGGTTGTAGGAGTTGGAGCGGAAATAGCGGGCATCCGGCGCCATCAGCCTGCCGACGCGCGGACCATCGGGCCGGGCGAGGGCGAGCACATTGGTTTCGCGGGGGCCCACGAACAGTTGCTGGAACTCGTTGAGGAACAGGTCTTGCGCCGATGCAGGGGAATCCTCGTGGTGGAAGCCTTCCGGCAGGCCCTGCCCGTCCATCCAGAACAGGGCCGCCGCATCGGCACCCACCAGCATGCGCAGCACGGCGCACACCTCGGGGGCCACGGGCGCGAGGCCGAGGCCCAGGCCGCAGAGCATGTCCAGCTCCTGCCACAACCGCTGCCGGGATGCGGCCGTGAGGGCTGGGGAGGATGGCCGCGAATTCATGGGGTGAGGGGGAATGCAAGTCGGGAAGGGGGCATTATGGGATCCCGCACTTTTTTTCTGCACATGGTCGATTTGCGACCGTCAGCTTCGTCGTCAGTGCATCACCACCCTCAAAGCACCTCCGTATGAAATACCTCGGCCTCGCCTACTTCACCCCCGAAAAATTCGCCGCGATGGCGCCGGACGACGTCCAGGCGCTGGTGCGCCAGTGCCCCCCGCTGGACGAGAAGATGCGCGCTACCGGCAAGGTCCTGGTGTCCGCGTCGCTTGGCGACCTGGACAACTGGGCAACGCTTCGCCCGCTCGGCGGCAAGACGCACGTCAGTGACGGGCCGTACACGGAGTCGAAGGAAGTGGTCGGCGGCCTCTTCATCATCGAGGCGGACAGCCGTGAGGAGGCGCTGCGCATCGCCTCCATGCACCCGGCGGCCACGCTGGGCGAAGAGGGCGGATGGGCCATCGAGCTCATCCCCATGGATTTCTACCTGGCCCGGTGAGGGCCCGGGCGCCTGTCGCCAGGGTGCTTCGGGGGCTCTCCCCACTAAGACCCGGCATGCGGTGCCTTCTGCCGCGCCTCATGCCCTGCGGCGGCGCAGCACTCCCAGGCCCGCCAGCAACGCGGACAGCAGCACCCACCCCGTGCTGCCCAGCGCGGGCACCGGCGTGGCGCTGGGCGCCAGAAGGGCCGGCGTACAGGGGCTGTTGAAGGGCTGTGGCGGGCTCCAGCGTGAAAGCTGCTGCGTCTGCACGCCCCCCGAAGCGTCGTGCACGCTGCGGTTCTGGGCGGCATCGGAGAACACGTTGTTGATGCCGTTGGCGAACCAGTGCGCCGGCACGGTGTGCGTGATGCCCGTGCTGCTGAACGATGCGCCCGCCGGGTCGCCATTGATCTCGGTGAACATGCCGGTCAGCACGCCGGCGCCATCGGTGGTGGCGCTGCCCAAGGCCAGCGTGGGCGCGGAGATGGCAAGGTCCTGCACGAAGCCCACGTTGCGCGCGTCGTTCATGCGCCAGAAGGTGCACCTCAGGTGCGCCCCGGTCCATGCCTGGTTGGAGGCGGAGTTGCCCCCGTTGTCGAACACGAAGGTGACGCTGTAGCTCTGGCCGCTGATGATCTCGGGGAAGTCGGTGGTCGAGATGGTCCCGGTGTAGGTCGTGGCGAAGGGCGCGGCCTGGGCGGCGCCCGGGAGGCCGATGGCGCAGGCCAGGAAGGCGGTGGCGAGCCTGCTGCGGTGGTTGCGGAGATGGCGCATGGAGGTTCCTCGGGCTGGATGGCGGGCGGGTGTGATGGCCCGCGGCGCCAGCGGTGATGCTTCAATTTTTATAGCTGCTTGCGCTTGTGTGGAAAGCGCTGGAGGCCAAAAAGCCTCAAACCTGCCTGCGCCGCAATGCCCGCAGGCCCAGCGTGGCGGCGGCCAGCGACAGCAGCGCCAGCGCCCATTGGCCCAGCGTGGGCACGGGGGTGGCCGGCCCCGGGGGCGCGCCGTTGCACTGCGCGTGCCAGGGTGTCTCTCCGGTGGCGGCGTCCCAGTCGGTGCTGGCCGACGGGGGGAGTGGATTGGGGCACAGGATGGACTGGCCCGTGAGCAGCGAGCTGGGCGCCGTGGGCAGGGGGCCGGTGAGCTGGTTCTGGTCCACCACCAGGACCTGCAGGCCGGGAGGCAGTGCGGGGATGGGCCCGGTGAGCTGGTTCTTCTGCACGGACAGGATTTGCAGCGCAGGCATGCCGGCGAGCGGCGGGATGGCGCCGGTGAGCTGGTTGTCGCGCACGAGGAACCATTCCAGGGCGGGCAGGCCGGTGAGCGGTGGCAGCGGGCCGGTGAAGGCATTCATCGCGGTGATGTAGCGCGTGAGGTGCTGCAGGCCCGAGGGGTCGGGCAGCGGGCCCGTGAACTGGTTGTTTCCCACGTTGAAGAACGCCAGCTGGGTCAGCCCCGCGATGGGCGGCACGGGGCCGGTCAGGCCGCCGCCGGTGAGGCTGATGGACGTGAGGTCCGGCAGCGCCGCCCAGTCAGGCAGCGGCGTGCCGGGTGGGGTGCTGGACATGGCGTTGGAGACGAATGTCATGCCGGTGACCGTGGTCTCGCCCGCGTCGCAGGCGATGCCCGCCCAGTTGCACTCGGTGCCCGGCACACCGCCCCAGCCACTGTTGTTGAGCCAATTGGGGCCATTGGTGGCGAAGTAGAAGTCCATCAGGTACTGGCGCTGCGATGGAGGAATGGCGGCCTGCGCGCTGGTGGCGGCGAGCAGGGCGAGGGTGGCGAGGAGCCGGGCAGGTATGAAAGCGGTCATGCCGGCGATTCTTGGGAATGCGCCGCGCCGCGTCGTTGCCGGCAACGACAATCGCCTTGTTCAAAACGACATGTGCGCGCCCGTGGCGCACGCCGTGTCAGGCCGTTGCGCGCACGTCGGTGGGCGTCATGCCGAAGCGCCGCCGGAAGGCCCGGCTGAAGGCGGAGAAGTCGTCGAAGCCGTTGTCCAGCACGATCTGCAGCACGCGGCGGTGGCGCTGGCCGGGGTCGGCCAGCGCGGCGCGCACGCGCTCCAGCCGGGCGCCGCGCACGAAGTCCGAAAAGCAGGTGCCCTCGCGCGCGAACAGGCGCTGCACCTGGCGTGGCGTGAGGTGGTGCAGGCGGGCGATCTGCGCCAGGCTCAGTTCGGGCTGGGCGATGCGCGCCAGGATGTCGCGCTGGATGAGCGCCAGGCGCGGCACGTCCACCGCATCGCTCCCGGGAGGCTGCGTGCCTTGCCCTGCAGGCGTGAGCATGCTGGCCATCAGCTCCTGCAAGTGCGAGCGGGCCGATTGCAGCAGCGGTTCGGAGAGCGCGGGGCTGCCGGCCAGCAGTTGCGCATAACCCATGGCCAGGGCGGGCTCGGGCATGTCGGAACGCAGCAGCCGCAGCGGTGCTTCTTCGAGCCGCGCCACCTGCTGCGCCAGGGCGGCCCGGGGCAGCTGGAGGCTGGAGGTCTGCCCGCCCCAGAGATGGATGAACTCGTGCGCGCGGGCCTTCGAGTGCAGGACGAAGCCACCCGCCGGTATCTCCAGGTCGCCGCCTGTGGTGCGGATGGCGCAGCCGTCCTGGGTGGTGGTGAGCAAGAGGTCGTCCGCCCCGGCCCCCAGGTGCGCGGGCTTGTGTTCGAAATGCGCAGGCGTGTGCGCGCTGTGCGCATAGGCGGCCCCTGCCCCGAGGGGCATCAGGGTGACGGTGAAGTCCAGCGGGGCGGCACCTTCGCAGGGCCACAGGTCCACGCGCATCAGCGCGCGGCCAAACAGCTCGCGCAGCGCCTCGGCCTTGTCGCGCCCCGTGTAGTCGCGAGAGGAAATTCGCAGGCGCTGGGGAAGGTCGGGCGTTTGCTGCATGGGATTGACGGCAACGGATGGCGGCTGTGCGAGGCAGGCAGTTTAAGCCGGCGGTGGTGGCTTGCAAGGCCCCCGCCCCAGCGCTGGATCTCCAGGGTCTCCCCCACGCCGGGAAAAACGCGTGGCCTTCGTCATCTCGCGCTTTCTCCTGGTGCCAACAAAAAGGGCTCCCAAAGGGAGCCCGATCTGCCTGCCCGCCCCTGCGGTTCAGTTAACACTCCCCATGGCAGCAGCACCCGCAAATGCAAAGTGCCGCCACCATGGGAAGTCCCGCAACTGCTTCAATCCAACTCAAGCAGTTGGTCTGCCCATTACATGGCGCTGAATTCGCCCGAAGGGATCTGGCCGGTGCGCACGGCTTCGGCAGCCTGGGCACGCACGGCGGCGCGGTCGGCGGTGGACTTGTAGGTCACCACACGCGAACCGGCGGGTTCGATGGAGCGGGTCTGGGCCACGGTGGCGGCTTCGGCGGCCACTTCGGCGCGCGTGCGGTTCGTCTCGAACTTCGTGGCGAACTGCGAGGCATCGGCTTCATCAGCCTGGGCACCGAAAGAAGCGAAAGCGGCCACGGCGGCGATGGAGAGGAAACGTGCGGTCGTGTTCATGATGAAAATCCTTGAAGTTAAAAAAGCGTCTCAAAAAAGCCGGGACAAAAACCATTTCTGAACCGGGTTCGGTGAGTCGCCTTGCGGGTTCGGCTCATCGATGGGTTGAACTGTACGCCTGGGGTATCCAAAGAAAAACCACCTGGTCGCGAACTAACTGTTCCAGTATTGAGAACAATCATTCCGCCTCCGGTAGAGCCCCTGCGCGCCGCGAACCCGGATGTCACAATGCCTCGACAGGAGGAGACAGAACGTGCACACAGAATTCCAGCAGACGCGCCGCGCGGCGCTCATTGCGGTCGCGGCCACGTTGGCGGCATGCGGTGGAGGCTCGGGCGACGGCGAGGCGCCGCCAGAGGTGGGACAGGTGATCAACTCGACCATGAAGTCGGCCTTCAATGGCAGCACGTACCCCATCCAGGTCTTTTTGCCGCAGGCCTATGCCACGGGCACAACCACGCTGCCCGTCATCTATGCGACCGAGGGCGATGCGCAGTACGGAGGGCCCAATATCTCGCGCTTTGACACGTTCAAGGCGGTGATGCAGCGGCTGGGTACGCAGGCCATCCTGGTGGGCATTGGGGGCACTGCATGGCGGGGCATCGACTTCCTCATGCCCGGTGCGGCCAGGTACCTCGACTTCATCGTGAAGGAACTGGTGCCCGCCGTGGAGCGCCAGTACCGCGCCGACCCCAGGCGCAGGGCCCTCTCAGGCTTGTCCCATGGGGGCTACTTTGTGGTGGCGGCACTCATACTGGAGGCCCGCGCAGGCGTGGCGCCCAGCTTTTCACACTACCTTTCGACCGAATGCAGCGTGGGCGAGCACACCAGCCCCGCCGGCGTGCTGGCGTTTGAAAAGCAGATCGACGGCAAGCCCCTGCCCACAACGCTGTTCCTGGCGGGTGCGAGCGGCGGCAATCACCCGCTGGTCAGCATCCCCCTCTTCAATCAGATGGCCTCGCAGAGCCTGCCGGGCCTGGTGATGCACAAGGCCGAGTACAACACCACGCATGTGGGGGCGGACGTGCCCGCGTTTGAAGAGGCGCTCAAGCGGTTCGTGTCCTAGGCCCGCCCGCAGGCCGCGGCGAAAGCCCCATCCCTGCGCGGTGCTCGCAACCCTTGGCCCGCAGGACCAGGGGTGCCAAAAAAACTTGCGGCCAGGTGGAGATTTGACGATATTGAGGTGCCGTTCCCGCCGGCAAGCCACTGGCAAGCACCGTTGCGCGTAGCGGCGGGCGGCGTCTTTTTGGAGGATGTTGCATTGAAGTGTCCCCCCATTCTCGAGTCGGAAGCAGCCCGCCTTCAGGCGCTTTCCGACTACGGACTTGATGGTGATCGCCCTTTGCCAAGCCTTGACTCGGTCGTCCAGATCGCGGCCAGGATCTTCGGCATGCCCGTTGCGGCCGTGAACCTCATTGGCGACGACCATGTGTTCTTCGCGGCCAGCACAGGGTTCGAAGGCCAGCGCGTGGACATGCGGCGGGACGTATCGTTCTGTGCGCACGCCATCGCCAGGAATGAGGTCATGGTGGTGCCGGACGCGAGCCGGGATGCGCGTTTCTATGACAACCCGCTGGTCACCGGATTCGCCGGCGTGCGGTTCTATGCGGGAGTGCCGCTGTACTCCCCTGGCGGGCTGGCGCTGGGCGCGCTGTGCGTGATCGACAGTGTTCCCCATTTCGACTTCTCGGACGACGACCGTGCGCGGCTCGCGGATCTCGCGCAGATGGCCTGCGACCGTCTGGAATTGCGCAGGCTGGAACACTCCACCGAACGCGCCCGGCGGCCCTTCGAGGACGATGCGCGAACCTCGCCCACGGCGGTGGTCTGGTTCGATGAGAGCTTGCGTGTCATGGCATGGAACAAGGCCGCCGCGTCCATCTTCGGCCATGTTCCGGCGGACGGTCCGGGCCGCCTGGTCGTGGATTTCCTGGCGGAGCGCCACCGCGCCGCGGTGGGAGGCCTCATTGCGCAGGCCGCCGCCGCCGGCACGGCGGACGGGCTGGTGGTTCCCGACGGCCTGGCCGGGGTGCGCAAGGACGGCTCGGAATTCCCGCTGGGCGTGGCGCTTTTTTGCTGGCGCGACAAAGGCAAGCTGACCTTCCACGCCCATCTGCAGGACCTGTCGAGCCACCCAGGGCAGTCCGCGGAGCTCCGGCGGCTGTCCACGACCGACCTCCTCACGGGATTGGCCAACCGCGCGAGCTTGTACCGGCGCATGGAAGAAGCACTGGCGGGATCCGCCGGGGCATGCCTGCTGCTTGTCGACATCGACGGCTTCAAGGACGTGAACGACACCCTGGGACATGGCGTGGGCGACGGTGTCTTGCGCGAAGCGGCCCAGCGCCTGGTCGAGTGCGTGCCTTCGCTGGCCACCGTGGCGCGCACCGGCGGCGATGAATTCGCGGTTCTCATCCCCGGCTGCACCAGCCATCGGGAATCGATGGCGGCGGCCCGGAGCATCGTCGACAGCCTTGCCGAGCCCATCAGCGTGAACGTGCACGAAATCCGCATCACCGCGAGCTGCGGACTGGCCGCGGCGCCGGGCGATGCGCAGGAAGCACTGGAGCTTTTCAGCAACGCGGACCTCGCCCTGTTCAAGGCCAAGAGCTATGGGCGAGGGCAGGTCTTCGCGTATGCCGCGACTCTGCGCATGGAGGCGACGGCCCGGAGGCTGTACAGCATCGAGCTGCACCGCGCCGTCAGCGAGGGCGAGTTCGTGCTGTTCTATCAGCCCCAGATCAGGCTCAGCGATGGCTCCCTGCGCGGTGCGGAGGCCCTGATTCGCTGGCAGCACCCACAACGCGGGTTGCTCTCGCCCGCTGCATTCCTGCCCGCGCTGGAAAACGGGCCCCTGGCATCGGTGGTGGGCTTCTGGGTGCTCGACGAAGCCTGTGCGCAGGCAGCGCATTGGCGCCGCTGCGGCGCCACCGATTTCCGCATCGGCGTGAACCTGTTTGGCGCCCAGTTCCGGGTGAACGACATGGCGGCGGAGGTGGCCGCCACCTTGCAGAGGCATGGCTTGCCCCCGCATGCCCTGGAGCTGGAAGTGACCGAGAACATCGTTCTCGATGACGATGATCTGGTGCTGGGCGTGCTGGAGAAAATCAAGGGCATGGGCGTCGGCATCGCCTTTGACGACTTTGGCACCGGTTATGCGTCGCTCAGCCTCCTCAAGAAGTACCCGGTGACGCGTTTGAAAATCGACCGTTCCTTCGTCCAGAGCACGCCCGAGTCAGAGCGGGATACCGCGGTGGTCCGCGCCATTCTGGACATGGCCCGGAGCTTCGATCTTGAAACCGTGGCGGAAGGCGTGGAGACCGAAATGCAGCGCGACTACCTGAAGGATTGCGGCTGCCAGGAAGGGCAGGGCTACCTGTTCAGCCGCCCTGTGTCCTCCTACGAGTTTTCCGAGTCCTTCCGCCTGCGCACGGAACGCCGGATGGGCAAGCTTGCATGATGGCCGCCGCGCCAGGGCCGGTATGCCGCAAGCCGCAATGAACCGGAGTCCGACGCCACGCTTTCACCTGCGGCGCGCCGCGGCCGTCCCACCCGCCAGGACACAGGCGGCGGCAAGAACCTGGAGCAAGAGCACCATGGCAAAAAAAGGCCCGGTGTTGGTGCCCAGCAGCGGGGCACCCGCTGCCCCGTGGCTGAGTACCGCCGCAAAAACCATGGGGGCGAACGCGTAGAGGGCCTGGGCCACCGCCACGCAGCGCGCAACGACCCGTGGTACCTCCGGGGGGGCGAATTCTGATTGCGCGATGAGCGGTGGCATCGAGGTCGCATTCCCGATGCCCAGGCCGAACAGAATGATGCCCAGAACCAGGATGCCTGCGTGGTGCGCGCCCGCAAGCAGCATCAGCGCAGTCCCCACGGCCTGCACGCCGTAGCTGCATGCCGCGGCAAGCCTGCGGTTGGCCCGTGGCCCCACCACGCGGGCCATCACCAGGCGCCCGCCCATTCCGCACCCCGTGGCCAACGCCATGATGGCGCCGGCCTGCTGCCTTCCCAACCCCGGCACTATGAGCGAGAAGAGCTGGGCAATCAGTCCGATTTGGGCAAACAATCCCAGCGACATGGCCGCCGCCAAGGTCAGGAAGCCCCGGTTCGACCATCGAAGAGTGCCGTCCCGTGCTGGAGGGGGCGCGCCTGCTCCCGTATGGCTGCCGTCGGCTCCATCCGCCACCTGCGATTGTGTGGAGGGTGACTTCGGCAGCACCGTGTGCGCGATGAGCGCGACCATCCCCACCAGCACGGTGCCCACGCAAAGCGCTGCCACGGGGAATCCGTAGCGTTCGATCATGGCCGCCCACAGGGGGGAGAACACCATGCCCCCCACGCTCGCGCCGTTGTATGCCTTGCCCAGCGCGAGAGGCCGCCGCGCCACGAACCAGGGCGAGATGATCGCGTTGATGCCTGCTGCCCCCAGGGGAACCCAGCCACCGCCGGTCAATGCCGCCGCGACAAAAAGCTGCCAGGGCTGTGCCGCGGCGGCCCATCCAGCGACTCCGAGCGCGAGCACGACGGCGCCCCCCTGCGTCGCCGCGGGAATGCCGAAACGGCGATGCCATCCTGGCAGGCAGATCACGACCCCTGCACCCACCAGGAAGTGAAAGGTGACCGCAGCAGACACCAGGGACAGGGACCAGCCGGTGCGCGCCATGACCGCGTGCAGGAAGACTGGCGGGCCGTAGAAGCCCGCGCCCCATCCCAGCAGTGCAATGACGAAGGCTGCGCGGACTACGGTGTCGCCATAGAAGACGGGGCGGCGGGTGGAAGGCATGCGGACAAGAGTGGCGGGCGCGGTGAAGACCGCAGGACCACCGATGCTGCCCGCTGGCGCGAGAGCACGGTTCGCCCTGGAGCGAACTGTGGGTGTTCATCCACCGTGCATCGTCGGGGGCGGGGCGCGCCCCTTGCGTCCCCGTCGTCTCAGGTGACCGGCCACAGCATTCCTTGCCTGGTGGAGACCCGCCTCTGGGCGGCGTGTCAGGGGCTCTGGCGTCGAGGCGACGCGCCGGGTGCGTGCGGCCGCAGTGGGGCGCCCGCCCTGACGCGGCGCACGGGAAGGTCGGGCGCGAGCCGCTCCATGGCAGAGGTGCGGGACGCGGGTCGAAAGCCGTGTGGCACCACCAGCACGTCCACGCGTGCCTCCCGGAGCAGGCGTTGTGCAACGCTCTCGAACAGGAGGTCGGACACCATCGACGCCGGGTGTTTGCCGACGACGACGAGGTCCGCCGCGCTGTGTTGCTGCTGCACCAGAATCTGGCGAACGGGGTCTCCCCGCCCGATGGAGGACGACAGCCGATTGCGCCGTGCATCATGCGAATCCGTCAATGTGACCATCCTGTCCTGCGCGGAGCGCCGGCACTGTTCGCGGTAGAGCTGGATGGCGCGCTCCGACACTTCGGCATACCGCAGCTTTCCTTCGTCGGCGGTGCTGATGGCGTGAAAGAGCTCGACCCGTGCCGAGGGATGGAGCGCAAGGCCCAGGTCGACCAGGCCGTGAGACATCCGCGAGAAGTCCACGGCCACCATCAGACCCTGGTACGGCTGGTGGGCCGGATTGCGCACGACGATGACGGGGCGTGGGCAAGTGCGCAGCATCCTGAGGGCCGGATGGGTGGTGAACCAGGCGCGCAGGCCTCGCACGGGTGCCGTGCCCCACACGACCAGATCGGCGCCAGCCGCCCAGCGTGCGACCTGTTCGGCATCGCCTGCGGCCTGCGTTGCCGCCTGCACCGCGATGTCGTGGCGCTGCCCCAGCTGCACCGCGTGATGTGCCAGCCGCACGTCCGTGTCCGAAGGCAGCTCCTCGCCGGGGTCGGCAAGGTAGGAGATTTTCAGCGTCGCACCGTGCTCGGCGCAGCACAGCGCAGCCCGGGCCAGTGCGTGGCCTCCCTGCTGGGAGAAATCGGTGACGGCAAGGATGGAGCGAGGGATCATGGGAAAACTGCTTTCTGAAAGAGCGGCGCCGGCCGGCGGCGCCAATGCGCGGCGAGACCGGGGCGGGCATGGAGATCGGCGAGGGGACGTGCATCTGGCGCACCGCGGGCTGCGGTGGCTGCTTGCCGCGGGGCTACCTGGCGTAGTCGCCCCAGGCCTCGGGCGGGTGGCGGACGCTCGCGGCCGTGGCTGCGCGCGTTTCGCCATGTGTGGCGGCCACCTCGGCATGCAGGACGCGGGAGCGGACGATCTCTGCGGTGTGGGGCAGGTCCGCAAGGAATGCGGGAAGCTGCGGGACTCTCAGCCGCGACCGGCGAGGGAAATCAGGTTCGGTGAGCGTGCGCCCGCCGTGATCCACTGTATGCATGAAAAGCACTCCATCGAGTCCGGCCGTTGCCCTGTGGACAAAAGGCGGCCGCTACCGCGCAAGGCGGGTGCCCGGCGGTGGATGTCTGCGCTGAAAGGGGGAAAAGGTGCCGCCGGGCTCAGGAATGTGCTGGCGCTGGCTGACGGTGTGCCTTCCTTGCAGCCGCGCAGGCGCATGCCGCCGCGCGAAGCGGTGCGGTCAGGGCGGCGGCGGTTCGAGGGAAGGTGGCGGTCATGGGCCCAGTGTACGCAAGGTGCACCCCTTTGGCGGCCAAAGGCCCCATGCTTCTTGCCAGATAGCGCGGATGTCCCGGGCTACCCGGGCCAGGTGCCGCCTGTGGCCCTGAACCTGGCCATCGTGCGCGCGGGCCTGGAGGTCGCGGGCCTGGCGGCGGCCGCTAGAGCGCCACGGTTTCCGGCTCGTGCTCAGTCCGCACGCCCAGCGGCAGCACACACAGCCTGACGCCGTCCAGCGTGAGCACCAGGCCAAGCTGCCCGCCCATCTGCACCACGCCGCAGGAGGTCGCGGCCGGCGCGGAGACGGCTTCGGCGGCGGCCATGCATGCCCGAGCAGACGCACTGACTGGCGGCTGGCCGAGCATCGCCCACAGTATTTGCGGATCACGCAGCCGGAGCGATTGCAGGAACATGCGGAAAACCACCTCGTCGCTCGATTCGCGTTGGGGCGATGGCCGAGGCTCCAACCCGCTGCCCGCGCGCCGCAGCCGCAACAATGCCCGCCGCAGCTGTTGCCGGCTGGCGGTTTCGGACCGGCCACTGGCCTGGGCGATCTCGGCATGGCCGAGCTCGAACACTTCGTGCAGCAGCACCACGGCCCCGTCCGCTGGCGCCAGGTGGGCGGCGAGCAGGCGCAGCGCGCGGGCGGCATCCTCCGCCAGCGCCGCATCCATCTCGGCCGATGGCGACGCATGCACGGGGTGGCTGGCGACAGCTTGCGCCAGCCATTGCTGCATCCAGTGGCGCCGGCGCAGGCGGTCGACGGCCAGATTGCGCACTACGGTGAGCAGCCAGGCCTGGGCCGCGTTGAGTTCCAGCGCCTCGGCCTCCAGCGCGCGGACATAGGCGTCCTGCACGGCATCCTCGGCATCCGAGGGGCCCAGCAGGCGGGAGGCCGCGCGCACCAGGCGGCGGCGGTCAGCGTCGATCAGGGCCGGCTGGCGTTCATCATGCATCTGCAAATCTTGCCACAGCCTTGCCGGGGACCCGCGTGTCACGAAATCCGCGCTTCGTTCGTCAAGGCAGTTCCACCACCCCGAGGAATCCCGCCCATGAACACCCCAGACACCGCCACGACGCCCAGCGCCACCGAGCCGCGCACTTCCTATCTGGAGGAAAAGGCGTTCAAGTCGCGCACCCTGCTGATCTTCGGCACCGTCACCGACCTGGTGGCCGCCGACGTGGCGCGCCGGCTTATCGCATTGGACGCCGACAGCGCCGAACCTATCGACGTGCTGGTGAGCTCGCCCGGCGGACACCTGGAATCGGGCGACGCCATCCACGACATGGTGCGCTTCATCGCAGCACCGGTGAACATGATCGGCACCGGCTGGGTCGGCAGCGCGGCCACCCATCTGTACCTGGCGGCCCCACGCGAGCGGCGCTACTGCCTGCCCAACACACGCTTTCTGATCCACCAGCCCAGCGGCGGCTCCGGCGGGCCGGCCAGCGACATCGCCATCCAGGCCCGTGAGATCGTCAAGGCCCGGGAGCGCATCGCGCGCACGATCGCGCGGGAAACCGGCAAGCCGCTGGACGTGGTGCTGGCGGACATCGAGCGGGACCGGTGGCTGTCGGCCGAGGAAGCGGTCGAATACGGACTGGTGTCGCGGATCATCGAGCGCAAGAGCGAGCTGCGGGCCGCTTGAGCTGGTGGCGCACGTGGCGAAGGAGGGCCGTCGAAGGACGCCGAGGCTGGGCAGCCTTCACCGGCGCGGCCGGAAACCGGGCCTTGGATTTGGTTCCCGAGGATTGTTTTCAATACTGGAACGGTTAGTTCGCGACCAGATGGTTTTTTTGTGCACACCACCGGCGTACAGTTCAACCCATCGATGAGCCGAACCCGCAAGGCGACTCACCGAACCCGGTTTGAAGCAGTCGTGAGCATGGCTCTTCGCGCTTTGTTCCGGCTTTTTTTGAGACGCTTTTCTTTAAGGATTTCTATCATGAACACCACCGCCCGTTTCCTCTCCATCGCCGCTGTTGCCGCTTTCGCCTCTTTTGGCGCCCACGCCGACGAAGCCGACTCCTCGCAGTTCGCCCTGCAGTTCGATACGAACCGCACCCGTGCCGAAGTGAAGGCGGAAGCCGTTGTCGAAGCTCGCACCCACAACATGGAGCCAGCAGGCTCCCGCGTGGTGACCTACCAATCCACGGCCGACCGCAGCGCCGTGCGCGCCCAGGCAGCCGAAGCCGTGCGCACCGGCCAGATCCCTCACGGCGAATTCAGCGCCATGTAATTGAATTGACGCAGTTGCGGGCCTTTCCATGGTGGCGGCACTTCGCGGGTGCCGCTGCCATGGGAAGTGTTTTCACCGCAGCGCAAGGCAGTACAACGGGCCCCATCGGGGCCTTTTTTTGTGGGTGGTCTCCACGTGGCGGCAAGCACCGATAAACTGCTGCCGAGGCCGCATTGGCGCCATTGAGGGCGCGCGGGGGCCTCTTGCCTGCCACCCTCCCACACGGCCTTGTCCCAGAGCGGGGTTCTCCCAATGATCTGCGCCACTTTCCTGTGCATAGCCGCCATGTCGTCTCCGGCGCAGGCCGAGGACGTCTGGTTCACGTTGCATGGCGACCGCCAGGAGGGTGAAAAGAACCTGATCGAGGTGCGCCCCGAGCCCGTGGGCCTGGACCACCGCGTGGTACTCGATCTGCGCGTTTCAAGAGACAGGACCCGGACTTCCTTCAAGGGGCAGAAGTACCGCTCGTACTATGCCAGGGTGGTGGTCCATTGCCCTTCCCGGACGGCGTGGTATGTGTGGCTCACCTACTATGGGCTGCCGGCCTGGAAGGGCGACGCCGTGGGCCGCGAGGAGTACGCCGAAGGCAAGGCCCCCGTGCTGTTCAAGGATGTGCCGGGAGAGCCTTACAAGGGAATGATCTCTGCGGCATGCAAGGTGCGTGGGTAGCTCCCGCCGGTGCGGTTGCCTCACGCATTCTTCCCGGATTTCTGCAGGATGCTGATGTGCCCGTCTGCTTCAAGAAACGCAAATTGCATGTCTTTCGGGTCGCAGTCCGCTTCACGCAGCGCACGCTGCGCGTCGCACAGCGGTACATGGTGCTTGCGAAGCACATCCGTGAAGATTTCCCCGTTGCTGCCGATCAGGACCGGACGGCCTTCCACCCACTGCTGAATCCGTTCGCTGCGGGAGGTGATGACCGCGACGGCGACATTCAGCGCAATCAGCGTCGTTGCGGAAAGCAGTCCTGCCGTGACGGACTTCTCGTCACCGTTCAGACCTGCGGACACCGACTCGCTCAGCAGCATCACCACCAGAAGATCGAAGGGGGTGAACTGGCCCACCGTCCGCTTGCCTGAAATCCGTACCAGCAGGAGAAGCACCGCATAGATGATGGCGGCCCGCAATGGCATCTCCCACCACGCACCGCCCAGCTGAAAAACGTCCATAGGCTTACCCGTCTCGATCTGCAACCGTGAAACCGACCGGCATCGACATCCTTCCGATGCGCCGGTGATCGCTAGACTATCCGAGCGCCCCGCGAAGCGGGCGTCAGAGGAATGCCGGCTTGCCGGCTGGGCGTGTTCTACAGGTGGTGTTCTGGTGGCCCTCGTGGCCGCTCAGGGCGAGCACGGCCGCGAAGAACGTCATGCCTTGCGGATGGAGCATTTGAGAACCCGCGACTCTGGTGCAGCGCGGCCTGCTTGTGCGGTTCGTGCTCGGCCGCCGTGCAATTGGCGGGCACCCATACCTTGAACCCCCGCATGTAGGCATCCATCGCCGTCAGGTGCACGCACATGTCCGCCTCCAGGCCGACAACGATCAATTGCTGCGTTTGCATCTGCCTGAGCAGATGGTCCAGCGGCGTCGAGTGAAAAGCGGAATGCAGGGGTTTCAGGACCGTCAGGTCGCCATCGCCCGGCGCCAGAAGGGTGACGATCTCGCCCCGCGCACCAGGCAAGGCCTGGCATGCCTTCACCAGATCCTTGAAGTCAGACCTCCAGATCCCATAGTTGTCGTTGGCATAGATGGCCACCGCCCCCTGGGCCGAGAGCCGGCGCTTGAGCCGCGCCGTGGCATGCGCCGCCTCCAGGGCGCCGCGCAGCAAGGCGTTCGCGCCGGGAAACCGCATCGGATTGATGAAATCGACAAGCACCATGGCGGTGGCGCTCGGCTTCAACGCGGCCGCCTGGATTTCGGCCTTGCCGAATGCAGGGGTGGCCGCCATCACGGTCCGCCTACAACCGGCGGGTTTCCCAGGGGGCCAACCCGGTGGGAAGTGCCTTTGATGCCGGTCGGCGGCATTGCGGCGATCGGGGTCGGCGCGGCAGAAAACTCCAGGGTTTCAGGGGCTCTGCAGCGCGATGGCGCAGGCGGCCTTGATCAGTCGGTCCCTGGGGTTGGGCTCCATCTCCGCGAAGGCCAGGTTGCGGCCGTCGCTCTCGGCATACTCCACCAGGCGCATCTTTCCGTGCCACAGCGGCTTGCTGAACAGGGCGATGGAGCGGTGCCACGCCTTCAGCCCGGTACAGTCCACCACGGCCGTGGAGTAGTAGGAGTGGTAGGGCTGGTCATCAAAGCCCGTGCGTGGCCTGGCGCGGTTCACCCTGAGCTTGACGAGGCGCATGGATTCAAATGCGATGGCGCTGGTGGCATCCACCTCCAGCGTGTCCACGAAGGCATTGGCGGGGTCTCCCACCACAGTGAGCCATGAGGGCGCCTCGGCCGCGGCCGCCGAGGATGCCAACACAGCCACGATCAGGAGGGGGGTCATTTGCGGTCTCGTGCAAAGCGTCATTAAACCCGATTGTTCCGGGAAGGTGGCTCCGTTCGTTCTTCTAGAACACACCCAGCGCCAGCCCCGCAGCCATCGCTTCGCCCAGGGTACGGCAGCGCAGCAGATCCTCATCGCCGATGTGCTTGACGGCGAGGATGGCCTCGGGGGTCTGGGCATGGGTGCAAACGATGAGGGGATCCCCGATGGACCGCAGGCGCCAGCCGGTGGCGATGCGCTCTATTTGCCTTGCCGCGTTGTGTCCGTCGCTGCCCGCGCAGATCAGGCTGGCATAGGGCCGGCCGTTGACGTGGTCGAGCACGGCGTAATAGCTGCGGTCGAAGAAATCCTTGAGCTGTCCGCTGATGGCTGCCAGGTTCTCGGGCGTGGCGAAAATCAGCCCGTCCGCGGCCAGCACGTCCGCGGGCCCCGCCTGCGCGGCGTGCAGCAGCCGCACCGCGACCGCCGCATCGGAGGCTGCGCCCTCGCGCGCAGCCTCGGCCATCTGGCGCGTGCCATCCGTCATGGAGTGATAGACGATCACCAAGGTCTTGCGCTGGTCCATGTCTCCAGCATAGCCCGACAACCCCTCCCGGTCCGTCGCCGGCGGCAGCGGGCGGATCCTCTTGACCCACGTCCCATAAGCGCGTTCAATCCGCCGTACCGGGGCCGGGTTGCAAATTGTCGCCATTGCTGCAATTGCTTGCAGATCCGCCCGCGCTTGCAGCGCCGCCGTCCAAAGAGGTGACCCCATGAGCATTGCCAGACGCCTTCATGCCATTTCCTTCCTCTTGATCGCGGGGCTCGCGGGGATCGCGGTCCTGGCCTGGCTCTACCTGGGGGAGGTCACGCGCCAGACAGAACTCGTGGCCGGGAAAGAGGTGCCGCGCCAGCTCCAGGCCAGCGCGATGGAGCTGAACGTCACGCGGTCTTCGCTCCAGATGCGCCATGCGATGCTGGTGCGCACGCCGCAAGAGCTGGCGGCCACGCTGGCGGACATCGCCGACAAGAAGCGCTTGATCGACACGGATCTCGCCAGCTTCGTGCAGGCCGCGGACACCGCCGCCGAGAGGGCCCTGAACGCCGAGCTGTCCAAAGGGCTGCAGGCGTTCTGGCACGTGGCCGAGCAGAACCTTCAGTTGATCAAGGAGGGAAAGAAGGAGCCTGCGTTTGACTATCTGGTGGCCTCCACGATCCCCACGCGCAATGCGGTGCTTGCCGTCCTCGCCAAGGAAAAGGAGCACCAGGCCGGGCTGCTGAAAGCCAGCCTCGCCGAGATCGAACGGGACGTGAAGCTGACCCTTCGCGCGCTGGTCAGTGCCGTGGCGGCGGTGGCGATCGGGCTGCTGCTGTTCTCCTGGCACATCGGCGCCACCTTGCGGCGCAGGGTGGCCGCGTCGCAGGCCGTGGCCAATCGCGTGAGGGACGGCGACCTGACCACCCCGGTCACGGACGGCTCGCGTGATGAATTCAGTCCCCTGCTCGCGGCGCTGGCCGTGATGCAGGACTCGCTGACCCGGATCGTCAGCCAGGTCCGCAGCGGCTCGGAGACCGTGGCGGCGGCCAGTGCGCAGATATCCACGGGCAATGGCGACCTGTCCACCAGGACGGAGCACCAGGCGAGCGCCCTGGAGGAGACGGCGGCGGCCATGGAGGAACTCAATTCCACCGTGCAGACGAATGCGCAGAATGCGCTGCAGGCGAATGTGCTCGCGCAGAGCGCCTCCACGGTCGCGAAGCAGGGGGGCGACGTCGTGTCCAGGGTGGTGGACACCATGAGCGGCATCAACGAAAGCTCCAAGAAGATCTCCGAAATCATCGGCGTCATCGACGGCATCGCCTTCCAGACCAATATCCTCGCCCTCAATGCCGCCGTGGAGGCCGCCCGGGCTGGCGAGCAGGGGCGTGGATTCGCGGTCGTGGCCTCGGAAGTGCGCAGCCTGGCGGCACGCTCCGCGGCGGCGGCCAAGGAGATCAAGGCCCTCATCGCCACCAGCGTGGAGCGCGTGGAGGCCGGGACCGTGCTGGTGGGCGCCGCGGGGCAGACGATGAAGGAAGTGGTTTCGTCCATCGAGCGGGTGACCGAGACGGTGGCGCAGATCAGCGCGGCCGGAACCGAGCAGAGCCAGGGCGTGAGCCAGGTCAACGTGGCCGTCAATCAGATGGACCAGGCCACCCAGCAAAATGCGGCGCTCGTGGAGGAAATGTCCGCGGCCGCCTCCAGCCTGAGCATCCAGTCCCGAAGGCTGGTTGAAACGGTCGCGACGTTCAAGCTGTCCAGTTCCGCGCTGCAGCTGGAAGCCTCGGGCCAGCCCGGCCCGGCCTTGATGCTGGCCTGAGCCCGGCCGCCGTGCCCGATTGATCCTGTGCGGGCCCCGTGCCGGCGCCGGGAGCGCGGGCACGCGTCAGCCGGGCCGGAATCCGAGCGCTTTCATCGCGGGTGTCAAACTCACCGCGGCCTCTTCGTAGGCCTGCCAGGGGCCATTGCCCACGCCAAGCCTCGCGTCGATGTTCCGGACGTTCCAGTGCGCGGCGCTGGTCAGCGCATCCAGTTCTTCCCAACCGACGGGCACGGAAACGCCCATTCCCGGCCGTGCGCGTGCCGACCATGCGCTCACGGTCGTCGCACCGCGGCCGTTGCGCAGGTAGTCCACAAAGATCCTGCCCACCCGGTTGCGCGGACCGCTCTTGGCCACGAAGCGCTGCGGGATCGTCTCGGCCAGGTGCAGCACGATGGCCCTGGAAAAATCCTTGACCGTGTCCCAGTCGCGCAGGCGCTTGAGCGGAACCACCACGTGAATGCCCTTGCCCCCACTGGTTTTCAAAAAGGCGGGAAGCCCCAGTTCCTGCAGCAGCACGCGCAGCAGCCGCGTGCCACGCACATCCGCCCATGCCACGCCTTCGCCCGGGTCCAGGTCGAAGGTCATCCGGTCGGGGCGCTCCATCCTGTCTTTCAGCGCGTTCCAGGTGTGGTATTCAACGACGTTCATCTGCGACCCGCTGCGCAAGCCCTGTGGGGAGACCACTTCCAGCAAGGGCGCATGCCCCTCGTCCAGCGCCGGGTCCAGGCTCCGCATGCCGGGCAGCGCCTCGGCCTCCTGGTGCTTCTGAAAGAAGAGTTCTCCCGGCACGCCCCCGGGAGCCCTCACCAGGGCCACGGGCCGTGCTTTCAGGTGCTGCAGCATCAAGGGGCCGACCTTGGCGTAGTACCGCACCATGTCCATCTTGGTGAACCCCGTGGACGGATCGATCACGCGCTCGCCGTGGGAGATGCGCGGTCCGGGCTGTGGCGATCTGGCGCGTTTCCTGGCGCGGGGCGATCGCGTCGCCGGGGCCTGTGGTGCGTGTGCCGCGTCCGCGCGCTTCATCAGGCCGCCTTCTTGCGCTGCGCGGAAGGCGCCTTGGCGGCGGCACGCTTGCGCGCGGTTTTGCGCGGCGCCGTGCCGCCCTCCTTGGCCGCCGGCCTGGCGGCAGGGTGGCGGTTTCCGGGCTTGAGGCTGCGCTGCAGCAGCTCCGTGAGGTCGATGATTTCCGCGCTGCCCGTGGCGGCCTGCGCGGGCTGCGTGACCGTGCGGGTATCGCCCTGCTGGACCTTGGCGGCCACCAGGTCCATGACCTGCTGGCGGAATTCGTCCTTGAAATCTTCCGGCTTCCAGTGGCCGGTCATTTCGGCGATGAGCTGCGTCGCCATCTTCATCTCGCTGGGCTTGATGGCGGTGGCGCCCAGGGCGGGGAGATCCAGTCCCTCGAAACCCTTGACCTCGTCGCCCCATCTGAGCAGGTTGAGGACGAGCGCGGGTCCCGAGGGCGCCAGCAGCGCCAGGTGCTGCTTGGTCTGGATCACGACCTTTGCCAGCGCGATCTTCCCGGTCCTGGCGAGGGCTTCGCGCAGCAGGGCATACACCTTGTGCCCCTTGTTGATGGGGCTCACGTAGTACGGGCGCTCCAGGTAGACGAACGGGATTTCCTGGGCGTTCACAAAGCGCTCGATCTCGATGGTCTGGGTGGTGCGCGGGAAGGCGCCTTCGATTTCCTCCGGGGAAAGAACAACGTACTGCCCGTTCTCGTACTCGACGCCCTTGACGATGTGGGCCTTGTCGATTTCCTTGCCGGTGCGCTTGTTGATCCGCTTGTAGCCCACGGGGTCCATCGACCGCTTGTCCAGCCAATCGAAGTCAATGCCTTGCTCCGTGGTGGCGGTGTGCAGGCCCACGGGAATATGGACAAGGCCGAAGGAGATGGCGCCCTTCCAGAGCACCCGGTTGCTGGTAGCCATGTACGCACTTTCTAACGGGCATCGCGCAGCGCGGGATGCGCCGCGGGGCCGTTGGATTCGATCGTTTCGCGGCGGCCCTTCGATGTCTGTAGGAAAGCGGCGCGCCGCGGCCTCCGAAGAAGGCGCAAGGGGCCATTGGCCTACACCGTTGGCGGACTCCGCTGCCGACAATCAAAGGTCCAACGTGGCGAACGGATGAGGAGGTTTCCATGCCCGGTGAACTCGAGGAAGAGAACGTTTTTGGCACGGCGGATGCAAGCTCCTACTCCGCGGTGCTCTGCAGGACGCCGCAGGGGCGCTACACGGTGCAGAGCCTTCTGATAGACGGACACAATGTGCCGGTCCGCGATGCCTCCTGGGCCACGCGCGAAGAGGCCATCGATGCGCTCAAGGAATACGCCAAGGGAGACCGGCAACCGTAAGGCCCCGCGATCCCCGAGCGGGCGGCGGCAGCGCCAGCGCCGTGGCGCGGCAGGGGCCTGGTCACCCGGGCGGGTGGGCGAGCCTCTCCCTGCGCGTTGCCAGCTTGCGGTAGAGCGTCTGGCGGCTGATGCCCAGGGTGCGTGCCGCGTGGCTCACGTTGCCACGGCAGCTCTCCAGGGCCTGCTGAATGGCGGATTGAGACAGTTCGTCCAGGTTCTGCGGCGGGTGCGGGGCTTCCTTTGGCGCGCAGAACCGGTCGGCCCGCCGGAGTTCGTCCTGAAAGTCGTCCGGCAGGTGGTGCCATTCGAGCACCTCCTCGTGCGGCTCCAGCATCGCGCAGGTGGTCCGCAGCACGCTGGCGCATTGCCGCAGATTGCCGGGCCAGGGGTACTGTTCCAGCATCGCCATCAGCGACGGCGCCAGCCGCAGGGCGCGGGAGGGCTCGATGTCCTCCAGCATCCTCGCGCTCAGCGCTTCGAAATCGGTGCGTTCACGCAAGGGTGGAAGCTCGACCGCGAGGCCATTGATCCGGTAGTACAGGTCGGCGCGAAAGCGCCCCTGCTCCGCCTCCTCGCGCAGCTTGCGGTTGGAGGCGCAGATGAGGGCGAAGTCCACGGCCACCGGGTGGCCGCTGCCCAGGGGGACCACCTGCCGCTCCTGCAGCACCCGGAGCAACCGCGTCTGCAGGGCCGCCGGCATGTCGCCGATCTCGTCGAGGAACAGCGTGCCGCCCTGGGCCTCGCGCAGCAGGCCCAGGCGTCCTTCGCGGCGCCCGCCGGTGAACGTGCCGGGTGCGTAGCCGAACAGCTCCGACTCGATCAGCGCCTCCGGCATGGCCGCGCAGTTGATGGCGATGAAGGGGCCGTCGCGGCGCGGTCCGCTCTGGTGCGCGCCCCGCGCGAACCATTCCTTGCCCACGCCCGATTCGCCCTGCAGCAGCAGGGGGATGGGCTTGTCGAGGATGCGCCGTGTCTTGGCTGCCGCCATGCGCCAGCGCGCATCGCCGGTGTCCAGGCGCGCCAGGGCATCCGGGGGAGCGCTGGAGGGCGCGGCGGGGGCGAGGGGGCGCACGGTGCGCTTGTCGGGCACCAGTTGCCCGAAGAGCTGGGAGCCATCGTGCCTGCGCAGGGAAAGCGGCGCGTCGGGGCGGCGCTGGTGGCGGGACAACAGATCCTCTAGGCCTGGATGGAGGATCTGGTCCAGCGAGACGCAGCCCAGCTGCGCGATGGAAAGGCGCAGCAGCGCCAGCGCGCTGCGGTTGCCGCCGACCACCCAGCCGTCTTCCGACACCAGCGCGATGCCTTCGGCCACGGTGCCAATGCCCTCCGGGTGGGGGTGCAGGTGCAGGCGGATGTGGCGCTGGCTTGCGGACACGAGCAGCCGGTTTTCGATCATGTGGGCGGCGGTGCTCACCAGCCCCAGCGTGTGCGGGTTGCCCCGGCTGTGCTCGCTGGAGATGTCCAGAATGCCCAGCAGCTGCCCCGTGGCAGACAGGATGGGGGCCGCCGCGCAGGTCAGGAAACCGTTGCGCTCCAGGAAATGCTCCGCGCCATGCACTTCCACGGGCGCCATTTCGGCCAGCGCGGTGCCGATGGCGTTGGTGCCGCGCTGCTTTTCGTGCCACGAGGCGCCGCTCGTGAGCGCCACCCGTTCGGCCTTGCCCAGGAAGTAGGCGTCGCCACAGGTGTCCACCAGCGTTCCGCAGGGGCTCGCCAGCACCACCACGCTTTGGCTGTCGCGCACCTGCTCGAACAGGTACTCCATCACGGGGCGCGAATGCGCCAGCAACTCCTGGTGGTGGCCGCGCAACTGCCGCAAGGCCTGGTGTTCCAGGTTGTCGGGGTTGCCCAGCCGCCCGGTGGGTAGCAGGCCGCTGTCCATGCTGCGCTGCCACGACCGCGCCAGGCGCTCGTCCACAAGCCCGCTGGGGCATTGGCCTGATTCCAGCAGGTGCTGGCGGGCCTGCCGCAGTGCCACCGAGGTGGACGTGGATGTGGATCGCATGGTGTGTGTCTCCTGCCCGGGCGTCATCAACGCGCCCTGTGTACGAGCCAGTATGGCGGCCGCCGGGGGCCAGGGCAATAGCGATGGCCGGTGGGCGGCTTCAACTGTTCCATTTCGTGACAGGTGTCGCGTTCTGGAGCGGACACCTTGACGCCCGATGGGCCGCACCTTATTGCGGACGCGCAAACAAAGCCATAAAAATCAAGCACTTGGCAGATGGAGCAGGTTGGCACGGGTTTTGAGTCATGTCCTCTATCTGGCGGCGCGAGGTGCCGAGCAGATGTCCACAAATCCACCGGAGACAAGACAACATGACCGTTTACGCAGCCCCCGGCGCCGCTGGCGCCAAGATCGCCTACAAGCCCCAGTACAACAACTTCATCGGCGGCCGGTTCGTGGCCCCGGCCAAGGGCCAGTATTTCGACGTCATCTCGCCCGTGAACGGCAAGGTCTACACCCAGGCCGCCCGCTCCACCGCCGAAGACATCGAACTGGCGCTGGACGCCGCCCACGCCGCCGCCGACGCCTGGGGCAAGACCGACGCCGCCACGCGCGGCAACATCCTGCTCAAGATTGCCGACCGCATCGAGCAGAACCTGGAGCTGCTGGCCTATGCCGAAACCGTGGACAACGGCAAGGCCATCCGCGAAACGCTGAACGCCGACATCCCGCTCACCGTGGACCATTTCCGCTACTTCGCGGGCTGCGTGCGGGCGCAGGAAGGCGCGCTGTCCAACATCGACGAGAACACCGTGGCGTACCACATCCAGGAGCCGCTCGGTGTGGTGGGCCAGATCATTCCGTGGAACTTCCCGATCCTGATGGCAGCCTGGAAGCTGGCGCCTGCGATTGGTGCGGGCAACTGCGTGGTGCTCAAGCCCGCCGAGTCCACGCCTATCTCCATCCTGATCCTGGCCGAGTTGATCGCCGACCTGCTGCCGCCCGGCGTGCTCAACATCGTAAACGGCTTCGGCCGCGAGGCGGGTATGCCGCTGGCCACGAGCAAGCGCATCGCAAAAATCGCCTTCACCGGCTCCACCAGCACGGGCCGCGTGATCGCGCAGGCCGCCGCCAACAACCTGATCCCCGCCACGCTGGAGCTGGGCGGCAAGAGCCCCAACATCTTCTTCGCGGACGTGATGGACAAGGACGATGCCTTCCTGGACAAGGCCATCGAGGGCCTGGTGCTGTTCGCGTTCAACCAGGGCGAGGTCTGCACCTGCCCGTCGCGTGCGCTGATCCAGGAATCCATCTACGACAAGTTCATGGAACGTGTCTTGAAGCGCGTAGCCGCCATCAAGCACCAGAACCCGCTCGACACCGACAGCATGATGGGCGCGCAGGCCAGCAAGGAGCAGCTCACCAAGATCCTGTCGTACCTGGACCTGGGCAAGCAGGAAGGCGCCGAAGTGCTGGCCGGCGGCGGCCAGGCGCACCTGGGCGGTGACCTGGAAGGCGGCTACTACGTGCAGCCCACGCTGTTCAAGGGCCACAACAAGATGCGCATCTTCCAGGAAGAAATCTTCGGCCCCGTGCTGGCCGTGACCACCTTCAAGGACGAGGCCGAGGCGCTGGCCATCGCCAACGACACGCTGTACGGCCTGGGCGCCGGCGTGTGGAGCCGCAACGGCAACGTGGCCTACCGCATGGGGCGCGCCATCAAGGCCGGCCGCGTATGGACCAACTGCTACCACGCCTATCCCGCGCACGCGGCGTTCGGCGGCTACAAGGAGTCGGGCATCGGGCGCGAGACGCACAAGATGATGCTCGACCATTACCAGCAGACCAAGAACCTGCTGGTGAGCTACTCAGAAAACAAACTCGGCTTCTTCTGATTTGGTGGGTTGTGGCCCACAGGGCGCCGCTGGCGTCGTTGCGCCGTCTTGCCCTGGCGCTGCCGCTGCCTGCGACGACGCGCCTGGCCATCGACGCTCTGTGAACCACCGTGACGCTGCTGCGAAATTACTTTCAGCACAGCAGCGTTTTTTGTCGGCACACCAGGAGATCACCATGGTCGAGAGAGTCATTGCCACCGAGGCAGCCCTGGCGCTGATCGCGCAGCTGCAGGCGCAGCATGGCAGCGTGTTGTTCCACCAGTCGGGTGGCTGCTGCGACAACAGTGCGGCCAACTGCTATCTGCCCACCGATCTCACGATTGGAGCCAGCGATGTGCTGCTGGGCGATGTGGGCGGCGCGCCGTTCTACATCGGCAAATCCCAGTACGAGTACTGGAAACACACGCAGCTCATCCTGGATGTGATCGACGGGCACGGCGGCACGTTTTCGCTGGAAGGCAGCACGGGCAAGGCGTTCCACACCCGCTCGCGCCTGTTCACCGACGGGGAGTGGGCCGAGATCGAACCACGGGTCAGCCAGGATCTGGCGTGATGCCGCACGCCGCTTTCTTCACGCGCCGTCTCCCGCGTTGCCCGTGATAGGCAGCACGGTGCCGGTGATGTAGCTGGAGCAGCAGGGGGCCGCCAGGAACACATAGGCGGGAGAAATCTCCTCGGGCTGTGCAGGGCGGCCCATGTGCGTCTTTTCGCCAAACCTGGCGATGTCCCCGGGCGCCTTGTCCGCGGGGTTGAGGGGCGTCCACACGGGCCCCGGGGCCACCGCGTTCACGCGGATGCCCCGCTCGGCCAGGTTGTGGGCCAGGGCCTTGGTGAAGGCATGGATGGCGCCTTTGGTGGCGGAATAGTCCAGCAGTTCCTTGCTGCCGCGCAGGCCGGTGACCGAGCCGGTGTTGATGATCGAATCGCCCCGGTGCAAGTGGGGCAGGGCTGCCTTGGCCATGTGGAAGTAGCCATAGATGTTGGTCTGGAACGTCTCGTCGAAACGCTCCGCCGTCAGCGCTTCGAGGGAGTCCGCGTGCTCCTGGAACGCGGCGTTGTTGACCAGCACGTTGAGTTTGCCAAACGCCTTGACCACCTGCCGCACGGCGCCGGCGCAGAATGCCGCGTCCTTGACGTCGCCGGGTATCAGGATGCACCGGCCGCCCTCGGCCTCCACCAGCTCGCGCGTCCGCTGGGCATCCTCGTGTTCGGCCAGGTAGGCGATGGCGACATCCGCGCCCTCGCGGGCAAACAGCACCGCCACCGCACGGCCTATCCCGGAGTCGCCCCCGGTAATGAGGGTGGAGAACCCCGTGAGCTTGCCGCTGCCCCGGTAGTGGGGTGCCTCGAACCTCGGCTTGAGCTGCATCTCGGCCTCGCTGCCGGGTTTGGCAAGGTGCTGGGCCGGCAGCGGGGGGGCGGGTTCCGAGCGCCCGGGGCCGGGCGCGGGGGCCTTGCCCCGGGCCGAAGCGGGCGCTGCCTTGGCCGGGCGGGCGCGCTCGTCGCGGCGGTCCTGCGCTGCCTGGATCTTCTTTTGCTTCGCGGCCGTGGCCGTGGCCCGTGCGGCCGGGGTGGACGGGGCTGTCTTGGATGATGGCTTCATGGCAAGGCTTCTTCACATGCGGTGGATGGGAAACGGGCGGCGTCGGGCCGGCGCGTGGTGTGCAATCACGGTCAGCCCAGCGGCTTCCATAGCGGGGGCTCGGGCTCGGGAAACCGCAGCGGCACCTGGCGGGGCCGGGCCATGGCTTCCCACTGGCGCATGCGCTTGAGTTCGCGGGGCTTGAGGTGGGGATCGGAACCGGAGCGGTGTGTCTTGGACATGGTGTTCTCCAGGGCGGCAGGGAAGAAGCTCCATTAGCTCTCCGCGCGCGCGGCGGCCGTGTCGGACAGTTTTGACTGTGCCCATCGGATGGATGCGGCGAAGGCCCGGCGGGTGGCGTGGCGCCTCCGGCGCCCGCCGGCCTACGTCACTTCTTGCCGGAGGGCTGTCCGTTCTTGGCCAGCCCCAGCATTTCCGACATCCAGGTCACCAGCATCGCGGTGTAGGCCTCGCTCCATTCGGGTTTGGACAGGCTGTGGTCTGCCTGCTTGATCACCCGGTAGGTCATGGAGTGGGTGCGCAGGAACGCGGCGCGGTAGTTCTCGATGACCGGGTGCGGGACGATGTGGTCGAGTTCGGATTCGACCAGCAGCACATCCCCTTCGAAGACCGCGCTGGCCGCCAGGGCGCGGTTGCTGTCGGAGGCGAGTTTCATGGCGCGGTAGCGGGATATCTCCTGACGGTCGAGGTTCTGCTTGGACACCAGCCAGTCCTCGTCCTTGTAGAGCGCGGGAGCGCGCAGCGCCATCCACCGCAGGGGCCGCAGCGCGCTGAGCACGGTGGCCAGGTAGCCGCCGTAGCTGCTGCCCACCACCGCCACGGAGTTGGCGTCCACCGCGGGGTGGCCCGTGAGAAGGTCGTAGGCGGCGAGCATGTCGTTGAGGTTGTCTTCCCGGGTGACCGTGTCGCGGTGGGCCTTGTCGCTGGCATGGCCCCGCAGGTCGAAGGTCAGGCAGATGCACCCCAGGGCGGCGATGGCATGGGCGCGCGCAAGGTACTGCTCCTGGGTGCCGTCCCAGCCGTGCACCAGCATGACGCCCGGCACCACGGTGTCGGGCGCGACCAGCGTGCCCGCGATCGTGCGGTCCCCCGAGGGAATCTGGATCGCCCTATGCCGCGTGGCCATCGCGATGCACCAGGGCGTGTTTGGTCAGCAGGCCCACTTCGGGATCCTCTCCCTGGAAGTATTCCGTCGCCGCTGCCGGAAGGGGCTCGAAGCGGCCATACGTCTCCACGCAGCTGGCCTGCACCGAGCGCAGGGAGCGGTCGGCGTGAAAGGCTTCGAGCGCGGCCACTTCGGCGCCGGTGGCGCCGCCGATCCTCCAGGATTGCTCCAGCACCCCCGAGCACCACCGGCCGTCGGCCGCGATGCCCTGCGCGACGTCGTAATTGATGCGCGAGGCGAAAAACCCCGGAAAGCATTCCCGCACCGCGGCGTCGTACGCCAGGGCCTGATCGACCGCCTTGCGGACGGGGCCGGGCGGGAGCGTGGACAGGAGCGCGTGGAAATCGCCCCGCACCACGGTCAGGTCGGAGCCGCCGTAGGCCATCGCGCCGGTGTTGTTCTGCGTGAGGCGCTGCCTGCCGTGGTACGAGGCCAGGATGCCCGCCACGCGCACCTGGCCCACGCTCAGCGTGTCCACCTGGGAGAGGTTGTGCTCCAGCACGATGCCCTGCTCGACCATGGCCGCCTTGCCCAATGCCGCCAGGCAGGCGGAGAGCGCGCGGGCGTCGGGCACCACCGTCTGGCCACGCCCTCCGGTCTCGCCCACGGGCTTGACCCGCACGGGACCCAGCGCCAGCAGTTGTTCACCGGCCTCCTGCGCATCCCGGCTGGAGAACGCGGTGTAGCCCGGCAGCACGGCGGCACCGACCCGGCGGGAAAACGCCTCGCTCCAGCCTTGCGGGGCCGCGGCCGTGGCCGACACCAGGGGATGGGTGATGGCCTTCGTGGCGACGAAGGCATGGGGCACCACGCCGCCGAACAGGTCGTCTTCTCCCAACAGGCCCAGGCGCTGCGCCGTGGACGCCACGAGGGTGTCGCTGGGCACGAGGTAGGTGCGGCGGGTCCACAAGGGCTGGGGCACCTCTTCCATGAAGGGGCAGCCCTTGAGCGCGGCGACATGGCGGGCGATCTGCTCGCGCGTCACGTGTTCGTGCACGCTCGAGTGCCCCTTGATGCCCTGCGTGAACGGCATGACGATTTCTGTCTGGGCGGATGATCTGGAGGGCGAGGGGCGGAGAGCGTCACCGTATGCGGACAAGGCGGTCATGCGGATTCCTTTGCTCTCGGAAACGGCGAGAGGGGCCGGCGGCGCCATCGCCAGGGGGATGCCGCCATCGTATTTTTGGACCGCCGGGCCTTTTGTAGGACGAATGAGCAACTGCGGCGCGGAGCGCGCCAGCCGGGAACGCCAGGGGAAGCCCGACCCGTTCCACGCGGGCAGGAATAAGCCGCCCACTCCCGCGCGGGGGAGGGGCGGCCAGGGAGGCAGGGGCGCCGCGCCACGGGCCGGGTCACCGGCGAACGTGCGCCCGCCGGCCTTCCTCAAGGAGCGGCGCCGCCGTCAGCCTGCGTCCTTGGATTTGCCGGATGTGGCGCCGGGATTGCTGGTGCTGCTGCTGCCCGTGGCACCGGCCTGGCTCTTGGACGGGGACTGCTGGTTGCGCGAAGTGCGCCAGGTATTGAAGTCGTCGGAAAACTTCTCGTAGCGCTCCTTGCGCCACGACTGGTAGTCCTCGTCCAGCAGGCGCAGCTGTTCCTGCCGCCATTGCTGGTAGTCGGGGTCGTGGTGACCCTGGCGGCCCTGGGAGGGCCCGCGCAGCTCATCGTCGCTGCCCCAGTGCCCACCCCCTCGGGCATAGCCCGCGCGGTCCTGGTCCTGGTAGTCCCGGTAGTCGTTGTCGAAGCGGCTGTTCGGCGGGTGGTACATCTCCCGGCCATCGTTGCGGTAGCCGCCGCCTCCCTGGAACCGGTCCGGCGAGGAAAAACGGTCACGGCCCTCGCGCGGCGGCAGGCCCAGGCCAGCGTTGCCACGGTAGTCGTTGCGCACCATGCCGTACTGGCCGTACCGGTCATCCAGCTCGGGGGCGTAGCCCGGGCGCTGGTCATCGCGGTCCATGCTGCCGCGGTGGGCGCGTTCGGCATACCGCCCTTCATCGTGGTCCCGACCCATGCCATGGCGGGAAAAGCCGCTGTCATCACTGTCTCGATAACCCATTTTCAATTCTCCTGGTGTGTTGGTCCGTTCATGGTTGCTGGCAGGTCAGCCAGAGTTGCGAGGAAATGCCTGCCGGTGCCTACAAGGCCGGCTCAGCGCTGGTTCTGGGAAGAGCGGCGGGAAGAATCGCCTTGCTGCTCGCGGCTTCCCTGGTTGCCGCCGGAGCCCGGGCGCTCGTTCTGCCCCTGCTGGCGGCTGCCGGAAGCGCCGGTGCTCTGCTCCGCCTGGCGGTTGCCCGAACTCTTGCGCTGGGAGTCGCTGTCGTCGGTGTATTGGTTGTGGCCTTGGGGGTTGTTGTTGGGCATGGAATATCTCCTGATGATCAAAAAAAATGCACACGAAGGCCGTGTGTGAATTCATTTTGAAAATCTGCGGCAGCGATTTCTGTAGGTTCCGTCCTATAGGCGGGTCGGTTTTTTTCCATGCGGCGGCGTCAGGCCACGCGCATGTGGCAGCGCGCAGGCGAGCGGGTGGCGGGGACGCGGCTGGCGCGGGGCCGAGCGGCCGCTGCACGGCCGCAGGGGGCGAGTGCGGCCAGGGGGCCTAGGGGCGTGCGGAGCGCCAGCAATAGATGAATTGCTATTAAATATATAGCTTATGGCGCTTGTGTATCAAGCGCTGAAGCCTGTTTTCAATGAAAACTCGGCGGCGGCCCCCGCTCCGCAGGGGACTGCGCCAGGCCTGCCGTCAGTAGGTTTCCAGGTGCAGTCGCCCTTCGCGCTGGAGCACTGCGCCCACCTGTTCCCACTCCAGGCCGCTGTCGCGGGCGATGTCGCGCAGCGCCATCACCACGCCTTCTTCCATGCTCTTGAGGCCGCAGACATAGAAGTGGGTGTTCCCGTCGCGCAGCAGCGCGGCCAGGTCGGCGGCGCGCTCGCGCATCAGGTCCTGTACGTAGCGCCGGGGCTGCCCGGCCGTGCGCGAGAACGCGAGGTTGATGTCGATGAAGTCCTTGGGCAGGCTTTGCAGCGGGCCGAAGTAGGGCAGCTCCTGCTGGGTGCGCGCGCCGAAGAACAGCAGCAGCTTGCCGCCCTCGAACTTGCCGCTGCTGCGCAGGCGGCGGCGCCATTCGGTCATCGCGCGCATGGGCGCGCTGCCCGTGCCGGTGCAGATCATCACGATGTGCGAACGGGGGTGGTTGGGCATCAGGAACGAGCTGCCGAACGGCCCCACCACCTGCACCTTGTCGCCCACCTTCAGGTCGCACACGTAGTTGGAGGCCACGCCGCGCACGGCGTTGCCGTCGTGGTCGGTGGTCACGCGCTTCACGGTGAGCGCCAGGTTGTTGTAGCCGGGCCGCTCGCCGTTGCGCGGGCTGGCGATGGAGTATTGGCGCGCATGGTGCGCCTTGCCCAGCACGTCGGTGCCCGGCGGGACGATGCCGATGGACTGCCCCTCCAGCACCGGGAACGGCATGCTGCCGAAGTCGAGCACGACGTGGTGCGTCTCGCTTTCAAAGCCTGCTTCGGTGCAGTTGAAGTTGCCCACCACCGTTGCCGTGGTGGGGCTCTTGGGCGGGAACAGGTTGGTGTAGGGGTGCGCGGCCGACCAGGGCGGCACGGTGGCGCCGTACTGGGCGGAACGGAAGGCCTGCGTGCCGGGCTCCACGGGCGCGGCCGGTGCAGGCGCCAGTGCGGTGTCCATGGCCGAGGGCGCTGCGCCTTCGGCGGCCAGCACATCGGGCGCCAGTTCTGGCGGCAGCGCCTCCCAGGTGAGCTGTTCTTCGATCGTGTACGCGCGCGCCACCGGCATGGTGCGCCAGTTGTCGATGGAACCCGTGGGGCAGGGCGAGATGCAGGCCATGCAGCCGTTGCACACGTCGGCCCGCACGACGTAATTGTTGTCGTCGTGCGTGATGGCGCCCACCGGGCAGGTCGCCTCGCAGGTGTTGCAGCGGATGCAGATCTCGGGGTCGATCAGGTGCTGCTTCAAGATGCCGTTGTCGATCAGCGTGGTGGTGTCCATATTTTTCTTCCAGCAAGTCTCCCGGCAGCGGCTCAGGGACTCAATTGAACCGGACGTACTCGAAATCGATAGGCTGGCGGTTGATGCCCATCACCGGGGGCGCGATCCAGCCGGCGAACTTGCCCGGCTCGACCACGCGGCCCATCAACGATGCCACGAAAGCGAAGTCTTCGGCGCTCGGCAGCCATTCATCGCGCTTCGCGGCCCATTCGACCTCGTTCACCACGCGGCCGTCGGGCGACATCTTGATGCCGGCCAACGCACCGATCTGGCGGTTGAACGCCTTGTGCGGCACCGACAGGCGCGTGGGAATCCCGGCCTTTTCCAGCACCTTGTTCCAGCGGCCCACGCCGGCCATCGAGTCCTTGATGAAGTCGTCGCGCAGCACCTCGTTCAGGGCGTTGAGCATGGGCACGTCCTTCTCCAGCAGCTGGCCGTCCTTGACCTCCAGCACCCTGTAGGTCTGGCCCTTGAGAATGTGGTCGTCCGTGCGCTTGCCTTCTTCGTAGCGGCCCTTGAGGCCCGAGCTGTAGAAGATGGCCGCGTTGCTCGACTGGTCGGCGCCGAACAGGTCGATGGTCACGCTGTAGTGGAAGTTCAGGTAGCGCTGCACCGTGCCGAGGTCGATGGCACCGGCGGCGCGCACCTTGGCCGGGTCGTCGGTTTTCAGCTCGTTCATCACCTGCGCGGTGCGCGCCAGAACGCGCGACACGCCGCTTTCGCCCACGAACATGTGGTGGGCCTCTTCGGTCAGCATGAACTTGGTGGTGCGTGCCAGCGGGTCGAAGGCGCTTTCGGCCAGGGCCGAGAGCTGGAACTTGCCGTCGCGGTCGGTGAAGTAGGTGAACATGAAGAACGCCAGCCAGTCGGGCGTCTTCTCGTTGAAGGCGCCCAGGATGCGCGGGTTGTCCACGTCGCCCGAGGTGCGCTGCAGCAGTGCCTCGGCCTCCTCGCGGCCGTCGCGGCCGAAGTGCTTGTGCAGCAGGTAGACCATGGCCCAGAGGTGGCGGCCCTCTTCCACATTGATCTGGAACAGGTTGCGCAGGTCGTACATCGAAGGCGCCGTCAGGCCCAGGTGGCGCTGCTGCTCCACGCTCGCTGGCTCGGTGTCGCCCTGCGTGACGATGATGCGGCGCAGGTTGGCGCGGTGCTCGCCGGGCACGTCCTGCCAGGCCTTCTCGCCCTTGTGGTCGCCGAAGTGGATCTCGCGGTTGGCGTCGCCCGGGTTCAGGAAGATGCCCCAGCGGTAGTCGCGCATCTTCACGTGGCCGAACTGGGCCCAGCCCTGCGGGTCGACGCTCACGGCGGTGCGCAGGTAGACCTCGTGGTTGGTCGAGCCTTCGGGGCCCACGTCGTCCCACCAGTTGATGAAGTTGGGCTGCCAGCCTTCGAGCGCACGCTGCAGCGTGCGGTCTTCGCCGAGGTTGACGTTGTTGGGGATCTTCTCGCTGTAGTTGATCGTGCTCATCGTTGTTCCTTGGGTTGTGCGGAGGGCTGCGGATTCAAACGCGGTTCAAGTCGAAGCCGGCCTTTTCGCCGGTGCCGTAGACCTTCAGCGCGCCCTTTTCGCCGACGGCGTTGGGGCGGTTGAAGATCCAGTTCTGCCAGGCCGTGAGCCGGCCGAAGATGCGGGTGGCCATGTTCTCCTTGCTGGCAAAGCGCAGGTTGGCCTCCAGCCCGGTCAGCGCGTCGGGCGACATGGCGGCGCGCTCCTCGATGGCCATACGCAGTTCGTCGTCCCAGTCGATGTCGTCGGGCGCGGCGGTGACCAGGCCCAGGGCCAGGGCCTCGTCGGCGTCGAGCGGCTTGCCAGCCGCGGCGCGCGCGGCGTCGAGCGGCGCGGCCTCTTCATAGAAGCGGCGCTGCAGGCGGCTCTGGTCGTTCACCATCGGGAAGAAGCCGAAGTTGAATTCGTTGAGCGTGAGCTTCGGCGCGCGCTCGGCGTCGTCGGGCAGGGCCAGCATGTAGGTGCGGTCGGCCGCGAAGGCCAGCTCGGCCAGCGTGCCGGCGAAGCACGAGCCCTCCTGCACCACCGCGAACAGGGTGCGCGAGGACACGTCCAGCCGTGCCAGCGCGCGGCGCAGCGCGCCGATGGTCTCGCGTACCAGCCAGTGGTCCTTGTGGGCCAGCATCACCGCGTCGGAGGCGAGCACGGCCTGCGCGTCGCCCTCGGTCTTGAGCAGCCAGGTGCCGATGTCGAGCTCGTTGGTGCGCAGGTTGAGGATGGCGTCGTCGAGCTCGCGCGCCAGGGCCAGCGGCCACCAGGCGGCCCCAGTGGCCTCGATGGCCGCGATGTCGGCGGGCTGTGCGCCGGTGGGCGCCTTCAGCGTGAGGGTGGCCGTGCGCCTGGCGCGGTCGATCTGCACCTCGACATGCGAATAGCGCAGGCTGTCCGCGCCGTCCTCGCGCTCCAGGCGGGTCAGGGCCACGCCCTGGGCGCCGACCGGGCGGTCGCTGCCGACGGCCAGCTCGGTGGCGCGCGCCTGCACGGCGGCGGCGAACTGGGCAGGTTTGGCCACCGCATCCACCAGGCGCCAGTCCACCGCGCGCTGGCCGCGCACGCCTTCGACGCTGGTGCAGAAGATGTCTGCCAGGTCGTGGCGCACATGGCGCTTGTCGGTCACGCGGGTCAGGCCCCCGGTGCCGGGCAGGACGCCCAGCAACGGCACTTCGGGCAGCGACACCGAGGAAGAGCGGTCGTCCACCAGCAGGATCTCGTCGCACGCCAGGGCCAGTTCGTAGCCGCCGCCCGCGCAGGCACCGTTGACCGCGGCGAGGAACTTCAGGCCGGAGTGCTTCGACGAATCCTCGATGCCGTTGCGCGTCTCGTTGGTGAACTTGCAGAAGTTCACCTTCCAGGCGTGGCTGGAGACGCCCAGCATGAAGATGTTGGCGCCGGAGCAGAAGATGCGGTCCTTGCCGCTGGTGACGATGACGGTGCGCACGCCCGGGTGCTCGAAGCGCACGCGGTTGAGCGCGTCGTTGAGCTCGATGTCCACGCCCAGGTCGTAGCTGTTGAGCTTGAGCTTGTAGCCGGGGCGGATGCCGCCGTCTTCGGCGATGTCGAGCGACAGGCGGGCCAACGGACCCTCGACCGCCAGTTTCCAGTGGCGGTACTGCGTGGGATCGGTGCGGTAGTCAACGCGGGAGGGTGCGGTGGTCTGGGCGGTCATGGGGCGTCTCCGTCAAAAACTGCGAATAGGAATAATAATGCATAAATCAATCGACTGATGTGCATCATGATGCATGTTTGCGAGCGAGTCAATGCATGCCGCGGTTTTTTGCTGGATTTATGGCGCGCGGGGGCGCCGGGGTGTCAGTGCGGCGGGTGGGCCATCAGCTTGCGCACCCCGGCGCGCAGCTGCCGCAGGCTTTCCTCGAGGTTCTGCCCCGAGGTGTCGATGGTGAGATCGGCCTTGGAATAGAAGGCGGCCCGGCCTTCCAGGATGCGGCGCAGGTCGTCCATGGCTTCCTTGCTCGCGGCCATGGGGCGCATGTCGCCCTGGGCCAGCACGCGGCCCATGTGCTCCTCGGGGGCGGCGCGCAGCCACACGGTGGTGCAGTGCGCGAGCAGTTCGTTGAAGGTGGCGGGGTCCGAGACGATGCCGCCGGGGGTGGCGATCACCACCTCGCTGTGGATCTGCACGATCTCTTCGAGCGCGCGGCGCTCGTAGCGGCGGTAGGCGGTGGTGCCGTACAGGTCGTGGATCTCGCGCACGCTGCAGCCCGCCAGGGTTTCGATCTCGCGGCTCAGCTCGATGAACGGCACGTCCAGGTCGCGTGCCAGCAAAGGCCCCAGCGTGGACTTGCCCGCGCCCCGCAGCCCCACGAGCGCGATGCGCCGGTGGCGCGCCGTGTCGCTCGCGCCGCTGCTCAGCAGCTCATGCAGCGCCAGCCGCGCGCGGCGCAGCTCGGGTTCGCTGCGGTGCTCCAGCAGTTCGCGGATCAGCAGCCATTCGGGCGAACGGGTGGTGAAGTCGCCCACCAGCTCGGCCAGCGAGCAATGCAGCGCGCCCGCCACCTGCTGCAGCACCAGGATGGACGCGTTGCCCGTGCCGTACTCCAGGTTGGCAAGGTGCCGCTCCGACACATCGGCCGCCATGGCCACCGCCTTGCGCGTGAGCCCGCGCTGCGCCCGCAGGTTGCGAACGCGTTCGCCGAGGGCGGCGAGCAGGGGGTTGCGGGCCTCTTCGGTGGGCGCAGCCGTGCCGCCGCCAGCGAAAGGTGGCAGGGTGACTGTGTCTTCTTGTTCGTTCATGTCCATCCTCGTTCACGTCGGCTGCGGCGTGGCATTTTGCGGTGCGTGCCCCGGGCTTCAAACGCTTTTGAAGGCGTTCGGCCGCCGCTAGGGGAAAACACCATACATGCACTATAGTGCTTGACACTGCATCAAGCATTAACTATTGTTCGTGTGCAGGCAAGATACTGCACATTGCTCCATCCCACAAGAACACATATCAAGCCTTGTGCACGCTGCACTCCATTGTCCCAGCCACCCACGAGTCGCCATGTCCGATAAAGCAGCATTTCATGAAGCCCTGTCCGCATTGACGGGCCAGATCGCGGGCCGTGCCCTGGACGGCGACCTGCAGGCCTGGCTCAACCAGACCCACGGGCCCGCCAGCGCGGCCTACCAGCAGCTCAAGGCGGGGTGCCTGGCCGGCGTGGCGCAGGGCTGGCTCTGCGAGCGCGAGGGCGGCGGCATCCGCTACGGCCGCGTCTTCAAGGCAGACGACGCGCTGCACCGCTTCTCGGTGGATGTGGTGGACATGCAGGACATCGCCGGCCCGCACCATACCCATCCGCTGGGCGAGATCGACCTGATCATGCCGCTGGAGGGCGACGCCACCTTCGACGGGCATCCCGCCGGCTGGTGCGTGTACCCGCCCGGCAGTGCCCACCGCCCCACCGTGGCGCAGGGCCGCTCGCTGGTGCTCTACCTGCTGCCCGAAGGGCAAATCCAGTTCAGCAAGTGAAACACCCCCTGAGTCGCTTCGCGCCTTCCCCCTCTCTCATATTGCTCCGCAATCTGGGAGGGGGACGCCCCCGGTGCACGCAAGCGGAATGCCGCCTGCGCGGCATGGCGGCCCTCGCACGGCGACGCTGGCCGGGACCATGCCCATTTCGTGCGCCGCGCGCTGATGACCGATAACCCGCTTTTTTTCTGCCTATCTCTCTATCTGTATGACCGAACTGCTCCCCAACTACGCCGCCGGACGCTGGCAGACCGGCCAGGGCCCGGGCGCCGTGCTCAAGGACCCGGTGCTGGGCCATGACCTGGTGCGCGTGGATGCCACCGGGCTCGACCTGCCCGAGGCCTTCCGGTTCGCCCGCGAGCAGGGCGGCTCGGCCTTGCGTGCGTTGACTTACCGGCAGCGTGCCGCTCTCCTGGGCGCCGTGGTCAAGGTTCTGCAAACCCACCGCGACGCCTACTACGAGATCGCCACGGCCAACGCCGGCACGGTGAAGAACGACTCCGCCGTGGACATCGACGGCGGCATCTTCACGCTGGGCCAGTACGCCAAATGGGGCGACGCGCTGGGCGACGTGCGCGTGCTGCGCGATGGCGATGCCGCCAGGCTCGGCAAGGAGCCCGTGTTCCTGTCGCAGCACCTGCAGGTGCCCACGCGCGGCGTGGCGTTGTTCATCAATGCCTTCAACTTCCCGGCCTGGGGGCTGTGGGAAAAGGCGGCGCCCGCGCTGCTCTCCGGCGTGCCGGTGATCGTCAAGCCCGCCACGTCCACGGCCTGGCTCACGCAGCGCATGGTGCGCGATGTGGTCGATGCGGGCGTGCTGCCGGCGGGCGCGCTGTCGGTCATCGCAGGCAGCTCGGCCGGGCTCATGGACCAGCTCGGGCCGTTCGACGTGGTCTCGTTCACCGGCTCGGCGGACACGGCCGGCATCATTCGCGCGCACCCTGCGGTGGCCCAGCGCTCGGTGCGCGCCAACATCGAGGCCGACAGCCTCAACAGTGCGCTGCTGCTGCCCGATGCGGCGCCCGGCAGCGACGCCTTCAACCTGCTGGTGCGCGAAGTGGTGCGCGAGATGACCGTCAAGTCGGGCCAGAAATGCACCGCCATCCGCCGCATCCTGGTGCCGGCAGGCGTGTACGGCGCTGCGGCCGAGGCCATCGGCGCCAAGCTCGCGGGCGTGACGGTGGGCAACCCCCGCAACGACGGCGTGCGCATGGGCTCGCTCGTCAGCACTGCCCAACTGCACGCCGTGCGCGAAGGGCTTGCGCAGCTGTGCGCCCACGCCGACATCCTGCACGACGGCCGCCACCAGCCGCTGGTGGATGCTGACCCCGCCGTGGCCGCCTGCATCGGCCCGGTGCTGCTGGGTGTGCACGACGCCGATGCGGCGGCCGTGGTGCACGAGGTCGAGGTGTTCGGCCCCGTTGCCACGCTGGTGCCCTACCGCGATGTGGACCACGCTGTGGCGCTCGCACAGCGCGGCCAGGGGTCGCTGGTGGCATCGCTGTACGGGGCCGACGAGGCCGCGCTGGGGCATGCCGCCGTGCAGCTCGCAGCCAGCCATGGCCGCGTGCACGTGGTGACGCCCGACGTCGCCCAGGCCCACACCGGCCACGGCAACGTGATGCCCATGTCGCTGCACGGCGGCCCGGGGCGTGCGGGCGGCGGGGCGGAGCTGGGAGGCCTGCGGGCGCTGGGCTTCTACCACCAGCGCAGCGCCGTGCAGGCCAGCCCCGGTGTGCTGGCCGCGCTCGGCCTCTGACCGCCCAGGCGCAGACCACAGCAGCCGCCAGCCAGCACGCACCACCAGAAAAACGCCAGCGAACCACGGAGACATCGCCATGACCACCCTGCCAGAGCGTTTCAACTTTGCACAGCACCTGTTCGACCTGAACCGCGACCACGCGCAGCGCACGGCCTACATCGACGACCGCGGCACGCTGAGCTACGGCGACCTGCAGGACCGCGCCCGGCGCCTGGCCGGTGTGCTGGTGGATGCCAGCCTGCGGCGCGAAGAGCGGGTGCTGATGCTCATGCACGACACCAGTGACTGGCCCGTGTGCTTTCTGGGCTGCCTGTACGCCGGCGTGGTGCCCGTGGCGGTGAACACGCTGCTCACGGCGGACGACTACGCCTACATGCTGGGCCACAGCCGCGCGCAGGCCGTGCTGGTCTCGGGCGCGCTGCTGCCCGTCCTGCAAGACGCGATGGCGCGCGGTGGCCATGAGGTGTCGGCGCTGTGGGTGTCGCAGCCCACGCAGGCACTCCCAGCCGGCGCCGTGGGCCTGGACGAGGCCATTGCCAGCGCCCAGTGCCTGCCAGCGCCCGCAGCCACCGGGCCCGACGACCCGGGCTTCTGGCTGTATTCGTCGGGCTCCACCGGCAAGCCCAAGGGCACGGTGCATACCCACGGCAACCTCTGGTGGACGGCCGAGCTGTACGGCAAGCCCGTGCTGGGCCTCACGCGCGACGATGTGTGTTTCTCGGCGGCCAAGCTCTACTTCGCCTACGGGCTGGGCAATGCGCTGACGTTCCCGCTGTCGGTGGGCGCCACGGTGGTGCTGATGGCCGAGCGGCCCACGCCCGATGCCACCTTTCAGCGCTGGGTGGACCACCGGCCCACCGTGTTCTTCGGTGCGCCCACCGGCTTTGCGGGCATGCTCGCGTCGCCCCAGCTGCCGGCGCGCGCCCAGGTGGCGCTGCGCATGTGCTCGTCCGCCGGCGAGGCGCTGCCCGCCGAGATCGCCCAGCGCTTCAAGGCGCATTTCGGCTGCGACATCATCGACGGCATCGGCTCCACCGAGATGCTGCACATCTTCCTGTCCAACCGCCCGGGCGACATCCGCTACGGCACCACGGGCAAGCCCGTGCCGGGCTACGAGGTCGAGCTGCGCGGCGAGGACGGCAGCCCCGTGGCGGACGGCGAGGTGGGCGACCTCTACATCCAGGGCCCCAGCGCCGCGCTGATGTACTGGAACAACCGCGACAAGACGCGCGACACCTTCCAGGGCGGCTGGACCAAGAGCGGCGACAAGTACGTGCGCGATGCGGACGGCTACTACACCTACGCCGGGCGCAGCGACGACATGCTCAAGGTCAGCGGCATCTACGTGTCGCCCTTCGAGGTCGAGGCCACGCTGATGCAGCACGCCGCCGTGCTGGAGGTGGCCGTGATCGGCAAGCAGGATGGCGACGGCCTGACCAAGACCAAGGCCTTCGTCGTGCTCAAAGACGGCCAGGGCGCGACGGAAGAGGAGCTCAAGGCTTTCGTCAAGGACCGCCTGGCGCCCTACAAGTACCCGCGCTTCATCGAGTTCGTGCCCGAGCTGCCCAAGACCGCCACCGGCAAGATCCAGCGCTTTCGCCTGCGCGAGCAGGAGGCCCGGGCATGAGCGCCACGGCCAGCTCCGGCGGCCCGGCGTCTTTGGCCAGCATCTCCTGGCGGGGGCAGGCCGTGCAGGTCGAGTACCAGTGGATAGCGCCCGAGCGCACGCAGGCGCCGCTGGTGGTCTTTCTGCACGAAGGGCTGGGCTCGCTGGCGATGTGGAAGGACTTCCCGCAGCGGCTGTGCGCGGACGGCGGCTTTCGGGGCCTGGTGTTCTCCCGCCCCGGCTACGGCCGTTCCACGCCGCGCGCGGCCGATGAACGCTGGGGCGTGGACTTCATGCACCGGCAGGCCGAGGAGGTGTTGCCCGCGCTGCTGCAGGCGCTGGGCGTGAGCGAAGCGCCCTGGCTGTTCGGCCACAGCGACGGCGCCTCCATCGCGCTGCTGTACGCCGCCCGCTTTCCGGAGCGCGTGGCGGGCCTGGTGCTGCTGGCGCCGCACATCTTCGTCGAGGACGTGACCATCGCCAACATCGAACAGGCGCGTGCCGCCTACGAGACCACCGACCTGCCGGGCAAGCTGGCCCGCTACCACGACGACCCCGATTCGGCCTTCTGGGGCTGGAACCGCATCTGGCTCGACCCCGCCTTTCGCGGCTGGAGCATCGTGGCCGACATCGCCGCCGTGCGCGCGCCCGTGCTGGCCGTGCAGGGTCTTGACGACGAATACGGAACGCTGGCGCAGATCCGCGGCATTGCTGAGCGCGTGCCGGGCACCCGGCTGCTGGAGCTGCCCGCCTGCGCGCATTCCCCCCACCGTGACCGGCCCGGCGACGTGATCGCCGAGACGGTGGCGTTCATCACGACAACATCCAGGAGACAACCATGACATCTCGCTACGCACGCACGGCATTCGCAGCGCTGGCACTGGCCTGCGGCGCCACCGCAGGCACGGCCCAGACCACCGACAAGCTCAAGGTGGGTCTCATGCTGCCGTTCAGCGGCACCTTCAGCGCGCTGGGCGTTGCCATCGAGAACGGCTTTCGGCTGCACGTGGCCGAGCAGGGCGGCAAGCTCGCGGGCCGCGAGATCGAGTTCTTCAAGGTCGATGATGAATCGGACCCTGCCAAGGCCACCGACAACGTCAACAAGCTCATCAAGCGCGACGGCGTGGATGTGATCGTCGGCACCGTGCATTCGGGTGTCGCCACGGCGATGGCGCGCGCCGCCAAGCAAAGCGGCACCCTGCTCATCGTGCCCAACGCGGGTGCGGACGCGGTCACGGGTGCGCTGTGCGCGCAGAACATCTTCCGTTCGTCGTTCTCCAACTGGCAGTCGTCCTACGGCATGGGCACCGTGGCCGCGAAGCAGGAGAAGAAAAAGACCGCCGTCACCATCACCTGGAAGTACGCCGCCGGGGACGAGATGACCGAGGCCTTCAAGGAAGGCTTTGAAAAGGAAGGTGGCAAGGTCGTCAAGCAGCTCACCGTGCCGTTCCCGAACGTGGAGTTCCAGGCGCTGCTCACCGAGATCGCGGCCACCAAGCCCGACGTGGTGTTCGCATTTTTCGCGGGCGGCGGCGCGGTCAAGTTCGTCAAGGACTACGCGGCCGCCGGGCTGAACAAGGTCACGCCGCTGTACGGCTCGGGCTTTCTGACCGACGGCACGCTGGAGGCGCAGGGCGATGCCGCGCAGGGCCTGCTCACCACGCTGCACTACGCCGACGGCCTGAACACCCCGCGCGACAACGCGTTCCGCACCGCCTACGCCAAGTCCTTCAAGCTGCAGCCCGACGTGTACGCGGTGCAGGGCTACGACGCCGCCCAGATCCTTGCCACGGGCCTGAAGGCCGTGAAGGGCGACATCGCGAAGAAGGCCGAGTTCGCCGCCGCGGTGCAGAAAGCCACCATCGACAGCCCGCGCGGCCCCTTCACCATGGGCCGCGCCCACAACCCCGTGCAAGACATCTACCTGCGCAAGGTGGACGGCAAGGAGAACAAGGTCGTCGGCGTGGCCGCCAAGGCGCTGGCCGACCCCGCGCGCGGCTGCAAGCTGTAAACGGCTGGCTGACCGTCTCCGTCAACACAGGACACACCTTCCATGGACATCGGTACCTTCCTGGTCCAGTGCCTGAACTCGGTCCAGTACGGGCTGCTGCTGTTTCTGGTGGCATCCGGGCTGACGCTGATCTTCGGCATCATGGGCGTGATCAACCTCGCGCACGGCAGCTTCTACATGATCGGCGCCTACATGGCGTTCGCGCTGTCGCCGCTGTTCGGCGACCAGTTCCTCGTCATGCTGCTCGCGGGCATCGCGCTGGCGGCGGTGCTGGGCTACCTGCTGGAGTGGGCGTTCTTCAGCTACCTGTACCAGCGCGACCACCTGCAGCAGGTGCTGATGACCTACGGGCTCATCCTCGTGTTCGAGGAACTGCGCTCGCTGCTGGTGGGCAACGACGTGCACGGCGTCAAGGCGCCTGCGTGGCTCGATGGCAGCTTCGCGCTGGGCGAACTCATGAGCTACCCGTGGTACCGCCTCTTCGCGTCGGCGGCCTGCATCGTGCTGGCCGTGGGGCTGTACTGGGTGGTCAACCGCACCCGCCTGGGCATGATGGTGCGCGCCGGCGCCAGCAACCGCGACATGGTGCGCGGCCTGGGCATCGACATCCGGCGGCTGTACCGCATCGTCTTCGCGGCGGGCGTGGCGCTGGCGGCGCTGGCCGGGATGATCGCCGCGCCCATGTCCTCGGTGTACCCCAACATGGGCGCCAGCGTGCTCATCATCTGCTTCGTGGTGGTGGTCATCGGGGGCATCGGCTCCATCACCGGGGCGCTGGTGGCCTCGTTGCTCGTGGGCTTCGTCGACACGTTCGGCAAGGTGTTCTTCGCGGAGATCAGCGGCATGGGCGTGTACCTGCTGATGGCGGGCATCCTGATCTGGCGGCCGGAAGGCCTGATGGGGCGCAAGGCATGAGCGCCGTGCACCCCGCCACCGCCGCCGCGCCTGCGGCCACCACCACTGCGCCGCGCGGCGGCTGGCGCATGCGCGCACTGCTGCCCGCCGCCGTGGCCATGGCCGCCGCCATCGCCGGGCCGCTGCTGGGCCCTTACTGGGCCGACCTGCTGGTCAAGGTCATGATCCTGTCGATCTTCGCGCTCAGCCTGGAACTGCTGGTGGGCATGACGGGGCTGGTGAGCCTGGGGCATGCGGCCTTCTACGGCATCGGCGCCTATGCCACCGTGCTGGGCTCGGTGGCAGAGGGCGGCAACCTCATCGTGCTGATGCTGGGCGCCATGGGGGCGGCTGCGCTGTACGCGCTGTGCGTGGGCGCCCTGAGCCTGCGCACCCGCGGGGTGTACTTCATCATGGTCACCCTGGCCTTTGCGCAGATGGCGTTCTTCGTGTTCCACGACACCAAGGTGGGCGGCGGCAGCGACGGCATCTACCTGGACGTGCGGCCCACGCTCGGCGGCCTCAGCCTGGAGTCGCGCCACGCTCTTTTTTACCTGGTGCTGGCGGCACTGGCGGGCACCTACGGCCTGCTGGCGCTGGTGCGCAGGTCGCGCTTCGGGGCGGCGCTGGCGGGCATCCGGGTGAACGAGCAGCGCATGCGCGCCGCGGGGTTCGCCACCTATGGCTACAAGCTGGCGGCCTTCGTGATGGCAGGGGCGCTGGCGGGGCTCGCGGGCTCCCTGCTGGCCGTGCGCGATGGCGTGGTGAACCCGGAGCTGCTGTCCTGGCACACCTCGGGCGACGTGCTGCTCATGGTCATTCTCGGGGGCATGGGGCATCTGCGCGGCGCGGTGATCGGGGCGGTGGTGTTCGCGCTGCTCAAGGAGCTGCTGTCCACCCACGCCCTCATGGGGCCGTTGGCAGACCACTGGCAGCTCACCCTGGGCCTGACCATCATCGTGTTCGTCGCGGTGCTGCCGCAGGGGCTGGTGGGCCTGGCGCAGCGTTTGGGACAACCCATCGGAAAAGGGGGCAAGCCATGAGCGCACCACCCCTGCTGTCCGTGCAAGGCCTCACGCGCCGGTTCGGCGGGCTGGTGGCGGTGAATGCCGTCACGCTCGACCTGCGCCAGGGCGAGGTCCACGCGGTGATCGGCACCAATGGCGCGGGCAAGTCCACCCTGATCAACATGCTGTCGGGCGAGATCGAAGCGTCCGAGGGGCGCATCACCCTGGGCGGGCAGGACATCACCCACCAGTCGCAGGCGCGCCGCGCGCTGGCGGGCGTCGGGCGCAGCTACCAGCGCACCACGATCTTCCCGGAGTTCACCGTGCACGAGAACTGCCGCCTGGCCGCGCAGGCCGCCACGCCCCGGCCATGGGCCTTGTGGCAGGCGGCGCGCCACTGTGCCGACAGCAATGCCACCGCCGCGGCGGCGCTGCAGGCGGCCGGGCTTGCGGCAGACGCACGGCGCACCGCCGGTGCGCTGAGCCACGGCGCCAAGCGCCAGCTCGAGGTGGCCATGTGCATCGCCACCCGGCCGCGCGTGCTGCTGCTGGACGAGCCGCTGGCCGGCATGGGCGCGGAGGAGACCGAGCGCATGCTGGCGCTGCTGGCCGACCTGAAACCGCACCACGCGATCCTGCTGGTCGAGCACGACATGGACGCCGTGTTCCGCATTGCCGACCGCATCACCGTCATGGTCAACGGCACGGTCATCGCCAGCGGCGGCCCGGCAGAGATCCGCAACAACCCCGAGGTGCGCACCGCCTACCTCGGAGAAGGGCATTGATGTGATGACCACCCCCCTGACAAGGAACGCACCATGCTGAATGTGGTCGGGCTGCACGCCCGCTATGGCGACAGCCATGTGCTGCGCGGCGTGGATGCGCAGGTGCCCGCCGCCACGTCGGTGGGCCTGCTGGGGCGCAACGGCATGGGCAAGACCACACTCATCCGCTCCCTGATGGGCTACCTGCGACCGCCCGAAGGCCAGGTGCAGATGGACGGCCGCACCGTCACCGGCTGGCCCCCCGAAAAGATGGCGCGCCTGGGCATTGGCTACGTGCCCGAGGGGCGCGGCATCTTCCCCAACCTGTCGGTGCGCGAGAACCTGGTCATGAGCCAGCGGGCGGGCCTGGACGGCAGCCGCGCCTGGACCTTCGACCGCGTGATGGCCACCTTCCCTCGGTTGTCGGAGCGGCTCTCGCACGGCGGGCAGCAGCTGTCCGGCGGCGAGCAGCAGATGCTGTCCATCGGCCGCGCGCTGATGACCAACCCGCGCCTGTTGATCCTGGACGAAGCCACCGAGGGCCTGGCCCCGCTCATCGTGACCGAGATCTGGCGCGTGATCTCCGAGATCCGGGCCACCGGCATCGCCACGCTGATCGTGGACCGCGACTGGCGGCGGGTGCTCTCGCACACCGACCAGGCCCTGGTGATGGAGAAGGGCCGCATCGTGCTGGCCGCGCCGTCGGCCGACCTGCGGGCAGCGCCCGCGGCGCTGGAGCAGCTGCTGGGCGTGTGATGCGCGCGGACGGCTAGTCGAGCCGCCGGCGCAGGCTGCCGAGTTCCACCACGGTGATGCCGCCGTATTCGATCTGCAGCACGCCCTCGGCCTCCAGGCGCTTCAGGGCGGCATTGCAGCGCTGGCGCGACACGCCCGACAGGTTGGCGATCTCCTCCTGCGAGACCTGCAGGTGCGGGTCGCTGCCGGGGTGCAGAAAAGGGTGGAACAGCCCGGCCAGCGCGCGTGCCACCTGGCTGTCGGTGTCCATGAGGTGGTGGGCCGTGAAGTTGCCCAGAAACCAGTGCATGCGCTCGTTGATCTGGCGCAGCAGGAAGTGGTCGAAGCTGCGCTGTGTGGCGTGCAGCCATTCGAAGGTCTCCACCGGCAGCAGCGCCACCCGGCTGGGGCGCAGCGCAATGATGTCTGCCGTGCGCGCCACGCCGCGCAGCAGCGTGCCCTCGCCAAACCAGCTGCCCGCCGACAGCCCGCCCAGCGTGACGGAGCGGCCGTTGTCGGACGTGACCGTCCACTTGAGCAAACCTTCGATCGCGCCGTACCAGTGCCGGGGCACGTCGCCGCGCCGGCACAGCGCGCTGCCTTGCGGCACATCCACTTCGCGCAGTTCATCGAGCACGCGCTGCTGGGCCGGGGCGTCCAGCACCGGGAACCAGGCCGAGTCGGCGAGGAGGTCGGCCACCGTGGGCGGCGCCTTTTTGACCAGCATGGTGAAGCGTTCTCCAACGGGCAGGGCCGCACGGTTCCTCGTATACCCTGAGTCCAAATGTCATCGCAATGACTGAGTATGCAAGCGCCCAAAAAAATAATGCGTGCACTAGCATTTTCCACCAGTCCACGCCATGACAAAGCGCAAAGTCATCGTCACCATCGCCCCCACGGGGGGCATGGCGCACAAGTCTCAGAACCCGCACCTGCCCACCCAGCCGGCCGAGATCGCCGACGACGTGCAGCGCTGCTGGAACGCCGGGGCCAGCGTGGTGGCCATCCACGCGCGCAGGCCCGATGACGGCGCCACCTGCAACGCCGACATCTACCGCGACATCAACACCCGCATCCGCGCCAAGGGCTGCGACATCGTCATCAACAACTCCACCGGCGGCGGCGTGCACGGCGACATGGTCAAGCCGCTGCCCGGCAACCGCTGGGAGATCGCCTGGGAAGAGCGCATCAAGGGCATGGACGCAGGCGCCGAGATGTGCACGCTGGATGCCACCACGCTCAACCTGAGCTTCGACGGCCGCGAGATCCTGATGGACACACCGCTCAGCCGCGGCCGCGAGCTGGCCGCCGGCATGAAGGCGCGCGGCATCAAGCCCGAGTGGGAGGTCTTCAGCCCCACCCACATCCTGCAGGACACCACCACCCTCATCGACGAGGGGCATGACGACGACGGCCCGCATTTCATCAACCTGGTGATGAACGTGCACCGCGCCTTCCAGAACGCCATGCCGTACTCGCCGCGCCACCTGCAGATGATGGTGGACATGCTGCCCAAAAACAGCCTGTTCTGCGTGAGCGGCATCGGCCCCTCGCAGCTCGAAGCCAATGTCGCGGCGCTGCTGCTGGGCGGCCATGCGCGCGTGGGGCTGGAGGACAACCTGTACTTTCGCCACGGCGAGCTGGCCACCAACGTGCAGCTCACCGAGCGCATCGTGCGCGTGATCCGCGAGCTGGACATGGAGCCCGCCACGCCCGCCGAGGCCCGCGCGCTGATGGGCCTGCCGCGCGTGGGCGGTCCCCGCCCCGAGTTCGCGCCGCACTGAGCCACTGCATACGTTCCGCCACAGCCCTGTTCATGCAACCAGAAAGAAAAAGGAGACAAGAAATGATGATGCCAACACGCCGCCAATTCATGCACCACGTGGGCGCTGCCACCGCGCTCGGGGCCCTGGCGCCCTGGAGTGCCATGGCGCAGACACTGGAGCAGATCAAGATTTTCTATGGCTTTCCGGCCGGCAGCGCGGGCGACAGCGTCGCACGGCGCGTGGGCGAGAAGCTGGCGGGCTCGGCCTACACACGCAATCCGGCCGTGGTGGAGAACAAGCCTGGCGCGGGGGGCCGCATCGCGCTGGAGTCGCTCAAGGGCGCGCCCGCGGATGGCAGCGTGCTCACGCTGTCGCCGTTCTCGTGCACGTCGATCTATCCGCACATCTACAGCAAGCTCAGCTACGACCCCGTCAAGGATTTCGTGCCGGTGTCCATCGGCGCCGTGATGCACCACGGGCTGGCCGTGGGGCCGATGGTGCCCGCGTCCGTGAAGAACGTGAAGGACTTCCTGGCCTGGGCCAAGGCCAACCCGGGCCAGGCCAACTATGGCTCGCCGGCGGCGGGCTCCACGCCGCACTTCATCGGCGCGCTGCTGGGCCTGAACCACGGGGTGGACCTGAAACACGTGCCGTACCGTGGGTCCATCCCCGGCGTGACCGATGTGGTGGGTGGGCAGATCGCCTCCATGGTCACCCCCAGCGGCGACTTCATCCCCAACCATAAGGCCGGCAAGCTGCGGCTCATCGCCACATCCGGCCAGGCGCGCTCGCCGTTCTCGCCCGAGGTGGCGACCTTTGCGGAGCAGGGCTTCCCGGAGCTCACGACCGAGGAATGGTTCGGCTTCTACGCCCCCGCCCGCACGCCCGCCAGCGTGGTGGCTGCGGCCAATGCGGCCATCAACCAGGCCATCAAGGAAAAGGCCGTGATCGACAGCCTGGCCGTCGTGGGCCTGATCGCCAAGGCCTCCACCCCGGCTGAGATGGCGGCATCGCAGCAGGCGGAATTCGAGCGCTGGGGCCCGCTGGTCAAGAAGATCGGGTTCACCGCGGAGTCTTGAACGGGTCTTGACTTTCCCATGAGCCGCTGCGCGTCTTCCCCTGCCCACAGCGCACGCAAGCGAAGCGCTGCCGGTGCCGCTTGGCGGCCCTTGCGCGGGGACGCTGGCCCTGCGGCGCGCCGGTATCGGCAGCCGCGTGCGGTGCATGATTTTTGCAATAACCACAAGGAAATTCTTCGATGGATTCGACTGTGAAGCGTGTGGCGGTGGTGGCGACCGGCGTCATCGGCGCGAGCTGGGCGGCCTACTTTCTGGCGCGGGGGCTGGATGTGGATGCCACCGACCCCGCGGAGGGCGCCGAGCAGCGGCTGCGCGATGCGGTGGCCCGGCACTGGCCCGCTCTGGAGCAGCAGGGTCTGGCACCCGGTGCCAGCCTGGAGCGGCTGCGCTTTCACCTGCGGCTGGAAGATGCGCTGGCGCAGGCGGACTTCGTGCAGGAGAACGGGCCGGAGCGGGTGGACTTCAAGGCCGACCTGATGCGCCGCATCGACGCGGCCGCGCCGGCGCACGCCATCGTGGCGTCCAGCTCGTCGGGCCTGTCGGTGTCGGCCATGCAGGCCCGGTGCGCCCGGCCGGAACGCATCGTGCTGGGGCACCCGTTCAACCCGCCGCACATGATCCCGCTGGTCGAGGTGGGCGGGGGCGAGAAGACGTCACCCGAGGCCATCGCCGCCGCGATGGCCTTCTACACCGCCATCGGCAAGCGCCCCATCCATGTGCGCCGCGAAGTCAAGGGCCACATCGCCAACCGCCTTCAGGCCGCACTGTGGCGCGAAGCCTTCCACCTGGTGAACGAGGGCGTGGCCAGCGTGGCCGACATCGACACCGCCATCGCCCAGGGCCCCGGCCTGCGCTGGGCGCTGATGGGCCCTTTCATGAACCTGCACCTGTCCGGTGGCGACGGCGGCATGGCCCATCTGCTGGCCCACCTGGGCGGCCCCATCGAAGGCTGGTGGGACGACCTGGGCGCGCCGCGCATGACACCCGAACTGCAGCGCCGCGTGGTCGAGGGCGTGGACCAGGCGCTCGGCGGGCGCACCCAGGCAGAGCTGGCGCAGGTGCGCGATGCCCTGCTCATCGGCCTGCTGCGTGCCAAGAGCGCATCCCCCGGGCTGGACACGCCGACCTGATGGGCCCGGCGCTCCCCATCACCAGCCTCACCACGACACCGAGAGAGAGACACCACGCCATGCACCCCGGATTCCTTGACGACGACACCCAGATCGCGCTGGCATTGACCACCCAGACCCGTGCGGACGACGGCTCGATCACGCTGCAGTCCCCCGTGCCGCTGGGCGACTATGCGCGCTGCATCGGCGAGTGGCTGGAGCACTGGTCGCGCGAGACGCCCGACGCGCCGGCCCTGGCCGAGCGCGATGACGAGGGCGAGCACTGGCGCCGCCTGACGTACGGCGAGTTGCGCCGTGCCGTGGGCGCTTTGGCGCAGTCGCTGCTGGACCTGAAGCTGCCGGCCGACCGCCCCGTGGCGATCCTGTCGGACAACGCGGTGGACCATGCGGTGCTCATGCTCGCGGCCATGCATGTGGGCCTGGCCTCGTGCTCGCTGTCCAGCGCCTACGCGCGCTCCAGGGACCCGGCGCGGCTGCACAGCATGCTCGCGGCCCTCGGGCCGTCGCTGGTCTACGCGTCCGACGCCCGGGCGTACGCGCCGGCCCTGGCGGGGTACGCATCGGACGCGCTGCAGGTGTTCAGCCGCCACGCCGACGAGGTGTCGGGCGCGCTGCCCTTTGCGCGGCTGCTGCAGGGGGTGGAGACGCCGGCCGTCCGCCAGGCGTTCGACGCCATCGCGCCCGATGGCCACGCCAAGTACCTGCTGACGTCGGGCTCCACCGGGCGGCCCAAGGTGGTCATCAACACCCACCGCATGCTCTGCGCCAACCAGCAGATGATGGCCCAGACCTGGCCCTTCCTGACCCGCGAAAAACCGGTGCTGGTGGACTGGCTGCCGTGGAGCCACACTTTCGGCGGCAATCACAACCTGAACATGGTGCTGTGCCACGGCGGCACGCTCTACATCGACGAAGGGCGGCCCGTGCCCGGGCTCATCGAGAAAACGGTGCGCAACCTGCGCGACGTGAAGCCGACGATGCTGTTCAACGTGCCGCGCGGCTTCGACATGCTGCTGCCCTTCCTCGAAGCGGACGAAGAGCTGGCCGCCGAGGTCCTGTCGCGCATGCGGCTGGCCTTCTATGCGGCGGCGGCGCTCGCGCCGTCCACCTGGCAGCGGCTCGAAGCGCTGGCCCTGCGCGTGCGGCCCGCGCAGCCGCTGTGGCTGACCACCTCCTGGGGCTCCACCGAGACGTCGCCCGCCGTCACCAGCGCGCACTGGCGGCTGGACAAGGCCGGCTGCATCGGCGCGCCGCTGCCCGGGCTGGCGCTCAAGCTCGTGCCCAATGGCAGCAAGCTGGAGATGCGGGTCAAGGGCGTGTCGGTCTTTCCGGGCTACCGCAACGCGCCGGCCGAGACGGCGGCCGCGTTCGACAGCGAGGGCTTCTACCGCATCGGTGACGCCGGCTACCTGGTGGACCCCGAGCGGCCCGAGCGTGGCGTGGTCTTCAACGGGCGCGTGGCCGAAGACTTCAAGCTCTCCAGCGGCAGCTGGGTGTCGGTGGGCACGCTGCGCGTGGAGCTGATCTCGCAGCTGGCGCCGCTGGTGCAGGACATCGTGCTCACCGGCCACAACCACGATGAGGTCGGCATGCTGGTGTTCCCTTCCGCAGCGGGGGCGGCAGACCCTGCGCGCCTTGCCAGCGCCCTGCAGCGCGTGATGCGGGCCCGGCGCGACGCTGGCGCGGGCTCATCGCAGTGCCCCACGCGCGCCCTGGTGCTGGCGCAGCCGCCCGATGCGGACAGCGGCGAGATCACCGACAAGGGCTACATCAACCAGGGCGCGGTGCTGGCGCGGCGGGCGGCCGATGTGGCGCGACTGCAGGCCAGCCCGGCGGCAGAAGAGGTCATCACCGCGTAAGGATCTTTACAAACCGGGCAGGGCCCGGATCCTTACAATATGAGAATCATTCTTATCAGCCACGGGCCTGCCAGCGCAGCGCCCTCAGCCGTTCCGGTCCCGAACCCGCCGCGTTCGGGTCGCCCTATGACAGGCTGCGTGCCCCGTGGTTGCCCACTATTACCAAGAACTGCTGAACTACTTTGCCCGCATGGTGCGCAGCCGCGACACGGCGGCAGACCTGGTGCACGAGGCCTACGCGCGCGTGCTGGCGCTGCAGCGCAGCGGCGAGGCCATCACGCAGCCGCGCGCGCTGCTGTACCGTACAGCGCGCAACCTGCTCATTGACCAGCACCGCCGCCATGTGGCGCGGGGAACGCTGCACGCCGATGCCGACGACAGCCTGCCCGACGTTGCTGAATTGCCCGCACCCGCAGGGTGCGAGCCCGAAGCCGCCTTCACCTCCGCGCAAGGCGTGGCCTCGATGATCGCCACCATCGAATCGCTGCCGCTGCGTTGCCGCGAGGCGTTCATCCTGCACAAGTTCGATGGGCTCTCGCAGGCCGAGGTGGCCGCGCAGATGGGCATCTCGCGCAAGATGGTGGAGCAGCACATCCATCGCGCCATGGTGGCCTGCCGCGCGTGCCGTGCCGACTTGCGGGGGGAGGATCAGCCATGAACGCGCAGTGCCACGAACTGTCGGCCATGGAAGCGGGCGACCGCATCGACCGCGAGGCGCTGGACTGGCTCGTGCGGACCCAGGGCTCACCGGATGCCGCCACGCTGCGGCAGCTGCGCGCATGGTGCGATGCCGACCCCCGGCATGCGGCGGCACTGGTGCGCTGGCAGCAGGAGTGGAGTGCGCTGGATGCATTGCCCGCTGCAGCCCTCCGGCAACTGCGCGCTGGCCTGGCCAAGGACCAAGCCAGCGCTGAACCACGGGCCCGGCCACGTGGCCTGGGCTGGGGGCGGGGCGCCGCCACGCTGGCGTCGGTCTGCCTGGTGGCCGCAGCCGGTGGACTGGGCTACCGCCATTGGCAGCAGCAGCCCGTGTATGAGCAGGCGCTGGCCACCGGGCTGGGCCAGCAGTCCGAAGTGCAGCTGCCCGACGGCAGCACCTTGCGCCTGGACACGAACACCCGGCTTGATGTGACCTTCCGTCGCCAACGCCGCGAAGTGGTGCTGCCCGAAGGCCAGGCCGTGTTCCGCGTGCAGGGCGATGCGGCACGGCCCTTCGACGTGCTGGCCGGGCCGATGCGCATCACGGTGGTGGGCACCCGGTTTTCCGTGCGCTACACGCCCGGCGTGCCGGGCGATGCAGGCGTGCGCGTGGCGGTCGAGGAAGGCCGCGTGCGTGTGGCCCGCGCGGGCGATGCCGGGCCGGACGTGATCGAACTCACCGCCGGCCAGCAGGTCGTCAGCGACGTCGCCGGCCGCCTGGGCCCGGTGGCCGCCGTGCCCAACGCGGGCATCGCGCCCTGGCGCGATGGGCGCGTGAGCTTCGACGACACACCCCTGTCGCAGGCGCTGGCCGAATTTGCCCGGTACGGATCCACGCAGCTGGTGGTGCGCGACACCGGTGTAGCGGCCCTGCGCCTGACCGGCACATTCGACCCCCGGCGGCTCGACAACTTCATGCGGTCCCTGCCCAGCGTGCTGCCCGTGCAGCTGCGCGAGCGTGGCGCGGTCACGGAGATCGTGGCCGCTCCCCACCCCCCCGCCCATCCCCAATAGCGCCAACGGCAAGCCGCTGCCCGCTGGCCGCTGCTGGCGGGCGTGCACGCCCGCCGGGCCCTTGCTCGTCCTGACGCAGGGCACGGCATCTTATTTTCAAAAATTTTTGCCGGGCGACCTAGGGGGATGGTGTTTGGCCGCGTCTACATGAGAAGGCGTCTTATTCAATATTCATTCCAACATCCGTTTCCAGGGAGATCCCTCACATGCCTCGCACCCGATTCCGGCCCGCCCCGTTGGCCTTGGCCGCCGCACTCAGCCTGGCCGCCATGGGCGCCAGCGCCCAGGTGGCGCCTGCCCCCGGGCAACCCGCCGTGGCGCTCAGCATTGCAGCGCAGCCGCTGGCCCAGGCGCTCAACGACCTGGCGCGCCAGTCGCGCATGGAGCTCATGGTGCAGCCCGCGCTGGTGGCCGGGCGCTCGGCCCAGGCCGTGAACGGATCGCTCACCGTGCGCGAGGCGCTGGACCGGCTGCTCGCGGGCTCGGGCCTGGTGGGTGTGATCGAAGGCACCAGCATCGTGGTGCGCAGGCCGCCTGCGGCGGCTTCATCGGGTGCTGCGGGTGCTGCAGGCGAGACCAGCCTGGCCGAGGTGAAGGTGCAGGCCCAGGCCGAGCCCAGCGCGCTCACCGAGCACAGCGGCTCCTACACCACGCGCCAGGCGGGCACGTCCACGCCACTGGGTCTGTCGCTGCGCGAGACGCCCCAGTCGGTCAGCGTCATCACGCGCCAGCGCATGGAAGACCAGGGCCTGACGCAGCTGTCCGACGTGGTCGCGCAGACACCCGGGCTGGTCTTCAGCCAGAGCGGCAACCAGGGCTCGGACAGCTCACCCATCTACTCGCGCGGCTTCTCGGTCAATACCTACATGATCGACGGCGTCCGCCAGACGGACTCCAACTATTCGAGCATCTTCCAGACCAACGACATGGCGATGTTCGACCGCGTGGAAGTGGTGCGCGGCGCCTCCGGCCTCATGAACGGCATCGGCACGCCGGGCGCTGCGATCAACATGATCCGCAAGCGGCCCACCGCCGACTTCCAGGCCTCGGTGCGGGCCGAGGCGGGCTCGTGGAACCATGTGCGGACCGAGGCCGACATCGCCGGGCCCATCAACGCGTCCGGCAGCGTGCGGGGCCGCCTGGTGGCCGCCGCGCAGGACAACGACTCCTACATCGACCGCCTCAAGGAGCGCAAGAAGCTGCTCTACGGCGCGGTCGAGGCCGACCTCACGGCGCAGACGCAGCTGTTCGCCGGCGCGTCGGTGCAGCACCACGACGCCACGGGCCACGCGCGCGGCGGCCTGCCGGCCTATTACTCCGACGGCACGCGCACGCAGTGGAGCCGCTCGGCCTCGGCCGCGCCGCCCTGGGCGTATTCCAAGCGCCACTACACCTCCGTGTTCGCGGCGCTGGAGCACCGCTTCAGCGACGACTGGAAGGTCAAGGCCACGGCCACCCGCACCAACAACTTCTACGACGAGCTGATCGGCTACGCCAGCGGCGGCGCGCCGGTGCGCGCGACGGGCGCGGGTGTCACGCTGTGGGCGGGCCGCTGGAGCGCCACGCCGCGCCAGGACAGCCTGGACGTGCAGACCACGGGCCGCTTCGACCTGCTGGGCCGCAAGCACGACGTGGCCTTCGGCGCGCAGATGTCGCGCACCAGCTACGACGCGCCGTCGTACACCAACTGGACGCACGCGGGCTGGAGCAGCGCCATCGGCAATATCTTCACCTGGGACGGGACCTCGCCCGCAGCGCCACCCAACCCCAGCATCGGCCGCAACACCTCGGACGAACGCCTGAACAGCGCCTATGCCACCGTGCGCTTCAAGCCCACGGACGCTCTGGCCGTGCTGGCCGGCGCGCGCGTGGTGGACTGGAGCCGCGCGCAGACCAGCACCCGCTTTTCCACTGGCGCAAACACCGCCAACAACCGCTACGAAAGCGGCGAGGTGACCCCGTACCTGGGCCTGGTCTATGACATCGACCGCAACTGGTCGGCCTACACCAGCTTCACCACCATCTTCACGCCGCAGAGCCTGCGGCTGGCCAACGGCGACTACATGGACCCGCAGACGGGCGACAGCTTCGAGCTGGGCGTGAAGGGCGCGTTCCTGAACGACCGCCTCAACGTCTCGGGCGCCATCTACAAGGCGCGGCAGGACAACCTGGGCGTGGCCATTCCCAACGTGTTCGCGCCGGACGGCAGCCAGGCCTACGAGGCCGTCTCGGGCACCAGCACGCGCGGCTTCGAGGTCGAGGCCACGGGCGAGGTGCGCCCGGGCTGGCAGGTCGCGGCGGGCTTCTCGCGCAACCTCACGCAGGACCGCCTGCGCACCCGCCTGCTCACCGACGTGCCGCAGAACACGGCCAAGCTGTTCACCAGCTACCGCATTGCGGGCATCGGCAAAGGCCTGACCGTGGGGGGCGGCCTGCGCTGGCAGAACCAGATCTACCGCGACAACCAGGGCGCCGCGCGCGTGCGGTTCACGCAGCCCGCGTATGCGGTGGTCGACCTCATGGTGCGCTACGCCATCACCGACACGGTGGCCGTCACGGCCAACCTGCGCAACGCCCTCGACAAGGTGTACTACACCTCGGTCGGCAACTCGTACTACGGTGCGCCGCGCAGCCTGCAGGTGGCGCTGGACGTGCGGTTCTGATGCACCCCCTGAGTCGCTTTACGCCGTACCCCTGGAAGGGGGCCGCTCCCAGCGCGGCGGGGCGGCCCTTGCGCGGGAGCCCTGGCCTGTGTTGCGCCAGTTTTACCGGCAGGGAGTGATGCATGCCATCGCATCTCTGCAACCGGAGTGATCTGCCATGAAAGAAGGCTTTCGCCAGTGCATGGCCTGGCTGCACACCTGGGTCGGGCTGGTGGTGGGCTGGGTGCTGTTCTTCGTGTTCGTGACGGGCACGGCCGGCTACTTCGCGCACGAGATCGACCGGTGGATGCGCCCCGAGCTGCCCCTGGCGACCGATGCCGCGGCGGTGGAACCGCACCGGGCGGTCGCGCTGGCGCAGGCCTACCTGCAGGCCAACGCGCCGCCACAGTCGCAGGACTGGTCGGTGCAGCTGCCCGGCCAGCGCGGCAGCAGCGCACTGAGCGTGAGCTGGCGCGAGCCGCCCGCAGACGGCAAGCCCGGCGCGCGCGGCCGCTTCGTGCGCCGAACGCTCGACCCGGACACGGGCCAGGCAGCCGCCGAGCCCGTGGTGCGCAAGACCGGCGGCGGCCACCTGCTGTACCGCATGCACTACATGCTGCACTACGTGCCGTATGACGTGGCGATCCGCCTGGTGGGCGTGTGCACCATGCTGATGCTCATGGCCGTGGTGACCGGGGTCATCACCCACAAGAAGATCTTCGTGGACTTCTTCACCTTCCGGCCGGGCAAGGGGCAGCGCTCGTGGCTGGACGCGCACAACATCATCAGCGTGACGGCGCTGCCGTTCTTTCTGATGATCACCTACAGCGGGCTGGTGTTCTTCCTGTTCCAGTACATGCCGGCGGGCCTGGCGGCCAGCCACTATGCGGGCAATGCGCAGGTGTTCTACGACGACCTGCTGCAGCGACCGGCCGCTGTGGATGCCACTGTTTCCGCGCAGCCGCTCACCGCTATGGCGCCGCTGGTGGCCCAGGCCGAGGCGCAGTGGGGCGCGGGCCAGGTGGCGCGCGTGGTCGTGCAGCAGCCCGGGCGCGCCGATGCCGATGTGCAACTGGTGCGCGTGGCGGGCGGGCAGATTGCCGGCAGCGACCGGCTGCGCTTTCAGGCCCGCACGGGTGAGCCACTGCCGCCTAGGGCCGACGAAGGCGCGGCCCGTGAGACGCAGGACGTCCTGCTGGCCTTGCACGAAGGCCGCTTTGCAGGGCCCGTGCTGCGCTGGCTGTACTTTGCGAGCGGCCTCTTGGGCTGCGCGATGATCGCCACCGGCCTCGTGCTCTGGACCGCGAAGCGCCGCACCCAACAGGACAAGCGGGCAAAGGCAGGCCACAAGCCCGAGTTCGGCTTTCGGCTGGTGGAGTGCCTGAACATCGGCACCGTGGCCGGCCTGCCCGTGGCCGTGGCCGCGTACTTCTGGGCCAACCGCCTGATCCCGGCGGACTTCGCCACCCGCCGCGAGTGGGAGGCGCACGTGCTCTTCATCACCTGGGGCGTGCTGCTGCTGTACCCGGCCTTGCGCACGCCGCTGCGCGCGTGGCTCGAATCGCTGTGGCTGGCCGCCGCCGCCTTCGCGCTGCTGCCCCTGATCAATGCGCTGACCACCGACCGCCACCTGGGCGTCACTCTGCCTGCGGGCGACTGGGTGCTCGCCGGGTTCGACCTCACCATGCTGGCGCTGGGCGCGTGCCTTGCGGTCGCTGCACGCCGCGTGCATCGCCGGCAGCGCGCTGCGGCGGAGCCCGCGCGCGCCCGTGGGGCCGTGGTCGCCGGTGCCGCCCTCTAGCGTGCCGCAGTGCTTCTTCCCCGATTTCTCTTTCTTCCTTTTCTTCTTCTCGATTTTCAAAGGAGTCTCCATGTTCAAGAAAACCCTGCTCGCCGTCGCCCTGTCCGGCATCGCCCTGTCTGCCGCTGCCCACCAGCTGTGGCTGGAGCGTGATGCCACCGGCCCGGTGCGTGTGTACGTGGGCGATGCCGACAGCGAGCACGACAAGGGCGCCGAAGTGGCCAAGCTGGCCGCCACCACCCAGGTCTTCACCACCGACCGCCAGCAGACGGCCAAGCTCACCGCCAAGGAGGAATTCCTGGAGGCCGACGTGGCCGCTGCCGGCGACGTGCGCCTGTCCAACGACCAGGTCTGGAAGCCCTGGAAGGCCAAGGACGGCAGTTTCCAGGCCGCCGTGTTCAACGCGCGCGCCGGCCGCAGCGAGACGCAGGCCGTGCTCGACTACGAACTGGTGCCCGTCACGGCGGGTGGCAACACCTTCACGCTGGTGTTCAAGGGCCAGCCCGTGGCGAACAAGACCGTCACGGTGATCACGCCCGACAAGTGGACCAAGGGCTTCAAGACCGATGGCTCTGGCCGCGTCGACGTGCCGGTGAACGGCAAGGGCCGCTACGTGCTCGTCAGCACCCACGAGGCACCTGCCGTGGGCGATGTGGTCATTGCCGGCCAGAAGGTGGTCAAGCTGGGCTACACCACCACGCTGACCTTCGTCGCGCAGTAAGCCGCCATGGCCACCGCACACGCAGGCTCTGCCGCGCGCTACCGCTGCATGGTGGCCAGCCGCGCCCTGGCGGCGGCCCTGGGCGGCTATGCGCTGGCGTCGCTGTTCACCGCGGTGCTGGCCGTGGGGCTGCCCCGCGTGTCGGACACCAGCCGCGCCAGCGCGCTGCTCACGGCCACCCTGCTCAGCTTTGCGGTGTATGCGGCGGCGGTGATCTGGGCCTTCAGCGCACGCAGCGCGCTGCGCGCCTGGGCCGGGATCGCCGTGCCGTCGGCCGTGCTGGCCGCTGCGCTCTGGGCGCTGAAGGCGGGCGCATGACGGCGACGCTCTGGGCGGCACCGCTGGCCGCGCTCACGCTGTCGTTCAGCGGCATGGCGGGCCTGGCACTGGCCATGGACCGCCACCACGAACAGGTCACCGGCCGCAGCGAGGTGCCGCGCACGCGGCGCCGGGTGCTGCGCTGGGCGGGCAGCCTGCTGCTGGCGCTGGCCCTGGCCGCCTGCATCGGGGCCTGGGGCGCCACCGTGGGGCTGACCGCCTGGTGCGGCCTTCTCACGGCGGGCGGCCTGCTGGTGGGTGTGCTGCTGACCTACGCGCCGCAACTGGCGGTGCGGGTGTCGGCGGCCACGGTGCTGGTGGCGGGCGTGTGCCTTGTGGGGTCCGCTGCCGGGCTGTAGGCACCGGCGGCGCCGCTTTTGGGGGGCGTTGGCAAAAAAAGTCCCGAACAGCGTGCCCTTTTTTCCGTCTCGTTGGTCATAGACAGCAGGTGCAGCGCGCGGGCCTGCAGCCTGCGCCGTTGGCGGCCTGCGTTTTTTTCATCTTCGTTTTTCGACCCAGCCATGTCTTCACTCTTTGCCTCACCTTCCGCCGCCGGTGCCATCCTTGCGCTGGCCGCCTGCGCCTGGGCGGGCCACGCCCATGCCGACTACGTGTGGCTGCAGCGCGACGGGGCCCAGGCCCGCGCCTACGCCGGCGAGCTGCCCCGCCGCAGCGCGGCGCTGCCGCCCCTCCAGGCCCCACGCGCCTACCTGGCCGACGGCAAGGACCTGCCCGTGGCGCCGCAGGCCGGCCACATCGACATCACCGCACCGGGCGGGGACGATCTGCGCCTGAGCACCTTGCACGTCACCGGCCACGGCGCGGTCACCTACTACCAGGCCCGCGCCGGCCGCAGCGAGACCCGCGCCACCAACGACCTGGAGCTGGTGCCCACCACGCCCGGCGGCAACACCTTCAAGCTGGTGTGGAAGGGGCAGACCGTGGCAGCGTCGCAGGTGAACGTGGACACCAGCGCAGGCTGGCGCCGCACGCTGGCCCCGGCGGCCGACGGCACGGTGCAGCTGGAGACGCCGTTCCCCGGCCTCTACGTGCTGGAGGTGAGCGCCAAGGTCAATGGCTCCGTCACCGTGGACGGCAAGAAATACGACGACGTGCGCCACACCGCCACGCTCAGCTTCGAGGTGCCCCGCTGATGGCCCCGACCCCACCCAATACACGCACCGCACGCACAACCCTGAGCGTGGGCGCCCTGGTGGTGCTGGCGGGTGCCATCGCCGCCGGCGCCTGGTGGTGGACGCGGCAGCCCGCCATGGTCTACGACACCGTGCCCGTGGCGCGCGGCGACATCGAGGCCACGGTCAGCGCCATCGGCACGCTGCAGCCGCGCCGCTATGTGGACGTGGGCGCGCAGGTGTCGGGGCAGATAACGCGCCTGCACGTGCAGCCCGGCACCGAGGTCAAGAAGGGCCAGCTGCTGGTCGAGATAGACCCCAGCGTGCAGCAGGCCACCGTGGACGGCGCGCGCGCCGCACTCGCCGGCCTGCGGGCGCAGCTGGCCGAGCAGCAGGCCCAGTACCGCCTGGCCCAGCAGCAGCAGGCCCGCCAGCAGCAGATGGAGCGCGAAGGCGCCACGCGCCTCGAAGATTTGCAGACGGCCGAGGCCGCGCTGGCATCGGCGGCGGCGCGCATCGACCACCTCAAGGCGCAGATCGACCAGACCCAGGCGAGCCTGAAGGCCGATGAGGCGCGCCTGGGTTACACCCGCATCTACGCGCCCATGGCCGGCACCGTGGTGGCGCTGGAAGCGCGCGAGGGCCAGACCCTGAACGCCACCTACCAGACGCCCAACATCCTGCGCGTGGCCGACCTGTCGACCATGACGGTGTGGACCGAAGTCTCCGAGGCCGACATCCGCCGCGTGCGGGCCGGCCTGCCGGTGTACTTCACCACGCTGGGCGGGCAGGCCGACGCCGCCGCGCGCCGCTGGCGCAGCACCGTGCGCCAGGTGCTGCCCGCGCCGCCCACGCCCGAGGCCAAGGCTGCGGGCGGCGCCAACGCGCAGGCCGCCGCGAGCAAGGCCGTGTCGTACACCGTGCTGTTCGATGTGGACAACGCCGACGGCGAGCTGATGCCGCAGATGACCGCGCAGACCAGCTTCGTCACCGCGCAGGCGCAGGGCGTGATCGCCGTGCCGCTGTCGGCCCTGGCAATCCCTGCCAGCCCGGCCGGCGCCAAGGCGGCGGGTGGCAAGGCATCTGATGCGGAGGGTGACGGTGACAGCGCTGGTGCCGGCGCTGGCGCGAAGGCCGCCGCAGCCACCCACAGCGCCCGCGTGCTGCGCGCCGATGGCGTGGTGGAGCAGCGCGCCGTCGTCGTCGCCGTGAAAAGCCGCCACCTGGCCGAGGTGCGCTCGGGCCTGCAAGAGGGCGAGCAGCTGGTGACCGGCGAGCGCCCTGCGCGCAGCGGACCGCAAAGGTTCAAGCTGTGACCGCAGGCGCCGGCATCCAACACGACACCCTGCACGGCGTCTTGCATGACGCCCCGGGTGTGCCGCTGATCGAGCTGCGCGGCGTGCGCCGCCGCTACGGCGGTGGCGAGCAGCCCGAGGTGGAGGTGCTGCGTGGCATCTCGCTGTCCATCCACGCGGGCGAGTTCGTCGCCATCGTGGGCGCGTCGGGCTCGGGCAAGTCCACGCTGATGAACCTGCTCGGCTGCCTGGACAAGCCCAGCAGCGGCAGCTACCGCTTCCAGGGCGAAGACGTGGCGGGCTTCGACGCCGACCAGCTGGCCTGGCTGCGGCGCGAGGCCTTCGGCTTCGTCTTTCAGGGCTACCACCTGATCCGCGCCGAGTCGGCGTGCGAGAACGTCGAGGTGCCCGCCATCTACGCCGGCACCCCGCGCGAGGAGCGCACCCGCCGCGCAGCCGCACTGCTGTCGCGCCTGGGCCTGGCCGACAAGCTGCACCACCGGCCCACGCAGCTGTCGGGCGGGCAGCAGCAGCGCGTGTCGATTGCCCGGGCGCTGATGAACGGCGGCCGCATCATCCTGGCCGACGAGCCCACCGGCGCGCTGGACACCCACAGCGGCGCCGAGGTGATGGCGCTGCTGCACGAGCTGGCCGACGCGGGCCACACCATCGTGCTCATCACCCACGACCGCGAAGTGGCCGCCCTGGCGCGCCGCGTGATCGAGATCCGCGACGGCGAGATCGTGGCGGACAGCGGTGCGGCCGTGGCAGGCACGTTAGAAGAAAAAAATGCCTCTACCGCGCAACCAGCAAGCGCAAGAAGCTATAAAAATAGTAGCAAAAATTCCGGACGCGCCTTCTGGGCCGAGTTGGCCGAGGCCGCCCGCTCGGCCTGGCGCGGCATGCGCATCAACCGCGCACGCACCGGGCTCACGCTGCTGGGCATCGTGATCGGCGTGGCGTCGGTCATCGTGATGATGGGGGTGGGCGAGGGCGCCAAGCAGCGCGTGGTGGAGCAGATGGGCTCCATGGGCACCACCATCATGTACCTGGGCGCCAGCCACCCGCGCGAGGGCGGGCCGCAGGGCGAGATCACCGCAGAGGACCTGGAGGCCATCGCCCGCCTGCCCGAGATCGGCCACGTGATGCCCGTCATCGGCGACCCCATCCCCGTGCGCCATGGCAACGTCGAGCGGCAGATCTACGTGTTCGCCGCCAGCGAGGACATGCCCCGCGTGCACCACTGGAAGGTGGCCCAGGGCCGCTACTACACCGCCGCCGAAGACCGCGACCTGGCGCCGCTGGTGGTGCTGGGGCACAAGGCCAGCGCGCAGTTCTTTCCGGACCATCCGAACCCGTTGGGCCGCCACCTGCTGATCGGCAACGCGCCGTTCGAGGTGATCGGCGTGATGGCCGAGCGCGGCGCCGACTCGGGCGCGCAGAACTACGACGACATGGTGTTCATTCCGTACCAGTCGGGCCGCGCCCGCGTGTACCGCGTGCAGACCCAGCCCGACTACACCGTGGTCGCTGCCGCGTCGGTGGAGCAGGTGCAGGCGGCCGAGAAGGCCATGCACGCCTTGCTGCTGTCGCGCCACGGGCGCGAGGACTTTCGCATCGGCAACGCGGCGGCCAAGCTGCAGGCCGAGGCGCAGACGCGCAACGCCATGACCATGATGCTGGGCCTGATCGCGGCCGTGTCGCTGGTGGTGGGCGGCATCGGCGTGATGAACGTGATGCTGATGACGGTGCGCGAGCGCACGCGCGAGATCGGCATCCGCATGGCCACCGGCGCGCGGCAGGGCGACATCCTGCGCCAGTTCCTCACCGAGGCCGTGCTCGTCACGCTGGTGGGCGGCGCGGCGGGCCTGGCCATCGGCCTGGCCGTAGGCGCGGTGCTCATCGTGTCGGGCGTGCCCGTGATCTTCTCGCTCACCGCCATGGGCGGTGCCTTTGCCTGCGCCGTGGCCACGGGCCTGGTGTTCGGCTACATGCCCGCCCGCCGCGCCGCCGGGCTCGACCCCGTGGTGGCCCTGGCCTCTGAATGATTGTGATGGTTGGTATGCGCACTTGTATTGCCTCTGTGTCCTGTCTTGCCGCTGGTGTGCTGCTTCTCAGTGGCTGCGCCGCGGTGCAGCCGCTGCCTGAAGATGCCGTTGCCGCACCCGCCTTGCCCGTGCACTGGACCAGCCCGGTGCCGCCCGCTCAGGGGGTGGCGACGGATGTCTCTGCGCTTGGCGTCGCAGAGCTCGACGCGCTCATCCGCGCCGCCCACGCGCAGAGCCCGGACCTCGCCGCCGCCATCGCGCGGGTGCAGCAGGCCGATGCCGTGGCGCGGGCCGCTGGCGCCAGCCTGCTGCCCGCCGTGACCGGCACGCTCGACGCCCGCCGCCAGGCCCGTGCCGGCGGGCAGGCCGAGGTGGCCGGCAACCAGATCGGCGCCGCACTCGTCGCCAGCTACGAGCTCGATGCCTGGGGCCGCCTGGGTGCCGAGCGCGCCAGTGCCCAGGCCCTGCGCACGGCCAGCGTGCACGACCGCGGCGCGGTGCAGATCACGCTGACGGCGGCGGTGGCGCAGGCATGGCTGCAACTGGTGGGCGGGCGCGAGCGCCTGGAGATTGCCGAACTGAACCTGCACAGCGCCGAGCGCGTGCTGGCCGTGGTCGAGTCGCGCGCGCGCGCCGGGGCCGCCACGCAGCTGGAGCTGGCGCAGCAGCGCGGCCTGGTGGCCACGCAGCGGCAGGCGCTGGAGGCACGGCGCCAGCAGGTGTCGGGCGCGCACACGGCGCTGGCCGCGCTGCTGGGCCAGGCGCCGTGGCCGGTGGTGCAGGCCAGCGCGCTGCCCGCCACGCAGGCGCTGGCGCCCGCTGCCGGATCGCCCGCCGACCTGCTGGTGCGGCGGCCTGACATTGCGCGGGCCGAGGCGCGGCTTCAGGCCGCCCACGCCGACGTGGCCGCAGCCCGCGCGGCGCTGCTGCCGCGCATCAGCCTGAGCGCCAGCCTGGGCACCGGGGGCAGCAACCTGCCCCGCGTGTTCGACAACCCGCTCTACAGCCTGGCCGCCGCGTTGGCGGCACCCATCTTCAACGGCGGGCGCCTGGCCGCCGACCGCGATGCGGCCCAGGCGCGGCAGGCCGAACTGCTGGCGCAGTACCGCGCCAGCATCGTGGAGGCCGTGAGCGATGTGGAACAAGCCCTGCAGGCGGTGGCGGGCACGCAGGCCCAGCGCACCGCGCAGGCGCAGGTGGTGCAGCAGGCGCAGCGGGCGGCCATGCTGGCGCAGTCGCGCTACCGCGCCGGGGCCGAGACGCTGCTCACGCTGCTGGATGCACAGCGCACCCTGTATGCCGCGCAGGACATGGCGGCCCAGCTGCACCAGGCCGAGTGGCAGGCGCAGGTGGCTCTGTACCGCGCACTGGGCGGTGGCTGGCAGCCCGATGTTGACGCTGTCGCGCACCGCGTGGCCGCCATGGCCACCGTGGTGCAGCCATGAGGGCAGCCACCGACGAGCCGGTGACCATGCTGCAGCGCTTGCGCACTGCGGGCCTGCGCCCCACCACGGCGCGCATCGGCGTGCTGCAGGTGATCCACTCCGCGGGCAGCGCGGGCATCGGTGCGGACGAGGCGTTTCACCAGATGCTGCTGCGCGGTACGCACGTGAGCACCAGCACGGTGTACCGCATCATCCATGAGCTGCAGACCCTGGGCGTGCTGCTGCACGACCGCAGCGACCGGCGCCACACCGTGTACCGCCTGCGGCCCCATGCGCCGCCGCCGTCGGCTGACGTGCGCATGGCCTGCCGCCGGTGCGAGCGCTCAGCCACGCTGCCCGGCGCACAGCTGCGCAACGAGCTGGAGCTGCGCGCCGCCGAGGTGGGCCTGCGGCCGCTGGTGGCGGGCCTGGTGCTGCAGGTGGACTGCCTGGGCTGCGACGGCGCCACGGGGCACTGCCAGCCCAACTGAGTCCACCGGAGCGCAATTGAGCCGCCCAAAGAAAAAGGACCAGACGCCCGGAGGCATCTGGTCCTTGTCGCTGGGGAGCGCGGGCTGATTTATCAGGCCGTTGCGTCCTTGAGCTTCTTCAGCGCGCGGGTCTTGATCTTCACCGCGGCGGGCTTGGCGGGGAACCAGCGCTCTTCACCGGTGAAAGGGTCCTTGCCGAAGCGCTTCTTCTTGGCGGGAATCTGCTGCAGGCCGATCTTCATGAGGCCGGGCAGCGTGAATTCGCCGGAACCCTTCTTGTGCACGGAGCCCAGGATGGTCGCTTCCAGCGCGGCCAGCACGGCCTTGGTGGCCTTGGGTTCCACGCCAGCCTGCTCGGCCAGGTGGGCGATCAGCGTGGTCTTGTTGAAGGCCGTCTTGATCGGCTTGATGCCCACGGCGACCGGCTTGGCCACGGGGGCGGCGGCCTTCTTCGCTGCTGGAGGGGCGGCTTTCTTCGCGGGTGCCGCTGCCTTCTTGGCGGCGGGTGCTGCCTTCTTCGCTGCAGCTGGAGCTGCCGCCTTGACGGTCTTCTTTGCGGGCGCTGGGGTTTTCTTTGCAGTTGCCATGATGATGATTCTTCTTTGCTTCAGAGTTGCAGTGTGCCTCCCCCCATTGAAGGGAAGGTGCGCAATTTTAGGTGCGACTGCGGCACACCCCGCAAATGTGAAGACCCGCCTGCGCCAGAGGCTTCTGAAACAGCGGGTGAAAGGCATGCCCGAAGCGGTGCCAGTGGGGCCGGCCGCATGCCCGCCGCCGCCGCGTGCGGGCGCTGCCGCGGGCCGCAGTCAGCGGTGTGCCGGCGTCTGGTGGCGCTGGCGCCACTGGTGGTAGCGCTGGCGCTGGAGCGCCAGCAGCTCCACCAGGCCCCAGGCCAGCGCGCAGCCGAGGGTGCCGCACAGCACGGCCAGGCGGCGCACTTCAGTCCTGCGCCGTGGCTGCTGCGTCTTCATGCGCCCATCCATCGGTGCGGGGCAGGTCGAAGCTCGGCCAGCCGGGGGCATCGAAGAGTTCATCCAGCAGCCGCTGCAGTCCGAGCCATCTCCAGAGCATGATCGTGTGCCTCTTTGAACAGGTTGTCTGCGGGCAAGTTAACGTGCTTGTGTGACAGTTCCGCGTCGTTTCGCTGAATTCATACAGGGCGCGCGATGGCGTTGCCGGTGCCTGCGGGCCGGGCATATGCTCGCTCTTCGTTGCACTGTCGCCCTGTCGCCCGGTTTCGCGCCACCCTTGCCACCCACCATGAACACGCTGCCCGAGTTGCTGGCGCTCGAAAAGATCATCGAACTCGGTGCGTCCCACTTGCAGGTGCGGGTGGTGCGGCAGGTGCAGACGGCCTCGGGCCACTGCTTTCCGATCCATGCCATTGGTCTGGGCAATCCGGCGCCGGACGTTCCGGCGGTCGGGTTCTTCGGTGGCGTGCATGGCCTGGAGCGCATCGGCGCCGAGGTGGTCCTGGCCTACCTGCAGAACGTGGTGATGCGGCTGCAGTGGGACACCACGCTGCACCGCCAGCTCGAGCACATGCGCATGGTCTTCATGCCCATCGTCAATCCGGGCGGCATGTGGGCCGCCACGCGCGCCAATCCGCGCGGCGTGGACCTGATGCGCAACGCGCCGGTGGACGCCACCGACCGGGTACCGCCGTGGATCGGCGGGCAGCGGGTGAGCGCGGGGCTTCCCTGGTACCGGGGGCGCGCGGGCGATGCCATGGAGCCGGAAAGCCAGGCCCTGTGCGAGGTGGCGTCCGAGGAGCTGCTGGCGCGGCCTTTCAGCATCGCCATCGACTGCCATTCGGGATTTGGCGCCCGGGACCGCCTGTGGTTCCCGTTTGCCCACACGCGCAAGCCCATCGCGCACCTGGCCGAGCTGCACGCGCTGCAGGAGATCTTCCTGCAGGCCCACAGCCACCACCCGTACGTCATCGAGCCGCAGAGCGCGCAGTACCTGGCGCACGGCGACCTGTGGGACCACCTGTACCTGCAGGCCTGCCGCGACGTGCCCGCGCACACGTTCCTGCCGCTGACGCTGGAGATGGGCTCCTGGCTGTGGATCAAGAAGAACCCGCGCCAGCTGTTCTCGCGCAACGGCATCTTCAACCCGCTCATCGACCACCGGCAGCAGCGCGTGCTGCGGCGCCATCTGTCGCTGCTCGATTTCCTGGCCCGCGCGGCCTGCAGCCACGGGCGCTGGGTGCCCGCACCGGGGCAGCGCGCGCAGCGCAGGGCGGATGCCCTGGCCGCGTGGTACTGAAGGCCTGCGCCCATGCGCCAGTGGATCTTGCTCAGGGGCCTGGCGCGGGAGTCCGCCCACTGGGGGGACTTCCTGGCGGATTTCGAGCGTGCCTTGCCCCGGGACCGGGTGCAGCCGCTCGACCTGCCCGGCAACGGCCAGCTCCACCGCCAGCCTTCGCCGCTGTCGGTGCCCGCCATGGTGCGGGCATGCCGCGAGGCGCTGGCCGGGAGCGGCATCGCGCCGCCCTACCACCTGCTGGCCGTGTCGCTGGGAGCCATGGTGGCGACCGAATGGGCGCGGGTGGCCCCCGCGGAGGTGGCGGGCTGCGTGCTGATCAACACGAGCTTTCGCCCTTTCAGCCCCTTCTATCACCGCCTGCGGCCGCGCAACTACGCGGCGCTGCTGCGCCTGGCGCTGTGGGGCGGCGCGCCGCAACAGATCGAGCAGGTGGTCTTGCGCCTGACCAGCAACAGCGCGCCTGAGCGCCAGCAGGTGGTGCGGGACTGGGCCGCCGTGCGCGCGCGCCGCCCGGTGCGGGCCGCCAATGCGCTGCGCCAGCTGGTGGCGGCGGCCCGCTACCGTGCGCCCCGGGTGGGGCCCGTGGCGCGCATCCTGCTGCTGGCGAGCCACGGGGACGGCCTGGTGCGCAGCCAGTGCTCGCAGGCCGTGGCCAGCGCGTGGCGGGTGCCCGTGGTGCTGCACCCCCGCGCAGGGCACGATCTGCCGCTGGACGATCCGCGCTGGGTCATCCGGCAGGTCCAGGACTGGCTGGCGGAAATCGACGGGGCGCGCTGACGCGGGCCGCCCTGGCGGGCGCGGCCTGCATCCGGTGCGCGCGGCGCCCGCGCGTGCCGTCAGGGCGCGGGCAGTCCGCCCTGGGCCACCAGCGCGCGGTACCACTCCTGGTACCCCGCGCTGCTGGGGTGCAGTCCGTCGGCGGCATTCAAGGTGTCCCGCCGGGACACGAAGGGGTCCTGGTCCCGGGGCCTGAGCAGGCGCACGTAGTGCGCGCCGTGGTCCGCGGCGGCCTCCTGCGCCAGGGCGTGCAGGCGCTTCGAACGGCGCGACATGACCCAGGACAGCGGCGGCGCGAAGAACGGTGCATGGCCCACGTCGCCGCAGGGCATGAGCACCACGCGGCGCCCTTTCTGCAGGGCCAGCGACATGGTCCTTTGCAGCTCGGCGCGCAGCGTGTCCGAGGGCGTGAAGCGGATCACGTCGTTCCCACCCGCGAGCACGAGCACCATGTCGTAGCCACCGTCCGCGCGCTCCAGCTGCGCGGCCACGTCGGCAAACCGTGCGCCATTGGCCGCCAGGTTGTCGATGCGCCACCGCGGGTGCTGCTGGCCGATCAGGCCCGGCAGGCTTTGCGCGGGCGTGCTGGCCCCGGTGCCGACGGCGGTGCTGTCGCCCACGACCAGCAGGCGTTTGTCCGGCTGGGCGGGGTGTGCGGTGAAGGGCCGCGCGCCACGGGCCAGCTCCGCCACCGTCCAGATGCGCCATGGCGCACAGGCGGTGGCCAGCAACGCGCCCGCGGCCACGGCCGCGATGGTGGCCAGGCGGCGCGTGGAGAGATGCAGGGCAGGGCGGGGCGTGCGGTTCATGGCGGTGGCGGTGTGGTGCATGCAGCCTACCGGTGCGCCTGGGGTGCGGGCGTCGGCGCCAGCGCGCCCGGGGCGTAGGACGGCGCGCCCGGCGCCGGGGTGGGCCGCTGCGCGCGGGCCCGCGCCTATTTATTTGTCTATTGCCTGAAGACCACGGCTTCCAGCGCCATCGCCCGGATCGACCCGGCCGCCGCGTCGGCCTGCGCGCGGCTTTCGTAGGGCCCCACGCGGACACGGATGCGGCGGCCCTTGGCGCTGTTCAGCTCCTGGCGGAAGGCCGGCAGCCCTTCGTTGAGCAGCCGGGCCTGGGCCTTGCGGGCGTTGGCTTCGTCGGCAAAGAGCCCCACGTTGATGTAGTAGCCCGCCGCGGTGCCCACGGTGGGCTGGGTGGTGGAGGCCGCTGGAGCAGCGGTTGGGGCGGGTGGTGCCTTGGCCGCCTTGGAAGGCTTCGCGGTGGAGGCCGCGCGGCTTGCTGGCTCGGCGGCGGGCGCCGGTGTGCTGGCCGCGCCGGGTGCTGCCTTGGCCGGGGATTTGGAGGTGGCCTTGGTGGCCGGCACGGAGACTGGCGCGCTGGCGGCCGGCGCCGCCGTGGGGGCCGTGGGTACGGAAGGGCTCGCGGTGGCGGGCGCTGCCTGGGTGGCCGGTGGCGGGGTTTTGCCTGCCGGCGCGGCCGCTGGTGCCCCGGGCGGTGCCGCCGCCGTGGACGCGGCACCGGTGGCGGGGGGCGCCGCCGTCGCCGCGGCGGCGGAGGTGCTCGGCATGGGGGCCGAGGCAGCGGGCGTGGATGCAGGTACCGGTGCCGGTGCGGGGGCGGGCGCTGGTGCTGGTGCAGAAGACGCCGCCGCGCCGGGCCTGGACGCGGCTGTCGCGGTGGCCTGGGCGACGGTCACCGCCGGTTCCAGTGCCAGGGGCCTGGTGGCCGAAGGGGCCCAGGCCAGGTAGGCCAGCGCCGCCGCGGCCACCAGCACCAGGTTGGCCAGCACCAGCGCCTGCAGCCGCTTGCGCGAGCTGGCCTGCTTCTCCAGCAGCGCGCTGGCCTCGGGCAGGGTGCGGGAGGCGGCCAGGGCGCGCGCCACCCGCTTGCGGATGTCGGCATACAGGATGGCGTTGCCATACAGGCCGGGCACCGCGAAGGCCAGGACGGCGAAGGCGCCCAGCACCCCCAGTTCCACCCCCGGCGGCCACTGCAGGAAGGAGCGGCCGACGCCGAACACGATCAGCGCCAGCCCCTCGGCGGCCGCCACGTAGACCAGCGCGGCGCTCCACAACTGGCGAAACAGCATCCAGTTGAGCGTGGCCAGGCACGCGGCCCAGTTCCAGGTGGTGGTGGTGCGGCCGGTGTTGTCAAAGCGCTCGAAGACGGCCAGGTAGTACGCGGTGTTCACGGGCCCCAGCGCCAGCCGGGAGAGCGCCGTCATGGCGTTGTCGGACGGTGAATCGAGCGACATGGCCGGGATGATGGAGGCGACAGGATCCGTGTGGTCGAGCATGGGCCGATTCTGTCATGGGCCGGTGTTGGCGCCACAGGGCCTGCGCGCGCGCGTGGCGCGGCTGCAGCGCCGCCGGGCCCGCGCCGCGCGCCGGCGCCCCTGCTCGCATGCCGCAGGTCCCGGGATCGGGCCTTGAATGAGCCGCTAGCGCTTGTCTGTCAAGCGCTGGAAGCTATTAAAAATATAGCAATCTTGCCAGACCCCGTGGGTCAGGTGCCGCGCACCATGGCCATGATCTTGCCCGCATCCAGCGTGGCGGCCTTCTGCTGGATCTGCGGCAGGTACTGCGACTGCATCTGCTTGGCCGGGCCCAGCAGGTTCTGAAAGCTGTCGCGCAGCATGGCGGTGCTCATCACCCGGCCGCCCGCGTAGTAGCGCTTGGCCACCTGGCCCAGCGCATACGTGGTGGCAAACGAAAACGCCATGCCGGTGGCCGCGCCGCCTACGCCTGCAATGGTGCGGCCCGCCACCTTGCCCAGCAGGCCGCCGAGCAGCTTGCGGCCAAACTGCTCCAGGTACTGCGACGTCATGCCCACGCCCGCCGCGGCGATGAACTCCTTGATGTGGCCCTGGTCCAGCTCCACGCCGTGCGCCTTGCCGATGCCGTAGACCATCTTCACCTGCATCGGGATGATGGCCATCGACGCCCACGACTGCGGCAGCAGCTCCAGAGCGCCGTTGAGCATCGCGTAGTTCAGGATGGACTTGTCCAGCTCGGCATCGCCCGGGCCTGCGGGTGCGGGCACCGGCACGGATGCAGACGACGAAGAAGAAGGCGCCGACGCGGCGGCTGCTGCATAGGCCGCAGCACCGGTGGCAGCACCCGCCACCCCCCAGGGCACGGCCGAGGGGGCCGTCTTCTCGGCCACGTCCACCAGCGCATCGGCCTCGTGCTCGAAGGCGGCGGTTTGCTGCGCGCCCAGCTGCAGCGCGGACTTGAGCGTGGCCAGGAACTGCGCCTCCGCCGTCGTCTGCCGGCCGTCCACGTCGCACACGCACACCGCCATCTCGTAGGCCAGCTGGCGGTGGCCGGGGTCGGTCAGCGCGGCGGCTGCGGCCTGCACCGTGGTGCGCTTGAGCAGCACGTCCTGGTAGATGCGCTGCAGGTCGGCCATGCCGCTGTCGCCCGCCAGCGACTGGGCGATGCGGCGGATCTCTTCCCGCTCGGCGTCGTCCTTGGTGCCGTCCGCAAACGCGGCCAGCAAGGCGATGGTGAGAATGGATTTTTGCTGTTCTGGAGTCATGGGGTGCGGGCCTGCAAGGCCGTGAAATGGAGGGGGGCTGGCACGCTGCCCGTGCCAGAAGGCGGTGGGGCGGCGTGCGGAGTCAGGTGCAGTCTAGGGTGCGCGCTTTCAACGCCACGGCTTGTGGGGAATTGCGGGCATCTGGTAACCAGGTGCATCGCGGCGCCGGCTGCCAGCCCTGCGGCCCACCCGGGTTTCCCCTTGCGTAGTGGAGCGACTGTGCGCCCGGGCCTCTCTTGCGTACAGTGGCTGTCTCATGGCAAGGAGGCAAGGCATGCGGCAAGCGGCGACGACCAGCAGGGCAAGCAATACAAGCATCACGGGCAGTACGGGCAGTACCAGCAGGGCAGGCACCACCATCCTCGGCGCGCGGGGCGCCCGATGAATATCGCCCACCTGCTGCGCCGCAGCGCGCAACTGCATGCCCACCAGCCCGCCGTGCTGCAGGGCGACCAAGTGCTCTTCGACTACCAAACGCTGGGCGCACGCACCGCCGCGCTGGCCGCCAGCCTGCGCGCACGCTACGGCGTGCTGCCCGGCGACCGCGTGGCCATCTACGCCGCCAATGCGCCCGAGTACCTGGAGGCGCTGCACGCCATCGCGTGGGCCGGCGCCGTGTCCGTGCCCGTCAACTACAAGCTGCACGCCAAAGAGCTGGCCTACGTGCTGGCCGACTCCGGCGCGCGCGTGGTGCTGGTGTCCGAGGCCTTGCACCCCGCCGCGCGTGATGCGGGCGCAGACCCCGCAGCCACCCTGGTGCTGGGCTCCGCCGACTACCAGCATGCCGTGCAGCAGCACGGTGCGCCGATGCCCGTGCACGACCGCGCCCCGGACGACATCGCATCGCTGTTCTACACATCGGGCACCACCGGCCGGCCCAAGGGCGTGATGCAGACCCACCGCAACCTGCTGGCCATGACGGCCTGCTACTTCACCGACGTGGACGACGTGCTGCCCGGCGACGCCATGGTCTACGCCGCGCCCATGTCGCACGGCGCGGGTTTGTACAACTACGCCCAGGTGCTGCGCGGCGGGCGGCACGTGGTGCCGGTGTCCGGCGGCTTCGACCCCGCCGAGCTGGTGCAGCTGGCCGCATCGGTGGGCCAGCTCACCCTGTTTGCCGCGCCCACCATGGTGCACCGCCTGGTGGACCACGTGCGCGCCGCGGGTGCCGACGTGTCGGGCTTCAAAACGATCATCTACGGCGGCGGCCCCATGTATGCCGACGATCTGCGCGCCGCCATGGCCGTGATGGGCGACGATCGCTTCGTGCAGATCTACGGCCAGGGGGAAAGCCCCATGACCATCACCGCGCTGTCACGCGCGCACCTGGCCGACACCACCCACCTCCGCTGGGCCGACCGCATGGCCTCGGTCGGCGTCGCGCAGTCGCTGGTGGAGGTGCGCGTGGCCGACGCCCAAGGCCAGCCCCTGCCCACGGGCGAGACCGGCGAGGTGCTGGTGCGCGGCGACACCGTCATGCCCGGCTACTGGAACAACCCCGACGCCACCGCGCGCACGCTGCAGGGCGGCTGGCTGCACACCGGCGACCTGGGCGTGCTGGATGCCGATGGCTTCCTGACCCTGAAGGACCGGTCGAAGGACGTGATCATCTCCGGCGGCAGCAACATCTACCCGCGCGAGGTGGAAGAGGTTTTGCTGCTGCACCCCCAGGTCCGCGAGGTGGCCGTGGTGGGCCAGCACGATGCCGAGTGGGGCGAGGTGGTGGTGGCGTATCTTGTGGCGGGCGAGGGCGGGCCGGTGGGGGATGCGGTGCTGGATGCGCTGTGCGGAGAGCACATTGCGCGGTTCAAGCGGCCGAAGGTGTATCGGTGGGTGGAGGGGTTGCCCAAGAATAGTTATGGGAAGGTGTTGAAGACGGAGTTGAGGGGACGCGCCTAGAGATCGCTCGGCTTTGGCGGGCCGCAGCTTCAGGCGGGTTGCGGGCATGCGCCCCACTTTCGCGAATGGGTACCATCGGCCAGCTCCTGCCGTTCGATGCACCGAAATGGACGACAGGACAGTGCCCAGGGCTGAAGTCAACCCGCAGCCAACAGAAGCGTCCAAGGCTGGTGGAGCCCGGAGCCCTTCGCAATCAAGACCCACCCCCGCTTGTTCGAGATGCCGACCCTTCATCATGGATAAATTCTTGCTGCGGCAGCAGGTGCTGGAACGGCTCGCCGAAGACCTGCTGCAAGCCGAACAGGCAGTGCGTGCGGCCCATGAAACGGCGACCCACGAAGAAAACATCGCCGAAAACAAATACGACACATTGGGACTCGAAGCCGCCTACCTGGCCACCGGCCAAGCCCGGCGCGCCGAAGCCATCCGCCAGGCGATGGCCAATTGGCGCCAATTCCGCCCGCGACCCTACGACGCCAGCAAAGGTATACAGCTCGGCGCACTGGTTTGCCTGGTCGATTCCGACGACAAGCGGCAGCAGCTCTTTCTCGGTCCGGATGGGGGCAGCATGAAGCTGGTCAACGGCGCCCAGCCCGTTCAGGTCATCAGCAGCGAAGCCCCGCTGGGCAGGGCCATGCTGGGCAAATGCGAGGGGGATGAGGTGTCGATACAGGTCGCTCCAATCCGACAGCAGTTTGAGGTGCTGCGGGTTCAATAGGCCGCATGCAGGTTCACGCTGGATTGGCCCGGGTCAGCGGACGTTCAGGCATGGTGAACGTACCGGCTGGATGGCAGGGCCTGCAGCCCTTTGCAACCGGCCGCTGGGTCCGAGAAGTCACTGGCGCATGCATGACCGCCGCGTGACCTGGACCGTGAGCTCAGGGGGCCGACATCACTGGCCGCTTCGCAGTCGGCGGCGCCGACCTGCTCAGTAAACCCCCTCCCACCACGGTTATCCCACCCCGCCTACCATCCCGTCCTTCTTCCTTTCCCAAGGCCCTCCCATGCCCAACCCCACCACCCTCAAGATCGATTTCGTCTCCGATGTCTCCTGCCCCTGGTGCATCATCGGCCTGCGGTCGCTGGAGCAGGCGGCGGACCGCCTCAAGGACGAGGTGGCGCTGGACCTGCACTTTCAGCCGTTCGAGCTGAACCCGCAGATGGGCCCCGAGGGGCAGGACATCGGCGAGCACCTGCAAGAAAAGTACGGCGCGACGCCCGCGCAGAGCCAAAAAAACCGCGAGGCCATCGCGGCGCGCGGCGCGGAGCTGGGCTTTACCTTCAGCATGGACAAGCGCAGCCGCATCTACAACACCTTCGATGCGCACCGGCTGCTGCACTGGGCCGAAGAGAAGGGCGTGCAGCCCGCGCTGAAGAAGGCGCTGTTCAAGGCCTACTTCACCGACGGGCAGGACCCGAGCAACCACGAGGTGCTGGCGCGTGTGGCGGGCGAGGTGGGGCTGGACGTGGCCGAGGCGCGTGCGCTGCTGGCGTCGGATCGCTTCACGGACGAGGTGCGCGAGCGGGAGCAGTTGTATCTGCAAAGCGGCATCCATTCGGTGCCGGCGATCATCATCAACGAGCGGCACCTGATCCAGGGCGGCCAGCCGGTGGAGGTGTTCGAGCAGGCGCTGCGGCAGATTGCGGCGCAGCAGGCTGGATGAGGTGATGCTATTGAACTAATAGCTGTTCGCGCTTGCCAGTCAAGCGGTAGAGGCTGTTTTTATCAACAGAAAAGGGGCTCAAGGCCCCTTTTCTGTTGGTGGTGACGTACGTCCCGCTACGGCGACTGACGACGACCGCTTGTCACTTGCGCAGCGGGATGGCCGTGGCGCGGTCCACGGGCACGGCGGTCACGCTGTTCTGAGGGGAGCCGTCCACCAGCTTTTCTGAATACGTCAGGTACACCAGCGTGTTGCGCGGGGCGTCCACCATGCGCACGATGCGCAGGCGCTTGAACAGGATGGACATGCGTTCGCTGAAGACTTCTTCCTGCTTCTTGAGCGGCTCGGGGAAGCTGATGGGCCCGACCTGGCGGCAGGCGATGGAGGCCTCGGCGCGGTCCTCGGCCAGGCCCAGCGATCCCTTGATGCCGCCGGTGCGCGCGCGCGAGACGTAGCAGGTCACGCCCTGCACGCCGGGGTCGTCGTAGGCCTCCACGATGATGTCGTGGTCGCGGCCCAGCCACTGGAAGGCGGTGTCCACCGTGCCGATCTTCTCGCCCGTGGCCGCCAGCGCCGGCAGCACCACGGCCAGCGCGCCCGCCGCCGCCATGGCCCAGCGGCGGGCACGGCGCAGGCCGGTGGATGATTTCGTCACGCCGTGGCCCCGGCGTCGGCGCAGCGCTGTGCCAGATGGGCCAGCGCTTCTTCCACCTGGTCCACCAGCACCAGGCACAGGTCGCCGGGCTGCAGGCGCGCCAGGGCGGCGTCGATGGCAATGAATTCGCCGCGGATCTCTTCCACGTGCGTGGTGCGCGATGCGCCCACCAGGCCTTCGCGCAGCAGGGCCATCACTTCGCCGTCGGCACGGCCGCGCTGCGCGGCGTCCTGGTACAGGATCACGTCGTCGAACGCGGCACCCAGGATCACGGTCTGGTCGCGGATGTCCTCGTCGCGGCGGTCGCCCGCGCCGCTGATGACCACGCTGCGGCGCTTGGCGGGCAGCGCGTCCACGGCACCCACCAGGGCGCGCATGGCGTCGGGGTTGTGGCCGTAGTCGGCGATCACGGTGGCACCCCGGTAGTCCATGATGTTGAAGCGGCCGGGCGCGTTGTCGCTGTCGTTCACGAAGCCCGACAGGCCGCGGCGGATGGTCTGCCAGGGCATGCCCACGCCCCAGGCGGCGGCCACGGAGGCCATGACGTTCTCGACCTGGAAGCCGATCTTGCCGTTGCGCGTGATGGGCACATCGCGCAGGTGGATGGTCTCGCGCCACGAGCCTTCCGAGGCCACGATGGAGTCGCCGTCCACGTACACGGTGCGGTGGCCCTGCGCGCGGTGCGTGGCCATCACGGGGTGGTGGCGGTCGCTCGCAAAGAAGATGATCTTGCCGGGGCAGGCGGGCGCCATGGCCGCCACGATGGGGTCGGCGGCGTTGAGCACGCCATAGCCCGTGGTGGCCACGTTCTGCACGATCACGCGCTTGAGCACGGCCAGGTCTTCCACCGTGGTGATGTAGTTCAGGCCCAGGTGGTCGCCCGCGCCGATGTTGGTGACCACGGCCACCTGGCAGCGGTCGAAGCCCAGGCCTTCGCGCAGGATGCCGCCGCGCGCCGTCTCGAACACGGCCGCGTCCACCTCGGGGTGCAGCAGCACGTTGCGCGCGCTCTTGGGGCCGCTGCAGTCGCCGCTGTCGATCTGGCGGCCGTTCACGTACACGCCGTCGGTGTTGGTCATGCCCACGCGCAGGCCCTGGGCCGTGAACAGGTGGGCGATCAGGCGCGCCGTGGTGGTCTTGCCATTGGTGCCCGTGACGGCCACGACCGGAATGCGGCCGTCGTCGCCATGGGCGTACAGCTTGTCCACCATGGCCTGGCCCACGTTGCGCGGCTTGCCGTAGCTGGGTGCCAGGTGCATGCGCAGGCCGGGGGCGGCATTCACCTCGACGAAACCGCCGCCTTGCTCTTCCAGTGGGCGCAGCACGGTTTCGGCCACCATGTCGACGCCGCAGATGTGCAGGCCCACCATCTGCGCCGCGGCCACGGCGCGCGCGGCGACCTCGGGGTGCACGTCGTCGGTCACGTCGGTGGCGGTGCCGCCGGTGGACAGGTTGGCGTTGTTGCGCAGGATGACGCGCTGGCCCTTGGGCGGCACCGAGTCGGGCGTCAGGCCCTGCATGGCCAGGCGGGCCACGGCGATGTCATCCAGGCGGATCTTGGTGAGCGAGGTCGCGTGGCCTTCGCCACGGCGCGGATCCAGGTTGACCTGCTGGACCAGTTCGCGCACCGTGTGCTGGCCGTCGCCCAGCACCTGAGGCGGCTCGCGGCGCGCGGCGGCCACGAGCTGGTCGCCCACCACGAGCAGGCGGAAATCGTGGCCCGGCAGGAAGCGCTCGACCATCACCGTGCCGTATTCGGCCGCGGTGCGGAAGGCTTCCTCGAGCTGCGCGCGGTCGGTGATGTTCACCGTCACGCCCTTGCCCTGGTTGCCGTCCTGCGGCTTCACGACCACGGGCAGGCCCACCTTCTGGGCCACTTCCCAGGCCTCGTCGAGCGTCTCAACCGGCTTGCCCAGCGGCACCGGCACGCCGGCCGCATGCAGCAGGCGCTTGGTCAGGTCCTTGTCCTGGCCGATGGATTCGGCCACGGCGCTGGTCGAGTCGACCTCGGCGGCCTGGATGCGGCGCTGCTTGGAGCCCCAGCCGAACTGCACCAGGCTGCCGCGCGTGAGGCGCCGGTAGGGGATGCCGCGCGCCACGGCCGCATCCACGATGGAGCCAGTGCTCGGGCCCAGGCGCTCGTCTTCGTCGAGCTCGCGCAGCTTGGCGATTACCGCGTCGGCATCGAAGCCGCCGTGGCCGAGCGCGGCCTGGATGAGCTGCTGGGCGTCTTCGAACGCCTGGCGGCCCACTGCCTCTTCGCTGTACTCGACCACGACCTGGTACACGCCCGCGTCGGTGGTGGCGGTGGTGCGCGCGAAGGTCACGGGGCAGCCGGCCTGGGCCTGCAGGTTCAGCGCGGCCGTCTGCAGCACGTGCGCCAGGGAAATGTCGGTGCTCCCTTCGGCATGAAGGACGCCGATGGCGGGGAACAGGGCCCGCAGCCGCGCTTCGAATCCGGGCATCTGGCCAACGGCGCGTTCGGCTTCGGTGCAGGCAACCACGGCCTCGATGGCCATGTGGCGGCTCCAGAGGTTGGGGCCGCGCAGGGCCCGGGTGCGGGATACATCCATGGGGTCTCTTTCAGTAATCGTTCGGGGCTCGCGGGCCCCGTTCAAGTCGCGGGCGTTCGGTTCTCTACGGGCGGATCAGGAAGGCAGGCCCACCGGCGCCGGCAGGTCGGGCTCGAAGGTCTTGATGCCCGCGCCGATCAGGTCGGGGGCGATGTTGAGCGCCCACGCCGCGCCGATGGCGGCCAGCAGGGCATCGGTGTCCGGCATCACGGCGTTGCGCCCGAAGGTGAGGTCCGACAGCGAGCCCAGCACGTGCTCGGCGCTGCCGGTGGCCAGCACCACGCGGCCATTCTTCACGACCACGGCGCGGCCGTTGTCCGTGGCGCGGTGCTCCACGATCACGGGCAGCGTGGCGTCCTGGGCGTACAGCACCACGGCGCCATCCGACAGCGGGGCGAGGTCTGCCACCTGGGGGATGGCCGCGTTCAGCACGGCGGCGCCCTCGGCCAGCACCACGTCGACCTGGGTGCGCATCACCTTGGTCATCTGGTCCTGCTCGTGCACGTCGAATTCGGCCAGCGTTTCCACGCCGTCCATGTCGGTGACCACGCCCACCTGGCAGCGGTCATAGGCGAGGCCGTCGCGCAGGATGGTGCGCGCGTCGCTTTCGATCACGGCGGCCTGCACCATCTGGTTCATGAGCAGGCGGTGGGCGGCTTCCCAGTGGGCGCAGTCCGTGGTCTCGACGCAGCGGCGGTCCAGGAACAGGCCTTCGCGGCAGGCCAGGCCCGTGTGGTGCCCACCCAGGTGCAGCAGCCACGCCACCACGCGTGCGATGGTCGAGGTGCTGCGCGTGCCGGCCACGCCCACCACCGGAATGCGGCCGGCCTGGCCATCGCCGTCTTCGGACGGGAACAGGTGTTCCGCGATCGCCTGCCCCACCGGGCGCGGCGCGCCCACGGCGGGCTTGAGGTGCATCAGCAGGCCCGGGCCCGCATTGACCTCGACAATGGCGCCGCCCTGGGCGTGCAGGGGCTTGGAAATGTCCCTGGCCACCATGTCGATGCCGGCGATGTCGAGGCCCACCACCTTGGCGGCCAGCTGGGCGATGTAGGCCACCTCGGGGTGCACGTCGTCGGTGCAGTCCACGGCCACGTTGCCGTTGCGCTGCACCACCACCTGGCGGCCGGCGGCGGGCACGGAGCTGGCGTCGAGGTCCTGGCGCTTGAGCTCGAGCTGCACCTTGGTGTCGGTCGCCAGGTCGATGATTTCGAGCGGGTACTCTTCCTCATAGCCCCGGCGCGGGTCGGAGTTGAGCTGGGTGTCGATCAGTTCCTTGACGGTGGAGCGCCCGTTGCCGGTGATGCTGACCACCTCGCCGCGCGCCGCGGCCACCACCTTGCCGCCCACCACCAGCAGGCGGTGCTCGTCGCCGGGGATGAAGCTCTCGACCATCACGTCGCTGCCCTCGGGGTAGGCCACGTGGTAGGCCGCCTCGATGTCTTCCTTCTTGCGCAGGTCCAGCGTCACGCCCCGGCCGTGGTTGCCGTCGGAGGGCTTGACCACCACGGGCAGGCCGATGTCCTCGGCCGCTTCCCAGGCTTCCTCGGGGCTGTTGACCACGCGGCCTTCGGGAATGGGCACGCCGCAGGACTTGAGCAGGCTCTTGGTCAGGTCCTTGTCGCTCGCGATGCCCTCGGCGATGGCGCTGGTGAATTCGGTCTCGGCCGTCCAGATGCGGCGCTGGCTGGCGCCATAGCCCAGCTGCACGAGGTTGCCGTCGTTCAGGCGGATGTGCGGGATGCCCCGGTCGGTGGCGGCCGTCACGATGCAGGCGGTGCTGGGGCCCAGGTACTGGTCATCGACCTCGGTGCGCACGCGGGCCACGGCGGCCTGCACGTCAAAGGGCTCGTCGTTGATCGCCGCCATGATCAGGCCATGGCCCTGGGCCAGGGCCATGCGTGCCACCTGCTCGTCGCGGGCGCGGAACACCATGCGGTACACGCCGCGCTGCGAGGTGCTGCGGGTCTGGCCGAAGCCGGTGGGCATGCCCGCCAGGTTCAGCAGCTCGATCACGATGTGCTCCAGCACGTGGCCGCACCAGGTGCCTTCCTGCAGGCGCTGCAGGAACCCGCCGCGCTCGCCCACGCCGCAGTGGTGCTCGATCAGCGCGGGCAGCCAGGCGGTGAGGCGCTCGTTGAAGCCGGGGAGGAGGTTGGAGGGATGGTCCTCCAGTTCTCCCAGGTCCAGCCAGACCTCCAGCACGGGCCGGTAGGTCCAGATATTGGGGCCGCGCAGGTAGTTGATGCGAAGCAGTTGGATATCGTTGAGTTTCGCCATGGATTGCAGCGGGTGTGTTTCCGGCCTTTTGCGGGCCTTGCTGGGAAAAGGTGACTTTGTGGACGATGATTGTGCGCCAGACTGGAGCCGGGATGCGGTGTCAGCCAGATGACTGCCGCACACGTTACAGCGGGACGCCGCCGCGCCGTGGGGCGCAGTATGGGGGAGAATTCGCGCTTTCGCGAGATCGGTCACCGCAGGCTGCCGGGGGCGGAAATACCAACCAAAAATGCAACATCACCATTCTGTGGACGCCTCGGGTGTCTTTTCCGGCCCCGTGGGGGCCGATTTGCGGGCCATGCTCGCTCCCAAAGAGAACGTACTGGCAGCGCTCCAGGTTGACCTGAGCACGGCCCTGCGTTTCGCGGCGGGCTGGGTGGTGGTGACGTCCGAGCGCCTGCTGGCCTGCGATCCGGGTACCACCGCCTGGCGCGGCTGGCCCCTGGGCGACGGCCTGGCCCTGCGCCTGCAGGACCACGGGGGCGTGGGTTCGCTGGAATTGCACGATGCGCGGGCGCGCCTGGCCCTGTGGCGCTTCACCCTGTCACAGCATGCCCAGGCACTGCGCCTGGTGCAGCGTTTCGAGCAGCAAAGCGCGCGGGGCGAGGCGGACGCCGCCGAGGAGGCCGACGAGCCCACCTGTCCCACCTGCCACACGCCGCTGCCCCCCGATACGGAGGAGTGCCCGGCCTGTGCCCGCGCCCAGCCGCCCCAGACCTCCACCTGGGTGCTGCTGCGCCTGTGGCGCTTTGCCCGGCCCTACCGCAAGCAGCTGGCGGCCGGCTTCGGGCTGACGCTGGCCTCCACCGCCGCCACCCTGGTGCCGCCGTACCTCACCATCCCGCTGATGGATGACATCCTCATCCCGTTCCAGAACGGCAAGCAGATTGAACCGGGCCTGGTGCTGCTGTACCTGAGCGGCCTGCTGCTGTCCGCCCTGGCGGCCTGGGGCCTGTCCTGGGCGCGCACCTACATCCTGGCGCTGGTGTCCGAGCGCATCGGCGCCGACCTGCGCACCACCACCTACGAGCACCTGCTGCGCCTGTCGCTCGACTATTTCGGGGGCAAGCGCACCGGTGACCTGATGGCGCGCATCGGCTCGGAGACAGACCGCATCAACGTTTTCCTTTCCTTGCATGCCCTGGATTTCGTGACCGATGTGCTCATGATCATGATGACGGCGGCCATCCTGTTCTCCATCAACCCCTGGCTGGCGCTGGTCACCCTGGTGCCTCTGCCCTTCATCGCCTGGATGATCCACACCGTGCGCGACCGCCTGCGCACCGGTTTCGAGAAGATCGACCGGGTCTGGTCCGAGGTGACCAATGTGCTGGCCGACACCATCCCCGGCATCCGCGTGGTCAAGGCCTTCGCCCAGGAAAAGCGCGAGGCCCAGCGCTTTCGCGACGCCAACCAGCACAACCTGGAGGTCAACGACAAGCTCAACAAGACCTGGTCGCTGTTCACCCCCACGGTGTCGCTGCTCACCGAAATCGGCCTGCTCGTGGTCTGGGCCTTCGGCATCTGGCTGGTGTCGCGCAACCAGATCACGGTGGGCGTGCTCACGGCCTTCATCGCCTACATCGGGCGCTTCTACAGCCGGCTCGACTCCATGAGCCGCATCGTCTCGGTCACGCAGAAGGCGGCGGCCGGCGCCAAGCGCATCTTCGACATCCTGGACCACGTGAGCAACGTGCCCGACCCGGCCCAGCCGGTGAAGGTGGACAAGGTGCAGGGCGCCATCGCCATGCGCAACGTGGGTTTCCGCTACGGCAGCCGCGCGGTGATCAAGGGGCTGGACCTGGATATCCGCCCCGGCGAGATGATCGGCCTGGTGGGACACAGCGGTTCGGGCAAGAGCACCCTGGTGAACCTGATCAGCCGCTTCTACGACGTGAGCGACGGCTCCATCCAGGTCGATGGCGTGGACATCCGCCGCTTCGCCGTGGCCGACTACCGCCGCCACATCGGCCTGGTGCTGCAGGAGCCCTTCCTGTTCTTCGGCACCATCGCCGAGAACATCGCCTACGGCAAGCCCGAGGCCACGCGCGAGGAGATCGTGGCCGCCGCCCGCGCGGCCCACGCGCACGAGTTCATCCTGCGCCTGCCGCATGGCTACGACTCGCTGGTGGGCGAGCGCGGCCAGGGCCTGTCGGGCGGTGAGCGCCAGCGCATCAGCATCGCGCGTGCGCTGCTGATCGACCCGCGCATCCTGATCCTCGACGAGGCCACCTCGGCCGTGGACACCGAGACCGAGAAGGAAATCCAGAAGGCACTGGACAACCTGGTGCAGGGCCGCACCACCATCGCCATCGCCCACCGCCTGTCCACCCTGCGCAAGGCCGACCGCCTGGTGGTGATGGACCGCGGCGAGGTGGTGGAAGTGGGCCCCCACGACGAACTCATGGAGAAACAGGGCGCCTACTGGCGGCTGTACGAAGCCCAGGCCCGCCGCGCCGAGGAAGACGCGCAGGCCGCCGGCGTCATCATCGACAGCAGCCTGCTGCACCCGGCCCACCCGGCCGGCAATTCGTGACCGCCACCGTGGGAACCGCCATGAACACAACCACCTTCACCCTGGTGTCGCAGCCTGAATTCACCCTGGCCCGCAATCCGCACGGCCGGCTGGTCCTGACCCTGCCCGATGGCACCGTCCACGAAGGTATCACCCCCGTGCGGGCCTTCCCCATTGCCGCGCCGGCGCACGGGCTCTCCTTGATCGGTTCGGATGGCCACGAGCTGCTGTGGATCGACCGGCTCGACCAGCTGGAGGCCACCGCGCGCCAGCTCATCGAAGAAGAGCTGGAAGTGCGCGAGTTTGTGCCCACTATTGAAAAAATCGTTGCCGTGTCGAGCTTTTCGACCCCCAGCACCTGGGATGTGGAGACGGATCGCGGACCCGCCAAGCTGGTGCTCAAGGCCGAGGAAGACATCCGCAGGCTGGGGGGGCGCACCCGGCTGCTGATCGCGGGCGGGGACGGGGTCCAGTTCCGGGTCCAGGACACCACCGCGCTGGACCGGCATTCGCGCCGGCTGCTCGAACGCTTCCTCTGACGCGCCAGCCCCGCCATACCGGGGCCCTTCCCGCACAGGATCGCCGGTAACCCATGGTGGGCGTTTCGGGCCCGCCGCTGGCGGCTGCCGGCGGCATTCCACCCCAAAAAGCAACACGCAACCCGCGTGGTTGCCACCGCCTGCGTGTTCAATCCGCGCGCCCGGCCATTCATCAGGCCCTTTGGCGGCCTGAAAATCGCGACAAAGGTAGGTGTAAACCCTTAATTTTGGGCAATCGGTGAAAAAGACCTAAATTTCCCCTTCTTTTTGCCGTAATGAATGTACGAAGAGGCCAAAAGACCCTCTGTCATTCATCTCAACTACGGGCCATTGCCATGCAAATGCCACCTGTCGATCGATCGCCGAGTTGGCGTCCTCAGGGCGCTGATTTGTATTCCACTGGCGCCTCTGGCGCGCCACCGGTGCGTCCCATCAACGCATCCAACCCCGTCGAGTCCATGGACCGGATGGGCGAGGGCGCAATCGTGCGCGAGCCCGACAAGCCGTCGGCGCCCGACGTGGCGAACCGGGACTGGACCGAGGTGAAAAAAAAGGACACCGTGGAAGAACCGCCAGAGCCGCCCAAGGAGCCAATCTACAAGCAGCTGCTGGAGCTCATCCAGTCGATGTGGCGGGCCAGCGGCAGTGCGGTGGAAGTGGCGCAGGACATCAACCGGATGACCTTGCAGGAGCGCCTGGCCCAGCAGGTCAAGAACGAGCCGCTGACGTACTCGGACCCCAAGATCAAGCGCACGGGCGGCCTCTAGCCCGCCGCCTGCGCTGCGTGCTGGGCCGGTGGCACCGGTACCGCGCTGCCCGCAGTGGCTGTTCCTTGCTTCTTTTGCATTTTTTTGGCCGGTGGCGCGCAATGCTGCCGCCCGCAGCCCGTCCCTTGTGCGGATCGGCTTCCCACCCCCAGCGGCGCCTGCGGGGTGATGCTCCTGAAAATATAGCTGAAGGTGCTTATCCAATAAGCCTAAAACACCTTTTTTAACCCGGATCTGGCTGCCCGCGCGGCGCGCTTGCCTGCGGGAGGGGATGGTCAGCCGTCCACCCGGGCGGGCTCAGGGCTGGCTGCCGGAGGCGGGCTGGCGGGCGGCCTGGGCTGCCTTGTTGCGGTCCCGCTCCGCGCGGTATTTGGCGGCGAAGACGCGAACCTCTTCGTACGACACATAGCCGTCGCCGTCCGTGTCCGCCTCGTCAAACGCGGCCGCCAGGCGGGGAAAGAGCTTGACCTCGGTGCGGCTGAGCTTGCCGTCGCCGTTGAAGTCCAGCATCTTGAAATCGCGCATGGCCTTGATCTCGCCCTTGGTCTGCCCCGTGCCGGGCTCGGCGGGCGCGCTCGCCGTAGGCTCTGGCGGCGGTGCGGCAGGGGCCTGGGCCAGCGCGGCGGAGCCCATGGTGGCCAGCACGGCGCCCATTAGGCAGGCGGCCAGGGAAATTCTCTTGCGCAACACATCTTCCTTCAGTGGGGTTCGGGGGACGATGTTGGCACAGTTGGTGGGCCGCCGGCGGATTGCAACCGGGGCTTTGCAGGCTTTCACCCGGCGTTGCAGGACTTTGCAGAACTTTTCGCGGCAAGAGCCCGGACCATCGCCACCCCCTGCCTCAGCCGCCCCCGGCACGCAGGGGGTTGGAGATGCCGCTGTTCACATGTCCCGCGGGCACATGGCGCGCTGCCGACGTCACATGGCCCGTCTGGTCGTCGAAGAAGAAGTCCGGCTCGAACTCGCGCAGGAACTCGCCCTTGGGCAGGCCGCCCAGGAACATGGCTTCGTCCACGTCGATGTTCCAGTCCATCAGCGTGCGGATCGCGCGTTCGTGCGCGGGTGCGCTGCGCGCCGTGACCAGGGCCGTGCGGATGCGCATGCCGGTGGCGCCGCCGGATTCTCCGGCGGATTGCAGCCGGTGCAGCGCCGCGAGCAGGGGCTTGAAGGGGCCGTCGGGCAGGGGCAGGGCCGCCTTGTCGGTCTCGTGCTGCTGGAACGCGGCCAGGCCCTCGGCCTGGTACACCCGCTCGGCCTCGTCGGAGAACAGCACGGCGTCGCCGTCAAAGGCAATGCGCACTTCCTGCGGGTTCGCGTCGCCGGCCCGCACCGACTCGGTGACCACCCGCGCGGCGGGGTAGCCCAGGTGCAGGGCCTCGCGCACATCGGCCTCATTCGCCGACAGGAACAGGTGCGCGCCCAGCGGCCGCAGGTAGCGGAACGGGTCGCGCCCCTGGGTGAACACGCCGCGCTGGATGGTCGGCAGGCCATGGGCATTGCATGAGCGGAACACGCGCATGCCACTGACCGGGTCATTGCGCGAGAGCAGCACCACCTCCACCCGCTGGTGCTCGGAGGTGTTGAACGCGAGCAGCTTGCGCACCAGGGAAAACGCCACGCCGGGCGCGGCGGGCACATCCAGGCGCTGGCGCTGCAGCTCCACGTAGGCGCGGTCATCGCTCTCGTGTTCGAAGACGCGGTTTTCTTCCTCGAAGTTGAACAGCGCGCGCGAGGAGATCGCCACCACCAGCTTGTCGTCCAGGGTCACGGCCATAAAGTCACTTCACAAACTGATTCAGCTGGATGATGGGCAGCAACACGGCCAGCACGATCAGCATCACGATCATGCCCATGCCGACGATGAGCAAAGGCTCCAGGATGGTGGCCAGCGCCATCGCGCGGCGCTGCACCTCGGTGGAAAGCTGCCGTGCGGCGCGCTGCAGCATCACCGGCAACTGCCCGGTCTGCTCGCCCAGGCGCGCGAACATCGACAGCAGGCCGGGAAAACGCTTTTTCTGTGCCAGCGCCGAGGCCAGGGGTGCGCCTTCGCGCACCAGCACCAGCGCGTCCAGCGCGTCGGCGCGCAGCGCGCGGTTGTTCAGGGTTTCGGCGGCGGCTTGCAGGGCTTTCAGGATGGGCACGCCCGCGCCCGCCAGCATGGCCAGCGTGCCGGCAAAGCGCGCCGCGTTGTAGCCGCGCGCCAGCTTGCCCACGAGGGGCAGGTTGAGCCAGGCGGCATCGAATTTTTCACGGATATGCCCAATGGTCAGTGCCCAGCGTGCGCCAAAAACCATCAAGACAAAAGCAATCAGCACCATCAAGCCATAGCTGCGCACAAAAGCGCTGATACCCAGCATGGCCACCGTGAGGAACGGCAGCGCCCGCTTGGTGCCCGCGAACACGCTGGCCACCTGGGGCACCACGTAGCCGACGAGGAAGAGCACGATCACGATGGCCACGATGGTCACGATGGCCGGGTACAGCGCAGCGCCCACCAGCTTGGCCTTGAGCGCCTGGCGCTCTTCCAGGTCGTCGGCCAGGCGCTCCAGCACCAGGCCCAGGTTGCCGCTGTGTTCACCCGCGCCGATCACGGCGCAGTAGATGTCCGAGAACTCGCGCGGGTGCTGCGACAGCGCGCGGGCGAACGTGGCGCCGGCATTCACCTCGGCGCGCAGCGCGGCCACCAGGTGGCGCTGGCGCTCGTCGTCGGCCTCTTCCGACAAGGCGGTGAGGGCGCGTTCGAGCGGCAGCCCGGACGACACCAGCCCGGCGATCTGGCGCGTCCAGATGGCCAGCGCGGTGGCACCGAACACCGGCCGGGTGAACAGCCGCTGGCCGAGGCTGGCGGCGCTCCCGTCCAGCGACTGTCCGGTCTGCACCAGTTCCACGGCCAGCGGCACCAGGGCCTGGGCCCGCAGCAGGCTGCGCGCCGCCTTGGCGGTGTCGGCCTCCATGAGGCCCTTGCGGGTCTGGCCCTGGGCGTCCAGGGCTTCAAAGGAAAAAGCGGGCATGCGGGCGTGGGCGGTAAGGCGTGGGCGTCAGGAAATCACACAACGGTGGGTGGAGGCAGAAATGCCCTGCAGTCCGAGATGGTAGCCGCTACCCGAGGCCACTTGCCGCGCCGTGGGTCCCGCTGTCGGAGGCGTGATCCAGGTCAAGGCGCCGGCACCCCGGGCGCGCAGAATGAAAAAAACGGACCTGTGGCATCGGGTTGCAGGTGTTCTGAATGAACCAGGAGTCTTTCATGTTGAAGAACAAGGTGGCGTTGGTCACGGGGGCATCGTCGGGCATCGGGCGTGCCATTGCGCTCGTGTGGGCGCGCGAAGGCGCCAAGGTCGTGGTGTCGGATGTGAACGTGCCGGCGGGCGAGGAAACGGCTGCGCTGGTGCGTGCGGCGGGCGGCGACGCCATTTTTGTGGCCGCCGACGTGGGCAAGCCCGCAGACTGCGAAACGCTGGTCAACCGCACGGTTGCCCACTATGGCCGTCTGGACGTTGCCTGCAACAACGCTGGCATCGGCGGCCCGCAGGCACCCACCGCCGACTATCCGCTGGAGGGCTGGGCGCAGGTCATCAACATCAACCTGTCGGGCGTGTTCTACGGCATGAAGTACCAGATCGCGGCCATGCTCAAGAACGGCGGTGGCGCCGTCATCAACATGGCGTCCATCCTGGGCTCCGTGGGGTTTGCCACGGCGCCGGCCTATACGGCCGCCAAACACGGTGTGGTGGGGTTGACCAAGGCGGCAGCCATTGAATACGGGGCCCATGGCGTGCGCATCAATGCCGTGGGGCCCGCCTTTATCCACACGCCGATGATCAGCGGTCTGGAGCAGGACGCCGGCGTCAAGGCCATGCTGGTGGGCGCGCACCCCATCGGCCGCCTGGGGCAGCCCGAAGAGGTGGCCGAGCTGGTGGCTTGGCTGGCGTCCGCCAAGGCGTCATTTGTCACCGGGGCGTATTACCCGGTGGATGGCGGATATCTGGCGCGGTGAAGCCTGGGCGACAGGGGGGTGTGTGGTGATTCAGGCTGGCAAAGGCAGGCCTGTGGCCCGAAGAGTGCCGTGGGCCTGCGCCGCGATGTCCAGCGAGCGCAGCCGCAGCGCCGGGTCGTACACGTCGCTCACCAGCATGAGCTCATCGGCGCCCGTGGCCTCGCTCAGTTGCTCCAGGCCTGCTCGCACGGTGTCCGGCCCGCCGATGACGGCGGCGGCCAGAAAGTCTCCGATGGCCGCACGTTCCTGCGGCTGCAGGCGCGCGGCGTAGTTTTCGATGGGTGGCAGCAGGCGGCGGCGGTCGCCCGTCAGGATGCCCAGCACCCGCTGGTAGGTGCTGCTGGCCAGGAACTCCGCTTCCTCGTCCGTGGGCGCTGCAATCAGGGGCACCCCGATCGCCACATAGGGCTTGGGCCAGGCGGCGGACGGGCGGTACAGGTTGCGGTACAGGTCGATGGCCTGGTGCAGCAGGCGCGGCGCGAAGTGCGAGGCAAAGGCATAGGGCAGGCCGCGCTCCGCCGCCAGTTGCGCCGAGAACAGGCTGGAGCCCAGCAGCCAGATGGGCACATTGGTGCCTGCGCCGGGCATCGCGATCAGGCGCTGGTTGGGTTCTGCCGGTGCCAGCAGGCGCTGCAGCTCGGCCACGTCCTGCGGAAAGTCGTCGGCCGTCTCCACCCGGCTGCGGCGCAATGCGCGCATGGTGGTGGGGTCGGTGCCCGGCGCGCGGCCCAGGCCCAGGTCGATGCGGCCGGGGTACAGCTCGGCCAGGGTGCCGAAGGCCTCGGCCACCACCAGCGGCGCGTGGTTGGGCAGCATGACGCCGCCCGAGCCCACGCGGATGCGCGAGGTGCCCCCCGCGATGTGCCCCACCAGCACGGCGGTGGCCGAGCTGGCGATGCCCGCCATGTTGTGGTGCTCCGCCAGCCAGTAGCGGGCAAAGCCCAGTTTTTCGGCGTGCTGCGCGGTGCGCAGGGCAATCTGCAGCGCGTCGGCGACGGTGCCGCCTTCGCGGACGGCGACCAGGTCGAGCATGGACAGGGCGGGGCGGGTGGCGGTGGAAGTCATGGGTGCATTGTCCGGCGGCCACCACATTCGTGCAGGCCGGGTGCCAGAGCTGGCAGCGGCTGAAGGGTTGCCCTGGGCCGCGTGCGCGGAGAGGCGATTTTTTGGTAGCCAAAAATGCGCCGCACCCACAAAATGTTTCAAGGCATTTCTGCCGGGACGATTTCCGGTTTCCCGCACGAGGCCTTTACTGGGACCAAGCATGGGTTTTTTCAGCCGCCTGTTCAAGATCCGGGAGCAAGACCCTGCCAGCCCCGACACCACCTGGGCCATGGAAGACAACGGCAGCGAGCTGGTGCTGGACGCCGAATACGCCTCCATGCTGATGACCGAGATCGACATCGACGCGGCCATCGCCAGCCACGAGCGCTGGCGCCTGCAGCTGCAGGACATGGTCAATGGCCGCTCGCAGGAGGTCATGCGGCCCGACCGCATCTGCCAGGACGACCGCTGCGACCTGGGCCGCTGGCTCTACGGCACGGGGCGCGTGCGGTTGGGGCACTTTCCGGCGTTCGACATGCTGGTGGCGCGGCACAAATACTTCCACCAGCAGGCGGCCGATGTCGTGACCCTGTTCCAGGCGGGGGAGCAGCAAAAGGCCGTGCAGCTGCTCAACGGAAGCTGCCGCCACGCATCCAACCAGGTGCTGCTGCTGCTCAAGGAGCTCAAGCGGGGCCTGGGGCGCTGAATCCCGGGGGCAGCCGCATGACTGGGCGCGGCACAGCGGCTGACCAATACCGTCGAATGCTATGTTTTGTGCAGCGTGATGTGATTGACCAGTAAGCGCCTGGAGCGTTTTTTCACATTCCCGGCTGTTCTGGCACGGCAATGGCTGCGGCCATCAGCGCCGCCGCGCCCGCCGCCAGCATTGGCACACAGTTCTTACATCTGCAGACACCGCCAGGGGCCGGAAACGGCACTGGCGTGGCTATCCTTCGGCGCGCGCCCACCACTGCTTGCGGTTGGTTGCGCAAAAAAACAATCAGACCAAGATCAATCAACTGACTGACGTCAGAGAGGGAACCCCGATGGACCGCCGTAAATTGTTGACGCTTGTGACCCTGGCTTCCGGCGTGAGCGCCGTATCGCCCGTGTGGGCGCAGTTCGACCTGGGCAAGATGCTGGATGCGGGCAAGGACCTCGCCAAGTCCGAAAGCCTGTCGGACGAAGAACTCAAGAGCACGTTCGACCAGATGTCCGCCGAGATGGACCGCCAGAACAAGGTGGCCCCCGCAGGCAACCCCTACGCGACCCGCCTCACCAAACTCACCTCGGGCCTGGGCACGCACGACGGCCTCAAGATGAATTTCAAGGTCTACCTCACGCCCGAGATCAACGCCTTTGCCATGGCCAACGGCACGATCCGCGTGTATTCGGGCCTCATGGACAAGTTCACCGACGACGAGGTGCGCTACGTGATCGGCCACGAGATCGGCCACGTCAAGGCCGGCCACACCAAGGCCCGCATCCAGACCGCCCTGCGCACCAGCGCGCTGCGCAACGCCGTGGCGTCGAGCAACGGCAAGGCCGGTGCCATCGCCAGCTCGCAGCTGGGTGACCTGTTCGAGAAGGTGGTACGCGCCCAGCACTCGCAAGGCAACGAGCGCGAGGCCGATGACTACGCCATGGGCTTCATGAAGGCCAAGCGCTACCAGCCCGCGGCCTGCGTGACGGCCCTGGAAAAGCTCGCCGCCATGTCGGGCGGGGATTCCACCAGCTTCCTGTCCACGCACCCCTCGCCCAAGGAGCGTGCCGACCGGCTCAAGACGCAGGTGGCCTGACCCTGTCATTGCCGCAGAAACCCTGGTGGGGCTATACCGCGCCTTCGGGCGCGGTATTTTTTTGCCTGTGGCACGCCGGCATTCCGGCGGGTGGCCGGGCGAAGCCGCAGCGGGGCGCCGTCTTGCGGGCGCCCGGGGGTCAGTAGCTGCGCCCGCCCTTGTACATCGCATGCTGGCGCCGGTTGAGCGTGGCCGCTTCCCCCAGCCGCCCCATGGCCGCACCGGCATGCGCGTGGGTGATGGCCATGCCCAGGCCGTCGGCCGCATCGGTGCCCGGCAGGCCGGGCAGGCACAGCAGGCGGCGCACCATCTCCTGCACCTGGCTCTTGGCCGCGCGGCCATGGCCGACCACGGCCTTCTTCATCTGCAGCGCGGTGTATTCGGCCACGGGCAGGTTGCTGGCCACCAGGGCCGTGATGCAGGCGCCGCGCGCCTGGCCCAGCAGCAGGGTGGACTGCGGATTGACGTTGACGAACACGATCTCGACCGAGGCCACATCGGGCTCGTAGCGCGCGGCCACTTCGGTGATGCCGTCGAACAGGATCTTCAGGCGCCCGGGCAGGTCACCCAGCGCCAGCGTGGTGGTGCGGATGGTGCCGCTGGCCACGTAGCTGAGCTGGTGGCCGTCCATGTCCACCACGCCGAAGCCGGTGGTCTGCAGGCCGGGGTCGATGCCGAGAATGCGCATTTGCTATTTATTTGATAGCTACCAGCGCTTGTTGGTAAAGCGCTGGCGGCCGATTTTATTGTCAGAGGCCGAAGTACCAGCGCACCGAATGGAAGAACACCGGCGCCGCGAAGCACAGGGCGTCCACCCGGTCGAGCAGGCCGCCCGCGCCGGTGACGGACATGCCCTGCATGCCCCAGCTCGTGATGCCACGGTCGCGCTTGAGCGCCTTCATCACCAGGTGCCCCAGGCTGCCCGCCACGCAGGCCAGCAGCGCCATGCCCAGCGCCTGCCCGGGCTTGAAGGGCGTGATGAAGGTGAGCAGCGTGCCCACCAGCCCGCCCACGCCCACGCCCGCCAGCCAGCTCGCCCACTGGAAGCTCTGGCTGACCTGCGGCGCCACGGGCTTGTGCGGAAAGCGCCGGCCCAGGAGATGCTGCACCACCATGCAGGTCTGCACCACGAAGACGAGGAAGAACACCAGGAAAGCGCCCTTGTCGCGGTAGCCCGGAAAGTCGAGCAGCAGCAGCGCGGGCACATGGCTCATGCCGTACACGCAGACCATGATGCCCCACTGCAGCTTGGCGTTGCGCTCCAGGAACCGCTGCGGGTCGTTGGCCAGCGCGCTCACCACGGGCAGGGCCAGGAACACGTAGACGGGGATGAACACCGTGAACAGGTCGAAGTGCTTGCTGCCCACGATCCAGAACTGCAGCGGCAGCACCACGAAGAAGGCCAGCACCAGGCTGCGGTGGTCGCCCCGGCGCGTGGGCGAGAGCGTGATGAACTCGCGCAGCGCGAAAAAGCCCACGATCGCGAAGAGCACGGTGGCCACGGTGTCGCCCAGCACCCAGCCCACCCAGAACACGGTGGCCATCATCCACGAGGTCTTGAGCAGGCCCCAGAAGCGCTTGGCCTCCAGCGCGCGCGCCTCGGATTCGGGATCGTCGCCCGCGTGCTCGCGCAGGTTGCGCACGAAGGCCCAGACGGTGACGATGGACAGGATGCCGAACACGACCAGGAACAGGGCCCCGATCTGCTGGGTGGCGGTGAGGTTGCGCAGGAAGTTGTTCATGTCCGTGCCGCCCCCGGGGGCGCGGCGATAGGCGAGGGCAGGGGCTTGGGGATCGTCATGGTCAGACTTCCCGCAGCGCGATCACGGCGCGGCGTGCGCGGTCCAGGAACGGACGGCGTTCTTCACCCGCTTCGAGCTGGACGGGTGCGCCAAAGGTCACGGAACACAGGATGGGCACGGGCACCACTTCGCCCTTGGGCATCACGCGCTGCACGTTGTTGATCCAGGCGGGCACCAGCACCACCTGCGGGAACATCTGCGCCAGCTTGAACAGGCCCGACTTGAACGGCTGCGGCTCGTCGCCATGGCCGCGCGTGCCCTCGGGGAAGATCACGATGGAGTCGCCGCTCTCCAGCGCGCGCACCAGCGGCGCCAGCGGGTCCGACTCGGGCAGCGCGGCGCGCAGCGCCTCGGGGCTGGGCGGGCGGGGCGGGGCTTCGGGCGAGGGGTCGGGGCCGCCGGCCATGGCGGTGTCGGCATCGGCCGGGGCCGCGGGCGCGCCCCCGGGCTCCGCCGCCACGGCCGCGGTCGGCCGCGCGGGCGTGGCCTGCCGGTCCACATAGACGGCGTTGAACACGGCCGTGGTGATCCATTGCCGCAAGGGCGTCTTGGTCCAGTAGTCCTTGGCCGCGATGGGGCGGGTGATGCTGCGCAGCTCCTCGGGCAGCGCGGCCCAGATCAGCACCATGTCGGCATGGCTCTGGTGGTTGGCGAAGTAGATACGCTGTTCGGCCTTGGGCGGGCAGCCATACCAGCGGGCCTGGGAGCCGGTGAGAAACCGCACGATCCCCAGCAGAAAAAGACTCATCAACTTGGCAAGCATGGCGGGGATGATACGTGGCGTGCGCCCTGCGGCGTGCGCTGCCGTGGCGGACTGCGGGCGGGCGGCCACCCCCGCTGCACCTACACCCAGATGCGGTACGCCCAGAACGCTTCGTCGCCGTAGATGCCGTCATACAGTGCCTGCGGTGCGTAGCCGGTGACGCGCCGGGTGACGCGGCACAGGTGCGACTGGTCCGAGAAACCTGCGCCCGCCGCCACATCGGCCCATTTCACCGTGCCGTGGACAGCCTCGGCCGCGATGGTGTCGAAGAACGCCTGCTCGGCCTTGCCGAAGCCGCGCAGCTCGCGCAGCGGCAGCCCTGCCCAGCGCTTGATGCGGCGCTCCAGCTGGCGCAGGCTGCGGCCTGTGGCCGACACGGCGGCGCGTTGCGCGAGGTGCATGGCCCAGTCGCCATAGCGCTGCGCCTGCAGCGCTTGCGCGGGGCGGCAGGCTTGCCAGCGGGGCTCCAGAAATGCTTCCAGGCACGCCATGCGGGCCGCGTCGTCGGGCTGGTGCTGCACGGCTTCGCACATCGCGATCCAGTCGGACGGCAGCACGGTTTGCGCGTCCACCATGCGGTCGGTCAGCGTCTCGGGCTCCAGGCCGATGAGCTGGTGCAGCGCATCGGGCATGAACATCACCATCATGGCGTGGGTGGGATGGGCGCAATAGCTGGTGCTGGGCCGAGTGTGCGGGCCCGTCAGCACCCAGCGACCGGGGTAGGCCTCGCGCGGGCTGTGCAGGCCGGGCATGGTGTCGGGGCGCTCGGGCACCAGGCATTCGCTGCGACCCTCAAACCACCAGCTCAGGCTGCACAGGGGCGTGGCCGGAAAGCGGTTGATGCGTTGCTCGTCACGGAGCGTGTAGCCCAGCGTGCTGCGCACCATGGCACCGCGCAGGCAGGCCGACAGGCTGGCGCGCGGCAGCCACAGCTGGCCCGAGGGGATCAGCCCCTGTGGATGCCGTGCGGAAGGTGGGACCAGGGTTGCCATGGGGCGCGAGTGTAGGCCAGGGGCGATGTCGAATTCGTTCAATACCCGGCGGCTGCTGCATTGCACCATGCACGGCATGAACACCACGACCACCACTCCCGCCGCGACCGCTCCGATACCCCCCGCCACCGCCCAGGCCGCACGGCCTGGCGGCCCTGCCCGCCGCTGGTGGGGGCTGCCCCTGCTGCGCGACATGCGCGCCGACTACCTGGGCTTTGTCGTGCGGCTGCAGCGCCGCCATGGCGACCTCACCCGCATGCGCCTGGTTCATGAGGATGCATGGGACCTCATGTCGCCCGAGCTGGTGCGCGAGGCGCTGGTCACCCATGCCGACCAGCTGATCCGCTGGGAGCGCGGGATTGCCGTGTTCGAGCAGGTGTTCGGCCAGAGCGTGCTGGTCACCGAGGGCGACACCTGGCAGCGCCAGCGCCGCATGCTGATGCCCGCGTTCAGCCCCAGGCGCGTGGCGGGCTACGCGCAACTGATGACCGATGCCGCCCGCAGCGCGCTCGATGCCGCCGTGCCCGCCGGCCAGGCCGAGGCGCTGGTGCCCATGGACACACTGTGGACCGGCGTGGCGATGGACGTGATCCTGCGCACGCTGTTCAGCGAGTCGGCAAAGGCCGATGCGCGCGACGCCGCCTGGGCCACGCAGACGCTGTCGGAGACGGCGTTCCGCGAAATGTTCATGCCCTTCACGCTGCCCGACTGGCTGCCCCTGCCCGGCAAGTCCGCCAAGCGGCGCGCGCTCAAGGCGCTCCGGGGGCTGGTGCAGCGCCACATCGATGCGCGCAGGCGGGAAGAGGGCGGCCCGGCGGGCGCTCCGCCGCGCACCGACCTGCTGCACATGCTCCTGGCGCTGCGCGACGAATCCACGGGCGAGCCGCTGTCGCCGCAGGAGATCTTCGACCAGTGCATGGTCAGCTTCCAGGCCGGGCACGAAACCAGCGCCACCACGCTGCTGTGGTGGAGCCGCCTGATGGCCGAACACCCCGAGGCCGCGCAGCGCGCGCAGGCCGAGGTGGACAGCGTGCTGCCCCCGGGCCAGACGCCCGGCCCCGAGCATCTGGCCCGGCTGCCCTTTCTGGCCGCCACGCTCAAGGAGGCGCTGCGCCTGTACCCGCCGATTGCCGCGCTGATGACCCGGCGCACCACCGCGCCCATCACGCTGGGGGGCGTGGCCGTGCCCCAGGGCGCGATGCTGCGCATCACGCCTTGGGTGCTGCACCGGGATGAACGCTGGTTTGCCCAGGCCGACCGGTTCGTGCCCGAGCGTTTTCTGGACGATGCCCCGGCCATCCCCAAGGGTGCATGGGTACCGTTCGGCGTGGGCCCGCGCGTGTGCATTGGCCAGCACTTCGCGATGCTGGAGATGACGCTGCTCGCGGCCATGCTGCTGCAGCGCTATCAGCTGCGGTTGCCGGGTGGGGCGCCCGCGTGCGCGCCAAGGCTGCACGTGACCTTGCGGCCTGACGGGCCGGTGATGGTGCGGCTGGCGCGGCGGTGCTAGGCGCGCCGCACGGGCGGGTGCAGGGCCAGGTGCCCCCAGGCCCTGCGGTGGCGCAGGGCCCGCCCCGTCACGGCAGCTCCGCGCTGCCCATGCGCGCCAGAATCGTCCGCGACCGGCCCGCCAGATACGCGGACCCGGGTGTTTTCTCGAAGCGCTTGGGGGCCGGGAGCATCACCGCCAGGCGCGCGGCCTCGCCGGCGGTGAGTTTGCTGGCGCTCTTGCGAAAGTAGTGCTGCGCGGCCGCCTCGGCGCCGAACACGCCTTCGCCCCACTCCACGCTGTTGAGGTAGATCTCCAGGATGCGCTGCTTGGAGAGCAGTTGCTCCAGCAGCAGCGTCAGCACGAACTCCTGGCCCTTGCGCAGCAGCGTGCGCTCGCCCGAGAGCAGCAGGTTCTTGGCCAGTTGCTGCGTGATGGTCGAGCCGCCCCGGATCTTCGGGGCGCGCACGGGGCGGTCGGGGGCGCGGGCCTGCGCCTTGCTGGCCTGGGCCTCGGCCTTGGCGTTGCGCTCCCAGGCCTTCTCGATGGCCGTCCAGTCCACGCCGTCGTGGCTCACGAAGCCATCGTCTTCCGACGCGATCACGGCGCGCTTGAGCGAGTCCGAGATGCTCGCGTAGGGCACCCATTGCTGGCGCCAGCGCACCTGGCCCGTGCTGGACAGCTGCGCCCAGGCCTCGGAGCGCTGGAAGCTGGTGGATTCCGGGTCGATGGCCACCATGGCCGCGATGCGGACCACGAAGAACAGCTGCAGCGCCACGAAGGCGAGCACCACCAGTCCCAGCCAGCGCAGCACGGCTTTCATCGCAGCGTGTCCTTGTTCCGTGGGTTCAGTCAGAGGGCGGATTGGAGTTCGGCCAGCACCTGGGCCGACGGCGGGCGCACCCCGCGCCACAGCAGGAACGCTTCGGCGGCCTGCTCCACCAGCATGCCCAGGCCGTCGCGCGGCACGGCGCCGTGGCGCCGGGCCCAGTCCAGAAAACCCTGCGCTGCGGGGCCATACATCATGTCGTAGGCCAGGCAGCCCGGGCGCAGCACGTGGGCGGGCACCGGCACCTCGGCACCGGCAAGGCTGCTGGCCGTGGCATTGATGATGACATCAAAATTGGCATCTAGCGCTTGTGGGGTAAGCGCTAGCAGCTCTGATTCTTGTAGTGAGGCCAGTGCGCTGTGCGATTGCACCAGGGCCTGTGCCTTGGCCAGCGTGCGGTTGGCCACGGTGATGTGGCGCGCACCGGCCCGCAGCAGCGGGCCCAGCACGCCCGCAGCGGCGCCACCGGCGCCCACCAGCAGCACATCGCGCCCCGCCAGAGAGATGCCCGCGTTGCGCGTGATGTCGGCCACCAGGCCCAGGCCGTCGGTGTTGTCGGCATAGATGCCGCCGTCGGCGCGGAAGGTCAGGGTGTTGGCCGCACCGGCCAGTTGCACGCGGTCGCTGCATTCGGTGGCGAGACCGGGCGCCTCGGTCTTGAAAGGCACGGTGACATTGCAGCCGCGCCCGCCCTGGGCTGCGAAGTCGCGCACGCCCTGCGCAAAACCATCCATGGGCACCAGGCGGCGCTCGTAGGCGATGTGCTCGCCCGTCAGTTCGGCGAAGCGGGCGTGGATGGCGGGCGAGCGGCTGTGCGCCACCGGGTTGCCCATCACGCAGTACAGGTCGGGGGCGAGAGGCGAAGGTGTCATGGGAACAACAAGGGCTGCATGCAGGGAGCGGGGTCAGGCCGGGGCTGCCGCGGAACGGGCTTTGCCAGGCGGCTGGCGGCGTCGCCCTGGGGGGAAGGCGCCGCAGGCGACTCAGGGGGGTTACCGAACACTGGTTTCCAGGGTTTGGTCCCGCGTGAACTTGAAGCGCGCCACCATGGCGATCTGGTCGGCCTTCTTGCGCATGTCGGTGCCAAAGGCGCCGAAGGGCCCTGCGGCGCGGGCAATGGCCTCGGCGCGCCGGTCGAGTGTGGTGTTGCCCGAGCCTTGCACCACCTCGGTCTCCAGCACGCGGCCGTCGTGGTTGACGGTGACGATCATCGTGAGCTCGCCGTACAGCTTGCGCCCGCCCTGTTCGGGGAAGTTCTCGGTGCCCTTGTCTTCCACCTTGCGGCGCAGCGTGTCGTAATAGGCGGCGTAGGCTTCCTCGCGCGTGGCGGGGCTGATGTAGCGCTTCTTGGGGCGCGAGTTTTCTTCGTTGATGCGCTTTTCGATCTCGGCCAGCAGCTTGACGAGCTGGCGCCGCTTTTCCTGCTCGTTGGCCTGCTCGGCGCTCTGGCTGGGCTTGCGCGGGTCGGGCTCGGGCAGGGTGGCCAGCTGCTTGCGCAGCTGGGCCAGCAGCTGCGCCTGCTGCTCCTGCATCGCATCCATCTTGCGCTGCGCTTCCTCGAAATCGTCGCCAATGGCCGTGAGCGCCGAATACGGCAGGGGGCTGGTGGCGCGGCCCTTGTCGGCATCGCCGCCGCCCGCCAGGTTGGTCTGGGCGATGGCCTGGGCCTTGTCGGGGCGTTCGTTGGACTTGGCGTTGACCAGGATGACTTCGAGCGGCGTGTCCTGGAACACGCGGTCGAAACCTTCGGGGTCGATGAAGCGCACCGAGATCAACGCGGCGTGCACGGCGATGGACACGCCCAGCGCCAGCTGCAGCGTGCTGAAGGTGCGAAGGAAGGCGGGCAGTTTCATTTCAGGGATGTCCCCGAATCCAACGCGGCCCCCTCGGGGGGCCGGGGCCAGACGGGGCCGGGGAGCGTGGGGGCCATGTTCACGGGGTGGGATTATCAGCGGTGGCGGGTTCGGCCTCGTTCACATCCACGGCGATGGCGATGGGCCCCGCCACGGTGTCGTCTTCTTCCTCGGCGTCCTCCACCGGGCCGTCGTCGCTGCTATCGGCCGGGTCGTCCAGGCGCTCGATCACGGTGCCGTGGATGTCCAGGGTGATCTCGTCCACCTCGCCCAGCTTCACCAGGAGGCGCGCGCCGCGCGGCAGGTTCTGCGCGCCCAGCACCGGGAAGACCAGCGGAATGTCGTCCGCCCGCACCAAAAAGCTGCCGCCCGGGCCTTCCTTGAAGACGGTGGCGTTCAGCTCGGTGATGCCGTGCTGCTCCACATACTTGAGCGTCCAGAAGCGTTCCATGCCGGCCTGGTAGCCGTTGTAGGCGCTGTAGGCACCGTCGAAGCTGCTGATGATGGAGAACAGGTCCGCGTCCTTGGGCTTGAAGGGCGCGGCCAGCGCGGCGGTCTTGCCGTGGCGGGCGCAGGCAATGATCTGCCACTGGTTGACCAGGTCGGTGTAGCGGCGCAGGGGCGATGTGGCCCATGAATACGCCTTCACGCCGATGCCCGCATGCGGCAGTGCCTTGGTGCCCATGCGCACCTTCACGCCCGGCGCCATGCTGGCCTGGCTGCGGTAGATGCCGGGCACGCCCAGCTCGGCCATCCAGCTGCCCCAGGTGCTGTTGGCCACGATCATGGCCTCGGCCACGATGAGGTCGAGCGGCGCGCCGCGCTGGCGCACGCTGATCTGCACTTGTTCATCACCCGTGGGCTCGGCGCCGTTGTTGCCGACCAGGCGGAAGTTGTAGTCCGGCCGGTTGAAGTTCTCGGGCTTGCCGCGCACGACTTCGCGGCGGGCCTTGAGGTCCTTGGCCAGGCGGTGCAAAAATGATAGCTGGGGGCGCAGTTCGGACAAGCGCTGGGGGTCATTTTGATGCTCGAACGCCGGGTTGGACAGCCATTCTTCGGTCACCACCGCATCGAGCTGGTCGTGGCGCAGGTTGGCGACCACGTGCACGCGCTCGAGCTTGGTCTCGGAGCTCTTGAACTCCAGCGTGGCCTCGTCGATGGTCACGTACAGCGACACGGCCGGGTTGGCGCGGCCCTCGTCCAGCGTGTAGGTCTGCACCACGTCGTCGGGCAGCATGGTGATCTTGTAGCCTGGCATGTACACCGTGGACAGGCGCGCGCGGCCGAGCTGGTCGATGGCGCTGCCCGGCTGGATCGCCAGGCCGGGCGCCGCGATGTGGATGCCCAGTACCACGGTGCCCGTGCCCAGGCCCTGCACCGACAGCGCATCGTCGATTTCGGTGGTCTGCGAATCGTCGATGGAATACGCCTGCGCGGGCGACAGCGGCAGCTCGTCCGCAATGGCGGGCGCCGTGACGGCTGGAAAGCCCGTGCCCTTGGGGAAGTTCTCGAACAAGAAGCGCTTCCAGTGGAACTGGTAGGCCGAGTCGATGGCGCCGGCCTTTTGCAGCAGATCGAGCGGTGCGGTGTGCGTGGCGCGGCTGGCGTCCACCACGGCCTTGTATTCGGGCGCGTTCTTGTCGGGCTTGAACAGAATCTTGTAAAGCTGGTCGCGGATGGGCTGGGGGCACTCACCGCGCCCGAGCGCTGCGGCCCATTCGTCGATCTGCGCGAGGACGGCCTTTTTCTTCTCGATGGCCGCCAGCGCCTGCTGCAGGATCTCGGCCGATGCCTTCTTGAACCGGCCCTTGCCCGCGCGGCGGAAATAGTGGGGCGCGTCGTACAGGCGGAACAGCGCACCGGCCTGCTGGGCCAGCGTGGCGTTGTCGGAGAAATAGTCGCGCGCCAGGTCGGCAAAGCCGAATTCGTCCTCGGGCGCGAATTCCCAGGCCAGGTCCAGCTCGATGGTCTCGGCCACGGCCTGGGCCTGGGCGACCAGCTCGGCGGGAGCAGGTTTCTCGAATTTCAGGAGGAGGTTGGCGGCCTTGACCTTGACCCGTTTGCCCGAGTCGAGCTCGACCTGGGCGGAGGTGTCGGCTTCGGACAGGATACGGCCGGCCATGAACTTGCCGGCTTCTTCAAACAATGCATGCATGGCCGGCATTCTCCCATGGGTGCCGGGCGCCGATTGTCAGATCTCCAGGACCAGTCCGGGAGCGAACGCCTTGTTTTCCACCACGCCCTGGGGCGCGTAGCCCCGTGGATTGGCGACGACGCGCGTGGCGCCGATGGTGTAGTCGAAGCTGTCGTGCACGTGGCCGTGCAGCCACAGGCGGGGTTGCCAGCGCAGGATGCGCTCCTCCAGGTCGGAGACGAAGCAGGCATTGAGCGGCGAGCCGGCGAACTGGCTGGCAATGCTGCCGCGCGCCGGCGCGAAGTGCGTGACGACCACGCTGGGGCCGTCAAACGGCTCGGCAAAACGCTCTTCCAGCCAGGCGACGGACTGGTCGAAGAGCATCTGCGACACTGCGGGGGTGAACGGCTGGGGAAATTCGGGCGCCACGCGGATGCGGGTGAAGTCGCGCACCAGTTCCACGGCCTTGGCCAGGGTCTCGTCGCGTTGCTGCGGCGAGTCAAAAAGCCGGTAGTCCGACCACAGCGTGCACCCCAGGAAACGCACGCCGCCGTGGCGCCACTCGCCACGTTCGAGTACCCGCACGCCGCTGCCCTCGGCATGCGCGCGCAGCTGCGCCATGGTGGTCACGAGGTCCGAGCCGTAGAACTCGTGGTTGCCCGCCACGAAGACCGTGGGCAGTTCCAGCTGCCGTGCCCACGCCATGGCCTGCGCGGGCCGCTGCAGGTCTCCGGCCAGCACCACCACGTCGGCGTCGGGCACGGCAAGGGCCAGGGGCTGCACGGACAGGTGCAGGTCGGAAAGCAGGGCGATTCTCATGGGGTGTGCGAGGAAGTTGCCTGGTGGAGATGTTACCGGCGGCCCGGGAGCTCCCGCCGGGCGGGAGGACGGCAGGGCAGGTGCGGGCAGGCGGCGGCGCGCGGGGTGCGAAACCAGCCCCTATGATCCAGGGTCCTTCATGATGGCACGGTTCTATCGACATGCTTTTTGATGCCATTGCCGCACCGCTGGCGTTGCTCGCAGTGGTCTTGCCGTTCCTCTTCGCCTTCACCGACTCTCCGATCTCCAATTTCTGGCCCGTGCTGGTGTCGTGGGTGTGCGTGGCCGTGCTCCTGCTGCTGGGGGCCTGGTCGGTGCACGCGGAGGCACCCCGGCGCGGAGGGCGCGCCTGGTGGGGAATGCTGCTGGCCGGCGGGCTGGGCGCGGCCGCGGTCGTGGCCAGCGCCATCGGACTTGTCCAGTACGTGGCGGGCGATGTGGGCCTGGGCCCCTGGATCCACGCCTCCGTGCCCGGGCAGGCCGTGGGCAATCTGCGCCAGCGCAACCAGCAGGCGACCTTGCTCAGCCTGGGCACATGGGCCTGGCTGTGGTGGGCGCTGCATGCCCGGCCGTCCCACGCAGGGGAACGCGGCGGGGAAGCGCCGGGCCCGGGGCGGTGGCCGCCATCCACCGCGCTCGCGAACGTGCTTGCCGCGGCAGCGCTGGCGGGGATCGCCGTGGGCGAGGCCGCCACGGCGTCGCGGACAGTCGCCGTGCAGTGGCTGCTCATCCTGGGGCTGCTGGTGCTGTGGCGGGGGCCCGGCAGGGGCAGCGCGCTGCGCATGGGCGCCGTGGGGTTTTCGATTTTTCTCGCGGCCGCATGGCTGCTGCCCGAACTGCTCTGGCAGTTCCAGGGCGTCCGTGCAGATGCGCTGTTCCATCGCTTCACTGATGGCGCGCACGCGTGCACCAGCCGCCGGGTGCTGTGGTCCAACATGTTCACCCTGATTGCGCAAAAGCCCTGGCTGGGCTGGGGCTGGGGGGAGCTGGACTATGCGCACTACATCACGCTGTTTCCCGGCGAGCGCTTTTGCGTGCTGCTGGACAACGCGCACAACCTGCCCCTGCACCTGGCCGTGGAGCTGGGCCTGCCGGCGGCCCTGGCGCTGTGCGGGGCGTTCGTGGCCTGGTGCGTGCACGCCCGGCCGTGGCGCGAGACCGATCCCGCGCGCCAGCTGGCCTGGGGTGCCCTGGCGATCATCGGGCTGCACAGCATGCTGGAGTACCCGCTGTGGTACGGGCCTTTTCAGCTGGTGGCCCTGCTGTCGGTGGCGCTGCTGGCCTGGCCGCGGCGGGCGGCGGGCGGCCCCGCGCCGGGGGCGGGGCTTGCGGGGCTGGTGGTGGCCGTGGCGGTCCTCGCCGTGTGCGGCGTTGCCGCCTGGGACTACCACCGCGTGAGCCAGTTCTACAAGCCCAGCGCGCAAAGGGCCCCGGCGTACCGGGATGACCTGCCTGGCCGGGTGTCCTCTTCCGTGATGTTTGCGAGCCAGCTGGACTTCGCGCGCCTCACCACGATGGCGCTCTCGCGGGACAACGCGCAGCAGATGAATGCCCTGGCCCACGAGCTGCTCCATTACTCTCCCGAGCCCCGCGTCATCGAGGCACTGATCGAAAGCGCCGTGATGCTGGGCAAGGACGATGAAGCCGCGTTCCACATGAAGCGCTACCGCATCGCCTACCCGGACGACCATGCCCGCTGGATGGGGGCGGGTGGCGCCGGGGCGTCCCGCGCCCGCTGAGCACAGGCGCCCCCGTGGCGCTGGTGGTCAGGCCAGGCGCAGGAACTGCGCCACCTGGGGCAGGTGGTCGCTGAAATTGGCGAGGGCGTGTTCGCCCCCCTCCTGCACGATCCGCCACGCATGCGGGTAGCGCGCCGCCATTTCCCGCCAGTCCAGCACTTCGTCGCCCTTGGCGATGATGGCCATCTCCGGGGCGGCGGGGGGCTGGTCCGAAGTGTCCAGCGCCCGCAGCTCGCCGATGTACTCCGGCTGGAAGTAGAACCGCTGTGCCGGGTCGTGCCAGGAGGTCTGCTCGCCGATGTGGCGCTCCAGGTCGCGCGCCGGGTGGACGGCGGGGTTGAGCATCACGCTGGGGCAGCCCTTGTGGTGCGCCACCCAGCTGGCATAGAAACCGCCGAGCGACGAGCCGACCACCGCCATGGCCGCGCCGGGCCAGTGGGCGATGCCCTGCGCCACCAGCGCCATCGCCGCCCGGGGCGACGGCGGCAGCTGGGGGCACCAGAAGGTGACGCCCGGATGGTGCAGCGCCACGTACGCCGCCATCTGCCGGGCCTTGGCGGACTGGGGAGAGGAGCGAAAGCCGTGCAGGTACAGGAGGTGGGTGGTGGTCATGGAGGGGGAAAACGACAAGGCAGGGGAATCACTGCTGCAAAGGGCGGTGGCCCAGACATAAGATGCGTGGCATGGGCGCCACACGGTGGAGCCCGCAGCCTTGATCCCACCATGACTGATTTTGCCCCGCTTTCCACCGCCAAACGCTGGGCCCTGGGATCCGCCGAGAAGCCGCCCGCTTCATTGGGGAGGTTCGAGCTGAAAAGGCTTCTGGGCCGGGGCGCCCAGGCCACGGTGTGGCTGGCGCTGGACCCGCGCCTGCAGCGCGAGGTGGCCATCAAGCTCATGCGCCCCGTGCAGGACCAGGACCCGTCGGTGCTCGAACACTGGCTGCGCGAGGCCCGGCACGTGGGGCGCCTCGCGCACCCCTTCATCGTGCCGGTGTTCGAGGCGGACGTGCAGGGCCGCCAGCCCTACATCGTCTTCGAGTACGTGCCGGGCAGGACACTGGCCGAACACCTGGCGCAGCAGGGGCGCTGCACGCCCCACGATGCCGTGGCCCTGATGGTGGACGTGCTCGACGGCCTGCAGGCCGCGCACCAGGCGGGCATCGTGCACCGCGACCTCAAGCCGTCCAACATCATGATCGACGCCCAGCGCCACGCCCGGGTCATGGACTTCGGCATGGCGGCGCCCATGCAGGCCGCGCCGGATGCCCAGATGGCCAGCGGCACCCCGGCCTACCTGGCGCCCGAGGCCGCGGCGGGCGCGGCGCCCGCGCCCGCCATGGATGTGTATTCCGCGGCGCTGGTGCTGGTGGAGATGCTCACCGGCCATCCGCTGGTCCACCAGAAGGACACCTGGCAGGCGCTGTACCACATCGCTAATGAAGCCCTGCAGCTGCCGCAGGACCTGGGCCCGGGCGTGGACGACGGGCTGCGGGCCATCCTGCAGCGCGCCATGGCCCGCGAGCCGGGCGGGCGCTACGCCTCGGCGGCGGAGTTTCGCGATGCCCTGCGCGCCTGGGCCGCGCCCGCGAGCGCGCCCACGGCGGCCAGCAACGCCACGCTCGACTTCCTGCTGCGGCGCATGCGCCACAAGAGCGATTTCCCGGCGCTCTCCGATTCGGTGGCGCGCATCCAGCGCGTCGCCAACTCCGAGGACGACAGCATCAGCGACCTCACGCACGAGATCCTGAAGGATGTGGCGCTCACCAACAAGCTGCTGCGCCTGGTCAACAGCGTGCACTACGCCCATGCGGGGCGCGGCACGATCAGCACCGTGTCGCGCGCGGTGAGCCTGGTGGGTTTCAACGCCGTGCGCAACATGGCGCTCAGCCTGGTGCTGCTGGACCACATGCAGGACAAGGCCCATGCGAGCCAGATGCGCGAGGAGTTCCTGCGCGCCATGATGGCCGGCTCGGTGGCGGCCGAACTGTGCGCATCGGCCCAGGCGGCCGAGGAGGCTTTCATCGGGGCCATGTTCCAGAACCTGGGGCGCATGCTGTGCGAGTTCTATTTTCCGGAAGAGGCGCGGCAGGTGCGCAGCCTGCTGGCGTCGGGCCGCGTGGAAGGCGGCGAAGAAGCCGCCGCGCTGCAGGTGCTGGGCCTGGGGTTCGAGGACCTGGGTGTGGGCGTGGCCCGCGTCTGGGGGCTGCCCGAGAGCCTGCAGCGTTGCATGCGAAAGCCCCTGGGCTCGCCGATGCAGCGCGCCCCGGAGCAGGGGGTGGAGCGCCTGCGGTGGGTGGCCATGGCGGCCAACGAGGTGGCCAGCACGCTGCTGCTGAGCGAGCCGGCCGCGCTGGAAGGGCGCCTTGGCCAGATCGGCACGCGCTATTCGCGCACGCTGGCGTTGTCCGCCGACGCGATCTCCGATGCCACCCTGCGTGCCCGCCACAAGCTGGTGGCGCTGGCCGAGGCGCTGGACCTGCGCGTGGAACCGGGCACGCCCGCCGCGCGGCTGCTGAAGCTGCCGCCCCCGACGGGCGCCGCCATGCCGCAGGACGACCCCCTGGGCTCGCACGAGCTGCGGGCCAGCGAAACCCAGCCGCTGCCCGCGGTGCTCGAGTCCCAGGCCGGCGGCGCGGTGTCGGTGGCGCAGGTCAACGAGGTGCTGGCCGCGGGCATCCAGGATGTCACCAACGCCATGGTCGAGAGCTTTCAGCTCAACGACGTGCTGCGCATGATCCTGGAGACCATGTTTCGCGCGCTGGGGTTCCGGCGCATGGTGTTTTGCCTGCGCGAGGCGCGCACCGACCTGCTGACCGGCCGCTTCGGCCTGGGCGAAGGCAGCGAGGCCGCCGTGCGCGCCATGAAAGTGCCGCTCAAGGCCCAGGGAGACCTGTTCGCCGCCGTCTGCCTGCGCGGCGCCGACACGCTCATCAACGACGCGACCGAGCCCAGGATGCAGTCCCGCCTGCCCGAGTGGTACCGCACGGGGCTCAACGCACCCTCGTTCCTGCTGCTTCCGCTGCAGATCAAGGGCCAGACCTTCGCGCTCATCTACGCCGATCAGTCCATGGCCGGGGGCATCGTCGTGGACGACAAGGCCCTCGGGCTGCTGCGCACCCTGCGCAACCAGGCGGTGATGGCCTTTCGCCAGGCGGGGTGAACGCCGCCTGGTGCGGGCGGGCCCCGGGGCCACGATAATCCCGCGATGTCCGTTGTTTTTGAGAAACCCACGCTCGCCCAGCGTTTTCTTCCCCTGTTTCGCGGGTTCGACCTGCCGCTGCTCCTGGTGGTGGTGCTGCTGGCATGCGCCGGGCTGCTGGCCATGTATTCGTCGGGCTACGACCACGGCACGCGCTTCATGGACCATGGGCGCAACATGCTCATCGCGGGGGCGATCCTGTTCATGGTGGCCCAGGTGCCGCCGCAGAAGATCATGGTGTTCGCCGTGCCGCTGTATGCGGCGGGCGTGGCGCTGCTCGTGGCGGTGGCGCTGTTCGGCATCACCAAAAAAGGCGCGCAGCGCTGGGTCAACGTCGGTATCGTCATCCAGCCCAGCGAAATCCTGAAAATTGCCATGCCGCTGATGCTCGCGTGGTGGTTCCAGAAGCGGGAAGGGACCCTGCGCCCGCTCGACTTTGCCGCCGCGGGGCTGCTGCTGGCCCTGCCGGTGGGGCTGATCATGAAGCAGCCCGACCTGGGCACCTCGCTGCTGGTGCTGGCGGCGGGGCTGTCGGTGATCTTCTTCGCGGGCCTGTCCTGGAAACTGGTGCTTCCGCCGGTGCTGCTGGGGGGCATTGGCGTGCTGGCGCTGGTGCTCCTGGGCGACCAGCTGTGCGCGGACGGCGTGCGCTGGTCGGTGCTGCATGACTACCAGCAGCAGCGCATCTGCACCCTGCTGGACCCGACGCGCGATCCGCTGGGCAAGGGATTCCACATCATCCAGGGCATGATCGCCATCGGCTCCGGGGGCATGTGGGGCAAGGGCTTCATGGCGGGCACGCAGACGCACCTGGAGTTCATCCCGGAGCGCACCACCGACTTCATCTTTGCCGCGTTTTCCGAGGAATTCGGCCTGGCGGGCAACCTTTTCCTGCTGGTCTGCTTCCTGATGCTGGTCTGGCGCGGGCTGTCCATCGCCGCGGGTGCTACGAGCCTGTTCGGGCGCCTCATGGCCGGGGCGGTCTCCATGATCTTCTTCACCTACGCCTTCGTGAACATGGGCATGGTCAGCGGAATACTGCCCGTGGTGGGCGTGCCACTGCCCTTCATCAGCTATGGCGGCACCGCCATGGTCACGCTGGGCCTGGCACTGGGCATCCTGATGTCGGTCGCCCGCGCCCAGAAGCAGGAACCCAAGGACGCGCGTCCCGCGCTGTAGCGCACCGCGCCGGGGCGGCGTGGCCCCGGATGAATCTTGGCAAGGCCCAGGGTCTCTGCCCGGGCGTTGCGTGGGCCGCCGCAAGAGGGTACAAACCGGCAGGCCAACTGTGCCTTGGCCTCAGAGCAACCGAAGGGATTCCCCATGGCGGCGAAGTTCGAGCTGAAGAAGTCGAAGAACGATAAATTTGTCTTCAACCTGCTGGCCACCAACGGCCAGGTGATCCTGACCAGCGAGCTGTACGAATCCCGGGCCAGCGCGCTGGGCGGGATCGAGGCCGTGCGCAAGAACGCGCCCGAGGGCGGCCGGTTCGGACGCCTGAGCGCCAAGGACGGATCCCCTTACTTCACGCTCAAGGCGGGCAATGGCCAGGTCATCGGGCAAAGCCAGATGTACTCCGGCGCCAAGGCGCGGGATGCGGGCATCGAATCCGTGCAGGCGCACGCCTCGCAGGCCGGCCTGGACGATCAGACGGCAGCCTGAGCATCGGGGCGGCCGCGTGATGCGGCATAGGGACATACCGCTTCGTGCCCTGCCGGGCATGGCCGCGCGCCTAAAATGCCCCGATGACTTCCCGCTCCACCACTGCCGCGCCCCAGCGCGCGGCCACCAGCCAGCGCATCGACGTCGCTCGCGAACTGCTGCTGACCCCCTTCGGGCTCGATGAGAGCCATCTCGCACGGGCATTGGCCGAGATCCGCACCCACCAGGTGGACGATGCGGACCTGTACTTCCAGTACACGCGCAGCGAGGGCTGGAGCCTGGAAGAGGGCATCGTCAAGACGGGCTCCTTCAGCATCGACCAGGGGGTGGGGGTGCGGGCGGTCAGCGGGGAAAAGACGGCGTTTGCCTACTCGGACGACATCTCGCAGGCTTCCTTGATGGATGCGGCCCGCACGGTGCGATCCATTTCGTCTGCAGCGCAGGCGGGGAAAGCGCGGGTAGCTACTAAAAAGATAGCTGCTGGCCGCAGCCTGTACCCCGGCGTGGACCCGATCGCCTCCCTGGACAGCACCGCCAAGGTGGCGCTGCTCGAGAAGCTGGAACAGCGCGCGCGCGCGAAGGACCCGCGCGTGGCGCAGGTGATGGCGGGCCTGGCCAGCGAGTACGACGTGGTGCTGGTGGCCCGGGCCGACGGTACGCTGGCGGCCGATGTGCGCCCCCTGGTGCGCCTGTCGGTGACGGTGATCGCCGAGCAGAACGGCCGCCGCGAGATGGGGTCCGCCGGCGGCGGTGGCCGCTTCGGCCTGGCCTACTTCGACGACGAGCAGATGAGCCGCTACGTGGACGAAGCGGTCCATGCCGCGCTGGTGAACCTGGAGTCCCGCCCCGCGCCTGCTGGCGAAATGACCGTGGTGCTGGGCCCTGGCTGGCCTGGCATCCTGCTGCACGAGGCCATCGGTCATGGGCTGGAAGGCGACTTCAACCGCAAGGGCTCCAGCGCATTCAGCGGGCGGATCGGCCAGCGCGTGGCGGCCAAGGGCGTCACGGTGCTGGACGATGGCACCATCGCCGACCGCCGCGGCTCGCTCAACGTGGACGACGAAGGCCACGCCAGCCAGCGCAACGTGCTCATCGAGGACGGCATCCTCAAGGGCTACATCCAGGATTCCCTCAACGCACGCCTGATGGGCGTGGCGCCCACCGGCAACGGCCGTCGCGAGAGCTACGCCCACATCCCAATGCCGCGCATGACCAACACCTACATGCTGGGCGGCGACAAGGATCCCCAGGAGATCGTGGCCAGTATCAAGAAAGGCCTGTTCGCGAGCAACTTCGGCGGCGGCCAGGTGGACATCACTTCGGGCAAGTTCGTGTTCTCCGCCAGCGAGGCCTACTGGGTCGAGAACGGCAAGATCCTCTACCCCGTGAAGGGCGCCACCATCATCGGCAGCGGCCCCGAGTCGCTCAAGAAGGTGACCATGATCGGCAACGACATGCGCCTGGACAGCGGCGTGGGCACCTGCGGCAAGGAAGGCCAGAGCGTACCCGTGGGCGTCGGCCAGCCTACCTTGCGCATCGAGGGGCTGACGGTGGGCGGCACGGCCTGACTGACGGGACAGTATTTTTTCTGACTGCCACCACGGTGTATGCGTGCGCAATCCAGTGGCCTGCTTGCCTTGGAGGGCGCTTTGCCTGAGCGGCCGGTCTTGTTTTCCAATCGGGCTGCATGCTTGAGAAAAAGCCTGAAACCCAAAGGGACGATTCATAGACAGGCTGCTGGTTTTCTGAGGGATCTGGCTTGCCTGTTGGGGCTAGTTCTTCCCGGCGTGGGGGCTCATGCACAAACATGCATGGTGCAGACTGCCAATCCCTCCGCACCAGTCAGGCAGCTGTATGTTGTTGCCGGGCAGTCGAATGCTGTTGGGCTGGCGTCTGTCAGGGACATTGGCGTAGGGAAAAAAAAGTATGCCCATGAAAATACTGTCTACCCCAACGTGAGTGTTTATGGGATCTACGGTGCGCCACCGGGTGTGGCAGGCAATGATGATGCGGTACGCTCCCAGGATGTCAATTGGAGTGATTTTGCAGGATGGGGGGTGGCAAGACCAGGGTTTGGTTATAAGAACTTGACTGGCAGCCCTCATTTTTTCCCATTTGGCACAAAATCAACGGACTTGTTTGGGCTGGAATTGCATCTTGCACAATTTTTAAATGATCAGCCGCCATATGATCATTACATTGCCAAATTGGCGGTTTCAAATACGTCACTGAACTACACCGCATCTGCCGATCATTGGGCTCCAGGCGGCCACCTGTACGTTGAACTGCTGGAGTTGATTGCAAATGCTTATAATTCAAAGCGAATGAATGTACGGATGAGGGTTGCCGGGCTTTTTTTCATGCAAGGTGAAACTGATGCGCTGGATGAAACATGGGCGCGGAGTTATGGAAGTAATCTAAAGAACTTCATCACAAAAATAAGGCGGGATGTGAATGGCATGGGCTGTTCCGATGACCTGGATTTTCCGGTGATTGTTGGGAGAATTCAGGACAATCCTGCCTGGAAATATAGAAAATATGTGAGATCCGCTCAGATGGATGTGGCGCGGAGCTTGCCGCAAGTGGGCGTTGTGGATACGGACGATTTTGCGGAGCATCTTGTGGCCGGAGGGGTTCACTTCAATGAGTATGGTCAATTTCACCTGGGTGCAAGAGCGTATCAGGCGCTTGTGGGCAGGGCTGCGATAGGAAACCTTCAGAGTGTGGTGTGGAAAAAAGTGAAATCCAAACGGCAGAACTCGACTCCCATCACGGAAGCGCTCGAGAGAGTGCCTTGCTGCAAGCCTGGTGATTTGATCGACCGGCAGCTTCAGAAGTACTTCCCCTGGACATACGGATATGGCGGGGCATGCCGAGGCTACGCATGCGCCCCAGTGTATTGAAAGGCCATGTGTAAAATGCGTACATTATTTATGTTTGCGGCACTTGTTCTGGTATTTTGATATAAAGGCTTGTACGTTGTGAATATATTGGGTATATCATCATACTACCATGATAGTGCCGCCGCGCTGTTGCAGTCTGGTCGGATAATTGCTGCGGCGCAAGAAGAACGGTTCACGCGGCAAAAGCATGATGCGCAGTTTCCCAGGCATGCTATTGAATATTGCCTGCAAGAAGCTGGGGTGCGCTCGCATGATCTGGATTCCATCGTATTCTACGATAAGCCTATTTTAAAATTCGAGCGCTTGCTGGATACGTATCTAAGCTATGCACCCCGTGGATTTCAATCATTTGTCACTGCGGTGCCGATATGGTTGAAAGAAAAGCTGTATTTAAAGAAAACTCTCAAGAGGGAGCTTGCCGGCCTGCTGTCGTGCAAGGAATCCGACCTGCCGCCGATCCTGTTTGCAGAGCATCATGAATCGCATGCGGCTTCTGCGTTTTATCCGAGCCCGTACAAGAAGGCTGCGGTATTGTGCCTGGATGGGGTCGGTGAGTGGGCAACTACGTCCGCCTGGCTGGGGGATGGTCCAGAATTGACTCCCTTGTGGCAGATCAATTTTCCGCATTCCCTGGGATTGCTGTATTCTGCGTTCACCTATTACCTTGGGTTCAAGGTGAATTCTGGAGAATACAAGCTGATGGGTTTGGCACCATACGGCAAGCCAACGTATGTCGATCTGATTTTTGATAACCTGATCGATGTCAAGGAAGATGGGTCATTCCGCCTGAATCTGGAGTATTTTGATTACTGCACGGGCCTGCAGATGACCAATCGGAAATTCTCCGATTTGTTTGGTGGCCCGCCCCGTGGTGCCGAAACAGCCCCGACCCAGCGCGACATGGATATAGCTGCGTCCATACAGGTGGTGACGGAGGAGGTTGTACTGAAGTTGGCGAGGCAGCTGCAGAAAGAAACCGGCGCGGAGTACTTATGCATGGCGGGGGGCGTGGCGCTGAACTGTGTTGCGAATGGGCGGTTGCTGCGGGAAGGTATTTTCAAGGACATTTGGATTCAGCCAGCCGCAGGGGATGCCGGCGGAGCGCTGGGTGCCGCTTATGCCGCCTTCCACAAATTCAGAAAAGAAGAACGGAAGTATTTCAACGGAGTGGATCAGATGCAGGGGTCTCTATTGGGGCCCAAGTTCGCGCAGCTGGATATTGTTGAAAAACTGGATGCGCTGGGGGCAAGCTACACGGTCTTGGATCAGACGGGCCTGTACGAAACGGTTGCAGGCTTGCTCGCAGATGAAAAGGTGGTGGGTTGGTTCCAGAACAGGATGGAATTTGGACCAAGGGCGCTGGGCGCCAGATCCATATTGGCGGACCCCCGTTCGACGGCGATGCAATCGCAACTGAATCTGAAGATAAAATTCCGCGAATCATTTCGCCCGTTTGCACCTGCCGTCAAAGAGGAAAATGTAGAAAAATATTTTGATCTTGACCGGCCCAGCCCCTACATGTTGCTTGTTGCACAGGTGAATGAAGATATTCAACGGAAACCCGATGAATCCCTGCAAGGCTTGGCGCAGCTGCATCAGGTACGTTCGGATATTCCTGCGGTAACCCATGTGGATTATTCCGCGCGGGTCCAGACGGTGAGCAGGACGAGCAACCCCGAATTTTACCAGCTTCTGAGCGCTTTTGAGCGACAGACGGGGTGCTCGGTTCTGGTGAATACCTCTTTCAACGTCCGGGGCGAGCCCATCGTGTGCACGCCGGAGGACGCCTATCGCTGTTTTATGGGAACGGATATGGATTATCTCGTATTGGGCAATGTACTGCTGTCCAAGGATGCGCAGAACAATGCGTTGGTAGGTCAGCGCAAGGGTGCGCTCGCCCTGGATTGAGTATTCTTCATATGATGAAAACAGCTCTGGAAAAAAGCATGAATGAGCGCAAGCAGGAGCTGCGCAAATTCGGCTATGTCATGGGGGGCTTCGTTGCCCTGATTTTCGGCTTGCTGCTTCCCTGGTTGTGGTCGGCCAGATGGCCCCACTGGCCCTGGATCGTTGCGGGCATATTTTTCCTGGTAGCTACTGTTTTTCCTGTTGCGCTGCGCCTGGTTTATAAATACTGGATGCGCGTCGGCGAAGTGCTGGGTTGGATCAACACCCGAATCATCCTGGGCATTGTTTATATTTTAGTATTTTCTCCGCTAGGTTTTCTGATGCGTATCCTTGGCAAGGATACGCTGCAGAAGAAGTGGAATGGCGATTTGCAGACATATCGAATTAACAAGATGCCCCGAAAACCTGAACACATGGAGCGCCAATTCTGATGCTGGAACTTATCAAGGAGCTTATTTTATTTTTCCGCGAGCACAAGAGGTATGTGTTGATTCCCGTGCTGGCGGTCCTGTTGCTGCTGGGGGCTCTGCTCGTGTTCGGTCAAGGCTCGGTAATAGCTCCGTTTATTTATACTTTATTTTGAATGATGAAGAAATTTCTATATTTCTTCCTTCCTTCATTTCTGCTGTGCTCGCTGGTGGCTGTCGGATACTGGGCAGGAGGGTATGTCGCGGCGGGAAAATTCGAGCGAACCATTCGCTGGGTGGAACAAGGTGAAACCTTGGCGGGCGTGTTGTCTGCCACCAAGCTGACAGACGAGCAACGCAACAACTATCGCAATGCCTATAGCGACCCGTCTGTCGATACCGGCAAGATCAGCTGGTCGGTTCCTAATCAGCCCACGCCTTTTGTAGGGACGGCCCCGGCACCGGGGCAGCACCACAATGCCCATATCAACTCCTGGCAGATGCGGAGCCAGCAGGAGCTGGTGAATCCGAAGCCCAATGGGTCCTATCGCATTTTCCTGACGGGGGGGTCAACCGCTTTTGGTTCTGGTTCTCCGAGCCAGGAACAGACTATTGGCAGTATTCTTGGTGATCTTCTCAATGCGAATGCAACGGAGAAGGACAAGGCCCGCTTCGAGGTTTTCACGTTCGCGAACCCCGCATGGTCTTCTACCCATGAGCGCATTGCCATTGAGAACTATCTTTCCGAGCTTCAACCAGATCTGGTCATCTCACTCTCGGGAAATAACGATGTTTTCTGGGCTGATGCGGGGCGAAATGTGTTGTGGTTCAGCGCATTCGCCGATGACTACTACCGGTCTCTGGTGAACATTGCCCTGAAGGTGGCTGGAAGGCAGGAGTTGCCCGAGTTGGTCAATGCGCGTCCGGCCGCTCAGCCGGTGTCGCCGCAAATCGTAGCCCGCCGGATTGAAAAGAATGCACGCTTGGGTGCGTATGCACTGCAGGAAGGTAAAGTGGATTGGATATTTTTCCTGCAGCCCACTCTTTCCGTGACGAAGAAGGATCTGACCCAGCGTGAAAGAGACTTCATTTCGGCTTCGAAAGATTATTACATTGACTGCTATAAGGCCATGTCTTCAAATCTCTCGAACCTGAAATTGGATAATTTCACTTTTGTGGATTTGTCCGGCATCTTCGACCGGTACTCGGCGAAGGATGACATGTTCCTGGATCAGTTTCATTTTGGAGACAAGGGCAATGCCGTGATCGCCAAAGCTATTTTTTCTGAAGTGTCCAAAAAGTTGAGTGCGGTGCGGCGGGCGCCATAGCCTCCGCCGGATCGCGTTTTCGCGGCATGGGGCAGGGCTGTTTGTTCTGAGGCCAGAGTGGTGGGCTTCTTGCGAGATTCAATCAAACGACCCGGCTCGCGCACAATACGTCCATGACTTCCACGCGTTTTGGCTCGCAGTATTCGGGCCAGTCGTTCGGTGACCTCAGCCGCTTCTTGCGGGAGGGGGTGGCTGACGAGGAGTCGCGGGAGCTGCGCGAAAGTCTCGGGCTGATGTCGCAACTCATTGACGAGGCCGTCAGGGCCCGGCGGGGAGGCGCTGACCCCCAGGCGATCCTTTCGTGTGTGGCCACGCTGGTTCGGGCGCTGCGCGAACACCAATTGCTTCTTACCGGCCTGGGATCGGCCTGGCACGCACTGTATGAGTTTGGCGCCTATCAGCGTGCGTTGCGGGAATTGCGGAACGCCATTGCAGCCTGGCAGCAGATGTTGGAGCGCCGCAGTGCCAAAGAAGGCGCCAGCTTCGATCACTTCGAACTCCTGGCCTGGCGCACGCTGGGCGAGGCGCTTTTGCTCATCGATATGTATGAACACCAAAGCGATCCCCTCAGTGATCTGCCAGACGCGCCACGGCGCAAGCCGTCCGCCTTGCAGCGCGCACGTGAATGGCTTCGCGGCTGGGGGCGGTAAACCAGAAGCTTGGCCGCGGCCATGCTGCTGACTTGTAGTGAATTCACAACATTTCAAACTTGCTGCACTGCCGCACTCCTGTGCTACATTGGTCGCCATGCAAGTTCGCAGCGCGTTTTATTTTTGGTTTTTTATCTCGGTCCCCGGCGGATGAGAGGAAAACGCGCAAGCTGACACAACCTTCCCATACCAACCGCCGACGCTGCAAAGCCCGGCGGTTTTTGTTTTTCCGCCCTCCCGTTTTCCCATCCACTTCAACTGACTCCACGAGGAAGCAACCATGACGGCCCCTACCACCCCCACCAGCGATGCCTGGTACCGCAGCGTCGAGAAAACCAGCCAGACCGACGACGAACGTATCAAGGACATCACCGTGTTGCCTCCTCCAGAGCACCTGATCCGCTTTTTCCCGATCCGCGGCACGCCGGTCGAGACGCTGATTACCCAGACCCGCAAGAACATCCACAACATCATGGCGGGCAAGGACGACCGCCTGCTGGTCGTCATCGGGCCGTGTTCCATCCACGATCCGGCCGCTGCCCTGGAATATGCACGCCGCCTGATGGCCGTGCGCGCGCAGTACGCCGACACCCTGGAAATCGTGATGCGCGTGTACTTCGAGAAGCCGCGCACCACGGTGGGGTGGAAGGGCCTCATCAACGATCCCTACCTCGATGAGACCTACCGCATCGACGAAGGGCTGCGCATCGCGCGGCAGTTGCTGATCGACATCAACCGACTGGGCATGCCGGCGGGCAGCGAGTTCCTGGACGTGATCTCGCCCCAGTACATCGGCGATCTCATCAGCTGGGGCGCGATCGGTGCCCGCACCACCGAGAGCCAGGTGCACCGCGAACTGGCGTCCGGCATCTCGGCGCCCATTGGCTTCAAGAACGGCACGGACGGCAACATCCGCATCGCCACCGATGCCATCCAGTCGGCCAGCCGGGGCCACCACTTCCTGTCGGTGCACAAGAACGGCCAAGTGGCCATCGTCAACACCAAGGGCAACAAGGACTGCCATGTGATCCTGCGGGGCGGCAAGGCTCCCAACTATGACGCCGCCAGCGTGGCCGCTGCCTGCAAGGACCTCGAGGCCGCCAAGCTGCCCGCCACGCTGATGGTGGACTGCAGCCATGCCAACAGCAGCAAGCAGCATGAAAAGCAGCTGGACGTGGCACGCGACATCGCGGCGCAGCTCGCCGGCGGATCGCGCAGCGTGTTCGGTCTCATGATCGAAAGCCATCTCATCGCCGGTGCCCAGAAGTTCTCGCCCGGCAAGGACCAGCCCGGCGCGCTGGAGTACGGCAAGAGCATCACGGACGCCTGCCTGGGGTGGGATGACTCGCTGGTGTCGCTCTCCGAGCTGTCCGACGCGGTCAAGGCGCGCCGCGCGCGTTGACGGCGGACGGGCCGATGGTCCGCGCCGCAGGCGGGAGGCCCTAAACTGCAAGCCTGTGGCGGCCCGTGCGATGACGCACGGGAAGCACCACGGCTTCAGAAGAAAGGCAAACCATCATGCACAGCGAAGTGTCGGTCCATCTGGCCGGAAACCAGGAATTCCGTTTCGATCTGGAGGGCGCCGAGCCCATGGGCCATGAGGCCGGAAGGCGCTGGCTCGACGACCAGTTCACCGCGCTCGATTGCGAACCCTTGCGCGCCAGCGGCAAGGTGCTGCTGGCCGACAAGGTGCTTACCGTCGCACGCGCGGCAGGGGCCTCGCTCCTGACCGATCCGGCATGGTCCCGCGACTTTGCGCGGGCCGCCAGCGCCGCCCTGGCCAAGCCGGTGGTGCGCGTGGACGTGCCGGGCATGGCCGTGTCGTTCTGACCCTTCTGGATAAAATAGGGCCCTAGCGCTTGTCATACAAGCGCAGGCAGCTATTTATTTTGTAGCAAATCCAGCAGCTTCGCATGGATTCCGCCAAATCCGCCGTTGCTCATGCACACGATGTGGTCACCCGGGCGGGCTGCCGCGGTGACTTGCTGCACCAGGGTGGCGATGTCGCCGGCAGTCTGTGCCCGCAGGCCCGGGCCCACGCCCAGGGGGGCGAGGGCTTCGGCTGCATCCCAGTCCAGCCCGGCCGTGTGGCAGAACGCGAGATCGGCGGGTTCCAGCGCCCACGGCAACTGCGCCTTCATCGCGCCCAGCTTCATGGTGTTGCTGCGGGGCTCGAACACCGCGAGGATGCGCACGCCGTGGCCCAGGCTGCGGCGCAGGCCGTCCAGGGTGGTTCTCAGGGCGGTGGGGTGGTGCGCGAAGTCGTCATACACGGCAATCCCGTGCACGGTCCCGCGCAGCTCCATGCGCCGCTTCACATTCTGGAAGGCCGCCAGTGCCGTGGCCGCCTGCTGGGGGCTGACGCCCACATGGTGCGCGGCGGCAATGGCCGCCAGCGCGTTGAGCTGGTTGTGCACGCCGGTCAGCGCCCATTCCACCCGGGCCACCTTGCGCCCCTGGTGCAGCACATCAAACGCCTGGGGATCGCCCTCGGCCGAAAAGTCGCTGACGGCCTCCCCAAAGCTGGCCACCTCGCTCCAGCAACCCGTGTGCAGCACGCGGGCGAGGCTTTCCTCGAGGCCGTTGACGACCACCCGGCCCGACGGGGGCACGGTGCGCACGAGGTGGTGGAACTGCCGCTCGATGGCTGCCAAGTTGTCAAAGATGTCCGCGTGGTCGAACTCCAGGTTGTTCAGCACGGCGGTGCGGGGCCGGTAGTGCACGAATTTGCTGCGCTTGTCGAAGAACGCGGTGTCGTATTCGTCCGCCTCGATCACGAACAGCGGCGCCGCACCGAGTGGCGAGGGCGCGGGCACCGGGCGCCGGGGTGCGCCCAGCCGGGCCGACAACCCGAAATTGAGGGGTACGCCGCCAATCAGAAAGCCCGGCTGCTGGCCCGCGCTTTCCAGGATCCAGGCCAGCATCGAGGTTGTCGTCGTCTTGCCATGGGTGCCCGCGACCGCGAGCACGTGGCGGCCTTGCAGCACCTGTTCGGCCAGCCACTGGGGGCCGCTGGTGTAGGGCAGGCCGGCGTCCAGGATGGCTTCCATCAGGGGAAACTTGGGCGATCCATCGGGCTGCCGAACCCGGCTGACCACGTTGCCGACCACAAACACATCGGGCTGCAGGTCAAGCTGGTCGGCCCCGAACCCTTCGATCAGGTCGATGCCCAGCGCGCGGAGCTGGTCGCTCATCGGCGGATAGACCCCCGCATCGCAGCCCGTCACCTTGTGGCCCGCCTCGCGTGCGAGTGCGGCGAGGCCTCCCATGAACGTGCCGCAAATGCCCAGTATGTGTATATGCATGGGCGCAGATTCTAAGGTTCAACAGAAAACGGGGCTCCAGCGCTTGGCTGGCAAGCGCAAGAAGCTATGAAAAATATAGTAAATGCGGGTGTGGCCGGAGTGGAGACTAGGGTCAACCCGTAGTCCTGGTGGGCGGTTCGGGCCACAATGCGGTTTCGTTCCTTGCTGCCTTCCCACTGCCATGCACACACCTTTGAGCGACGAAATCGCCCACACCACGGCCCGGCTGGTGGTGGAGGAAGGGCTTGAATGGGGCCCGGCCAAGCGCCGGGCGCTGCGCCAGATGGGGCTGCCCGCCCGCACCCCCCTGCCGGACAACGACCAGGTTGAGGCCGCGGTGCGGGAGTACATCCAGCTTTTCTGTGCCGACACCCAGCCGCGCGAGTTGCGGGCGCTGCGCCAGCTCGCCCTGGTGTGGATGGAGCGCATGGCGGCCTTCCGCCCCCATCTGGCGGGCGCGGTCTGGCATGGAACGGCCACGCGGTTGTCCGATATTTATCTGCAATTGTTCTGCGATGACCCGAAATCGGCAGAAATAGCCCTGATCGACCACCACGTCGACTATGAACCGCGCACGGTGACCGGTTTCCATGGCGAGTCGGTCGAAGCATTGAGCCTGGGCAGCAAATCCCCCGAACTCAATGAGATGATCGGGGTGCACCTGCTGATCTATGACCTTGACGACCTGCGCGGCGCCTTGCGCCCGGACGCGAAGGGACGTGTGCCGCGGGGCGACATGACCGCCGTACGGCGCCTGCTCCAGGAAACCCCAGCCCCATGACGACACCTTCTTCCGATCACCCTGCCTCTGCGGCCCCCGTCCCTGGCACTGCGCCCGCAGCCTCCCGCAGGCGCCTGCTCTATGCGGGCGTGGCGGGCGCCGCCGCGCTGGGCGGCGCGGGCCTGGCCTGGTGGAAATTCCAGCCCCACGCGATGGAGCAGGGGGCCGAGCAAGCGCTCTGGACCATGGAATTCGAAAAACCGGAAGGCGGCTCGGTGGCGCTCAAGTCGCTGGCCGGCAAACCCTTGTTGCTGAACTTCTGGGCGACGTGGTGCCCGCCTTGCGTGGAGGAGCTTCCCATGCTCAATGCCTTCTACCGCGAACATGGAGCGAACGGATGGCAAGTTCTTGGATTGGCCATCGACCAGCCGTCCGCCGTGCGCAAATTCCTGCAGCGCATCCCGCTGGAATTCCCTGTGGGGCTGGCCGGCCTGGGCGGCACGGACCTGGGCAGATCGCTGGGCAATCTCACGGGAGGTTTGCCGTTCACCGTGGTCCTGGGCGGCAGCGGCCGTGTCCTGCACCGTAAAATGGGGCAGATCACCCCGCAGGATCTGCAGCGCTGGGCTGCCTTGCGCTGACCCCTCGCACCGGCCGTCTGGCGGTTCCGCTGGGATATCCGGCGGTTATTGGCATGATGTAGTTCATGAAAAATACCCGTGGAAGACGGTGATAGGCCGAAATTGGAGTAAATTCGCGCCCTATTCAGTTTTATAGCCGTTGGAGCTCCCATGGATCTGCGAAAACTCAAAACCCTCATCGATCTCGTGTCCGAGTCGAACGTATCCGAACTCGAAATCACGGAGGCCGAGGGCAAAGTCCGCATCGTCAAGAGCGTGGGGGGCGTGGTTCAGCAGTATGTGCCCGCCCCGGTGCAGGCGCCTGCCGCCCCCGCACCCGCCGCCGCGCAGGTGGCCGAGCTGCCTGCGCCTTCCGCACCCGCAGCCCCTGCGGGCCACATCGTCAAGTCGCCCATGGTCGGTACGTTCTACCGCTCCTCCAGCCCCGGCGCGAAGGCTTTTGTCGAAGTGGGCAGCCAGGTCAAGGAAGGCGAGACCATCTGCATCATCGAGGCGATGAAGATCCTCAACGAGATCGAGGCCGACAAATCGGGCATGGTCACCCGCATCCTGGGTGAAAACGGCCAGGCCGTGGAATACGGACAGCCGCTGTTCGTGATCGAATAAGGCGCTCATGTTCAAGAAGATTCTTGTTGCCAATCGCGGCGAAATCGCGCTGCGCATCCAGCGCGCCTGCCATGAGCTGGGCGTGAAGGCGGTGATGGTCTACTCCGAGGCCGACCGCGACGCCAAGTACGTCAAGCTGGCGGAAGAAGCGGTGTGCATCGGCCCCGCCCCGTCCCCGCTGTCCTACCTCAACATGCCCGCCATCATCTCCGCCGCCGAGGTGACCGATGCCGAGGCCATCCACCCCGGCTACGGCTTCCTGTCCGAGAACGCGGACTTCGCCGAGCGCGTGGAAAAGAGCGGGTTCCAGTTCATCGGCCCCACGCCCGAGTCCATCCGCATCATGGGCGACAAGGTCTCGGCCAAGCAGGCCATGATCCGCGCGGGCGTACCTTGCGTGCCCGGCTCCGAGGGCGAGCTGCCCGATGACCCGGTGCAGATCCGCCGCATTGCCAAGGCCGTGGGCTACCCCGTGATCATCAAGGCCGCCGGCGGCGGCGGTGGCCGCGGCATGCGCGTGGTGCACACCGAAGCCGCCCTGGTCAATGCCGTGCAGATGACCAAGGCCGAAGCGGGCGCCGCCTTCGGCAATCCTGCGGTGTACATGGAGAAGTTCCTCCAGAACCCGCGCCACATCGAGATCCAGATCCTGGCCGACAAGCACCGCAACGCGGTCTACCTGGGCGAGCGGGACTGCTCCATGCAGCGCCGCCACCAGAAGGTCATCGAAGAGGCGCCGGCACCCGGCATCCCCCGCAAGCTGATCGAAAAGATCGGTGAGCGCTGCGTGGCGGCCTGCAAGAAGATCGGCTACCGCGGCGCGGGCACGTTCGAGTTCCTGTACGAGAACGGCGAGTTCTACTTCATCGAGATGAACACGCGCGTGCAGGTCGAGCACCCCGTGACCGAGTGGATCACCGGCGTGGACATCGTGAAGACGCAGATCATGGTGGCGGCCGGCGAGAAGCTGCCGTTCACCCAGCGCCAGATCGAGATCCGGGGCCATGCCATCGAGTGCCGGATCAATGCGGAAGACCCCTACAAGTTCATCCCCTCGCCCGGGCGCATCACCACCTGGCACCCACCAGGCGGCCCCGGCGTGCGCGTGGATTCACATGCGTACACCAACTACTTCGTGCCGCCCAACTACGACTCGATGATCGGCAAGATCATCGTGCACGGTGACACGCGCGAGCAGGCCCTGGCCCGCATGCGCACGGCGCTGAACGAGACCGTGATCGAAGGCATCAACACCAACGTGCCGCTGCACCGCGAGCTGATGGTGGACGCCAAGTTCATGGCTGGCGGCACCAACATCCACTATCTGGAAGAGTGGCTGTCGCAGCACAAGCGCTGAGATTGCGGCTGCGCACGGTCATTCGCATGCTGGCTCCTGGCGACGGGTGCCAGCATTTCATTTTTTCTGAGAGGCGCCTATGTTTGAGCTGAGCCTGATGTGCCCCGAGGACCGGATCGAAGCGGTCAGCGATGCCCTGGATGCACTGGATGCACTGAGCGTGTCGGTGGAGGATGCCGATGCGCAGACCGATGCCGAACAGGCCCTGTTCGGCGAGCCTGGCATGCCGCCGCCCAAGGATGGCTGGCAGCGCAGCCGGGTGACGGCGCTCTTCCCCTCCGAAGGGGCTGCGCGCGATGCGCAGCAGCTGCTGGCCGTGCAGGACTTCTTTGCCGGCTGCCAGGTCCTGGGTGTGTCCCAGGTGGCCGACCAGGACTGGGTGCGCCTGACGCAATCGCAGTTCGCACCCGTGGACATCACCCCGGACTTCTGGATCGTTCCCACCTGGCATGAACTGCCGGCGCAGGCGAAGCGCAGCATCCGGCTGGACCCGGGCCTGGCCTTCGGCACCGGCACCCATCCCACGACACGCATGTGCCTGCGCTGGATTGCCCGCAACGGTGCCACCGAGTCGTCCATGGGCAATCCGCTGGGCCGGGTTCTGGACTATGGCTGCGGCTCCGGCATCCTGGCGATTGGCGCGGCGAAGTTTGGTGCCACGGACATTGATGCGGTGGATATCGATCCTGCCGCCGTGGAATCCACGGCGCTGAACGCGCAAGCCAATGAGGTGCAGCTGCATGCCGGCCTGCCCGACAAGGCCCGGGGCGCATACCAGACCGTGCTGGCGAACATACTTGCCACCCCCTTGCGGGTGCTCGCGCCCCTCCTGTGCGGGCATGTGATGCCGGGCGGGCACCTGGTGCTGGCGGGCATCCTGGAGCGCCAGGCCGATGAGCTGAAAGAAGCCTATGCACCCTGGATTCGGCTCGAGGTGGCCGACCTGGAGGACGGCTGGATCCTGATGACCGCACGGCGCGACGAGGCGGCGTAGGCAGAGCCACACGCCCGGCGGGGTTGCGTGCGCCGCTATCTACAATCCATCGCTGATGAGCCAGATCACTCGCTGCCCGTCCTGTCTTACCTCCTTCAAGGTGGTGGCAGACCAATTGCGCATCTCCGAAGGATGGGTGCGCTGCGGCCAATGCAAAGAGGTTTTCGATGCGTCGGCGCATCTGCTGCCAGCGGCCCCTCCCGCGCTTTTGCCGGATGTGTCCTTGACCGACGTGCGTCCGCCGCCGGTGCCCGTGGCGCGCAGGGCGGATGCCGAGCGCGCATGGGGCGAGCCTTTCTCTCCACCGCCTGCTTCACCGTCTCCGGCGGTGTCGCCGGCAAGCGGGCCCGCGCAGGCCGCGCTTCCGCAATTGCCCGCAACCCCTGTCCTGGATGTCCCTCAGCCGGCGGTGCCTGCCTTTCTTGCCGCGGTAAGCGGGGACGTGGCTGACGGCGAGGACGCCCGCATGGCGCGCCTGACGCGATTTGCGTGGCGTCCGGAAGATTCTTCGTCGCCTGGCAGTCCCGATGGCGCGGCACCGGCACCGGCTCCGGTGCCGCCTTCCTCCCCCGTGGTCTCGGATCCCTTGCCCGCCGCACGGCCGGATGTGGCCGTTGAGTCCGTGCCGGGCGGGTATGAATTGCCGTACGCCGCGTTGCGAGACCCCGAGGAGGAGCCTGAACCGGTTTCGCCAGCGGCCCTGACCGACATGGGCTATCCAGCGCTCGAGTTGCCTGTGAAACCGGCGGCCGCCTCCGCGCCGGAGGAGGACGGTGGCGTCGAGGTGGCACCCGCCGCGCCGGACGGCGCCGCAGAGCCCCTGCCGCCAGTGGAGTTTGTGCGGGAGTCCGTGGTGCCCGGGCCGGAGGCCTTGGCGCTCGTGGAGGACCGTTCTCCCGCAGCCGTCTTGCTGGCGCCCTCGCGCAATTCGCCCCGGGACGCGCCAGACCTGGATGACGACGAGGACGAGGGAGTGGATGCCGGGCAGGAGGTCAGCTTTGTCGTCGCGGCGCGGCGAAAGGCGTTCTGGCGCAAGCCGATGGTGCGCGTGGGGCTTGCCCTCGTGCTGTTGTTGTCGGTCGCGGCGCTCGCGCTGCAGGTCGCCATTCAGGAGCGTGACCGCGTGGCGGCGATGGATCCGCGCACAAGACCATGGTTGATGGCGTTGTGCGTTCCGTTGCAATGCCAGATTGCGCCGCAGCGCCAGATTGCGGATGTGGTCATCGACAGCTCCTCCTTCAACAAGGCCCGGGGTGACAGCTATCAGCTGGCCCTGGCCATGAAGAGCAAGGCCTCGATACCCCTGGCCATGCCCGCCGTGGAGCTGACCCTGACGGACGCGCAGGACCAGCCCGTTCTCCGGCGTGTCCTGCTGCCGGCCGACCTGGGGGCTCCGATGGAGTTGCCGGCGCGCGGTGAATGGAGCGCCTCGGTGTCGGTGATCGTGACCACTGGCGGGGCGCGTGTGGCCGGCTATCGGCTGCTGGCGTTCTATCCCTGATACTGATTTCTACCAACCTACTTTTCTGATATGGCTGCCCTTATTTGCGGTTCCCTGGCATTCGACACCATCATGACCTTCGAGGGCCGCTTCGCCGAGCAGATACTGCCGGACCAGCTGCACATCCTGAATGTCTCTTTCCTGGTGCCTTCGTTGCGCCGTGATTTCGGGGGGTGCGCGGGCAACATCGCGTACAGCCTCAAGCTGCTGGGCGGCGAACCATTGCCCATGGCGACATTGGGAAGCGACGGAGCGGACTACTTGCAGCGGCTGCGAACGCTGGGCATCAGCACCGAATTTGTGCGGCAAGTGGACGACAGCTTCACGGCCCAGGCCATGATCATGAACGACCGTGACAACAACCAGATCACGGCTTTCCATCCCGGGGCGATGCAGCAGGCGCACATCACGCGCGTTGCCGCGCGCGGAGACATCCGCCTTGGCATCGTCGCACCCGACGGGCGTGAGGCGATGCTGCAGCATGCAGAGCAATTCAAGGCGGCGGATATTCCCTTTGTGTTCGATCCTGGCCAGGGCCTGCCCATGTTCGACGGCAAGGAGCTTGCGCATTTCGTGGATCTTGCCAGCTGGGTGGTGGTCAACGACTACGAGGGGAAAATGCTCTCGCAGCGCACGGGCTGGAGCCTGGCCGACATCTCCCGGCGTGTGCGCGGGCTGGTCGTGACCCTGGCTGCGGAAGGCTGCGAAGTCTGGATTGACGGCGAGCGCGAGCATGTGCCCGCCGCGAAGCCGGCTGCCGTGGTCGAGCCCACGGGTTGTGGCGATGCCTGGCGTGGCGCGCTGTTGTTCGGCCTGGAAAAGGGCTGGCCGTTGGCCCGCTGCGCCGAATTGGGCAACCGGGTCGGGGCCCTCAAGATTGCGCAGCGCGGCCCGCAGAACTACACGCTGGATTTCACCCCCGCGTGAGGGGGTGGTGCCTGCGGGGCAGGCGGGTGGGGGCGGCTTCGGTTCGAGGTGCCGCTTTGCCCGAAGCGCGTGTCTCGGCAGGCATAAAAAAACCCGGTGCAACGGCACCGGGTTGAGCGCGTAATACGTGCTGATTACGGCTTGTTGCCCGTAGGGAAGGGCCAGGCTGCCTGAGGGTTCAGGGTAGTCTGTGCTGCAGGAGCGGCCGCAGGGGCAGGCGCCTTGGGGGCCTTCTTGGCCGGTGCAGCTTTCTTCGCGGGGGCGGCCTTGGCGGGTGCAGCCTTCTTTGCTGCTGCTGCCTTCTTGGCGGGAGCGGCCTTCTTGGCTGGTGCTGCTGCCTTCTTGGCAGGCGCAGCCTTCTTTGCTGCTACTGCCTTCTTGGCGGGAGCGGCCTTCTTGGCTGGTGCTGCTGCCTTCTTGGCAGGTGCAGCCTTCTTCGCTGCTACTGCCTTCTTGGCGGGAGCGGCCTTCTTGGCTGGTGCTGCTGCCTTCTTGGCGGGCGCAGCCTTCTTCGCTGCTACTGCCTTCTTGGCGGGAGCGGCCTTCTTGGCTGGCGCTGCTGCCTTCTTGGCAGGTGCAGCCTTCTTCGCTGCTACTGCCTTCTTGGCGGGAGCGGCCTTCTTGGCCGGTGCAGCCTTCTTTGCCGCTACGGGCTTTGCCGATGCGGCCTTTTTCGCTGGGGCTGCCTTCTTGGCGGCCGTTTTTTTCGCAGTTGCCATCATGTTCTCCTTGGGTCAATTTGCAAAGAGCACTTCGTGTCTGCAGTGGACACGAAGCGATCCATGGCGATGGAGAAAACCCCCATCGCCATGAACACGGGAACGCCCCGCACGGCAACGCTCTGCGGCGCTGTCTGTGTGGGGCGTGGTGTAAAAATCCATGGTGGTGTGATGCGAAAGGCGCTAGTCCCAGGACAGCGCACCACCGGACTGGTATTCAATAACCCGGGTCTCGAAGAAGTTGCGTTCCTTCTTGAGGTCAATCATCTCGCTCATCCACGGGAACGGGTTCTCTTCGTTGGGGAACAGCGTTTCCAGTCCGATCTGCGTGGCACGGCGATTGGCGATGTAGCGCAGGTAGCCCTTGAACATGGACGCGTTCATGCCCAGCACGCCGCGGGGCATGGTGTCTTCGGCGTAGCGGTATTCCAGCTCGACCGCCTTGAGGAACAGCGCCTTGATCTCGGCCTTGAATTCGGCTGTCCAGAGGTGCGGGTTCTCGAGCTTGAGCTGGTTGATCAGGTCGATGCCGAAGTTGCAGTGCATCGACTCGTCGCGCAGGATGTACTGGTATTGCTCGGCAGCGCCGGTCATCTTGTTTTGCCGGCCCAGCGCCAGGATCTGCGTGAAGCCGACATAGAAGAACAGGCCTTCCATCAGGCAGGCGAAAACGATCAGCGACTTGAGCAGCGTCTGGTCGTTTTCGGGGGTGCCGGTGTGGAAGTTGGGGTCCATGATCGCTTCGATGAAAGGGATCAGGAACTGGTCCTTGTCACGGATCGACTGGACTTCGTTGTAGGCGTTGAAGATCTCGGACTCGTCCAGTCCGAGCGACTCCACGATGTACTGGTAGGCGTGCGTGTGGATGGCTTCTTCAAAGGCCTGGCGCAGCAGGAACTGGCGGCACTCGGGCGCCGTGATGTGGCGGTAGGTGCCCAGCACGATGTTGTTGGCGGCCAGCGAGTCGGCGGTCACGAAGAAGCCGAGATTGCGCTTGATGATGCGGCGCTCGTCATCGGTCAGGCCGTTCGGGTCCTTCCACAACGCGATGTCGCGCGTCATGTTCACTTCCTGCGGCATCCAGTGGTTGGCGCAGGTGGCGAGGTACTTTTCCCACGCCCACTTGTACTTGAACGGGACCAGCTGGTTGACGTCGGTCTGGCCGTTGATGATGCGCTTGTCGGCGGCATTGACGCGCCGATGCACTGCAGTGGACTCCGCCACTTGCGGGTCGGCCGCGGCCGTTGCGGTCGCAGCAACGGGGTGCAGCGAGGGGGACTGAAAAGACAGAGGCGGTTGCCCCGCCGGGCGGTTGTTTTGCAGACCGCCGTCCAGTTGATTTTGCGATGAGGGCTTGACTTCTTCGTCCCAGGTCAACATAGATTTTCCAGTGTTCGGATTATGAAAGCAGTGCTGCGAAAAGAAAAGCACTGAAGCGTTGTGTGGCAACGATTTGTTGCTTCACAGCACATGCGCAACGCCTCGGATGTGTCGAGGCGTTGCGCGCGAAGTCCTTATTGGCAGGCTTCGCAGGTTGGATCGTCGATTGCGCAGAACTTGATGTCCGTGGCGGGCAGCGCGGCGGCCTGCGCGGCGGCCGCTGCCGCGGCGGCTTCCAGCGCGCTGGGCTTGGCCTGCGGGGACGCGGAGGCCTGTGGCGCACCGCCGTCGTTGCCGGACGAAACCGCGTTGAGCTGGCGCGTGTTCACGGTGCTCATCTCGACGTGCGTGGCGCTCTGCGTGCGCAGGTAGTAGGTGGTCTTCAGACCGCGCACCCAGGCCAGCTTGTAGGTGTCGTCAAGCTTCTTGCCCGATGCGCCAGCCATGTAGATGTTCAGGCTCTGCGCCTGGTCGATCCATTTCTGGCGGCGCGATGCGGCCTCCACCAGCCAGTGGGGCTCCACCTCGAAGGCGGTCGAATACAGCGCCTTGATGTCTGGCGGCACGCGATCGATGGGGTGCAGGGAGCCCTTGAAATGCTTGAGATCCATGATCATCACGTCATCCCACAGTCCCAGGCGCTTGAGGTCGCGCACCAGGCCGCCGTTGATGACGGTGAATTCGCCCGACAGGTTGGACTTCACGGACAGGTTGCCGAACGAGGGCTCGATCGATGCATCCACGCCGATGATGTTGGAGATGGTCGCGGTGGGCGCGATGGCCACGCAATTCGAGTTGCGCATGCCGTCCTGCGCGATCTTCTTGCGCAGGGCGTCCCAGTCCAGGGTGGAAGAGCGGTCCACTTCCACATACCCGCCCCGGGCATCCGACAGCATGTCCAGCGTGTCGAACGGGAGGATGCCGCGGTCCCACAGCGAGCCCTTGTAGCTGGAGTACTGGCCGCGTTCCCGCGCCAGTTCGGTGGAGGCCCAGTAGGCGTAGTAGCAGATGGCTTCCATCGACTTGTCGGCGAACTCCACGGCCTCTTGCGACGCGTAGGGAATGCGCAGCTCATACAGGCTGTCCTGGAACGCCATCACCCCCAGGCCCACCGGGCGATGGCGCAGGTTGGAGTCGCGCGCCTTCTTGACGGCGTAGTAGTTGATGTCGATCACGTTGTCGAGCATGCGCATGGCGACCTTGATGGTCCTCTTGAGCTTGTCGTGGTCGATCTGGCCGTCCTTCAGATGCTGCAGCAGGTTGACCGAGCCGAGGTTGCACACGGCGGTCTCGGTGTCGCTGGTGTTCAGCGTGATCTCGGTGCACAGGTTGGACGAGTGCACCACGCCGGCGTGCTGCTGGGGCGAGCGCACGTTGCAGGCGTCCTTGAACGTGATCCAGGGGTGGCCGGTCTCGAACAGCATGGTCAGCATCTTGCGCCACATGTCGGTGGCCTGCACCGTCTTGGAAGGCTTGATCTCGCCGCGCGCGGCCTTTTCCTCGTAGGCCACGTAGGCTTTCTCGAAGTCGGCGCCGAAGAGGTCGTGCAGGTCGGGCACGTTGGAAGGGGAGAACAGGGTCCAGGTGCCCTTTTCCATCACGCGGCGCATGAACAGGTCGGGAATCCAGTTCGCCGTGTTCATGTCGTGCGTGCGGCGGCGGTCGTCGCCCGTGTTCTTGCGCAGCTCCAGGAATTCTTCGATGTCGAGGTGCCAGGATTCCAGGTAGGTGCAGACAGCGCCCTTGCGCTTGCCGCCCTGGTTCACGGCCACGGCCGTGTCGTTGACGACCTTGAGGAAAGGCACCACGCCTTGCGATTCGCCGTTGGTGCCCTTGATGTGGCTGCCCAGCGCGCGCACCCGGGTCCAGTCGTTGCCCAGGCCGCCCGCGAACTTGGACAGCAGTGCGTTTTCCTTGATCGACTCGTAGATGCCGTCCAGGTCGTCGGGCACCGTGGTCAGGTAGCACGAAGACAGCTGCGAGCGCAGCGTGCCGCTGTTGAACAGCGTGGGCGTGCTGGACATGAAGTCGAACGACGAGAGCACTTCATAGAACTCGATGGCGCGGGCTTCGCGGTCGACTTCGTTGAGGGCCAGGCCCATGGCCACGCGCATGAAGAAAGCCTGGGGCAACTCGATGCGCGTCTTTTTGACGTGCAGGAAGTAACGGTCGTACAGGGTCTGCAGTCCGAGGTAGTCGAACTTCAGGTCGCGGTCCGCCTGCAGGGCGGCGCCCAGGCGCTGCAGGTCATATTGCAGCAGGCGCTCGTCCAGCAGCTCGTTTTCCACGCCCTTCTTGATGAATTCGGGGAAGTAGTCGATATAGGCTTGTCCCATCGCGCTCTGGGTCACCTCGCGGCCCAGGACTTCGCGCACGATCGTGTGCAGCAGCAGGCGGGCGGTGGCGTAGGTGTAGTCGGGGTCTTTTTCGATGAGCGTGCGGGCCGCCAGGATGGAGGCCTTGTAGACCTCGTCCATGGGAACGCCGTCGTACAGGTTGCGCATGGTTTCGGCAACGATGGGGTCTGCGCTGACGTCCGCGCCAAGATTCACGCAGGCCGACTCGATCAATGCCTGCAGCCGGTGGAGGTCGAGGGCGACGCGTTCTCCGCCGTCCAGCACGTGGAGCAGCGGAGCGGGGGCGGACGGAGCCTGCTGCTCGACCTGGCGTGCACGCTCCTGGGTGCGGCGCTCGCGGTACAGCACGTAGGCGCGGGCAATCTCATGGTGGCCGCCACGCATCAGTCCGAGTTCCACCTGGTCCTGTACATCTTCAATATGAAAGGTGCCGCCTCCGGGGCGCGACCGCACCAGGGCGCGGGTGACATTCTGGGTCAGGGTGTCCACGACTTCGCGCACGCTGGCGGACGCGGCGCCTTGTGTGCCATGCACCGCCAGGAAGGCCTTCATCATCGCCACCGCGATCTTTTGCGGCTCAAACGGCACCACCGCCCCGTTGCGGCGGATGATCTGGTAGTGCGCCAGCGAGTTGGCCGCCGACGTTGGCGCGGGCTGCGAAGCCGGAGCTTGCGCTGGGTTGGCGTGGGTGGTGGAAGGCGTAGTCAAAGCAGCTTGCATGGGTGTCCTCTTCTGTGGGCTGTCTGGGATGTGTGGCGCGGGGCGTGAAGCCGCCGCAAGGTGTGAGTGATGGGCCGGACTTCTGTCTGCCGCACACTATATATGGTGTGTCAGGTGCATTCAAGACACTACCGGTAGTGTACCGCCCCAAACCCCTGGGAAAAGGGAAACAGCATGTTTTCAATGCTGCGAGTTCTTGCGATGACCCCGCTGGAATCCCTTGTCCCACCGAAAAAGCAGCAGCGAATCCGCGCCGCGGCGGGCGATTCGGGCGGTTTTTCTTCGCGAGGCCGCGTGGAGCTTGGCGATGCGGCTTTGTGCGGTTGCACAAAGAAAAAGTTGCTGTGACGCGGCGCTGCGACAGCGCGTTCAGCTGGCGGCCAGGATGGCGGGCCGGGTCGCCGCGGGAAAACGGTGCGGCGGCCAGCGCAACGCCTTTTGTACCTTCACCCAGTCGAAGCCGGGGCCGGGATCCTGCTTGCGCCCGGGCGCTATGTGCTCATGTCCCGCAATGTGCGCGATGGGATAGCGCCGCGCGATGTCCTGGCAGAGCGTGGCCAGCGTCCGGTACTGGGCGGGTTCGAACGCCAGGCCCTCCAGGCCCTCCAGCTCGATGCCGATCGAGTCGTCATTGCACTGGCTGCGCCCGCGGTAGGCCGACTGGCCTGCGTGCCAGGCCCGCAGATCACAATCCACGAACTGCCAGAGCGCACCGGTGCGCTCGATGAAGAAATGCGACGACACCGCCAGTCCGCGGATGCTCTGGTAGTAGGGATGGGCATCCCAGTCCAGGGTGTTGGTGAACAGCTGTTGCACTGCACCCCCCCCGTACTCGCCCGGCGGCAGGCTGATGGAATGCACCACGATCAGGTCGATGGCGGACCTGGCCGCTGCCGGGCGCGTGCCATGGTTGGGGGATGGGAGCCTCGTGGCCGCGCGGTGCCAGCCGCCGTCCCACGGCGGTGGGTCCGCCGGCGCTGCCTCCTCAGCCCACGTCGTCATGCGGGTCCTGGTCGTTGGGCACGGCGATGTTCAGCCGGGCGATCCTGTAGCGTATCTGGCGCAGGCTGATGCCCAGCCGGGCGGCGGTGGCGGTCCGGTTGAAGCCCGCCTCGCGCAGGGCGCGGATCAGGATGTCGCGCTCCTGCTGGTCAAGCCATGCCTGAAGATCGCTGGGCAGCGTCACCAGGCTGCCCGCGCCGGGCGGCGGCGCGGCCGGGTAGGCGCTCTGCGGGTCGGCGGGGGACGGCATCGCGGGCGCCGGCGCCGCCCGTGTCCTCGGGGACTCGGCGGCTCCCCCCGAGGGCCCGTCCACATGCAGCTCTTCCCCATCGCTGAGCGCCACGGCCCGGTGCAGCAGGTTTTCAAGCTCCCGGACGTTGCCGGTCAGCGGGTGCGCGGCGATGGCGTGGAGCGCGCTGTCGGTCAGCGGGGGGACCGGCATGCCCGATTCCTGCGCGATGCGCGAGAGCAGCGCGGCGCACAGCACCGGCAGGTCCTCGCGCCGCTCGCGCAGAGGGGGGATCAGGATCTCGATCACGTTGAGTCGGTAGTACAGATCCTGCCGGAAGCGGCCCGATTGCACATCGGCGGCCAGGTCGCGGTGCGTGGCGCTGACGATGCGCACATCCACCGTCTCCTCCTGCGTCGAGCCCAGGGGCCGCACGCTGCGCTCCTGGATCGCACGCAGCAATTTGGACTGCATGGCCAGGGGCAGGTCGCCGATCTCGTCGAGAAACAGCGTGCCGCCACGGGCCGCCTGAAAGTAGCCGTCGCGATCCTGGGCGGCGCCGGTGTAGGAGCCCTTGCGGGCGCCGAAGAACTCCGCCTCGAGCAGGTTCTCGGGAATGGCACCACAGTTCACGGCCACCAGCGGGCCATCCGCGCGCTGGCTGCTGGCATGCAGGGCCTGCGCCACCAGTTCCTTGCCCGTGCCTGATTCACCGTGAATCAGCACGGGCGCCATGCCGCGCGCGACCTTGGCCACCCGCTGCTTGACGTTGCGGATCGCCTCGGAGGTGCCCACCAGCCGGTCCAGGGCGGTGCCCGCCGCCAGGGGATCCGCGCCGGCCGGCGCCGGCCGGCCTTGCACTCCACCGCTGCGCGCGGCCCGGGGCGCGGGGACACCACCCGTGCCCTGCACCGCGGAGGCGACAACCGATCGGAACTGCTTGAGGTCCACCGGCTTGGTCATGTAGTCGAACGCGCCGGAGCGCAGGGCTTCCACGGCGTTCTCGGCCGACCCGTAGGCCGTCATGACCACGCAGCGTTCGCGGCGCTGCTGGTCACGCAGGTCCTGCAGCAGTTCCATGCCGAACCCGTCGGGCAGGCGCATGTCGGTGATGACGGCATCGAACCGGTGGGCCTTGAGCTGCTCGCGTGCCTCCTGCACGCTGGACGCAGTCTCCACACGATAGCCTTCGCGCAGCAGCGTCAGCTCGTACAAGGTGCGCAGGTCGGGTTCGTCGTCCACGACGAGGATGGAGGCGGCAGGGGCGTTCATGGCAATGCGTTTCAGACCACGATGGTGTCAAACAGCGTGGCGGCTTCGGTGGGGCGTGTGGTGCGGCGAAAGCCCACGGTGAAGGCGTTGCCTCCCACCTCGCCCCGCAGGGTGGTGCGGGTAAGCCGCTGGTAGCTGATGGACGCCCCATGGCGCTGGCACAGCTCGCGGCAAATATACAGGCCCAGGCCGCTGGAGCGGCTTTCGGATGAAAAGAAGGGCTCGAACAGGTGGCGCTCCACCGATTTGTCCATGGGGGCGCCGTCGCTCCAGACTTGCAGGCTGATCTGTCCCGACGGCAGGGCCCGGGTGGTCACCGTGAGCGAATCGGGCTCCTGGCCCATGTAGCGCAGCGCATTGTCCAGCAGGTTCACGAGCACGCGGCGCAGATGCTCCGTGTCGAATTCCACCTGGGTATTGCCCGCTTCGAGCATCACCACCGCGCGGCGCTGCAGGGGGTCCTGCGCCTGCCAGTCATTCCAGACCAGCGCCACGGTTTCATCCAGCGGCAAGGTGGATGCCGGCGCGTGGCTGATCTGGTGCTGCACACGGGCGATGTCCAGCACCTCTTCGGCGATGCGGGCCAGGCGGTCCGCATTCTGCTGCACCATGCGCGCCAGCCGTTTCTGGGCGGGGTCGTGCAGGTCTTCCTCGAGCAGGGCGTTGGCCTGCACGATGGCGGCCAGCGGGTTGCGGATCTCATGCGCCACGGCGGCGGACATGCGGCCCATGGCGGCGAGCTTTTCCGTGCGCAGCCGGGCTTCCATCTCCCGCAGATCGTGCAGGAACATCACGCACAGGCGCTCGGTCTGCGCCTGGCGCGCGGCTTCGCGCGTCGAGGTCAGCCAGGTGCGCACATGCAGTCCGGTGGGGCTCTGTCCAGGATGGAGCAGGTCCACGTCCGCGGTCTGGGAATGTTCCTGGCGGAAAGTCCTCCGTGCCAGGGTGACCAGCGGGTTCCAGGGCGTCTCGGACGACAGGATGAAGGGCAGTTCGGGCAGGGCCGCGCCGCCGAGAAGCTGGAGCCCGGCGGGATTGGCAATGCGCACCACATCGCTTTCGTCCACCACCAGGACCCCGTCGGTGAGGTTCTGGATGACCAGCGCGCTGACCTGGGTCTGCACCCGGGCGGCGACCTGGCTTTGCTGCGCCACTTCCTGCTCGCGGGCCAGGCGGGTCGCGAGCTGGTGCACGAGGTAGCTCACGATGAAGTAGCCCGTGCCAGTCAGCGCGCTTTGCAGGTAGCGCGGCGCATCGTCGCCCGCGGTGCCGGAGCCCATCCACCAGGCCCAGCCCAGCAGCAGCAGCGTCACGCCCGCCGTGGTGCCCAGTGCCAGGGTCAGGGTCCCCAGCACGGCCGCCATCAGGATGGGCAGGCCAAACAGGGGGGTGTAGTTCATGGTGCCCGCATGCAGCAATTGCAGCGCGGCGATGGCGGCGAGGTCCACCCCGATGGAGGGCAGCCATTGCGGGCCGGCCCCCGGCGACGGCGGGCGGTGCCTTGCCAGGATGCGCAGCAAGGTGGTGGCCGCGAGATACAGCGCACACACCACCAGCACGGCCGGCTCCGTGGCCTGGTTGATGGCCTGACCCGCACCTTGTAGCACGAGGAGAGCCAGTGCCACCATGACGCGGCCGGTCAGGAATCCCCGCCACAGCCGCACGAACGGCGCCTCGACCGCGGATGTGAAGGTGCTGGCGGACAGCGCTGGCATGGCCGGTCTCAGGCCGGGCCCAAGCGCCGGTGCTCGGCGCAGCAGTAGGCCTGGGGGCCGACCATCAGCGCTTCGGCCTGGGGAACGTGAACGCCGCAGTGGGCACAGGCAAGCATGTCTTGCGGAAGCGCCAGGGGCGGGGGTCTGGAAGACTCCGCGCCGGTCGCGCGGCGTCCGCGCCAGATACCGATGGCAACGACCAGCACCACCAGCAAGACCAGGTATTTCATGCGTTGCGGCCCAGAACGACTTCCATGACAAAGCGGGATCCCACGTAGGCCAGCAGCAGCAACGCCGAGCCTGCGTACAGCACGCGCACCGCATTGCGGCCCCGCCACCCGAAGCGCGCACGCCCCACCAGAAGGGTGGCGAACGTGAGCCAGGACAGCAGGGAGAACACGGCCTTGTGGTCCCACCGCCAGGCCCTTCCATACAGCGTGTCGCCAAACAGCCAGCCCGCCAGCAGGGTCGCGGTCAGCAGAATGAAGCCCGCGGTCACGAAGCGAAAGGTCAGGCGTTCGAGGGTCAGCAACGGAATGCCGCTGTGCGGGTCTTCGGCCTGCCGGATATGGCGCTCGGCGCGGGTCATGAGCCATGCATGCACCACGGCGGCGCCAAAGAGGCCGTAGCAGGCGATGCCCAGCGCCAGGTGCAGGGGCAGCCAGGCGGAGGCCGCGACATGCAGGGGCTGGCCCGGGAAAACCAAGGCCAGCACCACGGCGATGGCGCCGAGCGCGGCCAGGATCCACCGGGCCTGCATCTGCGGAAACAGCTGCCGTTCCACCGCATACACCGTGAGCACGAGCCAGGCCGTCATCGACAGGGCCGGGGCAAAGCCAAAGCGGGGCGCCTCGCCCCAAAGCCCCCACACCAGCACCGCGCCATGCAGTATCCAGGCGACCAGCAGCGCATTGCGTGCTGCCGCGGCCCCCAGCCGCGAGGCGGCTGCGGCGGGCACCGCGTATGCCACGGCCGCGGCCAGGGCCAGCAGCCAGCTGACGGGGGAAGCACTGGGTAAAATCATGGGTACAGTTTAGCCTTTCGCCCCACCGCCAGCGCCCTGGCGGGCCCGCGTGCACAACGACAGCGTTGATGGCGCGCAGGCAATACCGGAACTTCTCCTATGGCCTCCGCCCTTACCGACAAACTCACGCGCCTCGTCAAGGAGATGCGTGGCCAGGCCCGCATCACCGAGTCCAACGTCACGGACATGCTGCGCGAGGTGCGCATGGCCCTGCTCGAGGCCGACGTGGCCCTGCCCGTGGTGCGCGACTTCATCGCGCGCGTCAAGGAAAAGGCACTGGGCCAGGAGGTGCTGGGCTCGCTCAAGCCGGGCCAGACGCTGGTGAGCATCGTCAACCGCGAACTCGCCGCCACCATGGGCGAAGGCGTGGCCGACATCAACCTGGCTGCGCAGCCGCCGGCCGTGATCCTGATGGCTGGCCTGCAGGGGGCGGGAAAGACCACCACCACGGCCAAGCTGGCCAAGCACCTGATCGAAAAACGCAAGAAGAAGGTGCTCACCGTCTCGGGCGACGTGTACCGCCCGGCGGCCATCGAACAGCTCAAGACGGTGACAAAGCAGGCCGGTGCGGAGTGGTTCCCGAGCACGCCGGACCAGAAGCCGCTCGATATCGCGCACGCCGCGCTCGACTACGCCAAGAAGCACTACTTCGATGTGCTGCTGGTCGATACCGCTGGCCGCCTGGCCATCGATGAAGCCCTGATGAAGGAAATCAAGGACCTGCATGCGGCGCTGAACCCGGTCGAGACCCTGTTCGTGGTCGATGCCATGCAGGGCCAGGATGCGATCAACACGGCCAAGGCCTTCAAGGAGGCGCTGCCGCTCACCGGCATCGTGCTCACCAAGCTCGATGGCGATTCGCGCGGCGGTGCGGCGCTGTCGGTGCGGCAGATCACGGGCGCGCCGATCAAGTTCGCGGGCGTGTCCGAGAAGCTCGACGGCCTGGAGGTGTTCGATGCCGAGCGCCACGCGGGCCGCATCCTGGGCATGGGCGACATCGTGGCGCTGGTGGAGCAGGTCACGGCGGGCGTGGACATGGAGGCAGCGCAAAAGCTGGCGGCCAAGGTCAAGAGCGGTGACGGCTTCGACCTGAACGACTTTCTTTCCCAGATCCAGCAGATGAAGCAGATGGGCGGGCTTTCCAGCCTCATGGACAAGCTCCCGTCCCAGCTCACCGCCAAGGCCGGCGCCATGGACATGGACAAGGCCGAGAAGGACATCAAGCGCAAGGAGGGCATCATCCAGAGCATGACGCCGCTGGAGCGGCGCAAGCCCGACCTCATCAAGGCCACGCGCAAGAAACGCATCGCCAACGGCGCGGGCGTACATGTGCAGGAAGTCAACCGCCTGCTCAAGGAGTTCGAGCAGATGCAGGGCATGATGAAGAAGATGAAGGGCGGCGGCCTGATGAAGATGATGAAGAAGATGGGCGGCATGAAGGGCCTGGGCGGGGGTGGCATGCCCAAGATGCCCTTCTGAGATAGAGGCATTTCGGCCTCTGGCGCTGATGGATAAAGAGCGAAAAGCTATAAAAAATATAGCAAAATAAAAAGCCGGCATGCATGCCGGCTTTTTTTGTGGGCGATGTGATCGCGAGGAGGCGGCGGACTAGGCTGCCTTCAGCATCGGCTGTGCCAGGCGGCTGGCATGCAGCCATGCGCGGCGCAGCACGGGGGGCGACCAGGACTCCTCGGGAATCAGCAGCAGGCGCTGTGCGCGCATCGCCTTGCCCAGCGCGATCTGGCTGGTGAGCACGGCCAGCGGAATCGCCAGCGCCAGGGGCAGGCCCACGGGCATCAGCCACAGGAGGGCGCTGCTGTCGATCAGCGCAACACCCAGCGCCAGCAGGCCGATCACCACGCTCATGGGGGCCAGCTGGCGCACGGCATGGAGCCAGGGCACGGCGTGGGCCTCGCGCGGAGGCGATTTCCATTCCAGCTTCAGGCCCGTGAGCGCGATCAGTACGAACAGCGAATGCGCCAGCATGCGGATGGGGGCCTGCAGGATGGCCAGCACGCTTTCGAGCGCGGCGCTCTTGAGCAGGCTGAAGGCGCCGCCGTACTCCTTTTGCTCGCGGCGCATGAACACCGCGGCCACTCCCAGGATGCGAGGCAGGAACAGCATGCACAGCGTCCATGCCCACAGCGAGAGCAGTTCGGCCGGCAGGATGTGCCAGTCGGCCACGAGCTTGGCGCCCGAGAGCCACAGCGCCGTGCCCAGGGTGAGGAAGGCCAGCCACAATGGGGCCGAGAGGTAGGCCATGGCGCCCGTGATGAACATCGAGCGGTGCACGGCGTGGAGGCCGGGCTCGGCCATGAGGCGAGCGTTCTGCAGATTGCCCTGGCACCAGCGGCGGTCGCGTTGCAGTTCGGCCAGCAGGTCGGGAGGCTGTTGCTCGTAGCTGCCGACCAGGTCGGCCACCAGCCACACGTGGTAGCCCGCGCGGCGCATCAGGGCTGCTTCCACGAAATCGTGCGACATGATGCCGCCCGCCAGACCGCCCTTGCCCTTGATGGGTGCGAGTGCGCAATGCTCCATGAAAGGAGCTACGCGGATGATGGCGTTGTGGCCCCAGTAGTGGGATTCGCCCAGTTGCCAGTACTGCATGCCCAGGGTGAAGAGGCGGCCTGTGACGCGCGAGGCGAACTGCTGCGCGCGGGCGTGCAGCGTGACGTGGCCGATGGCCTGCGTGGCTGTCTGGATGATGCCGGCGCTGGGGTTGGCTTCCATCAGCTTGGCCATCGAGACGATGCAGTCGCCGCTCATCACGCTGTCGGCGTCCAGCACCACCATGTAGCGGTAGTCCTTGCCCCAGCGGCGGCAGAAGTCGGCCACATTGCCGGCCTTGCGGTGCGTGCGGCGGGTGCGCAGGCGGTAGTACACCTGCACTTGCGGCTGCTGGCCGTGCTGGGCGAGGGCATCGCGCAGCGCCTCCCATGCGGCACGCTCGGCCTGGGCGATGGCGGGGTCGTAGCTGTCGGACAGCACGAACACGTCGAAGGTGGCGCCGTGGCCGGTCGATGCGACCGACTCGCACGTGGCCCGCAGCCCGGCAAACACCGTAGCCACATCTTCGTTGCAGATCGGCATGATGATGGCCGTGCGCGCGTCGGGCGCCAGTTCGTGCTCCAGCACGCTGCGCACGGACAGCGCGTGCCGGTCACCGCGCAGCATCACCCAGAAACCCATCAGGCCGGTCAGGAAACCGGTGACCACCCAGGCGGAGAGCAGCGCAAACAGCGCGATCTGGCCGTACCCCAGCCAGGCGTTTTCATAGTCGGGCTGCACGCCCGCAAACAGAAAGCTGGCCAGGGCCGTGGTCAACGCGGTCAGCACGGCAAAGGTCCAGCGGCGGCGCTGCGCGGCGCCCTCCCAGGCCTGGGCCACGGCGGGGGCCGCGGGCAGGGCCGGGTGGGGCGCTGCGCTGCGGCCTGTCAGGCGCAGCAAAAGGGCGGTGCCCATGCTGTTCCAGAAGCCGCGCCAGGGCAACGGTGCCATGGAGCCCCGGTTGACCGGGGGCGCGGTCACGGCATTGGGGTGCCGTTCCTCGCGCAGCGTGCTGCGCGGGATGCCGACAGTCCGGTGCTGCTGTAGGGGGCTTACTCGGGAAGAATGATGTGCGTCCATGTTTCACTCACAGCGTGGTTGTCGTGTTGAAGAAAAGCGCGCAGCTCGATCGGGCGATCGGCCTTTTGGCGCTGTACGCGAACGGTCATGCGCCACTGCTCGGTGGCGGGATTGCGGTAGACGATGTTTTCAAGCACCTTGCCGTTGGCATCGCTGGTCACCACGGCCTTCACGGTGGCGTCGGCGGGCAGGACCTTGAGGGCGGGGCCGTCGAAATCGACCACGTACTGGGCCTGCTGGCGCAGGGCCTCGGCGGTTTGTTTGGTGTAGCCCATGCCCCGGCGCGATTGCGTGGCCCAGGCCCCGGGGGGGCGCTGCTGCTCGTCGCCCTGCCAGCTCAGCTCATAGGCAAATTCCAGGGGCTGGCCGGGGGCCGGCATCTGGGCCGGAACCCAATACGCCACGATGTTGTCGTGCGTTTCGTCGGGGGTGTGGAGCTGCACCAGTTCCACGCGGCCAGCGCCCCAGTCGTGCAGGGGGCGCACCCAGGCGCTGGGGCGGCGCTCATACCGGGCTTCCACGTCCTCATAGTTCGACCACTGGCGGTCGCGCTGCATCAGGCCAAAGCCCTTGGGGTTTTGGGTGGCAAACGATGTGACCAGTGTCTGCCTGGGGTTCTGCAGCGGCCGCCACAGCCATTCGCCCTCGCCCGTGGCGATCATCAGGCCGTCGGAGTCATGCACTTCGGGCCGGAAGTCGTCCTTGCGGGGCTGGTTCTCGCCAAAGAAGAACATGCTGGTCAGCGGCGCGACCCCGAGCGTGGCGATGGGCTTGCCGGAGCCGGGCCGCACAAAAATGCGGCTGCGCACGGTGGTGGTGGTCTGCGCGCCGGGCTGGATGTCGAAGCGGTAGGCGCCGGTGGCGCGGGGCGAATCCAGCAGCGCGTACACCGTGACCTGTGTGGACAAGGGGTCGGGCCGTACCAGCCAGAACTCGGTGAAACGCGGGAACTCCTCGCCACTGCCGCCCACGGTGTCGATGGCCAGCCCCCGGGCCGACAGGCCGTACTGCTGGCCCTTGCCAAGCGCGCGGAAGTAGCTCGCGCCCTGGAAGACCACCAGCTCATCCTTGTAGGCGCTGGAGTTGAGGTGGTTGTGCAGGCGAAAGCCTGCAAAGCCCAGGTCTCCCCAGGCCTCAGGCCGCACCTGGTTCTTGCCATAGTCGAAGTCCGCACGGCTGTAGCCGATGTGGCGCGCGCCCTGCGGCGTGACTTCGTTGATCAGCACCGGCTCTTTCTGGTACAGGCCCAGGTGGAAGAACATGGCCTCGAACGGCAGCTTCTCGGTGCGCCACAGGGCACGGTCGGGGCGCCAGCGGATGTCGCGCACCTGGTCGTAGTTGAGTTTTGCGAGGTCGGCGGGCAGCTTGTCGCTGGATGCGCGATACGGCTTCTGTGCCCGCTCCCGGGCGAGGCGGGTGACGCTGTCGAAATCGAAGCCTTGCGCCTGCGCAGTGCCTGCGAGCAGGGCGGCGGCCAGCGCCATCACGGCCCGCGGGAGGCGGCCGATGGCGCGTGAACGGAGAGAAAAAACAGCTTGCATGCCGGAACTAGGGCAAACCCTGTGCCAGCTTGAAAAAACTGTTCTAAATCAAATGCTTAGGCCATCAATTGCATGTAAGCAGATGTGCAACCCCGCCATGGGAGCCGAAATGCCGTCTTTTTGTCGCCATCTGGCGACAGCGAATGGGGTTGCTGCTAAAAAATCCAGATAAATCAAATACTTAGTCGTGTCGCCCATCGGCGACGTCGTCGTTGTCCGGGGCGTCATTCTTGAAGTTTCCGGGGGTCAGCGCGTGTTTTTGCAGCAGCCGGTAGAACTCCGTGCGGTTGCGCTGCGCCAGGCGCGCCGCATCGGCCACGTTGCCGTCCGTCATCTTGAGCAGGCCCACCAGGTACTCGCGCTCGAAGCGTTGCCGGGCTTCGGCAAAGCTCAGCACCTGGGTGGACGGCGTGCGCAGTGCGCGCTGCACCAGCGTCAGGGGCACCAGAGGGGTGGTGGACAGCGTGCACACCTGCTCGACAACGTTGTAGAGCTGGCGCACATTGCCGGGCCAGGCGGCCAGGGTCAGGGCCTTGAGCGCCTCGGGCGCAAAACCCGACAGGCGCTTGTCGTACTTGCGCGCCAGCTTGTCCAGAAAGTGGTTGGCCAGCAGCGCGATGTCCTCGCGCCGGTCTGCGAGGGTGGGCAGCATCAGCGTGACCACGTTCAGGCGGTAGTACAGGTCTTCGCGGAACTGGGCCGTGGCCATCGCCGCCTCCAGGTCGCGGTGCGTGGCCGAGATGATGCGCACGTTGATCGGGATCGCCTGGCTGGCCCCCACGGGGCGCACCGCGCGCTCCTGCAGCACCCGCAGCAGCTTGACCTGCAGTGCGGGGGGCATGTCGCCGATCTCGTCCAGCAGCAAGGTGCCGCCTTCGGCGGCCTGGAACAGCCCCTTGTGGTTGGTCACCGCGTCGGTGAAGGCGCCCTTGACGTGGCCAAACAGTTCGGACTCCAGCAGGGCCTCGGGGATGGCGCCGCAGTTGACCGCCACAAAGGGGTGGCTCGCACGGGGGCTGGCGCGGTGGATGGCCTGGGCCAGCAGCTCCTTGCCCGAGCCGCTGTCGCCCAGCAACAGCACGCTCGCATCAGACTGGGCCACCATGTAGGCTTCGGCCAGCAGGTCGGTCATGCGATTGGAGCGGCTCACGATCTCGGCGCGCCATGCCTCGTTGGCATGGGCATGTGCCACCGCAGGGGCGCTGAGCGCCAGGGCCTGGGCGATTTTCTCGAGCAGCTCCTTGCCGTCGTAAGGCTTGGTGAGGTAGGTGAACACCCCGCGCGACGTGGCTTCCACCGCATCGGGAATGGTGCCGTGGGCGGTGAGCAGGATGACCGGCAGCGAGGGGTGGCGTGCACGCACTTCGTCGAACAGCGCGAGTCCGTCGCGCCCTGGCAGGCGCACATCGCTCAGCACGAGCTGGGGGCGCGCCATGTCGAGCTGGGCCAGCGCGGCCTCGGCCGAGCCCACGGCCACCACGTCGTATCCGGCGGCATGGAGCCGCAGGGACAACAGCCGCAGCATGTCGGCGTCATCGTCCACCACAAGAATGCGGGCGGCGGGCGTTGCGCGGGAGGGGCGGGGAGCGGCTGCCATGGTCGTTGTCTCGCAAGCTCAGGGTGCCGGGCGCTGCGGGCTGCTGCCTGGGGTTGATGCCGGTGTGGCAGGAAGCGGGACGGGGCGCGTGGTCAGGCTGCGTTCGATGGCGCGCACGGCCTCCAGCCGTTCGTTGAGCTGGTCGTTGCGGCGCTGTGCATCGCGCAGTTGTTGTGCCTGGCGCTCCAGCTGGTCTTCAAGCCGGCGTTGCTGCAGCAGCCGTGCCTCCATGAGGCGCGCCAGGGGATGCAGGGGCTGCGCCGCGGCAGCGGTGTTGCCCATCACGCGCTGCACCAGCCCGAGGGCACGTGCCGTATCGACGGGCTGGCGTGTCTGCGCAAGCGCAACAGCCAGGAGAAGCGGGGTTTCCGCCGTCGCGTCTTCCGCCTCGCCGAGGCGGGCGATTTCCCTGGCCAGTTCTGCAGCGGGCATGCGCAGCGTCCGGTCGGCCTGGGCCAGCACCTGCAGCACCGGTTCGGCGGCCTGGGTTGTGCCGGCGGCCGCGGCCTCGCCCGCCGGGAAGGACTCCGGTGCGTCCGGGGCCGGGGCGGCAACCGCCACGATGGGGGCGGGCGCTCCTGCCGCCGCTGCTGCCGCCTTGGGCGAGGTGGCATTGCAGCCCGTCAGCACGAGCGCTGCGGCCAGCGGCAAGATCCATGCAGGGGAATTCAGCGCTTGCTGGCCGGCAGGGCGGCAAGGGAAACAACTAGGCGGCATGTGGTAGTTCCATGCGAAAAAAGGAGTGGACGCCGTCTTCCACCAGCCGCACGCGGCCACCGTGGGCAACAACGTACTCGTGGACGATGGAAAGCCCGATGCCGGTGCCTCGCACTGCATCGTCGGGCTGGCGTATGCCCCGGTAAAAGGGTTCAAACACGCGGTCGCGGTCGGCGCTGGCCACCCCGGGCCCCTGGTCGGAGACATCCACGCGCACGTGGTCGGCGTGGCGCGAGAGGGACAGCCGCACCGTTCCGCCCTTGGGGGAGAAACGGATGGCGTTGGACAGCAGGTTACTGACGGCCGAGGCGATTTTGTCGGCATCGATCTGCAGGGACACAGCCGGTCCCTCCACCAGCACGCGCAGGCCACGGGCCTGCCATTGCAGGCGCTGGGCCTCCACCTGGGCCTCCAGCAGCGCAAGCAGATCGGTGTCGCGCCGCTGCAGCTGGCGTGCCTCGAACGCCGCGGCATTGAAGCGCAGCAAGGCTTCGATCTCCCCCTGCAGCACCAGCGTGTTGTGGTGCAGGATCTGCGTCACTTCGCGCTGGCCGGCGTTGAGCTCGCCGGTCACGCCGTCCTGCAGCAGCGCCACGCCTTCCCGCAGCGCGGCCAGGGGGGTCTTGAGCTCGTGCGAGACATGGCGAAGAAAGCGGGCCTTGTCGGCGTCCAGCTCCAGCAGCCGCAGCCGCAGCCATTCCAGTTGCTGACCGACCCGGCGCACGTCGTCGGGGCCCGAGATCACCACGGGCGCCTCGAGCTGGTTCTCTCCCAGCCGCCGGATCGTGCCTTCGAGCCGCTTGAAGGGGCGGGCGAGCCAGATGCCCAGCGCCAGGGCCAGCACCAGGGCCAGGACGATCACCCCCACCACCTGGTGGGTCACGCTGCGGCGGCTCGCCTCGACCCGGTCCTGCAGTTCACGGTTGCGTTGGGCATTGATGTCCTGCACCGATTGCGCAATGGTGGTGTGCAGCGCCTCCAGCGTGATGAATTCTTCCGCCACCAGCCGCTCGTTCTCCAGCGCCCGCTCTGGCGGGGCATCGAGCAGATCCTTGACGGCGTCCAGATGCCTGCGCCATTGCGCGGACTGCTCTTCGGGGAGTCCGCCCTTGTGCAGTTGGTCGAGAACGGCCAGCGCCTCCACGGACATCTCGTTGAAGCTGCGGCGCAGCGGCGCGTCCCGCAGCACCAGGGACTGGCGGGCCGCGCGCTCCAGCGCCTGCCCACGCTGGTTCAGCGTTTGGGCGGCCGTGCTCAGGGCTGTTGCCTCCGCGCCGCCGTGGCGGCTTTGCACCATGAGCTGTTCCAGCGTATAGAGCGCCCGCAGGGAGCTCACGCCCAGCAGGCCCGCTATGAGCAGGAACGCCAGGAGCAGCAGTTGCTGAAACGAGAGGCCATGCAGAGGGCCGTCGACCCTCTGCGAATCCGCGTGTGGCAGGTGTTCAGGCATTGCCACGGGTGTCTGCTGCGTCTCAGGCGGCGTATGCCGCCTCGCGGGTGCGCACTTCGCCGCGCAGCGTATAGGCCTTGGCCTCGGTGATCGTTACATCCACCATCTGCCCCACCAGGCGGGGCTGGCCCACAAAGTTGACCACGCGGTTGCATTCGGTGCGGCCCATGAGCTCGGTGGCGTCGCGCTTGGAGGCGCCTTCCACCAGGATGCGCTGCACCGAGCCCACGCGGCTTTCGCTGATGGATTTGATGTTGGCGTTGATGACGCCTTGCAAGTGTTGCAGGCGGCGCAGTTTCACGTCGTGCGGCGTGTCGTCGTGCAGGCCGGCGGCGGGCGTGCCGGGGCGCGGGCTGAAGATGAAACTGAAGCTGTTGTCGAAGTGGATGTCGTCGATGAGCTTCATCATCTTGTTGAAATCGTCCTCCGTCTCGCCGGGAAAGCCCACGATGAAGTCGCTGCTCATGGCCAGGTCGGGGCGGATGGCGCGCAGCTTGCGCACCGTGCTCTTGTATTCCATGGCGGTGTAGCCGCGCTTCATGGCCATCAGGATGCGGTCGCTGCCATGCTGCACGGGCAGGTGCAGGTGGCTGGCCAGCTTGGGCAGCCTGGCGTAGGCCTCGATCAGGCGGGGCGTGAATTCGTTGGGGTGGCTCGTGGTGTAGCGGATGCGCTCGATGCCCGGGATGTCGGACACGTATTCGAGCAGCAGCGCGAAGTCGGCGATCTCTGCCGTGCCGCCCATCTTGCCCAGGTAGGCGTTCACGTTCTGGCCCAGCAGGGTGATTTCCTTCACGCCCTGGTCGGCCAGGCCCGCCACTTCCACCAGCACATCGTCGAACGGGCGGCTCACCTCTTCGCCGCGCGTGTAGGGCACCACGCAGTAGCTGCAGTATTTGCTGCAGCCTTCCATGATGGAGACAAAGGCGCTCGCGCCCTCGACCCGCGCCGGGGGCAGGTGGTCGAACTTCTCGATCTCGGGGAAGCTGATGTCCACCTGGGGCTTGTCCAGGCGTTCGCGCTGGTTCAGCATCTCGGGCAGGCGGTGCAGGGTCTGCGGGCCGAACACCACGTCCACATAGGGCGCGCGCTTGATGATCTCGGCGCCTTCCTGGCTGGCCACGCAGCCGCCCACGCCGATCTTCACGCCGCGCGCCTTCAGGTGCTTGATGCGGCCCAGGTCGCTGAACACCTTCTCCTGCGCCTTCTCGCGCACCGAGCAGGTGTTGAACAGAATGAGGTCGGCTTCGTCCACGTTCTGCGTGGGCTCGTAGCCCTGGGCGGCATTGAGCACGTCGGCCATCTTGTCCGAGTCGTACTCGTTCATCTGGCAGCCGAAGGTTTTGATAAAGACTTTTTTGGCCATGGCGGGCTCGCGATCGGGAAAGGGATAAGGCGGGGCGCCCGGCGCTCCGCAAGCATGCAATCGGCTGCGCCGTTGCGCAGGGCGCAGCCGCCGTGTTACTTCTTGATGGGGTCGGATTCCGCGCGGTAGTTGCGCTCGACCGTGTCACTGCCCTTGCGGGGTTGTTCGGCTTCACCCTGGGTCAGGATCCAGGCGGTGATCAGCATGCCGGTGCTGTTTTCGATGACGTAGTTCACCTTGTAGCTCTGGCCCAGCACCGTGTGCGCCATCACCAGCGTGTTCTGCGGGCTCAGCAGGCGCATGCCGGGTGCCATGCGGATGGTGCGGCCGTTGAGCGTGGCTTCCGACACCGTATTGAGGGTCAAGGTGCCGCGCAGGGCCGCATCAGGGAACGTGCGCATGCCTCCGAGGCCAGGCTGTACCTGGGCGGTGGCGGGCAGAGCGGCGTACACGAGGGCGCAAGCGAGCCCGGCGACGATGTGGTGGCGTAGGTTCCGTGCGGGAACGCGGTGGGGAACAGTGCAGCGATTCATGGTTTACATCCAGGGGCTGAAGGGAGAATTCTAGGGCGGACCTGCCGTTGGGGGTGCGTGAGCCAGCAAACCGTCCGAGGCGGGAAATGACCCCATCGGCTGTGGAGGGGCCTGCGCATTGTCAGGGCCAGCCCAGGCAACACGAAAGCCCGGCACCAAAGAAAAACCCACAGTGGGTTGCCGCACTGTGGGTTGGATGTGGTGGTCGTAGGTGGACTTGAACCACCGACATCAGCATTATGAATGCTGCGCTCTAACCAACTGAGCTATACGACCGTAGCCCCAAATTATAGAACAAAAATTATTGGTGTGTGAAGTTCGCTGTGCGTTTGTTCATGAAAGCGTCCATGCCTTCCTTCTGGTCCTGGGTCGAGAACAGGGCGTGGAAGAGGCGGCGCTCGAACATGACGCCGTCCGACAGGCTGCCTTCGAAGGCGCGGTTGACGGACTCCTTGGCCGCCATCACGGCGATTTGCGAGAAGCCTGCAATGATGATCGCGGCGCCCAGCGCCTCGTCCATGAGCTTGTCGTAGGGCACCACGCGGCTGACCAGCCCGGCGCGCTCGGCTTCCGCGGCGTCCATCATGCGGCCCGTCAGGGCCATGTCCATGGCCTTGGCCTTGCCGACGGCGCGCGGCAGCCGCTGCGTGCCACCCGCGCCAGGGATCACACCCAGCTTGATTTCAGGCTGGCCGAACCGGGCGTTGTCGGCGGCGATGATGAAGTCGCACATCATGGCCAGCTCGCAGCCGCCCCCCAATGCAAAGCCGCTGACGGCGGCGATCACGGGCTTGCGGATGGACCGGATGGCCTCCCAGTTGCGGGTGATGTAGTCGCCCTTGTAGGTGTCCGCAAAGCTGTACTTCGCCATCGCTCCAATGTCCGCGCCCGCCGCGAACGCCTTTTCGCTTCCCGTGACGATGATGCAGCCGATCTTCTCGTCCGCGTCGAAGGCCTTCAGCGCGGTGCCCAGTTCGTTCATGAGCTGGTCATTCAGCGCGTTGAGCTGCTTGGGGCGGTTGAGCGTGATGATGCCAACCTTGTCCGCCTCGGTGCGGACCTCGATGGTTTCGTAGGACATGGAAATCTCCTGGATTTATAGGTGGTTATGACGGCGTGAACGAATATACCCAAGCGAGGCTGCAGCGCGCGGAGGTAGGTAGAACACCGTACCGCGCAGCGGGAATCAGTTCAGCCAGCGCCCCACCGCGGCCGCGTTGGCAACCGACAGGCTGATCGTGTCAGGAACGGCAGGGGCTGGCACGGGGCCGCGGGCGGTTTTTCTGGGCGCGGAGGACGGGCCCCGGGACGGGAGTTCCAGCGCCAGGCGCAGCAGGCGGCCATCGCGCGCCACCAGGGCCGTCAATGCCGTCTCGGTGCCTGCATAGAACGCCACGTCCTCCAGCTTGCTGATGCGCCATCCCTGCTGGTTCACCTCGATGCCCAGCCATTCGTCGCCTGGCGTCATGCCCGCCTTTTCCGCGGCACCGCCGCGCAATACGGTCTTGATGTGCACGCTGTGGCTTTCTCCCACCCGCAGCCCGAGCCGCTGGGCCCATTGGGGTGTTTCGGCCTTGAGGTGCACGCCGTGGGCCGCCAGCAGTTCCGTCAGCGGAAGCTCCGTGGTGCCGTGCACCCACTGCGCCAGTTCAGCATCAAAGGATCGGCCGGCCAGCTCTTCCAATACCGCGCGCAGATCGTCCTCGGCCATGGGGCCGCCATGGCAGCGTGTCCAGAGCGCGCGCATGACCTCGTCCAGGCTGGTCTTGCTTTCGCGGCGCAGGGCGAGGTCCAGGCAAAGGGCCACCAGCGAGCCCTTTGTGTAGTAGCTGACGGTCGCGTTGGGCGTATTCTCGTCCTGGCGGTAGTACTTGACCCAGGCATCGAAGCTGGCCTGTGCCACCGTCTGTACGGCCCTGCCGGGGGTCTGCAGTACCTGGTTGATGGTCTTGGTGACGAGCTTCAGGTATGTGGACTCATCGATCAGCCCCGCGCGGCGCAGCAGCAGGTCATCGTAGTAGCTGGTGAAGCCCTCGAAGAACCAGAGCAGCTGCGTGTAGTTCTCCCGCGAGTAGTCGTGCTCGGTGAACTCGGACGGGCGCAGCCGCTTGACGTTCCAGGTGTGGAAGTACTCATGGCTGATGAGGCCCAGCAGGGTGGTGTAGCCTTCCGCGGCGCGTGTTTCCCCGAGCCGCGGCAGGTCGCGGCGCCCGCAGATGAGCGCGGTCGAGTTGCGGTGCTCCAGCCCCCCGTAGCCGTCGCCCACGGCATTGAGCATGAACAGGTAGCTCCTGAAGGGAGCCTTGCCATCTCCATGCCAGAAGCGGATCGCGGTTTCGCAGATCTTCTGGGTGTCCGCCAGCAGGCGCTTGCCATCAAACGATGGCGCCGCCCCGGCCACCACAAAGCGGTGCGCAATGCCCCCGGCCGTGAACCGGCCGATCCAGAACATGCCCATCTCCACCGGGCAATCGACCAGCTCGTCGTAGTCTTGGGCGGCATACAGGCCAAAGCCCTTTTTGTCGGCCTTGAGCGCGGCAAGCCCGGTGGCGACCGACCATCCGGCCGTGGCGGGCGTGCTGGCGATGTCGAGGGTGTGGCGTTGCTTTTCCTGTCCATGCACGCGCAGGCACAGGCTGGTGCCATTGAAAAAGCCCCGGGATGTGTCGAGCCAGGCCGTGCGCACGGAGGTGTCGTAGGCGCAGACGCAATAGGTCAGCACCAGGGGTTTGTCCACGCTGCAGTCCGCCTGCCACCGGTGCTTGTCCAACTGGATCAGCGCCACCTCGCGCTTGCCCTGGTGGGCCTTGAGTTCCTGCAGGTTCTTGGAGAATTCGCGCACCAGATAGCTCCCCGGAATCCAGACCGGCAGCGAGACCTCCTGCAGGGCCTGGGGACGGGTGATCGTCAGTGCCACGCGAAAGAGATGGGCGTACAGGTCGGAGGGCTCGACGCGGTAGTGGATGGCGGCGGGTTCTGGCGTGCGGGAAGAGGGCATGGGCAGCTGCAGGTTCAGGCTTGCGGGCAGATGGCACAGCCCGTGGGAGAGGGCGTCAACGGCGGCGCAACGCGGGTCAGTTCGCTGCGGAGGGTTCGCTGCTGGCCTCGGCCAGGCGCTTTTCCACTTCCTTCGCACCGATCGCGCCCGGCACGCGGGCCCCGTTGGCAAAGATCAACGTGGGGGTGCCCGTGATCTTGTGCTTGCGCCCAAAGGCCAGATTGCGCTGCAAGGCACTGGTGTCGCAGCTTGCCGCAGCCGCGGGCTTGTCCCGCACCATCAGGTCCTGCCAGGCGGTCACAGGGTCCTTGGCGCACCAGATGTTGCGCGATTTTTCGGCGGAGTCTGGGCTGAGGATGGGGTACAGGAACAGGTAAACCGTCACGTTGTCCACGTTCTGCAGGTCGCGTTCGAAGCGCTTGCAGTACCCGCAATTGGGGTCTTCAAAAACGGCCACCTTGCGTTTCCCGTCGCCCCGCACGATGGTGAAGGCATCCTTGAGGGGCAGGGCGGAGAACTCGACCGCGGTGAGTTTGGCGATGCGGTCTTCCGTCAGGTTGCGGCGCGCCTTCGCATCGATCAGCTCGCCCTGGATCACATAGTTGCCCTTGGCATCGGTGTAGAACAGATCCGTCCCGATGCGCACTTCGTACAGGCCCTTCATGGGCGTGGGGCGCACTTCGTCGATCTTGTCCATTTGCGGAATGCGCTCGGCGAGGGCCTTGCGGATATCTGCCTCCTGCGCGGAGGCGGCAATGCCTGAAGCCAGGGCGGCTGCGGCGAGCAGGGTGGGAATCAGTTTCATGGTGTTCTTGTTCCGGAGATCTGTCGGCCTCCCGGTGGAGGCCGCAATGTGGTCAATGTATTCCCATGGCCTGGCGGGCCACGAAGTTCTTCAAGGGGCCGCTTAGCTCAAAGCCCTTCATTCCCCAGTTGCGCAATGCCTGCAGGGGGCCCTCGTGGCGGGAGAAAAGCTGCTGCAGCCCGTCCGTCGCCAAACCCATCGGCAGGAGCGCGGCCTTGCGCTCCCTTTCATAGCGCCGAAGCAGCCGCACATCCGCCACGCTGCGCCAGTAGTCGCGTCCCTGCAGCATGCCTGCCAGGGCCTGCGCATCGGCCAGGCCCAGGTTCAGCCCCTGGCCCGCCAGCGGGTGCACGTTGTGCGCCGCATCGCCGGCCAGCACCCAGCTGCGCGGGTTCTTGCCGCTGGCGGGCAGGGCCCCGCACCAGCGATCCGCCTTGGCAAGCTGAAGGGGCCAGGCTGCGCGCTCCGCACTCAGCACCAACTTTCCCAGCACCTCCTGGCTGCCCGCCTGGAGCTTTTTCGCGAATTCTTCAGGCGGCAAGGCCATCAGCGGCGCCGCCTGGTCCTGCAAGACGGACCATACAACCGCCACGGAGTTCCCCTGGGGTCCGCCCAAGGGCAAAAAAGCCAGGATGCCGTCGGGCAAGAACCACTGGCGCGCCACCTGTCCATGCGCACGTTCGCACTCCAAGCGGGTGGCGATGGCGTGCTGGGGATAGGGCGTCACCTGAAAATCCACGCCAAATTCTTGGCGCGTGCTGCTGGCGCGGCCCTCGCACACCACCGTCAGCGCCGCGGGCACGGGCGACTCCACCCATTCCACCTGCGGCTGGTAGCGCACGGCTTCCGTGAGGCGTGCTTCCAGGGCGGGCACGTCGACGATCCAGGCCAGGGCATCCACCCCCTGGGTGGCCGCGTCGAAATGGACGGCGCCGTCGTGGTCACCCTGCACCTGCATGGTCCGCACCGGCGTGGCGTGTTGCTCGTCCGGCCAGCTGCGCAGCGATTCGAGCAGATGGCGCGAGGCCGCATTCAGCGCGTAGGCCCGCACATCGGCGGCTGCGGCGCCTCTGGGGCCGGGGGCCGGCAGCAGGGCCACTTTCAGCCGTTCGCGGGCCAGCAGCAGCGCCAGGGTCTTGCCCACGATGCCGGTGCCGCGAATACAGATATCAAAGGTTTGGGCCATGGCGGCATTGTAGGAGGGGGCTTGTGCCCGCGCGCGCAGTGCAGAATCGGGGCCCGCATCCCCGCCCGTTTTTCAAGGAGTACCCCGGCGTGAGCTTCAACCCTGATTCCGATCTGTCGGGCACCATCGCACGGCTGTTCGTCTATCCCGTCAAGTCGTGCGCCGGCATTGAAGTGCAGGAGGCGCTGCTCACGGAGACCGGGCTGGACCTGGACCGCGCCTGGATGGTGGTGGATGCCAAGGGCATGTTCCTGACCCAGCGCGTCCTGCCCCGCATGGCGCTCATCCGGCCGCAGCTCAAGAGCGACGAAATGGTCTTGCGCGCGCCCGGCATGCTGGCCCTGCACGTGTCCATCGATGCGGTCGAGGCGCCTGCCACCGTGACCGTGTGGCGGGATACGGTGCCCGCCTGGGACATGGGCGCGGTGGCCGCCCAGTGGTTCACGGATTTCCTGGGCCAGCCGTGCCGGCTTGTCCGTTTCGACCCTGAGCACCGCCGCCTGTCCAGCATGGAGTGGACGGGGGGGATCGAGGCGCCCAATCAGTTCGCCGACGGGTTTCCCGTGCTGGTGGCCAGCGAGGCTTCCCTGCAGGAGCTGAATGCGCGGCTGCAGGCGGCAGGCCATGCCCCCGTGGGGATGGAGCGGTTCCGGCCCAATGTGGTGCTGGCCGGCGTGGATGCCCATGACGAAGACCGTGTGGACATGATTCGGGTGGAGGCCCCGGAAGGCGGGATCCACCTGCAGCCCGTGAAGCCGTGTTCACGATGCCCCATCCCCGACATCGACCCCGCCACGGCCGAAAGCACCCCCGCAGTGGGCGACATGCTGCGGACCTACCGCCAGGACAAGCGCCTCGATGGTGCGACCACCTTCGGCATGAATGCCATCGTGGCCCGGGGCGCGGGCCAGATGCTGCGCGTGGGGCAGCGGGTGGGGGCGGATCTGCGCTTCGATTGAGGCGCGAACCTGCCCCCGAACGGCGGTTGCCGGCGGGCCCGTAAAATCGGCGGTTTGTCTCCGAATTCCAGAAAGCCCTGCCATGAGCCTCCAATGCGGCATCGTGGGCCTGCCCAACGTCGGCAAGTCCACCCTTTTCAACGCGCTGACCAAGGCCGGCATCGCCGCCGAAAACTATCCCTTCTGCACCATTGAGCCCAATGTGGGCGTGGTGGAGGTGCCGGACCCCCGCCTGCAGCAGCTGGCCAGCATCATCTCGCCCGAGCGCATCGTGCCTGCGATCGTCGAGTTCGTGGACATCGCCGGCCTGGTGGCGGGCGCCAGCCAGGGCGAAGGCCTGGGCAACCAGTTCCTGGCCCACATCCGCGAGACGGACGCCATCGTCAACGTGGTGCGCTGCTTCGAGGATGACAACGTGATCCACGTGGCTGGCCGCGTGGACCCGATCTCCGATATCGAAGTCATCCAGACCGAGCTGTGCCTGGCCGACATGGGCACCGTGGAGAAGGCGCTCAACCGCTACACCAAGGCCGCCAAGTCGGGCAACGACAAGGATGCCGCCAAGCTGGTGGCGCTGCTCACGCGCATCCAGGCCGCGCTCAACGAGGGCAAGCCCGCCCGCTCGGTGGAGATCACCAAGGAAGAGCAGCCCCTGCTCAAGTCCCTGTGCCTGATCACCGCCAAGCCCGCGATGTTCGTGGGCAACGTGAGCGAGGACGGCTTCGAGAACAACCCTTTCCTGGACCGGTTGAAGGAATACGCCGCCAGCCAGAACGCGCCCGTGGTGGCCATCTGCGCCAAGATGGAAGCCGAGATGGCCGAGATGAGCGACGAGGACCGCGACATGTTCCTGGCCGAGATGGGCCAGACGGAGCCCGGCCTGGCCCGGCTGATCCGCGGCGCCTTCAAGCTGCTGGGCCTGCAGACCTACTTCACCGCGGGCGTGAAGGAAGTGCGCGCCTGGACCATCCACATCGGCGACACGGCGCCCCAGGCGGCCGGCGTGATCCACGGCGACTTCGAGCGCGGGTTCATCCGTGCACAGACCATTGCGTTTGAGGACTTCATCGCGCTCAAGGGCGAGCAGGGCGCCAAGGATGCAGGCAAGATGCGCGCCGAAGGCAAGGAGTACGTGGTCAAGGATGGCGACGTGCTGAACTTCCTGTTCAACGTCTAGGGGTTGGGAGGCTGAAAGCTCCGCCGGGCCATGGGCCCGATGGCATCGCATCCCTGCACGGCCCCTGGCATGCAGGGATTTTTTTCGACCGTTCGAAGGGGCCTGCGCGCCCCTGGCACCACCGATTTCTATGAACACTGGAATCCTCTACGCCGCGCTGGCCTATGCCGCCTGGGGCCTGTTCCCGCTGTATTTCAAGCAGGTGGCGGATGTGCCCTCGCTGGAGGTGGTGATGCACCGCACGGTGTGGTCGCTGGTGTTTGTCTTTGGCGTGCTGATGGTGCGCAGGCAATGGTCCTGGATGGGCGCCGTGCTGCGCCAGCCCCGTGTGCTGGGCGCGTTCGTGCTGTCGGCGATGCTGCTGTCGGGCAACTGGCTCACCTATGTGTGGGCGGTGCAGAACCAGCATGTGGTGGATGCCAGCCTGGGCTATTTCATTTTGCCGCTGGTGAACGTGGCGCTGGGCTTCGTGTTCCTGAAAGAGCGGCCTCGCCCGGGCCAGTGGCTTGCGGTGGCCGTGGCTGCCGCGGGAGTGCTGTGGCTTGCGGTGCAGGCGGGCCGCCTGCCCTGGATTGCGCTGGTGCTGGCCCTGAGCTTTGGCTTCTACGGGTTGCTGCGCAAGCTTGCCGTGCTGGGCGCGCTGGAGGGGCTGGCGCTGGAAACCCTGGTGCTCGCGCCGGTGGCCGCCATCATGCTGGGCTGGTGGGCCTGGCAGGGCGAGGGCGCACTGGTCCAGGGGCCGCCAGCCGCCGTGGGATGGCTGTTGCTCGCGGGCCCCATGACGGCCGTTCCGCTGCTGCTGTTTGCCGCGGGTGCCCGCCTGATCCCGATGTCCACCTTGGGCATCCTGCAGTACATCTCCCCGAGCCTGCAGTTTGCGCTGGGCGTGTGGCTGTTCCATGAACCCTTCCAGCCTGCGCGCCTCGTGGGGTTTGTGTTGATCTGGACTGCGCTGCTGGTCTACAGCCTGGAAGGCTGGTGGACACGCCGGCAGGTTGCGGCGGCCTGAAGAGGCATCTTTTTCCGGGCGCAAACAGTGGCCGCAAGGCGGGGTGCGCGGCGCCAAACGCCGCCCGCAGGGTGCGCTGCAGCGCGCGAGCTACTGGAAAACACGGAGCGCTTCCGTGTCAGTTCTGCGTAAGATGCGCGGGCCCGTCTGCCGGGCGTCAGCGCTGGCGGACTGTGTATTTCGGTGAACCTGTCACCCGAACGAACCCGGGCCCACGCCTGCCTCCGCATGTTCTTTGGCCGCAAGAATCCGTTTTCGGCGACGGACGCCTTTCCGCTGTCCGACGCCGTCATGGAATTCGATGACTCATCGTCGGCCATGGCGCGTCCCGCGCGCAGGGCCATGGATGGCCTGGGGCCGCGAAGCGGGCGCAGCGCGGGGCAGAAATGGCGGCTGGCCGGGGGGCTGATCGGCCTGTATGTATTGGCGATGGCCGGGTTCTATGCGCTGGGCATGGTGGATGTGCAGGTGCTCGCCGTCCTGGCCGTATTGGTGGTGCTGGGATGCGGGGCCTTCTGGGGGATTTTCAGTTCGGGCCTGCACAAGAAGGTGCGGCACAGGCACCTGAAGCTGGCCATTGTGGCCACGGCATTGGCCTGCATGGTCGGGGTGTTCTATCTGGCGCCGGTCACGCAGATCCTGCTGGTTCCGTTCACCTTCGTGGCGGTGGCCTACGGGATCTTCACCGTGCCGCGACCCGCGCTGCTGGCGCTGGCGGCCTGCATGCTGTGCCTGTACGCCGTGGTGGTGGGGCTCCATTACGTGGAGCAGAAAAATGACGCGCTGCTGCGCCTGGAAGCGCTGCACTGGCTGGCCCTGGCGCTATCGTTGCCCACCTACATCCTCCTGATGGGCAGGGTCCAGCGCCTCTACCGCAGCCTGTACCACGCCAGCCGGAAGATCAAGAACATCCAGGAAGACGCCCAGCGCGACCCCCTGGTCGGATGTTTCAACCGCCGCTACGTGCTGGCCGCGCTGGAGGAACAAAAGCAGCTGGCGGATGAAAGCGGCATTCCCCTGTGCCTCGCCGTGGTGGATATCGACCATTTCAAGCGCATCAACGATGAACTGGGGCATCTGGGGGGTGACGAGGTGCTGCGCACGTTCGCCCGCGTGGCACAGCAGGGGGTGCGCGCAGGCGATGTGTTCGGGCGCTATGGGGGCGAGGAGTTCCTGCTCATCTTTCCCGCCACATCCCTGCTGCCTGCGCTCAATACCTGCGAGCGCATCCGCGCCCAGGTCGAGATCCATGCATGGGCCGGGCTTCTCAAGGGGCGGGTGACGGTGTCGATCGGCGTGACCCAGTACGTGCTGGGAGAGTCGGTGCTGGAGTTCTTCTCCCGGGCCGATACCGCGATGTACATGGCCAAGGAAGGCGGGCGCAACCAGGTGGTGGTCGAGGAGCCGGTGGCCAAGGAGAACTCGTTGCTGCCGGAATCCGGCCACCACACGCTCCTGTGACATGCAGCGCCCCGGAATCGCGGGCGCATGCCACGAACTGGCCCCCCGTTGGCACCGCCGGGTTTTCCACAAGACCGTCCATCAAGTGCGGCCGGAAGCGAGGGCGACGGCCTTCATGACGTGGTCGACTTCCGCCTCCGCCATGCCCGGAAAAAGGGGAAGCGCGAGCGCCTGCTGGGCGTGTGCTTGGGCGTGCGGAAGGTGCACGCCGGGGAAGCGCTTCAGGTATGCCGGTTGCCTGTGGATCGGGGCGCTGTAGTAGATGCGGGTTTGCACACCTGCTTGCGCGAGGGCCGCGCGCAGCCTGTCACGCTGCGTGCACCGCAGGACAAAGTAGTTCCAGGCGTGTCCTTCGTGATGGCAAGGCAGTGAAATGCCGTCAAGCCCCGCCAGGCCTTCCAGGTAGCGCGACGCAATGCTCTTGCGCTCGTCCAGCCAGCTGTCGAGCTGGCCCAGGCCTTGCACCAGAGCGGCGGCCTGAAATTCATCCATGCGGCTGTTGTAGCCCACGTCGGAATGGCATCCGGCGTGCAGCCCGTGATTGCGCAGCGACATCGCACGCTCGATGAAATGAGCATGGCGGCTGGTCAATGCGCCGGCGTCGCCCGGCGCGCCCAGCGTTTTCGTGGGGTAGAAGCTGAGCGTTCCCAGGTCACCCAAGGTACTGGCCTGCTGCCACCCGCGCTCTTCGGTATGCACCCGCGCACCCAGCGCCTGCGCGGCATCCTCTATCAGTGGCACCCCCATGGCGCGGCAACTTCGTGCGATGGCGGGAATCGCGCTCGCATCGCCAAACAGTGGAACCGCCATGACGGCGCGCGTGCGGGCGGTCATGCAGGCCACAACCTCCTTCTCGCTGCAGAGGAAATCGTGGGCCTGGGAGTCGCACAGAACCGGCACGGCCCCCGCGCGGACCACGGCCTCAAAACAGGCAAAGAACGTGTAGGAGGGAAGAACGACCTCGTCGCCGGGTTGCAGCTCCAACAACCGCAGCGCGAGCACGAGGGCGTCCGTGCCGGAGTTCAGGGCCGCCACTGGCTGGGCTCCCAGCCTGGCGGAGAGTTCGCGTTCAAACTCGTGCACAGCCCTTCCGAGGATGTACTGGCCACTCTGCAGGATATGGGCAAAGGTGGCACCGAGGCTGTCTGCGTTGGAGGGGGTTTGCCAGGGACTGCGAAAAAACGGTACGTTCATAGTCGTGCCGCTATCGCCAGGGCGCGTCGGGCGGCGGTGGCCCCGTCCATGGCGCTGGCCAGGTGCGAATGCTGCCCCGTCAGCACCTCGTGAAAGGCGGTGTACTGCCGGGTGAGTGCGTCCGTCTGGGCAAGGTCCGCGCGGTGCGAGAGGGGCAGCTCGCACATGGCGGCGGCCCCTTGCCAGCGGATGGTGGCGCTGGAAGTGTCCGCGCCATGCAGGGCATGAAAGTCCACGACTGCCGTACCCATCGCCACCTGCGCGGATACGCCTCCCCCATGTTCCTGTACGCCAAGGATGTGAAATGAATCCGGTGCCTGGCAGCGCAGCAGGTGGGCGGCCAGATCCAGGTCATGGACCATCAGGTCCAACACCACGGAGTGGCTGCACCCGGGAAGGCGCGACTGTCGTGAAAACACGATGTTCCCCGGCGTTGTGTCCCAGGGCGCGGGCGTCAGCGCCTGATTGAAGCGCTCGATATGTCCCGTGAAGAGCCGGCGGCGGGTCGCCTGGGCAGCATCGAGCATGGTGTCGATCTCCGCCTCCGAGGTCGCCAGGGGTTTCTCCACCAGCACATCGATCCCCCGGTGCATCAACGCGATTGCAATCTCGGCGTGGGTATCTGCGGGGGTCACCACCGAGGCCGCCTCCACGCCACGGGGGAGGCCATCCAGGGAAGCGATGGCGTTGAATCCATCGGCTTGCGCGGTGTCGCGTGCACCGGGTTGGGGGTCGACCACACACAGCACGTCGAACGCAGGATGTGCCTGGGCACGCAGGGCATGCACGCGTCCAAAGCGGCCATAGCCAATCACTGCGATGCGGGTGCGGTTCGCCATGGAGTCCACTTCAGTGCTGAAGTGCAAAGGACTGCACCAATTGTCGCAGGTGCTGGGCCTGTATGACGTGCTTGTAAATACCGGCCAGACGTCGCTCTTCGCCAATGCGCTCGAAACTGGGCATCGTGTCCGGGACCTTGTCGTCTTCATAGGGGGTGCGGCGCGCTGTGTACAGACACTCCGTGGCGAACGCTTGCTGCCCATAGCCATCCAGCATGGTCTGTAGCTCTTGCTCGAGCACCGGGCTGCAACGCCGGGCGTAGTCTTGCATCTTTGCGAGTTTCTGGGTCAGCTCTGGCGCAGACAGGGTGATCTTGACCTCGGCCTGTTCATCGTAGGCGGGGTCACAGGGGTGGCCGACCAGTGGAATCTCCAGGTTGCGGACCTGCCGTCCGGCCTGCCCCATCTGCCGCACCAGACAATTGGCCAGTACCCGGCACAGGTCGTGCGTTGGGTTGTAGCCCTCCGCCTGGTCGGACACCAGCACATCGATGCCCTCCTGCAGGGCGGCCTGGGTGAGCTGGGTCAGCCAACCGGCAAACGGGGATGGTGCGGTGCCGAGCAAGGCTTGGTACACCGCAGCGTCTGACACCGGCTCCAGCCAGTCGCAGCGCACGCGAACGCCGATGTCGGCGAGCAGATCCTGGGTGTCGCTCAGGCGTGCCTGCCCGATGGAGCCGTCACCGTTCGTCAGGATCACCACATGGGGCTTCACTCGGCGCACCCACTCAAAAATGCGCAGTTCGTGGCCTGGGTGGGCTACCAAAAGAAGAGGCTTCATGGTCGTTGGTGTTTAAGTGCTTCGGTGCGCCCCGAGCCAGCGCAGGGGCGCGGTCAATCGCCAGGACCAGCTGGCACGCAGTGCGCCAATTTGCCGCTCCAGATCTGCCGCCAGAGCCTTCGTGGCCGCCAGCTCCTGCGCCTGTGGAGCGGAGTCGGGGCGGACGTCTGGCGCTGGCGGGGCGGCGATGGGCGATGCCGAACTGCGCAGCGCATTCAGCGATTCGACCCGCTCAAGCAGGATGCCGGTTTGCACCGCCACCTGTGCAACGCCAAACGGCATGAGATTGTCCGCAACATGCTGGGCAAACTCGCGGAGTTCTTCCTGGGGGCTGATCGGGCGGTGGGTCGTTTCGGCATGGACCACGCGTTGTGCCAGGCGCTCCATTGCGTCTGCGGTGGCGGCCAGTGAGACATGCTCGCGCACGTAGGCACTCACGGCCTGCGCATCTGGCGCACAGTAGCGTTGTATCTCCTGCTCGATGGCCTCGCGGTGAATGCGCTGTTGCATCAGCCGGCGCCCAAAGTTCCAGCGATGCCATTCCTTGACGTTGCCTGGCGTGACCAGGCCTGCCAGGCCCGTGCCCTCGTTGAGCAGGATGACCGCACACCCCACCGCCATCGCCTCCATGGCACAGCGGGCCTTGGCAAACACAAGGTCAAACTGTGCCAGGACTTTTTCTGGGGAAGCCTCTTGTCGCCCGACGCCTTTTCCGATCACCTCCAGCGATATGCCAAATGCCGCGCAGGCTGATCGGATGGCTGCGGTTTCTTCGCTCTCCGTGGAGTAATTGCTGAATATCGCCGCGCGCAGCGGTTTGGCGGGCAAAGGTGGGCGAGGGCGGAATCGTTCCAGATCGACGCCATTGGAAATGATTTCTAAAGACGATCGCGGAATGCCATTTTCGAGATACAGGCGCTCCGCACAATTCTCATCCACAGCCACATGTTGCCGAATGCGGGTCAAGCGCGGCGGTTTTCCGTGTAAAGCTGTGCGGTCGTGGCAAATGGATATGGCCGGGGTGGACAGAAAATGCGCCATGCAGGCCACGGTATCGTCGCGCATATTTCCGATAATGATGTCTGGCGTTTCGGACACACAAGACAACTCGGCAACGCAGGCGATACAGCGTGAGCGCAGTTCATCCGCCAGATCACCCATGATGGGGGCATACACCACGACGGAATGGCCACGCTGGTGCAGGGCGAGTGCAAGATCGCGAACAAAAAGCTCTGCACCGCTGCGATATTGCATGCCGCACACTGCAATAAGGATTTGCACAGGGGACCTTTGAACTCTGGGATGTCTGAAGGCGAAGCTGTAGCGGGCGCTTGCCAGTAAAGGAAATGATACGCGATGGGCCTCCAGCATTACTGGCAGCGGCTTTGCAAAGGCCGAGCGGCGCAAGCGCCCTTGCCAGCCCTTCCCCCCATGCCGATCATCGTCGGCTCACCCCGATCGGGGACGACCCTTTTGCGGCTGATGCTGGATGCACACCCTGCGCTCGCCATTCCGCCAGAGACCGGGTTTCTCGCCATGCCCCTGGACGGTTTTGGCACGCCCGATCCGCGCACCTGGTTTTGCAACGCCGTCACGGGCTTTCCGCCCCATGCGCCGGGATGGGCGGACTTTGGCATCGACCGGGCTGCTTTTTCACAGGCTCTGGAATGCGTCGATCCCTTCAGTCTCCCCGACGGTTTCCGGGTGTTCTATCGGATGTATGCGGCCAGGTTCCACAAGACGCGGTGGGGCGACAAGACGCCGCTGTATGGCCTGCACATGCCCTATCTGCAGCAACTGCTGCCGGAAGCGCATTTCATCCACATCGTCCGCGATGGCCGGGCGTGCGCTGCCTCGCTGCGGGATCAGTGGTTTTCACCCGGGAGATCCATGGCTGTCCAGGCGCGGCACTGGCGGGACAACGTCACCACCACAAGAAACAACGGCGCGCTGTGCCAGAACTACCTGGAAATCCGCTACGAAAACCTCATCGCCGACACCGAGGCAGAACTGCGAAGGGTGTGCGATTTCATCCGGCTCGATTTTGATCCTGCCATGCTGGACTACCACACCCGAAGCGGGGAGCGGCTTCAGGAGCACCAAGGCCGTGCGACCGCAGATGGCGTGGTCATCGTGTCCGCCGAGCGGCGGCGGGCGCAGCAGGCCAGAACCCGGCAAGCACCAGACCCCCGTTTGCGGGATGCCTGGCGCGGCATCTTGTCAGCGGACGAGATCCTCGAATTTGAAGAGGTTGCGAATGACTTGCTCAGGGAGCTGGGCTACAACGCCTGATGCTGCGGCCTGCGCCAGCACACATCGCCGCCGCCGTCACCGCACGATGTGCTCGGGCATGAAGTACAGCAGCACGCTGGTCATGACCAGGTAGCGGAAGAACTTGCCCACTGCCATGTACGCCAGGCAGGGCCAGAATGGCAACTTCAACCAACCCGCCACGGCGCACAGCGGGTCGCCCACCACGGGCAGCCAGCTCATCAGGCAGGCGCGTGCGCCAAAGCGCTGAAGCCAGTGGAGTGCGCGCACGTCGGTGGCGTTGCCACGGGCCTTGTCCACCGCCTTGTGGGCGCCTAGGCCCATCCACCAGCTCACACCACCTCCGAGCGTGTTGCCGGCCGTGGCCACCAGGATGGCAGGCCAGAAGAGTTCAGGGTTGATCTTGATCAGGCCGAACACCGCAGGCTCCGAGACCAGCGGCAGCAGCGTGGCCGAGATGAACGAAACGACAAAGACCGTGCTCAGGCCGAACTGCGGCAGCGCAAGCCATTCCAGCAGCTGGTGCATCCAGATTTCCATGGGAGGAAGTGTAGGGCGGCGGCGGCATCGCTTTCATGCCAGGGGGCGCTGTCCTACGCAGGGGTGCGCCATCCGCGCATGGCCGTGGGCGGCGCCTATTTGTACCGTGAAGCAACACCGTCCCTGAATGAATTTACCCCGGGAGGCTTCATGCATTGTTTCGCAATCCCTGCCATCGCCCGCCCGGCACCTGCCGCCGTGCCGGTGGGCACCCGCTGGTCGTCAGCGGCCCTGGCGCTGCTGCTGGCCGCCTGCGTGCACAGCCCGCAGGCGGCGGTGCCCCCTGTGTCTTCTTCGCTGCCGCCGGCTCCGCACGCGCATGCCGGCAGCGGTAGCGGCTGCAGCGAGATGCCCGGTGGGCGCGCCGCGCTGGATGGCGTGGCCCGGGAGCTGCAGGCGCAAGGCATGGCACTTGAAGCCACCTGCCCCGTCGCCGCCGGCGAATGGGTGGTGCGGGTGCGGGTGGTGGACGGCATGAAGGCCAGCAAGGTCGTGCGCGGCCCCCTGGCCGATGGGCACGATGTGGACATGGGCACGCCCGCCGGCGTGAGGCAGGGGGGCGCGGAGCTGGCCGCGCGGGGCTTCTCGCCGGATGTGCTGCACAACCGCCAGTGGCTGCGCACGCTGATGGCGCGCCATGAATTCGACAATGCCGCCGATGCCTGGTGGCGCTTTGCGCAACGTGCCCGGGTTCCTGCACCGACGGCGGAAACCGACCTCGCCGCGCGTTGACCGTGGCGGCCGTGCGTCGCCGCGCCGGAGAGCATCGGGGTGGACAGGGGCGTCATTTCAGTGGGCGTAACATTTCATTTGCTGAAATTTTGAGCAGGTACAATCCTGCCTCCTTTTTCAGCATTCGCTGCTGCACCTACCGCGCCCCTTCATGCACATCGGCCACATTCCTCTGGCGAACCGCTTGTTCGTCGCCCCGATGGCGGGCGTCACGGACCGGCCGTTTCGCCAGCTGTGCAAGGCGCTGGGCGCGGGCTACGCGGTGAGCGAGATGGTGACCTCGCGCAAGGACTTGTGGAACAGCCTCAAGACCTCGCGCCGGGCCAACCATGAAGGGGAGCCCGGGCCCATCGCCGTGCAGATCGCAGGCACCGATGCGCCGATGATGGCCGAGGCCGCGGTCTACAACGTGGAGCGCGGCGCGCAGATCATCGACATCAACATGGGTTGCCCGGCCAAGAAGGTCTGCAACAAGTGGGCGGGCTCCGCCCTGATGCAGAACGAGGCGCTGGCCGTGGAGATCGCCGAGGCCGTGGTACAGGCGTGCGCGCCCTTCAACGTGCCCGTCACGCTGAAGATGCGCACCGGCTGGTGCCAGGAGCACAAGAACGCCGTGGCGCTGGCCCGCGCGTTCGAGGGCGTGGGCATCCAGATGCTCACCGTGCACGGCCGCACGCGCGAGCAGGGCTACAAGGGCCATGCGGAGTACGACACCATCGCGGCGGTGAAGGCGGCGGTGAGGGTGCCCGTGGTGGCCAATGGCGACATCACTTCGCCCGAGAAGGCGCGCGACGTGCTGGCCGCCACCGGGGCCGACGCGATCATGATCGGCCGTGCCGCACAGGGCCGGCCGTGGATCTTCCGCGAGATCGGCCACTTCCTGGCCACGGGCGAGCACCTGGCGCCACCGCTGGTGGCTGAGGTGCGGCGCCTGTTGCTGGACCACCTGCAAGACCACTACAGCCTGTATGGCGAGCTGACCGGGGTGCGCAGTGCGCGCAAGCACATCGCGTGGTACCTGCGTGCGCTGCCCGGCGGCGAGGCCTTCAGGCAACACATCAATACGATCGAGGACTGCGCCGCGCAGTGGCAGGCCGTGGCCGACCACCTGGATGCGCTTGCGCAACAGATGGACCGGCTGCCCGCCGCCACCGGCACGGACGCAGAACCAGAAGAACAAGAGGGAATGGCTGCATGAGCAAGAAACACATAGAAGAATGCGTGCGCGAGAGCCTGCAAGGCTACTTTCGCGACCTGGGCGGAGAGACGCCCGACGGCATGTACGACATGCTGGTGCGCGTGGTCGAAAAACCGCTGCTGGAAGTGGTGATGACCCATGCCGACAACAACCAGTCCCGCGCCGCCGAATGGCTGGGCCTGAACCGCAACACGCTGCGCAAGAAGCTGGCCCTGCACAAGCTGCTCTGACCGGCGCACGATTGCTATTAAATGTATAGCTGTTGGCGCTTATCCATAAAGCGCCAGGCCCTTTTTTCATTCAAACTCTCCCCACCACCACTGCCATGAACGCACTTCTTTCCGTCTCCGACAAGACCGGCATCGTCGAATTTGCACAGGCCCTGCATGCACTGGGCATCAAGCTGCTGTCCACCGGCGGCACCGCCAAGCTGCTGGCCGACCAGGGCCTGCCCGTGACCGAGGTGGCCGAGGTCACCCAGTTCCCCGAGATGCTGGACGGCCGCGTGAAGACGCTGCACCCCAAGGTGCACGGCGGCCTGCTGGCGCGCCGCGAGCTGCCCGAGCACATGGCCGCGCTCCAGGAGCATGGCATCGACACCATCGACCTGCTGGTGGTCAACCTGTACCCCTTCGAGTCCACCGTGGCCAAGGCGGGCTGCACGCTGGCCGACGCCATCGAGAACATCGACATCGGCGGCCCGGCCATGGTGCGCAGTGCCGCCAAGAACTGGAAGGACGTTGGCGTGCTGACCGACGCCTCGCAGTACCCCGCCGTGCTGGCCGAGCTGAAGGAAAACGGCAAGCTTTCCGACAAGCTGCGCTTCGCGCTGTCGGTGGCCGCGTTCAACCGCATCGCGCAGTACGACGGCGCCATCAGCGACTACCTCTCGTCCGTCACCTTCGAAGAGGAAAAGCTGTCCGAAACCTACGTGCCCGCGCGTGCCCAGTTCGCTGGCCAGAGCAACGGCATCTTCACCAAGGTGCAGGACCTGCGCTACGGCGAGAACGCGCACCAGCAGGCCGCGCTGTACCGCGACCTGTACCCCGCGCCCGGCTCGCTGGTCACGGCCGAGCAGGTGCAGGGCAAGGAGCTGTCGTACAACAACATCGCCGACGCCGATGCGGCGTGGGAATGCGTCAAGAGCTTCGAGGCGCCTGCCTGCGTCATCGTCAAGCACGCCAACCCCTGCGGCGTGGCCGTGGGCCTGGACGCGCTCGATGCCTACAGCAAGGCCTTCCAGACGGACCCCACCAGCGCCTTCGGCGGTATCATCGCCTTCAACCGCACGGTGGATGGCGGCGCCGCCCAGCAGATCGCCAAGCAGTTCGTCGAAGTGCTGATGGCGCCGGAGTTCACGCCCGAGGCGCTGGAGGTGTTCAAGGCCAAGGCCAATGTGCGCCTGCTCAAGATCGCCCTGCCGCCGCATGCCGGCAAGGCGCAGCAGCTCACCGACTGGCAGCGGGGCCGCAACGCCATGGACGCCAAGCGCATCGGCTCCGGCTTGCTGCTGCAGACCGCGGACAACCACGAGCTGTCGCTCATCGACCTGAAGGTGGTCACGCACAAGCAGCCCACGCTGGAAGAGATGGAAGACCTGCTGTTCGCCTGGAAGGTGGCCAAGTACGTCAAGAGCAATGCCATCGTCTTCTGCAAGGGCGGCATGACCATGGGCGTGGGCGCCGGCCAGATGAGCCGCCTGGACTCGGCCCGCATCGCCAGCATCAAGGCGGGCCACGCGGGCCTCACGCTGCAGGGCACCGTGGTGGCCAGCGACGCATTCTTCCCCTTCCGCGACGGCCTCGATGTGGTGGTCGATGCAGGTGCGACCTGCGTGATACAGCCCGGTGGCTCCATGCGCGACAACGAAGTGATCGATGCCGCCAACGAGCGCGGCGTGGCCATGGTGTTCAGCGGGGTGCGCCACTTCCGCCACTGATTCGGGCGGCGGGGCGCCATGCAAGAAGCGGCTTCCTGGGAAGCCGCTTTTTTTTTGGGAGGTACTCTCGGAACGGGGAGAGAGTCAGGTTCCGAAGTTCATCGGTAGCCCTACGTAGTTCTCGGCCAGTGAGACCGAGGCTGCGCGCGAGTGCACCAGGTATTCCAGCTCGGCTTCCTGAATCTTCTGGCCGAATTCGCCAGTCTCTGGAAAACGGTGCATCAACGAGGTGAACCACCACGAGAAGCGCTCGGCGCGCCACACGCGGCGCAGGCAGCGGTCGGAATAGGTGTCGATGCCGGCGCTCGACTTCTCGCCGTAGTAGTCGGCGAACGCATTCCACAGGTAGCCCACGTCACTCGCCGCCAGGTTCAGGCCCTTGGCGCCGGTGGGCGGCACGATGTGGGCGGCGTCGCCCGCCAGGAACAGGCGGCCAAAGCGCATGGGCTCGGCCACGAAGCTGCGCAGCGGGGCGATGCTCATCTCCAGCGCCGGGCCGGTGACCAGGTTCTCGCGCGCCTCGGGGTCCAGGCGGTTGCCCAGTTCGGCCCAGAACTGCTCGATGCTCCACTGCTCCACCTTGTCGGTCGATGGCACCTGCAGGTAGTAGCGGCTGCGCGTGTTGCTGCGCATGCTGCACAGCGCAAAGCCGCGCTCGGTGTTGGCGTAGATCAGCTCGTGCGAGACAGGCTTCACGTCGGCCAGCACGCCCAGCCAGCCGAAGGGGTAGACGCGCTCGTAGGTGCGCAGCGCACCCTCGGGCACGCTGGCGCGGCACACGCCGTGGTAGCCGTCGCAGCCTGCGATGAAGTCGCACAGCACCTCGTGCGTCTGGCCGTCCTTCTCGTAGGTCACGCGCGGCTGCTGGCCGTCGAAGTCGTGCACGCTCACGTTCTGGGCGTCGTACACCGTGGTCAGGCCTTCGGCGGCGCGGGCGTCCATCAGGTCGCGGGTGACTTCGGTCTGGCCGTACACCGTCACGCGGCTGCCGCCGGTCAGCGCGTGCAGGTCGATGCGGTGCCGCGCGCCCTTGAACAGCAGCTCGATGCCGTCGTGTGGCAGTCCTTCGGCATGGGCGCGGGCGCCGACACCCGCCTGGTCCAGCAGGTCCATGCTGACCTGCTCCAGCACGCCGGCGCGGATGCGGCCCAGCACGTAGTCGGGGCTGCGCTGTTCGATGATGACGGCGTCGATGCCGGACTTGTAAAGCAACTGGCCGAGCAGCAGGCCGGCGGGGCCTGCGCCGATGATGGCAACCTGGGTACGCATGGTGGACAACCTCACAAAGCAAACAAGGGCGCTGGAAAGCGCTAAGACAACAGCGCCAAGCGTAGGTTGATCCATGTCAACGCGGCGCCCGCCCGGCGCCCTGGCGCGCGGTGGGTGGACGTGATGTGCGATCATCGCGCAATCTTCCACAGCCCCCGGCGCATCGGGCGCCCGCACCCCGGGCATCGACCGGCCGACCATGGACCCCCGCATGACCACCGTTCCCATCGCCAAGGCAGATTTCATCGAAGGCATGGCCAAGGGCCTGGCGGTGCTGGAGAGTTTCGACACCGAGCGCCAGCGGCTCAATGCCACGCTGGCCGCGCAGCGCACCGGCCTCACGCGCGCGGCGGCGCGCCGCCACCTGCTCACGCTGGCGCACCTGGGTTATCTGGAGACGGATGGCAGCTACTTCTGGCTGGCGCCCAAGGTGCTGCGGTTTTCGGGCAGCTACCTGGCATCGGCCCGGCTGCCGCGGGTGCTGCAGCCCACGCTCAACCGGCTGGCGGCACAGACGCAGCAGTCATTCTCGGCCGTGGTGCTGGATGGCGGCGAGGTGGTGATCGTGGCGCGCAGCGGGGTGTACGGCGCGCCGTCGCGCGTGCTGGCCTATGGGCTACACCTGGGGGCGCGGCTGCCGGCGCACCCCACGTCCACGGGGCGCGTGCTGCTGGCAGCCTTGCCACCGGCGGCGCTGACGGCGTGGCTCAAGGCCTGCCCGCTGCACCGGCTCACTCCCCACACCATCACCCAGGTCGGCCCGCTGCGGCAGGTGATTGCCAAGGCGCGGCGCGACGACCATTGCCTGGCGGTGGAGGAGCACGAGCTGGGCGTGCACGCGCTGGCCGTGCCCCTGCGCAATCTGCAGGGCGACACGGTGGCCGCACTCAATGTGGTGGCGTCGCCCAAGCAGGTGGACGAGCGCAGCCTGCAGCGCGACATGCTGCCACTGCTGCAGGAGGCCGCCCGCGAGCTGCGGGGGCTGCTGTGAACGAATGCCAACGTCGAGTTAGCAAGCAGGAATATTCATAAAAATGGCCGATAGCGCTTGATGGGTAAGCGCTGGTAGCTATTATTTTGATAGTTCCTTGAAGACTTCGCGGGCGGCTGCCACGGTGGCGGCGATGTCGTCGGCGGTGTGTGCCGCGCTCACGAAGCCCGCCTCGTACAGCGCCGGCGCGATGTAGATACCGCGATCGAGCAGGCCGTGGAACAGCTGGTTGAAACGCGCGCTGTCGGTCTTGAGCACCTGGGCGTAGTTCTGGGGCAGCTCGGGCATCAGGAAGAAGCCGAACATGCCGCCTTCGCTGTCGGTGCTGAAGGGCACGCCTTCGGCCGCCGCCGCGGCAGCCAGCCCATCGACCAGCGAGCGCGTGGTGGCCGACAGGGCGTCGAAGAAACCCGGCTTCCTGATCTCGCGCAGCGTGGCCAGCCCGCAGGCCGTGGCCACCGGGTTGCCCGACAACGTGCCCGCCTGGTACACGGCCCCCAGCGGTGCCAGGTGTTCCATGATGGCGCGCGGGCCCCCAAAGGCGGCCAGCGGCATGCCGCCACCGATCACCTTGCCCAGCACCGTGATGTCGGGCTTGAAGCCCGGGATGCTCCGGGCGTACACGCTCTGGGCGCTGCCCAGGGCCACGCGAAAGCCCGTCATCACCTCGTCGAGCACCAGCAGCGCGCCGTATTCGGTGCACAGCTCGCGGCAGCGCTTCATGAACGGAACGCTGGCGCGCACCAGGTTCATGTTGCCCGCGATGGGCTCGATCATCACGCAGGCCAGTTCCTTGCCATGCAGGGCAAAGGCTTCTTCCAGCTGGGCGACGTTGTTGTATTCGAGCACCAGGGTGTGCTGCACCACCTCGGGCGGCACGCCTGCGCTGGTGGCGTTGCCGAACGTGGCCAGGCCCGAACCGGCCTTGACCAGCAGGGAGTCGGCATGGCCGTGGTAGCAGCCCTCGAACTTGATGAATTTGCTGCGGCCCGTGGCACCGCGCGCCAGTCGGATGGCGCTCATGCCCGCTTCGGTGCCCGAGCTGACCAGGCGGATCATCTCCATCGAAGGGACGAGGCTCAGGATTTCCTCGGCCAGCTCCACTTCGCGCTCGGTCGGCGCGCCAAAACTGAAGCCTTCGAGCGCTGCGCTCTGCACGGCTTCGAGCACGGCGGGGTGGCCGTGGCCCAGGATCATCGGACCCCAGGAGCCGATGTAGTCGATGAAGCGCTGGTCGTTGGCGTCCCAGAAGTAGGCGCCCTGGGCGCGCTTCACGAAACGCGGCGTGCCGCCCACGGCCTTGAAGGCCCGCACGGGCGAGTTCACGCCGCCGGGGATCAGCGCCTTGGCGCGTTCGAACAGGGGGATGTTGAGGTCAGTGCTTGGTGTCATGGGGTGGCATCACAAAGCCTTCGAGGGCCTGTGCTTCGTCAATCGGGGGTTCTTCTTCATCGCCGTCGGCCTCGTCGTCGTCGGGCTGGGCCCAGAACATGCGGTCGGGCACGATGTGCCCCATGCCGGGGCGAAAGCCGGCGTCCAGGCAGCGGTCGAGGTAGCCCAGGGCCTCGCTGGTGGCCTCGCCCAGGTCGTTGCCGCTGGCCACCAGGGCGGTGAGCGCGGCGGACAAGGTGTCGCCAGCGCCGGAGAAGGTGGCGTCGAACAACTCGAACTTGCCGCTGCCCAGCACGGTCTGGGGCGAGGCCAGCACGTTCTCGACAAATTGCTCGGGCAGCGGAATACCGGTGACCAGGGTGTAGGGCACACCCATCTCGGAGGCGGCCCGGGCGATGTCGCGCGCGGTCGGGCTGCGGTCGCTGGTCCAGTCCGGCAGCAGCCAGCGCCACAGGGTGCTGTGGTTTCCAACCAACACCGAGGTCTGCGGTAACAACAATTCCCGGAAGGCGTCCAGGTACTCGTCGATCAGCTCGTCGCGCCACCAGGACAGATTGGGCATGTAGGCGATCACGGGCACTTCGTCGTAGTCGGTCGTGATCTCGGCGATGGTGCTGATGTTCTCCGGGCTGCCCACGAAACCGACCTTGATGGCCTGTACCGGCAGGTCCTCCAGGACGGCGCGGGCCTGCTCGGCCACGGCCTCGTCGTCAAAACTGAAGTGGTCGAAAATCTCCGCGGTATCGCGGGCGTACGCACCGCAGACCACGGCGATCGGGTGCCCGCCCACGGAGGCGATGGTGGTGATGTCGGCCGTCAGTCCGCCGGCGCCGCTGGGGTCGCTGGCGTTGAAGACGAGCACGCACGCAGGGCTTGCGTCCTCCGAACCGTCATCTTCGAGATCTATGATTTCTGGGGGGGGAGGGGATGCTTTGGCGGTCATGGACCAGATCCTGCTTGAGGGGCGGCACCGGCGCCGTGGCCCGCGGAGATGACTAGATACAATCGTTGCATTCTATGTGAAGGCCCTTTAAGCTGTGACCGACTCTAAAACTTGGATGTGTTTGATTTGCGGTTGGATTTATGACGAAGCAGAGGGTTCACCTGAGCACGGCATTGCACCCAACACTCCATGGGATCAGGTTCCCATGAATTGGACCTGCCCTGAATGTGGCGCCCGCAAGGAAGACTTCGAGATGGTTCAGATTTGAGGCGCACCAGCATCATGTGCTGCCGCGTTGTTTATTTTTCCATCGGGAGCAGTAACAATTGACTACAACAGGCGCATCTTTCAAAGTGCTAGTGGTGGATGACAGCAACACCATCCGTCGAAGCGCCGAGATTTTTCTCAAGCAGGGGGGGCACGAAGTCTTGTTGGCCGACGACGGCTTTGATGCTTTGGCCAAAGTCAACGATTACCAGCCTCAGCTGATTTTCTGCGACATCCTCATGCCCAAGCTCGACGGGTACCAGACCTGCGCCATCATCAAGCGCAACGCCCGTTTTGCAGATACTCCGGTGGTAATGCTGTCTTCCAAGGACGGCGTATTCGACAAGGCGCGCGGGCGCATGGTCGGCTGCCAGGAATATCTCACCAAACCGTTTACCAAAGACCAGCTGCTGCAGGCAGTGCAGCAGTTTGGCAATTCCCAACAAGGAGCGATGTAAATGCCCATCCAGAAAGTACTGGTCGTCGACGACTCGAAGACCGAGTTGATGTTTTTGACGGACCTGCTTCAGAAAAAAGGCATGCAGGTACGCACCGCTGAAAATGCCGATGAAGCCTTTCGCCGCCTGGCGGAAGAAAAGCCCGATCTGATCCTCATGGATGTCGTGATGCCCGGCCAGAATGGCTTTCAACTCACGCGCGCCATCACCCGCGACCCGCTGTATGCCGACGTGCCCATCATCATGTGCACCAGCAAGAATCAGGAAACGGATCGCGTCTGGGGGATGCGGCAGGGTGCGCGGGGCTACATCACCAAGCCCGTCGATCCCGCCGAACTGCAGGCCAAAATCGACGCCCTGAACTGAGGCTGCGGCGCGTTCATGGCCAACCGCGAAGCCCTGCGAGAGCTCCAGACCCGACTTGCCAGCCGCCTTCAGGCCGCAAGAACCGAAGGGACCTCTGTGTCATCCTGGCTGGCTGTCGAGTCCGCCGGGAGTTTCTATTTGCTGCCCCTTGGACAGTCGGGGGAGATTTTCCCCTGGGTCTCGATCCAGGCGGTGCCCTATACCCAAAGCTGGTTCCTGGGCGTTGCCAACCTGCGCGGCGGGCTGGTCGGCGTGGTGGATCTCGCGGGGCTCCTGGGTTCCGCGGCGCCCCGTACCGAACAGGCCCTGTCGGAGGCCAGCCTCCTGGCTTTCAACGCGGCCCTCGAAGTCAATGCCGCTTTGCTGGTGGACCGCCTGGCCGGCCTGCGCGGGACCGATGCGTTCGTGTCCTCCGAGCCTCCGGCCGAGGATTCCCCTGCATTCTTCGGCACCACGTATATCGATTCCAGCGGCGCGCGCTGGCAGGAACTGAACTTGCAGATCCTGTCCCAACATCCCGCTTTCCTGAGCATCAGTGCTTGAGTTTTTCTGTAAGGCTGCACCATGTCCGTCGTCAATCAATTTGGAAAACTGTTCAACCGGAAACCTGCCACACCGGATGCAGGCGCGATTGCCGGCACGGCCGACGACGGGCAGGATATTCTTGCCACGGGTTCGCTGGACGGCGCGCAATTGCGCGACGCGTACCAGGCCGAAGCCATGAACAGTGTTCAGGGTGACCCGGACGGCTATGCCCCCGAGCAGTCTGCCCAGGACGCGGAGGAAGACCTCATCTCCCTGCCACTGCTGGGCCGCTCGACCGCTGCAGCCCACCAGCGCCGCCTGCTCGGCCTGCTGGCTGTGGGCGTGATCGTCCTGGCCTTGATCGCTGCCTGGGTGCTGCGGCAGGCCGACCGCTCCGCGCAGCAGCTTGCTGCAACGGGCCAGTCCCTCATGCAGTCGCAGCGCCTGGCGAAGTCGGTGTCGCAGGCGCTGGTGGGAAGTCCGCAGGCCTTCCCGGACGTGGTGGAAAGCTCCGGCGTGCTGGCGCGCAATGTGCGCGCCCTGAATGCGGGTGATGGCGAACTCGGCGTGGAATCGCTGGGCGAGCCCTACAAGCCCGATCTGGACGCCGTGAACCCGCTCATGGAACGTGCCGAGCGCAATGCCAGCGTGGTGATGGGCCAGCAGAAGATCCTGACGCAGGTGGGGGACGCTCTGCGCACCATCAACCGCCAATCGTCCGACCTGCTGGAAATCGCCGAGACGGTGTCGTCCCTCAAGCTGCAGCAGAACGCGCCTGCCGCCGAGATTTCCGCCGCCGGCCAGCTCGTGATGCTGACCCAGCGTATCGGCAAGTCGGCCAACGAATTCCAGACCATGGAAGGCGTGAGCCCCGAGGCCGTGTTCCTGCTGGGCAAGGACTTGAATTCGTTCAAGGAAATCGCCCAGGGCCTGCTCGATGGCAGCCCTGAACTGCGCCTGGCCGCCACCAAGGATGCCCAGACCCGCGAACAGCTCGAAGCCCTGGTCAAGCTCTATGAGCAGACCCGCACGCAAGCCAGCGCCATTCTGGGCAACCTGCAAGGCCTGGTGTCTGCCCGCGAAGCCCAGTCGGCGATCATTGCCGACAGCGAACCCCTGCGCCGCCAGCTCGAAGGCCTGCAGAGCAAGCTGTCCGCCCAGACGGGTGTGGGCGGTGGACAGCTCGCTGCCCTGGCCCTCGCCGGCCTGTTCGTGATCTTTTGCGGCGTGGGCATCTCGCGCGTGCAGCTGCTGGACAGCCGTGGCCGCCAGGCTGCTGCCGAAATGCAGCAGAAGGACGCCAAGCGCCAGGAGCAGGAAGCCAAGCGCGTCAATGACGCCAACCAGGCCGCCATTTTGCGGCTGATGAACGAACTGCAGTCGGTCGCTGAAGGTGACCTGACCCAGGAAGCCACCGTGACGGAAGACATCACGGGCGCCATCGCCGACTCGGTGAACTACACGGTGGAAGAACTGCGCCAGCTGGTGGGCAGCGTGCAGAACACGGCCACGCGGGTGGCGCAGACGACGGCCCAGGTGGACAACACGTCCACGGAGCTGCTGGCGGCATCCACCGAGCAGCTGCGCGAAATTCGTGAAACCGGCCGTTCGGTGCTCGACATGGCCACCCGAATCAACGAGGTGTCCACACAAGCGCAAGAGTCCGCCACGGTGGCCCGTCAATCGCTGCAAGCTGCCGACTCGGGCCTGCAGGCCGTGCAGAACGCCATCGGCGGTATGAACTCCATCCGCGACCAGATCCAGGACACCTCCAAGCGGATCAAGCGCCTGGGCGAATCCTCGCAGGAGATCGGTGAAATCACCGAACTGATTTCCGACATTACCGAGCAGACGAACGTGCTGGCCCTGAACGCTGCCATCCAGGCAGCGTCCGCCGGTGAAGCCGGCCGAGGCTTCTCGGTGGTGGCCGAAGAAGTGCAGCGACTGGCTGAACGTTCGGCAGACGCCACGCGCCAGATCTCGGCGCTCGTGAAGGCGATTCAGACCGACACGCAGGATGCCGTGGCCGCTATGGAACGCTCCACGCAGGGTGTGGTGGAAGGGGCGCGCCTGTCCGACAGCGCCGGTACCGCACTGACCGAGATCGACCGCGTGTCGCGCCGCCTTGCCGAACTGATTGAGCAGATTTCGTCCTCGACATCCCGGGAAGCCGTTCTGGCCAACGAAGTGGCCGACAACATCCAGCACATTTTTGCGGTGACCGAGCAAACGGGTGAAGGTACCCGAACCACAGCGCAGCAGGTGCGCGAGCTCTCGCACATGGCTGAAGAACTGCGCCAATCGGTGGCACGGTTCAAGATCGCCTGACGCTGTAGTCATCAACCAGCTGGCTCATAGCAGCCGGGGACGAATCCATGTCATCTATTGATGTCAACAATGCACCGGCCGCGGATGGGACCCAGGGAGATCAGGACCTGGGTCCTTTGGCGTGGGTGCTTGACGAACTGCGCAAATCCCTTGACGGTGCTGTCAAGGCCATGCGCCGCTTTGTGCGCGATGCGGAAGCCGCCCGCGAATCGGATCTCGCGGCGCTCGATGCCGGCCCGCTGCGCATTGCCCGGCAGCAGCTGCACCAGGCGTGCGGCGCGCTGGAAATGGTGGGCATGGGCCCGCCGGCGCTGGTCCTGCGGGCCATGGAGTCTGCCGTCCAGAAGTTCGTGCAGCGGCCCGAGACCTGCAGCGACGACGCCGCGGCCGTCATCGAGCGTGCGAGCTTTGCGCTGATCGAATACCTGGAAACCGTTCTGGCGGGCAAGGCGGCTTCGCCCGTTGCGCTGTTCCCCCAGTACCGCGACGCGCAGGCGCTGGCCGGCGCGGACCGCGTCCACCCTGCCGACCTGTGGCCTGTGGAGCGCAGGTTTCGCGAGCCCGAGGGTGCAGTCTCGGTCACGCCGCTGCCGTACGGTCCTGAAGCGCGCGCGCGCCTGGACGCCGCGGTGCTGCGAATCGTCAAATCCGGTGATCTGCGGGCCTCGTTGAGCCTGAGGGACACCTGCCTGGGCTTCGTGGCGGCCCAGCCGGACCGCCAGTCCCGCGCTTTCTGGAAGATCTGCGCGGGCTTCTTCGAGGCCTTTGGCTCCGGCCTGCTGCCCGCGGATGTCTACGTCAAGCGCGTGGCGTCCCGTGTGCTGATGCAGTACGCCACCCTGGCCAAGGGCGACACGACCATTGCAGACCGCCTGGTGCAGGACCTGCTGTTCTTCTGTTCCCAGGCCAGGCCGGCCGATGCGGCCGCCAGCGACGTGCCCTCGCTGCAGGCCGTGCGGCAGGCCTTCGCGCTGGACCGGTTCAAGCCGGTCGACTATGAAGCTGCGCGGTTCGGCCGTTTTGACCCCGCCATGCTGGCGCAGGCACGCAAGCGGATCGCCGCGGCCACCGAGACCTGGTCCGCGCTGGCCGGCGGGGACCGCAACAAGCTCAAGCCCGCGGCGGATCAATTCAGCCTGGTGTGCGACTCGCTGCGCAAGCTGCATCCCGGAAGCGAAAGCCTTGCGCAGGCCCTGACGCGCGCACTGGAATCCACCACCCGTTCCGGCGAACCGCCCTCGGCCGCCTTGGCCATGGAAGTGGCAACCTCGGTCCTGTACCTGCAGGCGGCCTTTGAAGAGCTGGATGCGGGCGACGACCAAATGGAAATCCGCGCGGGCAGGCTCGCGCAGCGCCTGGATGCCGTCGGCGCGGGCGCGGAGCCCGAGCCCCTGGAACAGTGGATGGAGGAGCTGTACCGCCGGGTCAGCGACAACCAGACCATGGGCAGCGTTGTCGACGAACTGCGCTCCACGCTGGGCGAAGCCGAGAAGGCGCTGGATCAGTTTTTCCGCAATCCGCAGGACACGGCGGTCCTGGCGACCGTCCCCGGCCATCTCGCGCAGATGCGCGGTGTGCTGTCCGTGCTGGGCCTGGACCAGGCGTCGCTCGCGGTGGTTCGCATGCGCGACATGGTGGAGCGCCTGCTCATCAACGAGGTGCCCGAGGCCGATCGCCAGGGTGTCTTCGAGAAGCTGGGCAACAGCCTCGGCGCGCTGGGGTTCCTGATCGACATGCTCAGCTACCAGCGCACCATGGCCCGCAAGCTGTTCGTGTACGACGAAGAGCTCGGTGAACTGCGCATCCTCATGGGCAAGACCCGTCCGCGTGCGTCGGATGCCGTGGAAGAGGCGCCAGCCAAGCTGGAAGAGCGGGCCGCCATCCCATTGCCCGACGTGGTGCCACGTTTTCCCGTGCCGGAACCCTTCGGCGAGCCCACGGATTTCGGATCCCTGCCTTCCCTGCCGGACATGCCGTCCGAGGTGGCCCCTGCGCAGCTGGCGCCGGTGGATCCGGGGTCGCTCGCACCCGATATTTCCTTTGATCTGCCCGTCGCCACAGAGGGTGGCGGCGCGCCGGTGCCCCAGGCGGCAGCGCCCGCGCCCGCAGCGGCGCAGGCACCGGAGATCGAGGATGAACTGCTGGAGGTCTTCCTGGAGGAGGCCCGCGAAGTGGTGGTCAATGGCCTGGCCGCCATTGACGTGCTTCAGGATGAGCCGGGCAACCTCAGCGAACAGACCACGCTGCGCCGTGCCTTCCACACGCTCAAGGGCAGTTCGCGGATGGTCGGGCTGAACGATTTCGGTGAAGCGGCCTGGTCCATGGAACAGGTGCTCAACGCCTGGTTGGCAGAGCAAAAGCCGATGCAGCCTAGCCTGCTGCAGCTGTCCGCGGACGCGCTGCGGGCATTCAGCCGCTGGGCGGACGATATCGCCGCGGGCCAGGCTTCGGGCTGGCAGCCAGACGCATTCCGCAAGTCCGCGGATGCCATGCGGCTCGACGGCACCCTGCTGCCGCTGGCCACCCCGTTCGCCAGCGAGGACAGCCCCCCGCAGGCTGCACCCGCGCAGGAGCAGATGCAGGAAGCTGCGGCCCTGGACGGCGTGCCCATCGAATCGCTGGAGCCAGAAGCTGCAGACGCACCACAGGCGGTGGAAGAGGCGCTGGCCATCCCCGACTTCGAAGCCACCGAAATCTTCGACCACGCACCCGAAGTGCCGGCGGATCAGGCCGTGGCCTCCCCCGAGGTGGCCGAGGAGATCGATTTCTCCGTGTTTGCAGCCGCGCTGGACGAAGCGCCCGCAGACGCCGCGGTGATCGACCCTTCCAGTGCCGACTTCGTGCTGGATCTCGAACTGCCCGACCTGGAACCCGCCGTGGCGGCGCCTGAGGCCGAACTTCCGGCGCCAGCGCCCGCGTTGTCCGACGAACTGACTGAGGACGAAGTGGCCGGGCTGCTGTCGGCGCAATCCCTGGATGCCGCCGAGCCGCTGGAAGCCCCGGAGCCGGTGGAACTGGAGGCGCTGGAGCCATTGCCGGAGGCCGGTGCGCCCGAGCCCGAAGCCCTCGTGCCTGCCGAAGCGGTGGAAACCGTGGACCCCGAGCCCGTTGCTGCAACGCCGGAACTGGCCGAGGCCCTGCCGCTGGAAGACAGCAGCAGCGACGAAGCGGTCAAGGTGATCGACACGCTGCGCATTGGCATTCCGCTCTACAACGTCTATCTGAACGAAGCCGATGAGTGGTCCCGCCGCCTGGTGACCTGCCTGCAGGAATGGTCGCTGGAACTGCACGAGCCCCTGCCGGACATCGCGGTGGCGTTGTCGCACTCGCTCGCGGGCAGCTCCGCCACCGTGGGCTTCAATGCCCTGTCCGAAATGGCGCGCGTACTGGAGCATGCGCTCCAGCACGTGACATTGCAGTCCGGCGGCACCCAGGAACAGGCCCAGGCCTTCATGGCGGCGGCGGAAGATATCCGCCGGTTGCTGCACCAGTTCGCGGCCGGTTTCCTCAAGGAGCCCAGCCAGGAAGTGCTGGAGCAACTGCGCCAGATCCTGCAGACCGAGGTGGACAACACCCTGTCGCCGCCCGAAGAAGATGCGGAAGCCGCAGACGGGCTGGTGGCGGAGCCGGTGGCACCGATCGGCGCGGAAGCCGCGCAGCCGCTGCCCCCAGCCGAACCCGTACCCGATGTCCCCGCCGAGCTGACGCCCATGCCGGTCCCCAAGGGGCATGTGGCGCCCGCGCTGTCCGCCGTGGTGCACGACCACGACCAGATGGTCGACGACGCGATTGCCCATGCCGTGGCGCTGGGTTCGGACGTGGATGACGACATCGATGCGATCGACGTCATCGATCCGGACCTGTTTCCGATCTTCGAGGAAGAGGCCGCGGAACTGCTGCCGCAGCTCGGTGGAGCCCTGCGCCAGTGGGCTTCGCGCCCGGACAACCTGGGTGCGCGCAGCGAGGTGCTGCGGGCATTGCACACCCTCAAGGGCAGCTCGCGCCTGGCGGGTGCCATGCGTTTGGGCGAAATGGCCCACCGCCTCGAATCCGCCATCGAGCAACTGGACGCCGAGACGGTCACCTCCGACCAGATCGAGCCCCTGCAGGCCAGCTTTGACGGCCTGCAGGCCAACTTCGAAGCCCTGCGGACCATTGGGCAGAGCCCCGCCGACACGGTGGTGTCGCTGCCGGTCGAGGCCGTGCGCGCCAGTTCCCCGGTGGACCTGTCGGCAGTGCCGGTGGATGCGCCTGCACAGGCGCTGGCAACGCCGCCATCGGCGCCTGCCGTGCGCCTGCCGGCACCCTCCCAGCTTGCGCCGCTGCGCGTGGCGTCCAACCAGTCGGTGCGTGTGCGTGCGCAGCTGCTGGACCGCCTGGTGAATCAGGCGGGCGAAGTGATGATCAGCCGATCGCGCCTGGACGTGCGGCTGGGCCAGTTCCGCAGTTCGCTGGCCGACCTGTCGGGCAATCTGGACCGCCTGCGCCAGCAGCTGCGGGACATCGAGGTGCAGGCCGAATCGCAGATGCAGTCGCGCCTGGCCCTGTCCAAGGATTCGGCCGCTGGTTTCGATCCGCTGGAGTTCGACCGCTTCACCCGCGTGCAGGAACTCACGCGCATGATGGCCGAGTCGGTGAACGACGTGGCCACCGTGCAGCGCAACCTGCAGCGCACCATGGAAGGCGCCGAAGACGACCTGATCGCCCAGGGCCGCCAGGCGCGCGAACTGCAGCGCGACCTGCTGCGCACCCGCATGGTGGAGTTCGAAGGCATTGCCGAGCGCCTGTACGCCGTGGTGCGCCAGGCCTCCAAGGAAACCGGCAAGCAGATCAAGCTCGATATCACCGGCGGCTCCATCGAGATGGACCGTGGCGTGCTGGACCGCATGACCCCGGCGTTCGAACATCTGCTGCGCAACTGCGTGGCCCACGGGATCGAGAACCCCGAGGACCGGGTCGCCGCGGGCAAACCGGCGTCCGGCACCATCACGGTGGATCTGCACCACGAAGGCAACGACGTGTCGGTGGAGTTCCGTGACGATGGCGCTGGCCTGAACCTGCCGCGCATCCGGGAAAAGGCACTGTCCCAGGGCCTGATCGAACCCGATGCGCAGTTGAGCGATGCCGAAGCGGCCAACCTGATCTTCACGCCCGGTTTCAGTACCGCCAGCGAAGTGACCGGCCTGGCGGGCCGGGGCATCGGCATGGACGTGGTGCGCTCGGAGATCAATGCACTGGGCGGGCGCATCGAGACCTCGACCGAGGCCGGCAAGGGCGCTGCCTTCCGCATGGTGCTGCCACTGACCACGGCGGTGACGCAGGTGGTGATGCTGCGTGCCGGCGATCTGGCGATCGGCGTGCCCGCCAACGTGGTCGAGATCGTGCGGCGCACCTCGGCGGCAGACCTTGAAGTTGCATACCGTACCGGCCATTTCGACGATGGCACGGAGCAGTTGCCGTTCTTCTGGGCCGGGGCGCTGCTGCAGGCTTCTGCGCGCAGCAACGAGCCGGCTGGCAAGACGCGACCTGTGGTGATTTTCCGCAGCGCATCGCAGCGCATCGCCATGCACGTGGACGAAGTGCTGGGCAACCAAGAAGTCGTGGTGAAGAACCTCGGGCCCCAGTTGTCCCGCCTGCCGGGCCTGGCGGGCATGTCGGTGCTGGCCTCGGGTGCCGTGGTGCTGATCTACAACCCCGTGGCGCTGGCCACGGTGTACGGCGATCAGGTGCGGGCAGCCCATGTGGATCTGCCTCCCGTGCTGGAGGCCGATGGTTCGGGCGCTGGCGGCAAATCCGTGGTGTCGCTCCAGCTGGCGGGCCCCAGCCAGGTGCCCCTGGTGCTGGTGGTGGACGATTCGATCACGGTGCGCCGCGTCACGCAGCGCCTGCTGCAGCGCGAAGGCTACCGTGTGGCGCTGGCCGCCGACGGCCTGCAGGCGCTCGAGCGGCTGCAGGAAGAGCGTCCCACGGTGGTGCTGTCGGACATCGAAATGCCCCGCATGGACGGCTTCGACCTGGCGCGCAACATCCGCGCGGACGGTGCGTTGCGCGACCTCCCCATCATCATGATCACGTCGCGCATCGCCGAGAAGCACCGCGAGCATGCCATGGAGCTGGGCGTCAACCACTACCTGGGCAAGCCGTACTCCGACGAAGAACTGCTGAGCCTCATTCAGCACTACGCACGCATCGCGGCGACCGCAGAGGCCTGACCACCATGCACGCGGACTGCTGGCCTGCCCTTGCCCGGCAGGCCTGTGGCCTGCCAGCGGCAGGGCCGCTTCCGGCCACTGAATTGCGCCTCTTGCTTCCGGGCTTGTCCTGATGGAAGCGGCCGCAACACCATCTCCCGACCCTCGCCTGCTGGCCTGCCTGGCCGTGGTGGTGCGGGAGCGGGCGTCTGATCTTTTCATCATGGCGGGAGCGCCGCCCACGCTCAAGCGGCAGGGCGTCTTCGTGGCCATCGGGCAGCAGGTGCTGTCGGCGGACGACGTGCGGCAGATGGCCTACTCCATTCTTCGCGAAGCGCAGCGGCAGGAGTTCGAATCCACCATGGAGTGCGACCTCTCCCTGCAGGCGGCGGAGGGCGAGCGGTTCCGCGTGAACGTGCACCGGCAGCGGGGGCAGGTGGGCATGGTGATCCGCCATGTCATTGCCCGCATCCCCAGCCTGGAGGCGCTCGGCCTTCCGCCCGTGCTCAAGCAGCTGGCGTTCCTCAAGGGCGGGCTGGTTCTTACCGTGGGGTCTGCGGGCTCGGGCAAGACCACCACGCTCGCTGCGCTGCTGGACCACCGCAACCTCCACGTCGGCGGGCATATCCTGACCGTGGAAGACCCCATCGAATACCTGCATGCCCACAAGAAATCGCTGATCACGCAGCGCGAAGTGGGGCTGGACACGCTGTCCTACGACGAGGCGCTGCGCCGCGCGATGCGCGAGGCCCCCAACGTGATCATGATTGGCGAAATCCGCGATCGGGCCACCATGCAGCATGCGCTGCACTATGCCGAGTCCGGCCACCTGTGCGTGTCCACCTTGCATGCCAACAACGCCAACCAGGCGGTGCAGCGGATACTGAACTTCTTCCCCGAGGATGCCCACCGCCAGTTGCTCATGGACTTGTCCCTCAATCTGCGCGCGGTGGTGGCGCAGCGGCTGGTGCCGGGGCTTTCGGGCAGCCTGGTGCCCGCCACCGAGATCATGCTGCTCACGCCCTACGTGGCCGAGCTGATCCAAAAGGGCCAGATCGACGAGCTCAAGACCGCCATCACCCGCAGCGGCGAGCAGGGCATGTGGAGTTTCGACCAGTCGCTGCTGGCCATGGTCGAGACCGGGGCGATATCGCCCGAAGAGGCCATTGCCAACGCCGACAATCGCACCGACGTGCGCCTGCGCCTGCGGCTTGCGGCGGGTGCGTCGCTGGGCGGCGAGGGCATGCAGATGAGCCCGGATGACCCCGCGCCGGGAGAACCCCCACCCGCCGCGCTCCGCTGAGGCAGAAGGGGCAGGGGTCAGGCGGAAGCCGCCTTCACCACCGCATACCGCTCCAGGGTCCGCTGCCGCGCGGCAGCGTGCTCCACCACGGGCAGCGGATAGTGGTCCCCCAGGCGGATGCCCGCTTCCTGCAATTCCAGCGGCTGTGCCAGCCAAGGGGCATGCAATGCCTTGGTGGCGAGCCGGGCCAGCTGCGGCAGATAGCGGCGGATGAATCGGCCCTCCGGGTCGAACTTCTCGCTCTGGCTGACCGGGTTGAAGATGCGAAAGTACGGCTGCGCGTCGCAGCCGCTGGAACTGGCCCACTGCCAGCCGCCGTTGTTGGCGGCCAGGTCGAAGTCATTGAGGTGCGTGGCAAAGTAGGCTTCGCCCCGGCGCCAGTCAATACCCAAGTCTTTGACCAGAAAGCTCGCCACCACCATGCGCAGGCGGTTGTGCATATAGCCCGTCTGGTTGATCTGCGCCATGGCGGCATCTACCAGCGGATAACCCGTGCGCCCCTCGCACCAAGCGGCAAACAGGGCGTCGGCCTCGGGGCCGGACTCCCACTGGATCGCGTCATACGCGGGCTTGAAACTGCGGCCCACCACATGGGGGTGGTGGTGCAGGATCTGAAAGTAGAAGTCCCGCCAGATCAGTTCGCTGAGCCAGGTCGTAGCGCCCGGGTTGCCTTGCAGCATCAGCCCGTGCGCGGTGCGCGCGAGCAGGCGCGGCGAGATGGTGCCAAAACGCAGGTGCACGCTGAGGTAACTCGGCCCTTTGAGCGCCGGAAAGTTGCGCGTGTCCTCGTACCGCTCAATGCGGCCGAGAAAATCGTCGAACAACTGCTGTGCGCCGCTGGCACCGGTCGGCAGCTTGAGCTGCGACAGGGCCGTGGCCTCGAAACCCAGCGACGCCAGGGTCGGCACCGCTTGGCAGTGCTCCTGCGGGCGGGGGGCCAGGCGGTGTGCATGGCGTTCCACAGGGTAGCTTGTGAGTTGAAAGGCATCCACCTTGTTGAGCCAGGCGTTCTTGTAAGGGGTGAACACGCTGTACGGGTTGCCGGTTTGCGTGAGCACCTCGCTGCGTTCCAGAATGGTGTGGTCCTTGAAGGTGTGAAAGGCCCTTCCGGCAGTGGCCAGCTGTGTGCGCACCTGGCTGTCGCGTTCCAGGGCTTGGGGCTCGTCATCGTGGTTGACAAATACAGCTTGCACGCCCAGCGCGTTGGCCAGTGCCGGAATCGCATCGCTGGCCACCGCGTGCAGCACGATAAGGCCACCCTGTGCATGCCTAGAAAGCATGCGCAGCGTTTCATCCAGCTTCACCAGCGACTCGCGGATGAACTCCACCCGCCGGTCAGTCCGGGGCAGGGCATTCAGGATCTCGCGGTCAAAAACAAAGGCGCAATGCACCTGCTGGCACTGCGTGAGTGCGCGGTACAGGGCGGCCTGATCGTTCGCGCGCAGGTCGCGGCGGAACCAGACAAGACCGCAGGGGTAAGAAGGCTCGGAGGATGGGGCCATGTTCACCGTTAAAATTGCCGGATGTCTTTCGATTCTGCGCCCATCAACCTGACGCATCACTTCCTGATCGCGATGCCCGGTCTGGAAGATGAGTCTTTCTCGCGCAGCGTCGTTTACCTGTGCGAGCACAGCGAACGCGGTGCACTCGGCCTCATCATCAACAAGCCTTCGGACATCACCCTCAAAGGCCTTTTTGACAAGGTGGACCTGTCCTTGCGGCGTGAAGACCTCACCAAGGAGCCCGTGTTCCAAGGCGGCCCGGTGCAGACCGAGCGCGGCTTTGTGCTGCACGAGCCTATGCTCATGGACAGGGCCGAAACCGATGAATCGGTCTATGCCTCCACCATGACCATCCCTGGCGGGCTGGAGATGACCACTTCCAAGGACGTACTCGAAGCGCTGTCCACGGGCGCAGGCCCCCGCCGCGTGCTCATCACGCTGGGCTACTCGTCGTGGGGCGAGGGCCAGCTCGAGTCCGAGCTGGCCGAAAACGCCTGGCTCACCGTGGCGGCCGACCTGTCGGTGATCTTCGACACCCCGGTGCCCGAGCGCTACGACCGCGCCTTGTCGCTGCTGGGCCTCAAGGCCTGGATGCTGTCGCCCGAGGCGGGGCACGCATGACCGGCTTGCCCGCTCAGCCCGCCGTTCCCGCGCACTTCCAGACCTTTCTTGCTTTCGACTTTGGCCTCAAGCGCACGGGCGTGGCCACGGGCAACCGCATGCTGCGCAGCGCCGCGCCGCAAGCCACGATCAAGGCCGAAGGCGACGCGCGTTTCGTTCAGGTCGCGCAGCGCATCAAGGAATGGCAGCCCGACGCGCTGGTGATCGGCGTGCCCTACCACCCCGATGGCGCGAGCCACGAGAACACCGAACGTGCGCTCAAGTTCGGGCGCCAGCTGCGCGGCCGCTTCGGCCTGCCGGTGTTCGAGGTGGACGAGCGCTACAGCACCACAGAGGCCATCGCCGGCGGTGCCAAGGATGCGGACGCCGCTTCGGCCTGCATCATCCTGGAACAGTTTTTGAGGAACCTCCCATGAGCAGCAACCCATCCCCCGGCGCGTCCGGCAGTCTCGTGCTGGATGCCGAGGCCCTGTACCGCGAGCTTTTGCGCGGCGTGCGCAGCCTGTGGACCCCCACGACGCGCCTGGCGGGCATCGCCTCGGGCGGTGCCTGGCTGGCCGAGCGCCTGCAGAAGGACTTGGGCCTGGAGGGCGCGCCCGGCGTGTTGTCTTCCGTGATGCACCGCGACGATTTCGCCCAGCGCGGCCTCTCGGCCAGTGCGCAGACCTCGCTGCCGTTCGACGTGAACGGCGCCGACGTGCTGGTGCTCGACGACGTGCTCTACACGGGCCGCACCATCCGCGCGGTGGTTAATGAGCTGTTCGACTACGGCCGCCCTGCCAGCGTGCGCCTGGCCGTGCTGGTGGACCGGGGCGGGCGCGAGCTGCCCGTGCAGGCCGACTTCGCCGCGGCCCGCGTGGCCTTGCCCGCCGCCCAGTCGCTGGCCCTGGCGCGTGGCGACAGCGGTACCTTCCACTTCCAAGTCAAAGAGGCCTGACCGTGCTGAAGAAGCGCAACCCCCAACTCAACGGCAACGGCGAACTCATCCACCTGCTGTCCATCGAGGGCCTGCCGCGCGACATCGTCACGCACATCCTCGACACGGCCGCCAACTTCGTCTCCGTCAACGACCGCGAGGTCAAGAAGGTGCCGCTCTTGCGCGGCAAGAGCGTGTTCAACCTGTTCTTCGAGAACAGCACGCGCACGCGCACTACGTTCGAGATCGCGGCCAAGCGCCTGTCGGCCGACGTGATCAACCTCGACATCGCGCGCAGCTCGGCCAGCAAAGGCGAATCCCTGCTCGACACCATCGCCAACCTCAGCGCGATGGCGGCTGACATCTTCGTGGTGCGGCACAGCGAATCGGGCGCGCCCTACCTCATTGCCCAGCACGTGGCACCGCATGTGCACGTGATCAACGCGGGCGACGGCCGGCATGCCCATCCCACGCAGGGGCTGCTGGACATGTACACCATCCGCCACTACAAGAAGGATTTTTCCAACCTCACCGTGGCCATCGTGGGCGACGTGCTGCACTCGCGTGTGGCGCGCTCCGACATCCATGGCCTGACCACGCTGGGCTGCGCCGAAGTGCGCGTGGTGGGGCCGCGCACCCTGGTGCCGTCCGACATGGCGCAGATGGGCGTGCGTGTGTGCCACACGCTCGAAGAAGGCATCAAGGACGCGGACGTGATCATCACGCTGCGCCTGCAGAACGAGCGCATGAGCGGCGCGCTGCTGCCGTCGAGCCAGGAGTATTTCAAGAGCTTCGGCCTCACGCAGGACAAGCTGCAGCTGGCCAAGCCCGATGCCATCGTGATGCACCCCGGCCCCATCAACCGGGGGGTCGAGATTGACTCCGCCGTGGTCGATGGCAAGCAGAGCGTGATCCTGCCGCAGGTGACTTTCGGCATCGCTGTGCGCATGGCCGTCATGTCCATAGTGGCGGGGAACGAGGCGTGATGCCCGGAATGAATACTCCTGTTTTCATAGCTGCTAGCGCTTATCCAATAAGCGCTAGCAGCCAATTTGGCTTCAAATCATGAAGATACTGATCCAGAACGGCCGTGTGATCGACCCCGCTTCGGGCCTCGACCAGACCTGTGACATCGCCATCGCGGCGGGCCGCATCGTCGGCGTCAACCGCGTGCCGCCCGACTTTGCGCCCAAGCGCGTGGTGGACGCCACGGGCTGCATCGTGCTGCCCGGCCTGGTGGACCTGGCCGCGCGCCTGCGAGAGCCCGGCCATGAGCACGAGGGCATGCTCGAATCCGAGATGGCGGCCGCCGTGGCCGGGGGCGTGACCAGCCTGGTGTGCCCGCCCGATACCGACCCCGTGCTCGACGAGCCGGGCTTGGTGGAGATGCTCAAGTTCCGCGCCGAGAAGCTGCACCAGTCGCGCCTGTTCCCGCTGGGTGCGCTCACGCGTGGCCTCGCCGGCGAGGTGCTGACCGAGATGGCCGAGTTGACCGAATCGGGCTGCGTGGGCTTCGGCCAGGCCGAAGTGCCCCTGGCCAGCACCCAGGTGCTGCAGCGCGCGCTGCAGTACGCCGCCACCTTTGGCTACACCGTGTGGCTGCGCCCGCAGGAAATGCACCTCGGCAAAGGCGTGGCCGCCAGCGGTGCGCTGGCCACGCGCCTGGGCCTGTCGGGCGTGCCCGTGGCAGCCGAGACCATTGCGCTGCACACCATCTTCGAGCTGCTCAAGACCACCGGTGCGCGCGTGCACCTGTGCCGCCTCAGCAGCGCGGCCGGTGTCGAGCTGGTGCGCCGGGCCAAGGCCGAGGGACTCAACGTGACCTGCGACATCAGCATCAACACGCTGCACCTGACCGAAAACGACATTGGCTTCTTCGACAGCCGCGCGCGCTTGACGCCCCCGCTGCGCCAGCAGCGCGACCGCGATGCCCTGAGCGCGGCGCTACTGGATGGCACCGTCGATGCGCTGGTGTCCGACCACACCCCTGTTGATGAAGACGCCAAGACCCTGCCGTTCGCCGAGGCCGAACCCGGTGCCACGGGTCTGGAGCTGCTGCTGAGCCTGGCGCTCAAGTGGTCGCAGGACAGCGGCGTGCCGCTCGTGCGCGCGCTGGCCACGGTCACGTCCGAACCCGCGCGCGTGCTGGGCAGTGCCCTGGGCACGCTGCAGGCCAGCGTGGGCCAGATCGTCGAAGGCGGCGTGGGCGACCTGTGCATCTTCGACCCCCAGGCCGCGTGGACCGTGCAGGACGATGCGCTGCGCAGCCAGGGCAAGCACACGCCGTTTTCCGGCTACGAGCTGCCAGGCCGGGTGCGCATGACGCTGGTGGGCGGGCAGGTGGCGTACGGGTGACCCCCCTGTGCCGCTTCGCGCCATCCCCCGAGGGGGACGCCGCCGGTGGTCCGGCAGGGCCGGTTCCACGGTGGCACCGGCATCGGCCAGGCCCGTTGCGTGGGCCATGGGCATGGCGAATCGCCACGGACGGCTGAGATGAGGCATCTGCGCGCCTGCTGGCGCCTGCTGCGCCTGCTGGGCCACATCGCCAAGGGGCTGGCCATCGTGGCGCTGCGTTTTCCGGCGCTGTCGCCCGATCAGCAGCATGCGCGGGTGCAGGTGTGGTCGCTGCAACTGCTGGCCCATGCCGGCATCAGCCTGCGCATCGTGGGGCAGCCGCCAGTGGCGGGGCCGGTGATGCTGGTCGCGAACCACATCTCGTGGCTTGACATTCCCGTGATGCACGCGGCCCGGCATTGCCGCTTCGTGTCCAAGTCCGACGTGCAGGGCTGGCCGCTGATCGGCACGCTGGCCACCGCCGCCGGCACCCTCTACATCGAGCGTAGTTCGCGCCGCGATGCGCTGCGCATGGTGCGGTCCATGCACGAGGCGCTGGAGCGCGGCGAGGTGCTCGCGGTGTTTCCCGAGGGCACCACGGGCGATGGCCGCGAGATGCTGCCGTTTCATGCCAACCTGCTGCAGGCCGCCGTCACCGCCAGCGCGCCGGTGCAGCCCGTGGGCCTGCGCTTTGCCGACAGGGCCACCGGCGCCACCAGTTTCGCGCCCAGCTACATCGGCGACGAGACCCTGGTGGGCTCGATCTGGCGCACGCTGTGCGCGCCGTCCATCGACGCCGTGGTGCACTACGGCGACCCGCAGCCGGCCGAAGGCCGCGACCGGCGCGCATGGGCGCAGCACCTGCACGACACCGTCGACCAGTTGCGGAAAACCTGAGGCGGCGGCAGCGGCGGGCGGGCCAGGCGCGCCGCTCCTCCCGCGTGCGCGGCGCGCAAGCGGGGTGGTTCTGCGGCCCAAAAACGTGCATATTCCACGTTTGCGGCGGCGACGGTGTGGCAACAGCGCCCAATTGCGGGCAATTTCCCGTATCGTCCGCGTCTTTCGGCCTGCGGCACGACGGCAGCAGGCACCACTCACACTGCCGGGAGGGCACCATGAACCTGATTGAGCGCGCCAAGAGCATTCTTCTGCAACCCAAGGAGACCTGGGTCGCCATCGAATCCGAATCCACCGATGCGGCGACCCTGTTCACCCGCTACTACATGATCCTGGCCGCGATCCCGGTGGTCTGCGGCTTCATCGGCCTGTCGCTGATCGGCTTCGGCGGCTTTGGCGTGACCGTTCGCGTGCCCCTGGTTTCCGGCCTGGTGAACATGGTGGTGTCGTACGTGCTCAGCCTGGTGGGCGTGTTCGTGCTCGCGCTCATCATTGATGCGCTCGCCCCTGCGTTCGGGGGGCAGAAGAACCAGATCCAGGCCCTCAAGGTGGCGGTCTATGCCAGCACGGCCGCCATGCTGGGCGGGGTGTTCAGCCTGCTGCCGGCGCTGGCCATGCTGGGTTTGCTGGCGGCGCTGTATTCCATCTACCTGCTCTACACCGGCCTGCCCGTGCTGATGAAGAGCGCACCGGAGAAGTCGGTGGCATACACCGTGGTCGTCATCATCGCGGCCATCGTCATGGGCGTGGTCATCGGTGCCGTCAGCTCGGTCTTCATGCCCGGTGGCGGAAGCCTGTTCGGCGGCGCCGCGGCGCCTGCCGTCACCCTGAACACGCCCAAGGGGTCGGTGTCCATCGACACCGCCGGCCTGGAAGCTGCCGGCAAGAAGATGGAAGAAGCCGCGCGCCAGCTGGAGCAGGCCCAGAAGGGCCAGGACCCCGCCGCCATCGCGGCCGCCACCGGCAAGGCCGCAGCGGCCGCGGCGGGCGCGCTGGGGGGCGGCCAGGCCATTGCCGCGCAATCGCTCAAGGCCGCGCTGCCCGAAAGCCTGGCGGGCCTGCCGCGCACCGGCTTCGACGTGCAGGACGGCGCGGCGCTGGGCCTGCCCACCAGCCAGGCCAGCGCGCAATACGGCAGCGACAGCAAGCAGGTGCGCCTGGAGATCACCGACATCGGCGGCCTGGGCCAGATGGCGGTGATGGCCATGGGCATGGCCCAGGGCGAGAAGGAAGACCAGACCAGCGCCGAGAAGACGTGGCAGGAGGGCGGCCGCACGCTGCACCAGCGCTACGAGAAGGACGGCAGCCATGCCGAGTTCAAGGCCATCCTGAAGAACGGGCTGGTGGTCAGCGTCGAGGGCGACCACATGGGCGTCAAGGACTTGCGGGGCATCCTGGGCCAGGTGGACCTCAATGGCCTGGAGGGCCTGCAGCGCAAGGGCAAGTCCTGACGCCCCGGCGTACGCGGCGCACGCCCCGGGCATGGGCACCGTGCCCCCTGCACAGGCAAGCCGGCACGCGCCGGCTTTTTTTCGTGTCCGGGCCTGCGAAGCAACCGGTGTCCGCGCGCTAGACTGGCGGGCAGGCGCGGGCCCTGCCGGTTCGTTTCCCTTGCCGGTGCGGCCGGACGCTGCGCGCCGCCAGATCTTCCTGCCCCTTCCCATGCCTGCTCCCACCCTTGCTTCCCTGTACCAGCGCGCCATGGGCCCGGCCTTCGGGCGCCTGGCGCCTGCGCTGGCGCGGTTTCACAGCCTGTCGGGCCGGCACAGGCTTCGGGGCAAGGTGGTGGTCGAGGCTCCGGCGGGCGCGATGGGCCGCCTGCTCGCGTGGGCGCTGGGGGCGCCACTGCGCCCGGTCCAGGGCGACATCGTCTTCGAGCTGGATGCCACTCCCGGCGCCGAGGTGTGGACGCGTTGCTTCCCCGCGCGGACCATGCGCTCCACCCTGCGCGAATCCGGTGGCCGGGTGGTGGAGCATCTGGGGGCCGCGCGGCTGGGCTTCGTGCTCGATGAACAGCAGGGCCGGCTGGTCATGCGCTTGCAGCACCTGCATTTCCTGGGCATCCCTTGCCCCGCGTGGCTGCGCCCGCGCGTGGTGGCCGAGGAGACCGGGCGGGGCGATACCCTGCATTTCCACGTGCAGGCCACCGTGCCGTGGGTGGGGCGGGTGGTTCACTACCGGGGCCACCTGGTCGTGCCAGCCACCGAGGGGCTTCCTCCATGATCGTGGTGTTCGACGCGCAGTGCCTGCTGTGCAACGGCTGGGTGCGGTTCCTGCTGCGGCACGACCGCGCGGGGCGCATCCGTTTCGCCTCCATGCAGGGCGCCACCGGCCGGCGGCTGCTGGCCGGCGCGGGCCTGCAGGTGGATGGGCTGCAGACCCTGCTCGTCATCGAGGGTGGCCGCAGCTGGCAGCACACGGCGGCCATCCTGCGCGTGCTGCACCGCCTGGGGTGGCCCTGGCGCCTGGCCTGGTTGGGATGGCTGGTGCCCGCGCCCGTGCGCGACGCGCTCTACCGCCGGGTGGCGCGCAATCGCTACCGGATATGGGGGCGCTCCGAGACCTGCCTGGTGCCCGCGCCCGGGATGGCCGCGCGGTTCCTGGACTGACGCGGCATCGGGCCGCGCACGCCGTCACTCGCGGGGAAAGGTCACCACATGGTCCACCTGCGCGCGGATGCCGATCCATTCGCCCAGGGCGTGGTCGTGGTGGCTGGGCACGTGGGCCAGCATGGTCTGGCCGCTGGCCAGGCGCAGCGTGTAGAGGAATTCGGCGCCCCGGAACGACTTGCGCACGATCTGCGCCTGCACCGGCGCATCGTCGTCGTGCACGATGTCGTCGGCGCGCAGCAGCACATCGCATTCGCCGCCGGGGTAGCTGCCGGGCAGGGGGCATTCGTCCAGGTCGGTCAGTTCGCCCAGGGGCGTTTGCGCCACCACGTTGTTGCCGCGCTGCACCAGCGTGGCGGGGGCGAACACGCCGTGCCCGATGAAGTCGGCCACGAAGCGCGTGGCGGGGCGGTGGTACAGGGTGTACGCGTCGTCCCACTGGTGCAGGCGGCCCTCGTGCATCACGCCGATCACATCGCCGATGGCAAAGGCCTCGAACTGGTCGTGCGTGACGAACAGCGCCGTGGCGCCCGCGGCCTTGAGGATGCCGCGCACCTCGTGCGCGAGGCGCTCGCGCAGGTCCACGTCGAGGTTGGAGAAGGGCTCGTCCAGCAGCATGAGCTGCGGGCGCGGCGCCAGGGCGCGTGCCAGCGCCACGCGCTGTTGCTGGCCTCCGGAGAGTTCGTGCGGAAAGCGGTTCTCGCTGCCTTCCAGCCCCACCAGCTGAAGCACCTCGGTCACGCGCGCGGCCTGCTCGGCCCGGGGCAGCGCGTGGATGCCGAACGCCACGTTGCGGCCCACCGACAGGTGCGGAAACAGGGCGTAGTCCTGGAACACCATGCCGATGCGCCGCAGTTCGGGCGGCACGCTCAGCGCGGCACTGCTCACGAGGCCCTTGGTCAGCCGGATTTCGCCGCCGCTCACCGGCTCCAGCCCCGCCACCGCGCGCAGCAGCGTCGTCTTGCCGCAGCCCGAGGGGCCGATCAGCACGCCGATATCGCCTGCGTGCAGGCCCAGCGTGACACCTTGCACCGCGGCCTGCGCACGGCCCGCATAGCGCACTTCGAGTTGGGAGACCTCAAGAAACATGTCTGCATTTTATGGGGTAGGGGAGTGAATGCTTAAAATTCGCATTTGCATTCCTGAGCGTTGCCCGGTTGCCGTCCGTGCGGGTGTGCGTTTTCTTCCCACCCCCTCTGCCGAGCTCCCGCCCCTTGCGCCGCACGCCCTTCGCCTTTCGCACCATTCCCCTGGTCCTGTTCGCAGGCTTTCTGGCATTGCCCGTGCTGGCGGTGCTGGCCTCGTGGTTTCCGTTCTCCCCCTCGGGCCCGGGCGACGCCCAGGCCGGGGCCATCCTGCGCGAGATGGCCGCCACCGTGCTGCCCGGCTATGTGTGGACCACATTGCAGCTGAGCGTGATGGTAGCGCTGGGCGCCGCCATCGTGGGCACCAGCGCCGCGGCGGCCGTGACGCTGTTCGACTTTCCCGGCCGCCGCACCCTGGAGTGGCTGCTGCTGCTGCCGCTGGCCATGCCCGCCTATGTGACGGCCTACGCGTACACCGACTTCCTGCAGTTCAGCGGCCCCCTGCAGGTGGGCCTGCGCAGCACCTTTGGCCTCGAAGGCCGCCTCCTGCCCGAAGTGCGCAGCCTGGGCGGCGCGGTGTGGGTGTTCATCTTCTCGCTGTACCCGTATGTCTACCTGCTGGCGCGCACGGCGCTGGGCGAGCGTGCCGCGCACCTCATGGAGGCCGCGCGCCTGCTGGGCGCGCCGCTGCCGCGCCGCATCCGCGCGGTGGCCCTGCCGCTGGCGCGCCCCGCCGTCGCCGCCGGCGTGGCGCTGGTGCTGATGGAAACCCTGGCCGACTTCGGCGTGGCGAGCTATTTCGGCATCCAGACCTTCACTACCGGCATCTACAAGGCCTGGCTGTCCATGGACAACCGCCTGGCGGCCGCGCAACTGGCCACCATGCTGCTGGTGGTGGTGATGGTGCTGCTGCACATGGAGCACCGTGCGCAAAAGCGCATGCGTTTTGCCACCGGCGGCGGGCGAGCGGGCTCGGCCGAGGCGCAGCCCCTGGCGCTGCGCGGAGCGCGCCGCTGGGCGGCATGGGCGGTCTGCACGGTGCCGGTGGTCATGGGTTTCGTGGCGCCAGTGGCCTTCATGCTGCGGCCGCTGGCGGCCGACTGGTCGGTGCTGCCGTGGGAGCGCTTCATGGAATGGGCCTGGCACAGCGTGCGCCTGGGCGGCATCACGGCCGCGCTGGCGGTGGCCATCGCGCTGGCGCTGGCCTTTGCGGTGCGCCGCCAGCCCGACCCCGTCACGCGCGGCGTGGTGCAGCTGGCCAGCGTCGGCTATGCGGTGCCGGGCGCCGTCATCGTGGTGGGCCTGCTGCTGCCCGTGGGCTGGCTGCAGGCGGCCATGCCGCAGTGGGGCGTGGGCGCGCTCGTCACCGCCACGGCGTTTGGCATCGTCTGGGCCTACCTCGTGCGGTTCTGCGCGGTGGCCCTGCAGTCCATGCAGAGCGGCTACGCGCGCATTCCGCTCAGCCTGGACGACTCGGCCCGCATGCTGGGTGTCGGCAGCCGCGGGCTGCTGGCGCGCGTGCACTGGCCGCTGCTCAAGCGTTCCACCGCCGCCGCCGCGCTGCTGGTGTTCGTGGACGTGATGAAGGAGCTGCCCGCCACGATGGTGCTGCGCCCCTTCAACAGCGACACCCTCGCCGTGGTGGCCTACCAGCTGGCGCGCGACGAGCGGCTGGGCGAGGCGGCCTTGCCGTCGCTGGCGCTGGTGGCGGTGGGGCTGGTTCCCGTGATTTTGCTCAGCCGCACCCTGCGCAGCCGGGCCTGAGGCCGTCAGCACTTTCCGGGCGCCTGCGCAATGAACAAAGCCGCCCGAGGGCGGCTTTGTTCATGGGGCATGTGAGCAGTGCCCGGGCGCTCGTTCATTCGCTCCAGTCGGCGTGCTTCTCGCACAGCTTGTTGGTTTCCTTGCCCTTGCGGGTTTCGGAGAAGGTCACCAGGTTGCCCTTGAAGTCCTCGGGCGTTTCGTTCCACATGCAGGTGCACCACGCCTGGGCCTTGGTCTGGCCCTTGATGGGGCTGGCTTCGTTACCACCCTGGTAGACCTTGGCGGAATGGCTCAGGCACTGGCGAAACTGCGCGTCGCCCGCGGGTGGGCGGTTGTAGTCATCTGCGGCGTGCACCGCGCTGCTGGCCGAAAGAACAAGGGCCAGGGCGGCGAAGAGGGGGGAGATTTTCATGGCGCAGATTCCCCGTGCGGGGGGATGAAGAAGAGAGGGCAGGGATGGACACTGCCGCCCGCGAAACAAGGCGGCATCGTCAGTGTAACCATTAGATACATTTTTGGAGTCCGCCCTGCGGCTTTATCTTTGCGGGCCCTGCCGCGTGGCGGCTTGCAGACGGTGGGCGTGCCGCCCCTGGCATGTTCTCGCACCCGGTTGCCGGGCGCGCCACCACCAGCATGGGCATTGTTTGCTATTAATAGAATAGCTGTCAGCGCTTTACCCATGAGCGCTTGCGAGCCATTTTGCTCAAAACCCGGCGGGTGGTGCGCCGTGCCCGCGCACCACCGTCCGCAGGGCCGGTGATGCGGGAAGGCCCCCCGGTTCAGGCCTGTGTGTAGGCGGTCTTCACCGTTGTGTAGAACTCGGCGGCGTAGCGGCCCTGCTCGCGCGGGCCGTAGCTGCTGCTCTTGCGGCCGCCGAAGGGCACGTGGTAGTCCACGCCCGCCGTGGGCAGGTTCACCATCACCATGCCGGCTTGCGCGTGGCGCTTGAAGTGCGTGGCGTGCTTGAGGCTGGTGGTGGCGATGCCGCTGGCCAGACCGAAGGGCGTGTCGTTGGCCAGGGCCAGCGCTTCGTCGTAGTTCTTCGCGCGCAACACGCTCACCACGGGGCCGAAGATCTCTTCGCGGTTGATGCGCATGCCAGGCGTGGTCTCGGTGAACAGGGCCGGGCGGAGGTAGAAGCCGGGTGCGCCGTCGGCGTTCTTCTCCAGGGCCTCGCCGCCGTAGGCGAGCTTGGCCCCCTCCTGCCGGCCGATGCCGATGTATTCCAGGTCCTGCGCCAGCTGGCGGTCGTCCACCACGGGGCCGATGTCGGTGCCGGCCTTGCGCGCGTCGTCCACCTTCAGGGTCTTCATCTTCTCGACCATGGCGGCCACGAAGCGGTCGTGGATGCCCTCGGTCACGATCACGCGGCTGCTGGCGGTGCAGCGCTGGCCGGTGGAGAAGAAGCCGCTGTTGACGGCGGCGCCCACGGCCACGGCCAGGTCGGCGTCGTCCAGCACCACGAAGGGGTTCTTGCCGCCCATCTCCAGCTGCACCTTGGCGCCGCGCGGCACGCAGGCCGCCGCCACGCGCTGGCCCGTGCCCACCGATCCGGTGAAGCTCACGCCCGCGATGCGCTCATCTTCCAGCAGCACCTGGCCCACGTCCGAGCCGCGGCCCATCACCAGATTGAACACGCCGGCCGGCAGGCCCGCGCGGTGCAGGATGTCGGCCAGCGCCCAGGCGGAGCCGGGCACCACTTCGGCGGGCTTGAACACCACGCAGTTGCCATAGGCCAGTGCCGGGGCGATCTTCCAGGCCGGGATGGCGATGGGGAAGTTCCACGGCGTGATGATGCCGATCACGCCCAGGGGCTCGCGCGTGATCTCGATGCCCACGCCGGGGCGCACGGACGGCATCACTTCGCCACCGGGGCGCAGCGCCTCGCCGGCGAAGAACTTGAAGATGGCGGCCGCGCGGCCCACTTCACCAATCGCCTCGGGCAGCGTCTTGCCCTCTTCGCGTGCCAGCAGGTCGCCGAGCTCGGCCTTGCGGGCGATGATCTCGTTGCCCACCGCGTCCAGGATGTCAAAACGCTGCTGGGGCGTGGACACGCTCCAGGCCGGGAAGGCCGCGTGGGCTGCCGACACGGCCTCCAGCGCCTGCTCGCGGCTGGCCACGGCGTAGTCGCCGATCACGTCGCGGGTGTCCGAGGGGTTGGTGTTGCTATAGGTACGGACGCCGTCTGTCCAGGCGCCGCCGATCAGGTTTGCATGCATGGCTGTGGTGGGTTGGTGAGTGAAGTGAAAAGGGTGTGCGGAAGGCAGTGCCTGCCCTCGGCGGAATGCCGCGCCGCGCCCAGGGCCCGTGGCGGGGCGCCGACGGGCTGTGGCTGCGCAGCGTACCGCAAGGCCGGGTGGCGGTGGCGCGGCGCGGGCAGCTCGCCCGCAGGTGCCGGCCGCCATCTGCCATCGTGCGGCCAACGGGTTTGAAAGTCTTGTTGTATGTCATCGTACAACATTTTAGACCTCTCAGACCTGCGGGTTAGTACTGATGAGACAACCGGGCACTTCGCATCTGGCAGAGGAGAGGGCCGATGCCCACGGCGCGGGCGCGTCAACTCGCCTCGGCCTGCGCGCGCCGCCTGCGCTCGCGGCTGTTGGCCAGATGGGTGCGCATGGCGGCCCGCGCGGCGTCGGGGTCCTGGCCCACGATGGCGTCGTAGATGCTTTCGTGTTCGCCATTGACGCGGCGCAGGTACTGGCGCCGTTCATCGTCCCCCGAATCCGGTGAGGCCAGCCGCGCGCGCGGGATGATCATGCTGCCCAGCGTGCCCATCAGTTCGGCGAAATGGCTGTTCTGCGTGGCGCGCGCAATTTCCAGGTGGAACTGGAAATCCGCCGCCACCGCGTCGCGGCCGGCATCCACGGCGGCGGCCACCGCATCAAGCGCCTCGCGCATGGCCTTCAGGTTGGCCTCGGTGCGGCGCTGGGCGGCCAATGCGGCCGCCTCGGTTTCCACGCCGATGCGCAGCTCCAGCACCGCGATCACGTCGCGCAGCGTGCTGAACTGGTCGGGGGTGATCTTGAAGCCCGGTGCCTGCCCCAGCCCCAGCACAAAGGTGCCGATGCCGTGCCGTGTTTCCACCAGGCCGGAGGCCTGCAGCTTGGAAATCGCCTCGCGCACGACGGTGCGGCTGACGCTGAACTCGGCCATGATGGCCGCTTCGGTGGGGAGCTTGTCGCCCAGTGCCAGGCTGCCATCGCGGATGCGGTCCCCCAGGGAATCGACCAGTTCCAGGGCCAGGGTGCGGGGCTTGCGGCGAAGCGCGGTATCGGTGTTCATCTCTTGGTGTTATCCCTATGTGGCGCCGTGGGGAGAAGCAGTACATTGCATTTTTGTTGTACGACAACTGATGACGTTCAACAGAATCTGTTGCCACTGTACCAAGAACCCCCGCCTTTGTAACCGCCATGCCTTGCCATCCCACCCCCATCCGTTTCCAACGCTTGTTACTGACCGGGGCGGCCGGGGGGCTGGGGCGCGAGCTGCGCACGCGCCTGAAAGCCTACTGCGGTACCTTGCGCCTGTCCGACGTGGCCGACCTGGGCCAGGAAGGCGCGGGGGAAGAGGTGCGCCCCGCGCGGCTGGAGGATGCCGGTGCCATGCTCGCGCTGCTGGAGGGCGTCGACGCCGTGGTGCATCTGGGCGGCGTGTCCACCGAACAGCCCTGGGAGCCGATCCTGCAGGCCAACATCATCGGTGCCTACAACCTGTATGAGGCGGCGCGCAAGCAGGGCGTCAAGCGGGTGGTGTTCGCCAGTTCCAACCACGTCACCGGCTTCTACCGGCAAGACGAGGTGGTGGGCCTCAAGGACCCGGCCCGGCCCGACGGCCTGTACGGCCTGTCCAAGGCGTTTGGCGAAGACCTCTCCCGTTTTTACTTCGACCGCCATGGCATCGAGACGGTGTGCCTGCGCATCGGCTCCTCGTTCCCGGAACCCCGCAACCGCCGGATGCTCGCCACCTGGATGAGCTATGACGACCTGGAGCGCCTGGTGGTCGCCAGCCTGACCGCTCCGGTGGTGGGCCACAGCACCATCTACGGCATGGGCGACAACACCACCACCTGGTGGGACAACACGCTGGCGCGCCACATCGGCTACCGGCCGCAGGACAGCTCCGAGCCCTTCCGCGCCAAGGTCGAGGCGGCCGACCCGCACCCCGACCTGACCGACCCCGCCGTGATCTACCAGGGCGGCCCGTTCGTGCGCACGGGTCCCTTCGAATGAGCGCCCCGATGACGTCCCCCGTGGACCTGCTGCTGCCCCACCACCGCGACCAGGTGGGCGAAAGCCCCGTCTGGAGCCCCGCCGAGCAGGCGCTCTACTGGGTGGACATCGAAGGCCGCCAGCTGCACCGCTGGACCTATGCGGACCAGCGCGTGCAAAGCTGGGAGACGGTGGAGCGCCCCGCCTGCATCGCGCTGCATGCGGCCGGCGGGCTGATCGCAGGCATGGACACGGGCGTCTTTCACCTGCAGCCCCAAGTGGGGGGCACCCTGGCCGCCACCCTGCTGGCCGGCGTGGACCACCCCCGGCCCGGCATGCGCTTCAACGACGGCCGCTGCGACCGCCAGGGCCGCTTCTGGGCGGGCACCATGGTGCGCGACATGTCGCTGGCGCAGGCCGCGGGCAGCCTGTACCGCATGGACGGACAGCGCGGCCTGTCGGCACCGCAGGTGCAGGGACTGGTCACGCAGAACGGCCTGGGCTTCAGCCCCGACGGCAAGACCCTGTACCTGAGCGACAGCCACCCGAGCGTGCAGCAGATCTGGCAGTTGCCGCTGCACGACGATGGGTCCCTGGGCGAGCGCTCGCTGTTCGTGGACATGCGCGATCTGCCCGGCCGGCCCGACGGCGGCGCGGTGGATGCCGACGGCTGCTACTGGATCTGCGGCAACGACGCTGGCGTGGTGCACCGCTTCACGCCCGACGGCCGGCTGGACCGGTCCATCGCCGTGCCCACCAGCAAGCCCTCGATGTGCAGCTTCGGCGGCCCGGGGCTGGACGTGCTGTTCATCACCTCCATCCGCCCCGGGCAGCCCCAGGGCGACGGCGTGGCGCTGGGCGGCGCCATTTTTGCCACCCGCCCCGGCGTGGCGGGGTTGCCGGAAACACCCTATCGGAGCGCCTGAAGACAACAGGCTTCGGAACTCTCCCCCATTCACAACACTTCAACCCAGGAGACAACCATGAAAATTCCCCAATTGATGGGCCGCGTGGCGTTTGCCGCCAGCATCGTGCTCGGCGGCCTCACCGCGCAGGCCACGGAATTCCGCTCGTCGGACATCCACCCCGAGGACTACCCCACCGTGCTGGCCGTGCGCCACATGGGCGAGACACTGTCCAAGGCCACGGGCGGCAAGCACAGCATCAAGGTGTACGCCAAGGGCTCCCTGGGCATCGAGAAGGACACCATCGAGCAGACCAAGCTGGGCGCCATCGCCATGACGCGCGTGAACGTCGCGCCCATGAATAACATCTGCCCCGCCACCATGGTGCCCACCATGCCCTTCCTGTTCCGCGACAAGGAACACATGCGCAAGGTCCTCGACGGAGCCATCGGTGACGAGATCCTGAAGGACTGCGAATCGCAGGGCTTCGTGGGCCTGGCCTTCTACGACAGCGGCGCGCGCTCGATCTACACCGTGAAGAAGCCCGTCAAGACCCTGGCCGACGTCAAGGGCCTGAAGGTGCGCGTGCAGCAGAGCGACCTGTGGGTGTCCCTGCTCGAGGCCATGGGCGCCAACGCCACCCCCATGCCCTTCGGCGAGGTCTACACCGCGCTCAAGACCGGCCTGGTGGACGCCGCCGAAAACAACTACCCCAGCTACGAAAGCTCGCGCCACTTCGAAGTGGCCAAGTACTTCAACAAGACCGAGCACTCGATGGCGCCCGAGATCCTGCTGTTCAGCAAGCGCGTGTGGGACACGCTGAGCGCCGACGACCAGAAGGCCATCCGCGCCGCCGCCAAGGAATCGGTGGGCTTCATGCGCAAGATCTGGGACGAGCGTGAAGAAAAGTCCCTGGCCACCGTCAAGGCCGGCGGCGCACAGATCGTGGAGATCGACAAGGCGGCCTTCAAGACCGCGATGAAGCCGGTGTATGACAAGTTCCTGAAGGACCCCAAGCTCCAGGACATGGTCAAGCGCATCGACGCGGTGCAGTAATCCTGGCGTTCCATGCCGCAGGGCCGTGCGTCCTGCGGCGGGTCCCTCCTTCCGTCTTCCGAATGTTCTCTATGTACACGCGTCTTTGCGCCTTCATCGCGCGCTCTTGTCTGCAACTGGGGGTGGCGGGGCTGGTGCTGCTGGTCTGCGCCGTGCTTTACCAGGTCATCGGCCGCTACATCTTCAACAACACGCCGACCTGGGCCGAAAGCGGCGCGGTGCTGCTGGTGTTGTACGTCACCATGCTGGGCATGGCGGTGGGTGTGCGTGACGCGGGCCATATCGGCCTCGAATCGTTCCTGGTACTGGCGCCCGACTGGCTGCGCCACAAGCTGGAAATCGTGATCCACGTGCTGGTGCTGGTCTTCGGCGTGGTCATGGCCTGGAACTGCGGCGTGCTGGCCGAGTCCGTGGCGCCCTACAAGATTCCCACGCTCGGCATCTCCGAAGCGTTCAAGTACGTTCCCCCCGCGCTCGCTGGCGTGCTGGTGGCGATGTTCTCCCTGGAGCACATCATCGCCCTGGTCCGCGGGACAGAGGTCGAGCCCGCCTGGCATTGAGATGAAGCACACCCCCCTGAGCGCTTTCAGCGCTTCCCCCCGCTCTCGCATGGCTGCGCCACGCGGGCAGGGGGACGCAGCCCTCGCGGCGGGGCGGCCCTGGCTCGGCTGCCCTGGCCTGGGTCACGCCCGCCGCATGCGGAGCGCCCCGGGGACGATCGAAGCAATCCCAGCGTACCGCCCAGCACCCTAACGTTCCTGTAAAGATTCCACCATCATGGCGTTGACCATTCTGTGCGTGACCTTCACGCTCCTGCTGCTGCTGGGCGTGCCCGTGGCGTTTTCCATCGGCCTGTCGTCGCTGGCCACCATCCTGTATGAAGGCCTGCCGCTGGCCGTGGGCTTCCAGCAGATGATTTCGGGCATGAATCCGTTTTCGTTCCTGGCGATCCCGTTCTTCATCTTCGCGGGCGAGATCATGATGTACGGCGGCATCGCCGACCGCATCGTGGACTTTGCCAAGAGCGTGGCCGGCCATGTGCGCGGCGGTCTGGGCATGAGCAATGTGCTCGCCTGCACGCTGTTCGGCGGTGTGTCGGGTTCGCCCGTGGCCGACGTGTCCGCCATGGGCGCCGTGCTCATCCCGCAGATGAAGAAAGAGGGCTACCACGCCGACTATGCGGTGAACGTGACCACGCACGCCTCGCTGGTGGGCGCGCTCATGCCCACGTCGCACAACCTGATCATCTTCACCTTGGCCGCGGGCGGCAAGGTGAGCATCGCGGCGCTGATCCTCGCGGGCATCGTGCCGGCGCTGCTGCTCACGGTGTGCAATCTGCTGGCGGCCTACCTGGTGGCCGTCAAGCGCGGCTACCCTGCGGGCACTTTCCCCGGCTGGGAGATCGTGTGGATCTCCTTCAGAGCGTCAGTCCCCGGGCTGGCGGTGGTGGTCATCATCATCGCGGGCATTCTGTCGGGGGCGTTCACGGCCACCGAATCTGCCTCGGTGGCCGTGGTGTGGGCCCTGGTGCTGTCGGTCTTCGTCTACAAGAAGCTCACGCGCGAACAGTTCCTCAAGGCCGCCTCCAAGGCCGTCAAGACCACGGGCACCGTGCTGCTGCTGATCGGCATCTCGTCCATGTTCGGCTACCTGATCGGCCTGTACGGCGTGGCCGAGCTGACGGGCGATGCGCTCAAGTCCATGAGCACCTCGCCCTGGGTGATCTTCCTGTGCGTGAACATCATCCTGTTCGTGCTCGGCACCTTCCTGGACATGGCGGCCACCATCCTCATCTGCACGCCCATCTTCCTGCCCATCTGCCAGCAATTCGGCATGACCACCGAGCAGTTCGGCATCGTCATGCTCATCAACTGCGCGCTGGGCCTGAACACGCCGCCGGTGGGCACCACGCAGTTCATCGGCTGCACCATCGGCGGCATCTCCGTGGGCGAGGTGATGAAGACCATCTGGCCGTTCTACAGCGCACTCATCGTGGCGCTGATGCTGGTGACCTACGTGCCTCAGTTTTCGATGTGGTTGCCGGACCTGGTGCTGAAGGCCGGTGGATGAGCACGGCCGTGCAAAACACGAAGCGGACATGAAGTGAACGACCCGATGCGAGAACCCCTCACCATCCGCATGCACGCGGACGACAACGTCGCCATCGTCGCCAACGACGGTGGCCTGCCCGCAGGCACGGTGCTGCCCGAGGGCGTGCCGGGCGCGGGCGTCACCCTGCGCGACAAGGTGCCCCAAGGCCACAAGGTGGCGTTGACGGACATGGCCGAAGGGGAGGTGGTGCGCCGCTACAACGTGCCCATCGGCTACGCGCTCAAGCCCATCCCGGCAGGCAGCTGGGTGCACGAGCGCCTGCTGCAGATGCCTTCGGCCCGCGCGCTGGAGGGCCTGCCCATGGCCACCGTGAAGCCGCCCGTGCTGGAACCGCTCACGGGCTACACCTTCGAGGGCTACCGCAACGCGGACGGCTCGGTGGGCACGCGCAACATCCTGGCCATCACCACCACCGTGCAGTGTGTGGCGGGGGTCGTGGCCCTGGCGGTGCGCCGCATCAAGACGGAGCTGCTGCCGCTGTACCCGCAGGTGGATGACGTGATCGGCCTGGAGCACACCTATGGCTGCGGCGTGGCCATCGATGCGCCCGACGCCATCATCCCCATCCGCACCCTGCGCAACATCAGCCTCAATCCCAACTTTGGGGGTGAGGTCATGGTGGTGAGCCTGGGCTGCGAAAAGCTCCAGCCCGACCGCCTGCTGCCCCCGGGCAGCTTTCCCATCAGCGACGAGCGTGATGCGGCGCTGGGCCCGGAGACCGTGTGCCTGCAGGCCGAAGAGCATGTGGGCTTCATGTCCATGCTCGACCACATCGTGCAAAGCGCGCGCCCGCACCTCACGCGGCTGAACGCCCGCCGCCGCGAGACCCTGCCCGCCAGCGAGCTGGTGCTGGGCGTGCAGTGCGGCGGCAGCGATGCGTTCTCGGGCGTCACCGCCAACCCGGCCGTGGGCTTTTGCGCCGACCTGCTGGTGCGCGCCGGCGCCACCGTGATGTTCAGTGAAAACACCGAGGTGCGCGATGCGGTGGAGCAGCTCACCAGCCGCGCCGCCACGCCCGAAGTGGCCCAGGCCATCGTGCGCGAACTGGGCTGGTACGACCAGTACCTCGACCGGGGCCGCGTGGACCGCGCCGCCAACACCACGCCGGGCAACAAGGCGGGTGGCTTGTCCAACATCGCCGAAAAGGCCATGGGCTCCATCATCAAGAGCGGCACCGCTCCGATCTCGCACGTGCTGGCCCCCGGCGAGAAACTGCGCCATGACCAGCGCGGCCTGGTGTACGCCGCCACGCCCGCCAGCGACTTCATCTGCGGCACGCTGCAACTGGCCGCTGGCATGAACCTGCACGTGTTCACCACCGGCCGGGGCACGCCCTACGGCCTGGCCGAATGCCCCGTGGTCAAGGTGGCCACGCGCACCGACCTGGCCCGCCGCTGGAATGACCTGATGGACATCAACGCCGGCAAGATCGCCGACGGCGAGGCCAGCATTGAAGACCTGGGCTGGGAGATGTTCCACCTGCTGCTCGACGTGGCCAGCGGTCGCAAGAAGACCTGGGCCGAGCAGTGGAAGCTGCACAACGCGCTGGTGCTGTTCAATCCCGCGCCGGTGACTTGAAGTGACACCCCCTGAGTCGCTTCGCGCCTTCCCCCTCTCTCGCATTGCTGCGCAATGCGGGAGGGGGACGCTCCCAGCGCGGCGGGGCGGCCCTTGCACGGGAGCTCTGGCTTGGCTCGCGCCCGTTGCATGCGGCGGGGTGACACATAGGTAAATAAATCATTGAAATGTCGTTCTTGCAGCCTGCGTCCCTGAGCGCTTGAACACCCCTCAACAGCCCGTCTTAGCGCGGGCTGTTTCACTAGAGAGACACGATTTCACATGGGTCACACCCGATTTTCCGACCGCAAGGTCGTCGTGGCGCTGGCGCTGCTGTGCTGCCTGCTCTGGGGCAGCTCGTACCCTGCCATCAAGACCGGCTACGCCTGGTTTGGCATTGCCAGGAGCGACATTCCCTCGCAGCTGGTATTCGCCGGCTGGCGCTTCCTGGGGGCGGGGCTGATCCTGCTGGCCTGGGCCGTGGCCATGCGCAAGGTCGTCTGGAGCCTGGGCTTGGCAGCAGGGCGACAGCTGGTGGTGCTGGGCCTGGCGCAGACCACGCTGCAGTACGTGTTCTTCTACGTGGGGCTGGCGCACACCACCGGGGTCAAGGGTTCGATCATGAATGCCACGGGCACGTTCTTCAGCGTGCTGCTGGCGCACTGGGTCTATCACAACGACCGACTGAGCCACGCCAAGCTCTGGGGCTGCCTAGTGGGCTTTGTGGGCGTGATGGTGGTCAACCTGGGGCGCGGCACGCTGGACATGGACTTCACGCTGCTGGGCGAAGGCTTCGTGGTGATCGCCGCCTTCGTGCTGGCCGCGGCCAGCATCTACGGCAAGCAGGTGTCGCAGCGCATGGACTCTGTGGTGATGACAGGCTGGCAACTGGGACTGGGTGGCGCCGCGCTGCTGGCCCTCGGCTGGGGCCTGGGGGGCTCGCTCTCGGGCTGCACCTGGGGCTCGGCCGCGCTGCTGGTGTACCTGGCGCTGTTGTCGTCGGCCGCGTTCTCGCTGTGGAGCATCCTGCTCAAACACAACCGCGTGAGCCAGGTCACGGTGTTCAACTTCACCGTGCCGATCTTTGGCGCGGCGCTGTCGGCACTGTTTTTGGGCGAGGCGCTGTGGGAGTGGAAGAACCTGCTGGCCCTGGTGCTGGTGTGCGCGGGCATCTGGCTGGTGACGCGCGATGCGCCAGCCGCGCCACCCGCCGCCAAATAGAGGCCCCCTAAACTTGCGGCCATGGCTTACTCCCTTTCCCGCGAAGCGTTTCAACAAGAGCTCCACGGCCAGCGCACCGACCTGTTCACCCTGCGTGGCGGGGGCGGGCTGCAGGTGGCCGTGAGCAACTACGGCGCCCGCCTGGTGCAGGTGGCGGTGCCCGACGGGCAGGATGGCCTGGCCGATGTGGCGCTGGGCTACGACAGCCTGCAGGGCTACCTGGACGGCCAGCTCTCCATGGGCGCATTGATCGGGCGCTGGGCCGGGCGTTTGCGCGCAGGCAAGCTGACCCTGCCGGATGGTTCGCTTTTGCAATTGCCCACCAACAGCGGTCCCCACCACCACCATGGCGGTCCCCGGGGCAGCCGCTTCCAGGTGTTTGCGGTGGAGGAGGTGCGGGCCGATGCGCTCACCCTGGGCCACACCTTTCGCACCGAAGACGACGGTGTGCCGGGCACGGTGCGCCTGCAGCTTCGCTTGCAGGTCACGGCCGACAACGCGCTGCACATGGCCTGGACGGCCGAGGCGCTGTACGCACCCACCGTGCTGAACCTCACCGGGCATGCGTTCTTCAACCTGGCGGGCCGTGGCAGTACCCACGGCCACACCCTGCAGGTGCCCGCCAGCCGCTATGTGCCGCTGGCCGCCGACGTGTGCCCCACGGGCGCGCGGGCTGGCGTGCAGGGCACGCCATTCGACTTTCGCAAGGCCCGCCATGTGGGCGACGCTGTGGCGGCGCCCAGCGAACAACTGGCCCAGGCCGGCGGGCTGGACCACTACCTGGTGCTGGACGAGCCGGATGCATCCCGTGCGCCGCCCGTGTCATCCATCACCCCGTCGGGCCTTCGGCTGGCCGCGCTGCTGAGCGAGCCCGTCAGCCGCCGTGCGCTGGAGGTCTGGAGCACAGCGCCCGGCGTGCAGGTCTATGCGGGCCATGGCCTGAAGGCGGACCCGGCGCGGGACCGGGGCCGTGGCGCGCAGCAGGGCAACTGGCTCTGGCAGCCGGGTGACGGTATCTGCCTGGAACCCATGGAGTACCCTGATGCGCCCAACCACGCGGCCTTTCCCATGCGCTGGTTGGCGCCCGGGGAGGTGGTGCGGGGCGCGATCGTGTACCGGTTTCGCGGCCTCTGAGCGCGGTGGCCGGCGAGGGCCCCGATTTTCGGCAGGTCGCGCTACCATGCCACCTGGCTTTCAACCGAGGTCGCTCATGGATACAACCGTTGCACCCAGCACTGACTGGAAGGAAGTGGTGGCGCCCGACGAAGCCCGGCGCTTTGCCGGGTATGCCCGCCAGTTCGCCGAACTACAGGCGCGCAAGTCGCACAAGTACGGCAACGGCCGTGGCCTGCACCGCAAGCAGCTCACCGCCGCGCGGGGCCAGCTGCAGGTGCTGGGCGATCTGCCTGCGTTTGCGTCCCACGGGCTGTTTGCCCAGCCCGCACAGTACGACGTGCGGGTGCGGCTGAGCAATGGCGGCATGGACAAGGCCTCCGACCGCAAGCCCGACATCCGGGGCTTTTCGTTCAGCGTGCTGGGGGTGAAGGGCGATTCCGCCCTGGGCAACGGGCCCGCCAAAAGCCAGGACTTCACGCTCATCAACCAGGAGAAGTTCGCCTTTCCCCAAAGCGGCGAGTTCGTGGACTTTGTGGTGGCTGCCTCGCATGGCGGCGGCGCGCTGATCAAGTTCCTGGTGCAGCGCCACGGGCTGCTGGGGGCCGCCAGGCAGATCGCCAAGACGGCCAAGACTTTCGGCCGGCCCTTCGGCGGCTTTGCCGCCCATGCCGTGCACAGTGCCGCGCCCATCGCGTGTGGGCCCTATGCGGTGCGCGTGCGTCTGGTGCCCCATGTCGCCAATGGCGCGCCGGTCACCCAGGTGCAGGACGATTGGAACGCCGAGTTTTCGGCCCGCCTGCGCCAGCAGGACCTGGTGTGGGACCTGCAACTGCAGCCCTTCGTGGACGAGGCCACCACCCCCATCGAAGATGCCAGCGTGGACTGGCCCACACCCTACACCACCGTGGCCCGGCTGACCCTGCCCCGGCAGGATCCTGCGGCCGACCCCGCGCTGGCTGCCGAGGTGGAGGCCGCCGTGTTCGACCCCTGGCAGGCACTGGCGGCGCACCGGCCGCTGGGCGACGTGATGCGCGCCCGCAAGGTGGTGTACTTCGAGAGCCAGAAGGGGCGCGGGGCCTCATAGTCTGCGGCTTTTTTTGCAGGGAGCCCCGCCGTCCACGGCGTCCGCTCCGTGCCACCGGAGCGCCCCGGAGTGCCTCTAAGTTTCGTCTAAGTGTTGGTGTCCACACTGCCCTCCATCGCAACTCCGATTGGAAAGGCACCACACCATGAACACGACCACGCTGACCTCCAACCCCCGCCACCTCATCCTGGCCCTGGTGGCCGCAGGGGCGGTGGGCGCCACGGGCGCGGGCCTCATCACCGGGCACCAGGCACGCGCTTTGACCCCCACCGCGCCCATCGTTGCGCAGACCCCGGCAGCCCCCGGCGGCGCGCTGCCCAGCTTTGCCCAGATCACCGCGCAGAACGGCCCGGCCGTCGTCAACATCAGTGTCACGGGCAGCACCAAGACGGCGATGGCCAGCGACGAAGACGACGATGAAGGGCAACCCGCCGCGCGCCAGCGCCGGGGCCCGCAGATCGACCCGAACGATCCGTTCTACGAGTTCTTCCGCCAGTTCGGTTTTCCCGGCGGGGGTGCGCAGGGCCAGCCCAACGTGCCCACGCACGGCCAGGGCTCGGGCTTCATCGTGAGCCCCGACGGCCTGGTGCTGACCAACGCCCATGTGGTCAAGGGCGCGAGCGAGGTCATCGTCAAGCTCACCGACCGGCGCGAGTTCCGGGCCAAGGTGCTGGGCTCCGATCCCAAGACCGACGTGGCCGTGCTCAGGATCGACGCCAAGAACCTGCCCACCGTGCGCCTGGGCAGCACGCGCGACCTGCAGGTGGGCGAATGGGTGCTGGCCATCGGCTCGCCCTTCGGCTTCGAGAACAGCGTGACGGCGGGCGTGGTCAGCGCCAAGGGCCGCTCGCTGCCCGACGACAGCCTGGTGCCCTTCATCCAGACCGATGTGGCCGTGAACCCCGGCAACTCGGGCGGGCCGCTGTTCAATGCGCGCGGCGAGGTGGTGGGCATCAACTCGCAGATCTACAGCCGCTCGGGCGGCTACCAGGGCGTGTCGTTCTCCATCCCCATCGAGCTGGCCGCCAAGATCAAGGACCAGATCGTCGCCACCGGCAAGGTGCGCCACGCGCAATTGGGCGTGGCCGTGCAGGAGGTGAACCAGGCGTTTGCCGAATCGTTCGCGCTCGACAAGCCCGAGGGCGCCCTGGTCGCCAGCGTCAGCAAGGGCAGCCCGGCCGACAAGGCGGGCCTGCAGGCCGGCGACGTGATCCGCCAGGTGGACGGCCAGCCCATCGTGGCCTCGGGCGACCTGCCCGCCTGGGTGGGGCAGGCGCAGCCGGGCCAGCAGGCCAGGCTCTCGGTGTGGCGCCAGGGCAAGCCGCTGGAGCTGACCGCCACGCTGGGTGATTCCAGCGACAAGGCCAGCAAGCAGGCGCGCAACGACGATGCCGTGGGCAAGGGCCAGCTGGGGCTGTCGCTGCGCCCGCTGGACCCGCAGGAGCGCCGCGAGGCGGGCGTGGGCGAGGGCCTGGTGATCGAGCAGGCGCGGGGCCCCGCCGCGGCGGCCGGTGTGCAGCCCGGCGACGTGCTGCTGGCCATCAACGGCGCGCCGGCCCGGAACATCGAGCAGGTGCGCACGGCCATGGCCAAGGCGGGCAAGTCGGTGGCGCTGCTCATCGAGCGCAACGGCGACAAGATCTTCGTGCCGGTGCGCCTGGGGTAAGCCGTGGGGGAGGCCCGCCGTCGGAAAAGATCCTGCGGCGGGCTGCGCGCATCAGCGCGGCAGCGCCTCCACTTCCTTGGTCCAGCGGTCGATCAGGCGCCTGCGCTCTGCGGCCTTGCCGTATTTCTCGAAGTCGTATTTGATGAGCTTGACGTTGTCCAGCGTCGGGATGCGCGGGTCCATCTTGAAGCTCTTGTTGGCGGGCACCTGGTAGCTGCCGACCTGGGCGCCCACGGCCTGGCCTTCGGGGCTCATCAGCCAGTCGTAGTATTTCTTGGCGTTCTCCATGTTGCGCGCGCCTTTCACCAGCGCGATGCCGCCCACCTCGTAGCTGGTGCCTTCGCAAGGCGCCTGGGTCTTGACCGGGTACTTGTCGGCCTTCCACTTCTCGAAGTTGAACATGAAGGTGATGCCCACGCCCACCTCGCCCTTGGCCACGTTGGGTGCCTGCGCCTGGCCGCTGCGGGTGTAGGTGGTGGTGTTCTTGTGCAGCGCCTTGAGGTAGTCGAAGGCCTTCTCCTCGCCCATGAGCTGCACCAGCCCCGCGATCACCGTGTAGGCCGTGCCGCTGGAGGCAGGGTGCGAGATTTCCACTTCGCCCTTGTACTGGGGCTTGATCACATCGGCCCAGCACTGCGGCTCGGGCAGCTTTTTCTTCTTGAGCGTCTCGGTGTTGTAGCCAAAGCCGATGGCCGAGCTGTAGAAGCCCCCCACCTGGTGGCCCGACATCGCGTACTGGCGCACGCTCCAGCCGTGCAGGTCATGCAGGTAGGCCGGGCGGTATTCGGCCAGAAGGCCCTGCTCGGCCGCTTGCAGGAAAGGGTCGCCCGTGCCGCCCCACCAGATGTCGGTCTTGGGGTTGTTGGCCTCGGCGCGCAATTGGGCCGCGATCTCGCCCGTGCCTTTGTGGGCCTGGTTGACCTTGATGCCGGTCTTCCTGGTGAACTCCTTGGCGGCGGCTTCGCACCAGGGGGCGTCGGTGCTGCACAGCGCGTTGACCGCGCCCTGTGCCTGGGCGCCTGCCGACAGCGCGGCCAGCACGGCCGCGGCGGAAATGAACCGAATCTTGTGGAATGCCATCGATCTTGCTCCTTGTTCTCTGTTGGTATGGATCGAACTGAGGGTCGGGCAGTGGGCCCGACGCACGATGATTGTGACAGTGATGTGACAGAAAAACGGCGAACGGGATGCTCCGCATTGCGGTGGGCCGTGGCGCCACCGCTATCCTTTGAGGGGCGATTCCCCTCGATCCATTGAACCCATTGCCATGCGCCTCCTGCTTGTTGAAGACGACCCCATGATCGGCGAAGCCGTGCAGGACCTGCTGCGCGCCGAGCACTACGCCGTGGACTGGGCGCGCGACGGCGATGCGGCCGACACCGCTTTGCGCACCCAGCCCTACGACCTTGTGCTGCTGGACCTGGGCCTGCCCAAGCGCGATGGCCTGGCCGTGCTGCGCGACCTGCGGGCCCGCAAGAACCGCACCCCCGTGCTGGTGGCCACCGCGCGCGACGCCGTGGCGCAGCGCATCGAAGGGCTCGACGCCGGGGCCGACGACTACGTGCTCAAGCCCTATGACCTGGACGAGCTGCTCGCCCGCATCCGCGCGCTGCTGCGCCGCGCCGCCGGGCGGGCCGAGCCGGTGTACGAGCACAAGGGCGTGTGCATCAACCCCGCCACGCGCGAGGCCACGGTGCAGGGTGTTCCCGTCGTGCTCTCGGCGCGCGAATGGGCGGTGCTGGAGCCGCTCATCGCCCGGCCCGGCATGGTGCTGTCGCGCCAGCAGCTCGAAGACAAGCTCTACGGCTGGGGCGACGAGGTGAGCAGCAACGCGGTGGAGGTCTACATCCACGGCCTGCGCAAGAAGCTCGGCGCGGAGGTGCTGCTCAACGTGCGCGGCGTCGGCTATCTCGTACCCAAGGCATGACCCGCAAGCTCACCCAGGCCCTCCAGGGGCTGCTTCCCCGATCCCTGCGCATGCGGCTGCTGGTGTTTCTGCTCGCGGCCATCGTGCTGGCCGGGGCGGTGCAGGGCGCGCTGGCCTACCGGGGCGCGCTCGCCGAGGCCGATGCGCTGTTCGATTACCACATGCAGCAGACCGCGCTGGCCCTGCGTTCGGGCCTGCCGGTGGATGCGCAGGGCCTGGGGCCGGGCCTGGACCCCGAGGACGAGAACCACGAATTCATCGTGCAGGTGTGGACCAACGAGGGCCTGCGCATCTTTGAATCGGCCGTGGGCGCGGCCCTGCCGCAGATCGCCGTGCTGGGCTTCACCGACGTGCAGGCGCGCGGCGGCACCTACCGGGTGTTTTCGATGCAGACGCGCTCGCAGGTCATCCAGGTGGCGCAGAACATGGCCGCGCGGCGCGACATGGCCCGCAGCCTGGCGCTGCGCACGCTGGCGCCGCTGGCCATCATGGCGCCGCTGCTGGTGCTGGCCGTGTGGTGGGGCGTGAGCCGCTCGCTGGCCCCAGTGGAGCGCGTGCGCCGGCAGCTGGCCCAGCGGCAGGCCGACGATCTCTCGCCGGTGAGCGACGCGCAGCTGCCCGACGAAGTGCAGCCGCTGGTGAGTGAACTCAACCTGCTGTTCGAACGCGTGCAGCGCGCCTTCACCGCCCAGCAGCACTTTGTGGCCGATGCGGCGCACGAGCTGCGCTCGCCCCTGGCCGCGCTGCGCCTGCAGCTGCAGGGCCTGCAGCGCGCGGGCGACGATGTGGCGCGCGCCGCCGCCATCGAACGCCTGTCCGCCGGCATCGACCGTGCCACGCGCCTGGTGGAGCAACTGCTCACCCTCGCCCGGCAAGAGGCCGGAACGGCCGCCACCGACCCCGTGGACCTGCGCGCCGTGGCCCAGCTGGCCCTGGCCGACGTGGCCCCCGCCGCCCAGGTGCGCGGCATGGATGTGGGCCTGCTCGATTCCGACGCCGCCACCGTGCCCGGCAACGCCGAGGCCCTGCGCATGCTGGCGCGCAACCTGCTCGACAACGCCATCAAATACACCCCGCCCGGCGGCCGGGTGGACCTGCAGGTGCGCGCCGACAACGGCCATGCCATGCTCACGGTGGAAGACAGCGGCCCGGGCATCGCCCCCGAACACCGCGAGCGCGTGATGCAGCGTTTTGTGCGCGAAACCGCCGATGGCGCTCCCGGCAGCGGCCTGGGCCTGGCCATCGTGCAGGCCATCGCGCAAGGCCATGGCGCCACCGTGCAACTGGGGGCCTCGCCGCGCCTGGGCGGCTTGCTGGTGACCGTGCGGTTTGGTGCAGGTCTGCTGGCGGCAAACCCCCTGGACGCAGGCGCCATGGGTTGATGGTGCTTCAAATTTAATAGCTTTTGGCGCTTGATGGATAAGCGCTGAGGGCCAAAAACACTCAAAATCTGAAGGCTGGAGGTGTCCGCAGACACCGTCGCCTCTGCGCCAGGCCCCGTGGGCGCGCCGCCGCACAATGCGCAGGCGCCGCACCCACTGTGGCGCCCTGTCTCCCATTGCCCAAGGAAGCACCCGCATGCACTTCATCGTTCTCGGCGCAGGCGCCATTGGCTGTTATGTGGGGGGGCGCCTGGCAGCGCACGGCCAGCCGGTCTGCCTGGTGGGGCGCCCGCATGCGCTGGAGCCCATCGCCCAGCAGGGCTTGAAGGTGACGGACCTGGACGGGTTCGACCGCACCGTGCCCGTGTCTGCGCTGCGGCTGGCCCCCACGCTGGCCGACGCCGCCCCCGGCGCCGACAGCATCATCCTGCTGTGCGTCAAGAGCGGCGCCACCGAGTCCGCCGCGCGCGAACTGGCGGCGGCCTGCGCGCCCGGCACCCCCGTCATCTCGCTGCAGAACGGCGTGGACAACGTGGCCCGCGTGGCGGCGCTGGCCCCCGGCCTGAACGTGCTGGCGGGCATGGTGCCGTACAACGTGGTGCTGCGTGGCGCCCAGGTGCACCGCGCCACCGCGGGGCATCTGCAGCTGCAGCGCGACGCCGCCACCGAGCGCATCGCGCCGGTGTTCGATGCGGCGGGCCTGGCCACCGTGCTGCCCGCCGACATCCGCGCGGTGCAGTGGGGCAAGCTGCTGCTCAACCTGAACAACCCGGTCAATGCGCTGTCGGACCTGCCCTTGCGGCAGGAACTGCTCGACCGCGACTGCCGCCGCGTCTTCGCCGCCCTGCAGACCGAGGCGCTGCGCGTGATGGCGCGCGCGGGCATCACCCCCGCCCAGGTCACCGCCGTGTCGCCCACGCTGCTGCCCCATGTGCTGCGCCTGCCCAACTGGCTGTTCGCCCGGCTGGCCAAACGCATGCTGCAGATCGACGCCAAGGCGCGCTCGTCGATGTGGGACGACCTGGAAGCCGGGCGCGTGACCGAGATCGATGCGCTCAGCGGCGCGGTGGTGCGGCTGGCGGCGCAGCATGGGGCACGGGCACCGCTCAACGCGCGCATGTGCGAACTGCTCGGCGGCCCGCGCCAGCGGCTGAGCGGCAAGCAGATGCGGCGGGCGCTGGGGCTGTGACCAGTCAGGCCAGCGCCTTGTCCAGCGGCACCCGCAGCCCCGACTTGAGGCTGCCCAGCGCCACCGAGGTGCGAAAGCGCCGCACATTGTCATCCCCCTCGAACAGCCGCTGCGTCAGGGCCTCGTAGTCCGCCATCGACGCCACGGTGACCACCAGCAGGTAGTCGGCCTCCCCCGTCACGCTGTAGCACTGCTGCACCGCGCCCTCGGCCGCGATGCGCGCGCGCAGCGGGGCGGTGCGGTCGGGGCGCTCGTTCTCCAGGTGCACCTCCAGCACGATGGTCAGCGGCATGCCCACTTTCACCGGGTCGAGCACGGCCACGTTGGCGCGGATGACGCCGCTGTCGTGCAGCCGCCGGATGCGCCGCTGCACGGCGGGCGCCGACAGGTTCACCGCCTGCGCAATCACCCGCTGGGGCGTGGTGTTGTCGGTCTGCAGGATGTCCAGGATCGCGAGGTCGAAGCGGTCGAGCGGGGGCGGGGTGGGCATGGAATCCTCTCAAGCAGCGAGCGAAAGTTGCGTGCACGGCCCGAAATAAGAGAAAAAAGCACGCACAGGTCGAACTATATTTTTACCTATGACCGCGTCGCGCTTTCAACGATTCTTTCCCTTCCTGGCTGTTCTGGGCTCCGTCACCGCCCTGGGCATTGGCACATCCTGGGCCAAGCAGCTGCTGTTTCCCGCCGTGGGCGCGCAGGGCACGACCGCCTTGCGCGTGGGTTTTTCCGCCGTGCTGGTGCTGCTGCTGTGGCGGCCGTGGCGCTGGCGGCTGTCGCGCGCGGATGCCGCAGCCCTTGCCTGCTATGGCGCGGCGCTCGGGGGGATGAACCTGATGTTCTACATGTCGCTGCGCACGCTGCCGTTTGGCCTGGCCGTGGCCATCGAATTCTCGGGGCCCCTGGCGGTGGCCATCTGGTCGTCGCGCCGCGCGGTGGATTTCGTGTGGGTGGCCCTGGCGATGGCCGGGCTGGGCATGCTGCTGCCGCTGGGGCTCAACGGCAGCACCCTGGACCCGGTGGGGGTGCTGTATGCCCTGGGCGCGGCCGTGTTCTGGGCGCTGTACATCGTGTTCGGCAAGCGCGCCGGGCACCTGCACGCGGGGCATTCGGTATCGCTGGGCCTCCTGGTGGCGGCGCTGGTGGTGGTGCCGGTGGGCGTGGCGCATGCGGGCGCTGCGCTGCTGTCGCCGGCCTTGCTGCTCATCGGGGTGGCGGTGGCGGCGGTCTCCAGCGCCATTCCGATCTCGCTGGAGATGATGGCGCTCAAGCGCCTGCCCAAGGAGGCTTTCGGCATCATGATCAGCATGGAGCCCGCCGTGGCCGCCGTGCTGGCCGTGGGCCTGCTGGACGAGCACCTGAGCCTGCTGCAATGGCTGGCCATCGGCTGCATCGTGGCGGCGTCGATGGGAAGCGCGTTCACGGCGGGGCGGTCCGCCGCACCGGGGCACGCCGCGCCGCATCCGGCCTGACACGGCGGGCGTTGCCCGCCGCGACGGTTCCGTCGCGGACAGGCTCCAATCTGGCGGGCGCGGCCCTCTCTCCGATCCCTTGCCCACCCGACGGCGGCCCGGCGCGGGGCGATGCCTGGGTTGTGTTACCGCGATTCCCACACCCGAACCTCGCGGTGGCCTACGTCATCGCGCCGCCGCCTTTTCTACCGTGGAAGCCATGGAGGGATGGCACGCTGGCATCCCCGATGCCCGCCCGGGCGCGGCCCCGCGCCGGGGGCAGGAGCGGTGGCCGTCCGCTGGACGCTGCACCGATCGATATACCCACCACAGTCCCTACAGGAGTCGCCCATGCGCATTCCCCCGCTGCCCCAATCCGAAGTCGACGAGGCTGAACGCAAGGTCAGCGCCATCCTGGAAGACCTCGAAGAAACCACCGATTCCGATGTCAAGGACATCGACCTGGAAGACGTCGTGGAAACCGATACCGCCAGCGGCAAACCCGCCGTGCACCAGACCGTGGACATCACCGTCCAGCCGCGTGCCCGGCGCAAGTGGCTCAAATGACGACCACGCCCCAGGAGATGGGTGGCCTGCGGTGGGCCTGCCTGCCCGCCGGTCACCCGGTGGCCGAACCCCGGCCTTCGCGCCACTGCAGCACACGCGCCACCAGTTCGGCATAGCCGGGCTCGGCGTGCGCCAGCAAGGGCAAGCCCGTCTCTCGCACCGAGTGCCCGACTGCCGGGGCCCACTGCGGGGTTCCAGGTTCTGCCTGGCGGCGGGCCATCTTTGCCAGCACCAGTTCCTGGCCCCAGAAGTACACCTGCTGCGCGTGCACGTTCGATTGCATGCGCTGCACATTCGCCAGGGCCTGGGGTTCGGCCAGCCCGAGCCAGATGTCGGCATACAGAAAATCGACGGGCGCGCCCTGGGGTTGCCATTGCAGCGCATCGGACTGAACCAGTGCCACCTTGCGCGCGGCGGCATCGGGCAGCCCCTCCAGCACACGGCACAGGCCAAACAGCTGCAGCACGTCCTGGTCTCGCTCGACCACCGTCACGCGGTCCACCGCCGGCTGCAGCGCCATGTTGGCCGCAACCCAGCCCATGCCCAGCCCCATCACGACGACGTGGCCGCGGACATGGCGCAAGGGCAGCTCCTGGCTTTCGATTTCCATGGGCGAGAGCGACATCCAGGTGTCCCACCCGCCCTTGCCGTTCTCGCGCATCAGCACGGCTGAACCCGAGGCGACACACGGGCCGCTGTGGTAGCCGCAGTCCAGCCCGACGCCGCCACGCCTGATCCGCCAGGGGCCCACGGCACCATCAGGGTAGTGCGGCGTGTGCCAGGGCGATGTGAAGACGGGCAACCCGAGCGCTTGCGCCAGCACGCTGGCGGAAGGCTCTGAAAAGGAAGCGGCGGGCAGAGGAGGGGATGGTGGCGGTGTGGACACGCGGCTATCTTAGAGGACGCCTTCGTGGCCAGAAGCAGGGCGCGGTGGTCCAAGATCGGCCCCCGCCCGGACGTCTTTCACGCCTGGGGCCGTGCCTTGGTTGCGAGTGTCCGGGTTCAGATGCGCGCGATGGGCCGGGTCGAGCACGGCATCCGGCCTGGCGCGTGGTGCTTTCAGCTACGGCTCTCCCATCGGAGTGCATCCTCTGGCGGGCTTGGTTTGTGGCCCGCCTCCTACGGCAGCACGCCACGGTACGGCGCCCAATGGGTTTTCTGCCCAAGGAGCGCACCATGGCCACCGACCCCAACGAACACCCCGCCCACCGAGTCCCCGAGGAATTTCCTCTGCCCCCGGGCGATCTGCCGCCCAGCACCGAACCGCCGACCCTGCCACCACAACCGCAGCTGCCCGATGGCTCCGGTCCAGATCCTTACCAGGGCGAAGTTGAGAACGAGGACGATGACCCGGTCGGCAAGCCGCCGAGGATGTGAGCCGATAGCCGCCCTGGCGCTCCGCCTGAACGAGGGGGCCGGCTCCACCAAGCCTGCGCAGCCCTGACGGCGCTTGTATCTCGGCAACCAGGGCACATGCCTCTCCTCGGGCGACTGTGACGCTGGGTGTGGGTGACGCCATGCGTACGGTGAGGCCTAAAGCAATCTTGCACCGTAGACCGCGGCAGGGCGCGGCCCCGCTCTCGAAGAATGGCGGGCTGTCAGCTGCCAGGCGGCTGATGCAGGGGCAGGCCTTCAGCTGTGGTGATCGGAGTTGGCGCGGTAAGTGATCCAGCCCGCGGTAGTCGGCACGCCGCCCGGACGATCTTTTGGATGGCTGCGACCTTCCAGCACAGGCACCTCGTCAAAGTCGAACGGGCTGAGCCCATCGATGCAGGCGACGTTCACACCATACTGCGTGGGCACGGAACGCCGGGAGTGGAAGGTGTATATCCCGCACACGGAGCAGAAATAGTGCTTGGCCTGTCCGGTGTTGAATTGATAGAGCGTCAGTTTGTCCTCACCCGCATGCACATGAACGTCATCCAGGTTGACAGAGACTGCTACCGCGCCCCGCATGCCGCAGTACGAGCAGTTGCACCGGCGCGCACTGCGCAATCCATCGGTCAAAAGCAAAGTGAACTTCACGGCGCCGCAATGGCAACTGGCGTGAAGCTCTTTGCGGCCGTCGAAATCAGCTGGGGTCAAAATCGCCTCCACTAACGAATCAGCACATGAACAGATGAGCCATCCGGATCGACTGGCGCAACGCCAGGTCCGCTCCTGGCCGGATTCTGCCCGATGACGAACGGTGCGGCGCCCGCGGCGCCTAGGTTCGAGCTGGCGGCATCTGGTCGAAAGCCGAGAGCGGCATTTCCGTCCCGTCATGAGCGACCACCACGCCTGCCGTGGAATCGGAAATCTCAATCGGACGGCTCCAGAACTCACTCTTGGGAGGTGGCTCCTTCCGATTCTGGTCCGCAACGGCGCCATAGCATCGGGTGATGTACAAGTCCTCTGCCTGCTGGGCTGTGAGGATGATCTTCTGGGGGTACTTGTTTTCGTGGTCACGCCAGTGGGTGCGGAACGCGTTCGAGATGCGGCGGAATACATCCAGCATGCCTGGGCGATAAGGGGGGAGGTCAACAATGTTCTGGGCTGCCATGGGTTCGATTTTGCCCATGAAACCCGGAAGAAAAAAAAGCCCGCACTCAGCGGGCTTTAACTTGCTCAAGGCAAGGAGGGGAGGGTTGTCGCAGAGGAGGGCGACGGAGCAATCGTACGGGGGCTGACGGTCTGCTTTTGTCAGACAACGCCGCATGAATCCATGGCGGGCTGGGGGAAGGAGCGCCGTCTCAATGCCCGTAGGCGCGGGGCCAGCCAAGCGGCGAGGGCAGGCGCAAGCGGGCTGCAGCTGTGGGAGTTACGGGTCGATCTCACTGCCGTACCGTGGTGCTCCCACAATGTCACCGGGAACGGATCGTTGGGCGTAAGCCGTTGATTCACGAGGGGGCTCGTGGTTTCGACGGCTCTCACATTCTGCCCACCAAGTCGCATGAATACTCACTTCTAGGAAGCACACACGCCGAGGGCTTGGGCCTGTATCTCGAAATCGCCAAGGCTGGCGGGCGCTACTGGCGCATGAAGTACCGCTTCGCCGGAAAAGAAAAGCGCCTGGCCTTTGGCGTGCACCCCGACATCAGCCTGAAGATAGCCAGGGAGTCCGCCAGCAAGGCCCGCAAGCTCCTTCAGGACAACCAAGACCCGGGGAGGCCCGCAAGGAGCAAAAGGCCCGGGTCGTCCACGAAAACCGCAACACCCTCGAAGCCGTGGCCCGCGACTGGATCGAACACCAGTCAGCCCGTTGGGAGCCGGTCACCATGGGCCGCATACAGGCCTCACTCGAAAACGATATCTTTCCCGCGCTGGGTTCGCGCCCCATGGCCAGCCTGAAAGCCCGGGACGTCATGGATGCAGTCAAACAGGTGGAAGCACGCGGCGCGGCCGATCAGGCCGACCGCGTGCTGCAGCGCGTGAAGGCCATCTACCGCTGGACCGTCACGCACCAGCGCATCGAGACCAACCCCATGCTCGATCTGGTGCCCTCGGAAATTCTCAAACCCCGCACGGTCCAACACCGGGCCGCCCTGGCGGAAAAAGAGCTGCCCGAGTTCATGCGCAAGCTCGCTGCCTATGACGGGGCCTCGAGCATCGTGCTGGGCCTGCGCATGCTCATGCTCACGGCCTGCAGGCCCGGGGAAGTGCGCGGCGCGCGCTGGGTGGAGTTCGACCGCAAGGCGGCCCTGTGGACCATCCCAGATGAGCGCATGAAGATGCGCGAGGAACACCGGGTGCCCCTGTCCAAACAAGCCCTCGAAGTGCTGGACAAGATCGACGCCATCAGCGGCGGCCGCGAGCTGGTGTTCCCCAGTCCCTACTACCCTAGCAAGCCACTGAGCGAGAACACCTTCAACTCAGCGCTCGCGCGCATGGGCTACAAGAGCATCGCCACGGCCCACGGATTCCGGGCCTTGTTCTCGACCGTGGCCAACGAGCACGGGTGGAACCCGGATGTGATCGAGAGGCAGCTGGCGCACCGAGAGCAGAACGAGATCCGGGCGGCGTATCACCGGACCACGTACATGGCGGACAGGACGAAGTTGATGCAGTGGTGGGCGGATTTCTTGGGGGGAATGCGGTCGACGCGCCCTTAGGGGGCGCATGTCCTCTGGTGATGTTGTTCGCTTGGTCAGTCACTGTGGGGCGCTGAGGGCTGCGGGAAAAACACACGGTGGGACTAGAAATTCGGCAACACGTGCTTAGCATAGCGATATGAACGACCAAAATGCCTCCGCGATCCCAATAGTAAAAGTTGACCCGAATGAACATGTGCGGGAGTACCTCAACTATTACATCGAGTTCAAACACGCGCCTCACTACGCAGTTCTTTTAAAGGGGGTGTGGGGTATCGGGAAAACCTTCCTGATTCGGCAGATTCTGGATGCCTACTATGCAGAAAAAGAAAGCACGTATATCTACGTGAGCCTCTATGGGTTGTCGAGCTATGAGGATTTGGATCGTGCACTCCGCAATGCCATCTATCCCATATTGGACAACAAAGCAACGGTTGTTGGCACGAAAGTGGCCAAAGCTGCGCTGGGATTTTTAAAGGTAAACACAGACCTTAACTTAGGAGACTTTACGTCAAAGTTCAAGGATGCGCTCTATGTGTTTGATGATCTGGAGCGTTGCGCACTTCCCATGCAAAAAGTGATGGGGTATATCAATGAGTTTGTTGAGCACGACAGTTGCAAGGTCGTGATCATTGCCAATGAAGAGGCCATTAAGGAAAAAACTGATTACTTCGAAAGGCGTGAAAAAACTGTGGGCAAAGTGCTGGAGGTTCAGTCATCAATCGATGATGCCCTCAAATTTTTCCTGTCCAAGGTTGAAGACTCTGACACACGGGCCCTTTTGAGTGCAAGCACAGATCAAATAGTCGTTCTTTTTGCACAATCAGGCTTACATAATCTTCGCATTCTTCAGCAAACCTTTTGGGATTTCGAACGCCTGTACAAAATCATCGCCCCCACGCACCGCAAGAGCGAAGCAGGCATGGGGGTCTTATTGAGTTTTTTCTTTGCGTTCTCGTTTGACGTCAAAGCTGGAAAGCTTACCGACAAAGACGTTGCGACACGATACAGCTACCAATGGTTCAGCTTCTTCGCAGAAGAGCCGAAGGAGGGAGCAGTGCCCACAAGCATGCAGCAATCTATTGTCCGCTATCCCCGAGTCGATCTGACCGATGCAATCCTATCCACTGAAATCCTCACCGATATCCTATTCAAGGGGTTGCTTCGCCAGGATTCCATCAATTCGTGCCTTGCGGAAAGTCATCATTTCCAGAAGGCTTCCGAGCAATCGTCATGGCGATTGGTGTGGCACTTGATGGACGTATCCGACGACGTTTTTGCCGCGGCGTTGACGAAGATGGAAGAGCAATTTTTGAAGCATGAATTTGTCATTATTGGTGAAGTGCTTCACGTGTTCGGCCTTCGCTTTATGTGCGCAACTGATGGTCTTCTAGACATCACGCGCGAACGAGCTTTTGAGCAAGGCAAGGCTTACATAGACCACCTTTTCATAAATGGCAAGCTTGATACAAGAAAGCCAGGAATATTGCTCGATCGAGATAGCGGTCACGATGGCCTGGGCTTCCAAGAAGCACGTTCAAGTGACTTCAAAAATCTAGTGGCCTACTTATCCGAGAAATGTGATGAAGCGCAAAAAAATCAATATGCCGTATGGGGACAAGAAATATTGACTGACATGAGAAACAACGCCGATATTTTTTCAAAAATTGCGACGCAACAGGGTGTCCCAAACCTCTATTGCCGTATCCCAGTTCTCTCTACCATCGAGCCCGCGCAATTTGTACACACTTGGCTTGAAATGGACCTGGATGCTCAGAATAAGGTAGGCGTAGCGCTGGAGGGACGGTATGAATTTGACATGCTTTTGCGGGACCTGAAGGATGAATTTTCCTGGCTTCAAAAGATTAGCGTTGAATCTGAGAATCAGCTCGGGGATAAGGCTCGACCAACCCGCGTTCGATTCGGCAGGATTTTGGATTACTCCGTAAAAAAGATTCTGCGGAAACACCAGTTCGCGATCTCATCGGAGTAGCGATTGCAGGTTGAGGTTCACAGTCTCCAGCACGCGAGACGGTGTTTACTTTGTCAAACCTTGGTCGCTTAGTCATTTCACCGGCCCTCACGGACTCATGGTGGGACATGGACCTACCAAAGGTCATTTAAACGGGCATTTTTTGGCGCCCGTAGACAGTGAAACGCCGTATAGATTTTTACCATGGTCACCCACTTAGAGCCCTCGCGGCGGCCCTGCTAGCCCATCTGGGGGCCTCAGACAGCCCGTACGTATTGAGAGGCCCCTTACCTTCAAGCAGAAGCGGGGGCGCGCAGTGGAGACCCCGCCTCACCTGCCCGCTAAATAGACCGATTGTGCTGACCCCGCCGACTGTGGACTTTGCGAGGTGTGGTGCGGCTTTGCGGCCAATTTTCGAGCGGCTTCGAGTGCCCGGATTTGACGGCTTTTGTCTGACCACTTTTGCGCGAATTCGAGTGCCGAGTTACGTTACGGGACTTATGCTGGCTGCGCGTCAAAATCCGGCCAGGAGCGGACCTTCAATGCGTCAACCCAATTTTTCAGTCCAATGCGCCCCTTGACATATTTCTCTCTCGTATCAAACGGTTCACTAGTGCGGCACGGAGAACAAGATGTGATGGTTCCTTGGTGGAGCTTTACGAAGACAGTTCTGGCGGCAGCGTCTCTGTCACTGGTGCGTGATGGGATTGTTCGACTCGATGACGTAGTCCTTGAAGGTCCGTTCACGTTGCGTCAGCTGCTGAGACATGAAGCCGGGCTGGCTGACTACGGTGAACTTGTCGAGTACCACGCTGCCGTTGCTCGCGGCGATGCGCCCTGGCAGGCGGATGAAATGTTGCAACGCCTCGATGCCACGAGGTTGCGTTATGCCCCTGGAGTGGGGTGGCAGTATTCGAACGTCGGCTACTTGTACGTAGCGAGATTTATCGAGCGTGCGACAGGTCTCGCACTTGAGGAAGCGCTTATGCAACAAGCGTTGGCGCCCTTGGGCCTGCTGAGAGTTCGTAGCGCAAAAACGCCAGCTGACTTGGAAGGCGTGTGCATGGGGGCCATTTCGACTTATGACCCGAGATGGGTTTATCACGGCTTGCTTGTTGGTTCTCTCTCCGACGCTGCCCTCTTTCTAGACCGCCTGATGGCTGGACACCTTCTGCCTGATTTGCTGGTGCAGGAGATGCAAGCTGCACGCGCCCTTGGCGGACCTCTTCCTGGGCGCCCATGGAAGTCGCCGGCATACGGCCTCGGGCTGATGCAAGGCGTGTTGCATACGGGGCTAACATTGTGTGGGCACACCGGTGCTGGGCCGGGCAGCGTGGTGGCCGTCTATCGCAGAACCAACGGCTCTAACACGGCGACTTGTGCTGTCTTTCACGCAGGTTCCGACGAAGGCCTTGCAGAGGAGGAGGTCGTCAAGCGGTTGTCGGCGTCCCTGAAGTCTGGTGATTGACGATGCGTGTCCTCTTAGCGTCTGCTTTCAAAAAGCGAATATGACAGCTTTGGGCCCTGAGCCGCCGTTGGACAAAATTACCCCATAGCATCCGTTGATTCTCTAGCCGCTACCTTGCAATCCAAACCGCGCTGCCTAAGCGTCCGGTGCCAGCCTACTGGCAAGCTATAGTTTGCTGAGTTGATGCTTGCCGGGTTTGTCAGAATTTTATCCCTGTGCTTTTGAATAGCGCACTGACCGCAAGCCCAAGCTGCAAGCCACGTCCAGGAGAAACCAGTGTCCAGAATATCCCGCACGGTCCAGTTTATCCCGCAGGTTTTGCGGGATACATCACGTTAGAGCTCTCATCCGATGCCCACACCAGAACGCATACTCGCTTCGTTGCGCGGTAACACTCACCCTGACGCAATGGTCCTGGTTCAGCTCGCAGAAACAGGCTCTGACCTCCAGAAAGCTCATTTGCCAGAGTTCGCATTCGAGGTTGAGAGTGAGACAGTAGCTCAAGCCATTGCTAACGAGCTCGCTGGCTTGAACTTTGATGTTGAGCTGCATTTGCCGCAGGTAGAAGAAGATGAGAACCCCAACCACTGGGTGATCGCCAAGCGAACCATGATCCTTGAGTTGGCAGTCGTGTGTGAGCTGTCTGCACAGTTCGAGGCTCTGGCAGCAAAGCACAGCGCTAGCTACGACGGTTGGGGGGCGGAGATCGTGGAATGACTGGCCAGCTGAATCTCGCTCTAGCACGCGCGCGCTTTGACCTGTCGGTCAATTCGTGCGGCCAAAGGAAGGCCGCTTACTTCGTCCGTTGGGGTCTACTTTCACTAGCCGCGACCGGCTGCTTATGGCCGAATGACGACAATGAAAAAAAGGCCCCGACATCACTGCCGGGGCCTTTTGCTTTTCAGCGCCAGGGCACGCGCCCGGCTCGCTTCATCGCCACGTCAGGCGGCCGCCTCCGCCCGCTGCAACTGAAGCGCCTGCACCGGCGTGAGGTACGCGCGCCCCGCGAACGCCCCCAGCTCCAGCACGCCCAGCGGCTCCACCTCGGGCTGCTGCTGCGCCTCCGGTCGCTCCAGCGCCACGGCCGACAGGCGCTGCCAGATGAACTTCATGCGGTAGGCCCGCGCATCGTCCGAACAACGGTCAACGCCCAAGGGGTCGGGTACATGCACCATCAGCGCCATGGCCCGCGTGAGCGCCTCCTCGCAATCCGCCAGGGCCTTGCAGGCCTCCAGCCGCGCATAGGCGGCATCGTAGGTATTCGCATAGCGCTCCGCTGCGCGGGATGCGGCGGCCTGAATGGGCAGCGCCGTGCGCTCCGAATCGGCCAGCGCATCGCGCAATTCCTCGGCGATGGCCAGCGCATCGTTCTTCGCGAACAGCGCCTCCTTGACCGCCTTGGTCTTTCGGCGCGGCTGGGGGCATATCCGTGCCGAACTGGGGGCACATCTGGCCGCAGCGTGGTGGGTTCGGTGGGTTTCAGGGGCCTGTTTTGGCCCGCTGGCGCGCGGAAAACACCCCTGGGGCCGTCCTTGGCCATGGGGGGCATCTGGCCCCCGGGTGGGGGCATAAATGAAATGTGCCCCCACTTTTGAAAAATGTGCCCCCAAATGTGCCCCCAATTCGCGCGGATGGGGGTGGACGGGTCTGGACGGGTGCGGACAGCTAAGATGCTGATTTCAAAGGAGAAATAAAAAAGTCCGGAAGAGTTTGGACTCTTACGGACTGGTCACTGGTCCCCTCGACAGGAATCGAACCTGTATCTAGCGCTTAGGAGGCACTCGTTCTATCCATTGAACTACGAGGAGGCAGCCGCGCATTGTAGTGGGGCCGCGCGTGCCTTCCCGGAGGTGGGGCCTCAGTCGTACTTCACCGTGTAGATGATGTCCACCGCGCTCTTCTCGCCGGTCTGCCCGCGCAGCGTGAGGCGGCGCGAGAGGTCGTAGAAGATGTACAGCGTGCCCAGCGTGCCCGACAGGCTGCGTTCGTAGGTCACGTACAGGTCCTTGGACAGGCGCTTGCCGAAGGTGAGGGCGGCGGCGCTGGCGTCTTCGCCGGAGCCGGGGCCCTTGAAGCCGATCTCGTCCAGGCCGACCCGGCTGGCCATGTTGGCCGCCGTGTTGTTGTTGCCGCCCCTCCCCAGCAGCGCCAGCGCGGCCTGCTGCAGCACGGCGGCCTCGGCGCCGCCCGCGGCTGCGTTGCGGCCCAGCACCACCCACGAGAGTTTTTCCGCGTCGGGCAGTTCGGGGTCGGAATACAGGCGCACGCGGGGGGCCTGGGCGCTGCCCGTGACCTGCACGCCCGCGCGCACGCTGATGTTGGGGCGCAGCGCGAGGATGTCCAGCGACGGGTTGTTGTACGGGCCGTTGAAGCGGATGAGCCCGGTCTCCACGTCCAGCATCTGTCCCCAGGCCCGGTAGCGGCCTTCCTCGGTGCGCACCTCGCCCGTCACGCGGGGTGGGGCGCCGGGCACGGCGCTGCTGCGGATGTCCACCTCGCCCGTCAGCCGGGTGGTGATGCCATGGCCGCTCAGCGCGAAGTCGCGGCCCAGGTTGAGGGTGACCGCGATGTCGGGCGGCTTGGCGGTTTCTGCCTGCGCCGCCACCTGGCTGGCCTTCGCGGCGGCCTGCGCCCTGGCCTGGTCCTCGCGGTCCTTGGCGGCCGAGCGCACGACGACGTCCGAGCCCAGGCTGGGGGCGTTTTCGTCGGGCAGGATGATGGTGGCCCGGTCGGTGGTGAGCTTGCCGCGCAGGCTGATCTGGCCCTGCTGCAGCTGGGCCTGCAGCTGGCCCGACACGCTGATCTGCCGGTCTGCGCGCACGAGCACCTGCAGGGCCTTGGCTTCCGCCTGAAAACCCATGGCAATGCCCGAGAGGCCGTTGGCGGCATCGCCCCAGGTGATGCGGCCGGTGCCGGTGAGGGTGCCGCCGTCCTGCGGCGCGGCCGTGCGGTTGCCGCTGAAGCCCGCGATGCGCGCGCCGCTGCCGCGCCCGCCCTGCAGGCGGAACTCGGTGATGTCGAGCTGGTTGCCTTGCAGCGTGGCACGCAGGCGGCCGCCCTGCAGGTCCACGCCGTCCACGGCGGACCGCACCGCCAGGTCGTCCGCGCCCAGGGTTCCCGACCAGCGCGGCGCGTTGCGGGTGCCCGACAGGGTGGCGCTCGCGTCCAGCGTGCCGCGCACGCGCCAGCCGGGCGGGGCCAGGGCCGACCACACGCCCACGTCGGGCAGGCGCGCGCGCAGCGTGCCAGCCAGTGGCGCATCCGGTGCCCAGGCAAGGCTTGCGGTGCCGGTGCGCTGTGGTGCGTCTGCCGCGCCCGGCCGAGCGGGTGCGGGGGGCGAGGCGGCCGCGGGCCCCGCGAGCGACAGGCGGGTGTTCACGCTGGCGTCGATCTCTCCGGCGCGCTCGCTCATCCACCGCACACGCGCCCGCAGGGCTTCGCCGTCCAGATCGAGGGTGGCCTCGGCCTCGCGCACACCCGCTGCCGTGCCTGCTCCCGCCGGTGCTGCCGAGGCCTCGGTGGCGATCGCGGTGGCGGCGCCCGCGCCCTTGCCCTGGCCGCTGCTCTGCACGGCCGTCACGGCGGTGGGGTCTCCGGCCAGGATGCGCAGGTCGCCGCTGGCCCGGCGCAGGCTGGCGCTGGCGCGCGGGTTGGCCGTGGTGGTGTCCACGTTCCACTGGCCGTCCAGCAGGATGCTGCTGGCCAGGCCCATGCGGGCCAGCAGGGGCTGGGCCGTGCGGCCCGCGGCGGCAGGGGTGTCCCCCGCGCCCAGCGCGTCGACCCAGGCCATGGGCAGGCCTTGCAGCGTGCCCTGGGTCTGCACCCGCAGCGCGGGCCCGGAGGCCACGCGCACGGGCTGCCAGCGCAGGACCACGGTGCCCGGCAGCGGGCCGTTCAGGCGGGCCTGGCCTGCGGAGGTTTCAACCGACAACGGGGCGGTGCCCGGGGTTCGTGCGGTGATGTGCAGTGGTTCGAACAGCTGCAGGGTCCATGGCCCGGGGCGCTGTGTGTCCTGCGCCTGCAGGCGCATCTCGCCGACCTGTACCTGCCACTGCGCGGGGGCGGCCAGCCCGCCGGTCAGGCGGGTCTGCAGCGCAAGGCGGTGGGCCTGTGCGCCCTGGGGCGCATCCATGCGGGCCTCTCCTTGCAGCGACAGCGCGGCTTGTGCGAGGGTGCCGGAAAGCTCGGCCTTCACGGCGCGCAGCTGTACCGCGGTGGCGCCCCGGCCGGTACCTGGCGCGGGCGGCAGCGACAGTTCCATGTGCGCGGTGCCAAGGGTGGCCTGCAGCTCGAAGGTGTCCTTGCCCGCTGGCGGCGCACTGCCGCCGCCGGCCGCCTGCAGCTGGCGCACCAGCGTCTGCCAGCCACCTTTCCAGCGGGCGGTGAGCTGCCCCGCGCCCTTGGCGGAGATGCCCTGCATGGCGCCTTGCAGCGTGCCGCCCGCCAGCGGCAGGCTGGCCAGCCAGCGCTGGGTGGTGTCGATGTCGCTCCACTGCACCTGCAGGTCGCCGCCGCCGGCGAGCGGCGCGGCATGGCCCTGGGCACGGGCGGTGGCGCCGGGCACTGTCAGCACCATCTGGCCCTGTACGGAAGGCGGCCCGCCGAGCGCGATGCGCAGGTCGGTGGCCTCGGCGCGCGCCTGCAGGGCGTCGAGCAGCAGGCGTTCGAGCCGCAACGTGCCGCCAGTGCCGGCCTGCGGGGGCGGGGCGGGCTGCCAGTGGCCTTGCGCGGTGAAGGTGTTGATGCGCAGGGCGGAAGCCCGGCCGCCCGCCGCCCGGCTGCCCGCCGCGGCGGCGCGGATGTCCGCCGTGAAGCGCACGGTGTCGCCCTGCGCCGTCTGCGCGCTGAGGCGGCCCGCCAAAGGGGCGGCCGCGAAGGCGGTGTGCAGTGCATCGGGGCGCAGGTTGCGCACCTGGGCCTCGCCTTCCATCGCGTGGGTGGCCGGGGTGTAGTGGCCCTGCAGCGTCACCGTGCCATCGCCGGCCGAGGCCGTGGCGGCAGGCACGGTCCAGCGGGTGCCGTCATAGCGGGCATCGGCCCGCAGGGCCGTCAGGGGCAGGCGTGCCTGGTCCCAGGGGCCTGGGAGCTCGTTGTGCAGCTGCGCTTGCACCGACCAGTGGGTGCCGCCGCCTGCCGGTCCTGGCCCCGCCTGCACGGTGCCGTGCAACTGGGTCGCCGGCGCCTGGGGCCAGAGCGCCGCGAGGTCGATGGCGTGCAGCGTGGCGCTGGCCGCCTGCAGGGGCTGGGTCGCCCAGGGCGCGAGCGTGGCCTGCACATCGGCCTGCATGGGTTGCGCTGGGGCGGGGGCGGGCGCCTTGGTGGGCGGCGCTGGAGCCCGGGGTCCCCGCGTGCCCGGGGCTGGCGTGGGCGTGGAGGTGCCGGGGGAGGGGCTTACACGCGCTTGCAATTGCAATCGCGCCGCAGCGGTAGCCAATGTGCCCTGCAGCGTGGCGTGCGCCTGCACCTGCATGGCGGGTTCGCCGCCAGGCACGGCGGTGTGCACGGTGCCATCCACGCTGGCATCCAGTGCCATGGGGGCCTGTGCGCCCAGGGTGGCCCGCGCGCTGTAGCGGCCCTGGGCCAGCTCCACGCTGTCGATGTTCAGGCGGTGCTCGCGGCCGTCAAACCGGTAGTCGCCCGCCAGGCCCAGCGCTTGCACGGCGGGCGATCCGGCCCATTGCAACTGGTCGACACGAAACGGCACGCCGATGTGCAGCGGCAGCACAAGCTGCGTGAGGGGTGTGGCGGGTTCGGCATCGGGCTGGCTGCCCTGCGGCGTGATCTGCACGCGCGCGGCATGCACTTCGCCCAGTTCCAGCCGCCACTGCAGCAGGGGGGCCAGCTGCCAGCCCAGGCGGATGTCGGTGACCTCGACGGCCAGGGCCGGGCTGCTCCAGCGCAGCCAGCCGATGTGCCCGCCCTGGCGCAGCGATCCGGTGACCTCGCGGCTTTCCAGCTGCTGGCCGGCCGGCAGGTAGCGGGCCGCCCGCGCGAGCGCCGTGGCCAGCGAGGTGCCGCTGCCCGTCCACCACCACACCGCCGCCACGGCGGCGATCATCAACGCCACCAGGGCCACCAGAAGCCAGCCCGCGGCCCGCGCGGCGCGGCGCGCGCGCCGGGCTGGCGGGCGCGGCCCGGAAGACGACGCCCCGGCGCTGAAGTCCGAGGAGCGGGCGTGGGGCTTGGGGGTGTCGGGGTGCATCCGCCCGGCCATCAGAAGCTGAAACCCAGCCGCAGGTGCAGCCGCAGTTCCTTGGTTTTCACGCCGTAGGCCAGATCGGCCTGCAAGGGGCCCACGGGGCTGCGCCAGCGCACGCCGGCACCCACGCCCACGCGCGGGTCCAGGTCCCCCATGCGGTCCGCCACGGCGCCCGCGTCCACGAACAGGGTGCTTTCCCAGTCGGTCATGGCGCCGCCGTAGACGATGGGCCGCTGCCATTCGACGCTGCCCACGGCCAGGTAGCGGCCTCCATAGAGCTGGCCGTTGTCCGTGCGCGCACCGATGCTGCGGTACCCGTAGCCGCGCACGGTGGTGTCGCCACCGGTCAGGAAAAGCTGGGTGACGGGAATCTGCGCGCCATCGCGCGCCACCACGGCGCCGGCTTCCGCCCGCAGCGCCACGCGGGCGCTGCGGGCCACGCCCGCCGCGTCCTGCACGCGCCCCGCCGGGAGGAACGATTGCCACCGCACCAGCGTGCGCACGAACGGGTCGCGCTCGGGCCGCAGCGTGGTGCCCAGTCCCAGTTCCACGGCAATCCCGTGGCCCCGCGTGGGGGCCGTGGGGTTGTTGAAGTAGCGGCCTGTCCACCCGTAGTTCACGCTGACGGCCGTGCCCGATGGCGGGGCGTTCAGGCCCTGGCTGTTGGCGTAGTCGTACTGCAGGAAGTAGTTGCGGTCGATGTGCTTCGTGCTCTTGCTGCGCCCCGAGCGCAGGCGCCCGCTGTTGACTTCGTAGTCGCCCGTCGATTCACGCTGCAGCTGGCCGCCCGCGAACCAGCGCCAGCCCCGGTTGTCTGGCAGGTCGGTCCATTCGGTGCCCGCGAGCTTGGTCTCCCGGTCCAGCGACAGCTTGCTCACGGCGCGCCATCCCAAGCCGGGCAGCTGGTTGTGGATGTGCTCCAGGGACAGGCGTGCGCCGCTGTCGGTGGAGAAGCCGGGCCCGAACACGAGCTTTTGCAGCGGGGCTTCGCGCACCTGGGCAACGATGGGCGCGGCCTGGGGGTCGGTGCCCTCGGTGTCGAGCGTGAGGAACACCGCGTCGTAGTAGCCGCTGCTGGCCAGGCGCAGCTGGGCGTCCAGCAGTTCGGCCTCGTCATAGACCGCGCCCGTGGGCAGCCGCGCCAGGCGCCGGGCGCCGTCAGGGTCGTAGCGTTGGCTGCCATCGACCCGCAGTGGGCCGAAGCGGTAGACCGGCCCGGGGTCGTAGGTCACGCTCAGCCTGGCTTCGTGCTTGTCGGCATCCACCTGCGCGCGGCTGCTGGCAATGCGCGCGGTGGGGTGGCGGCGGGCCTGAAGCTGGCGCAGGCCGTCGGTCTTCGCCGAATCCCAGGCCGATTGGGTGAATGGCTGGCCGGGCGAGAGGGACCAGTCGCGCTGCACGCGCTGCTGCTGGCGCAGGCTGGCCTTCGTGTCGGCAGCGTCGTTTTCCTGCGCCTGCGTGCCGGCGATGGCGGGGCTGGCGGCGCCCGCGAAGTCGATGTCCGCGCTGGCGATGCGGGTCTGGGGCCCCGGCTCCACGGTCACCGTCACGGTGCGCGGCGCGGTCTTGCTGTCGGGGGTGTCGGTCAGCTCCACCGTGATGGTCGGGGCGAAGTAGCCCATGGTGCCCAGCAGTTCGCGCGCATTGGCGTCGGCCGCGCCCAGCAGGCGCTGCAGCTCGTTGGCGTGCAGGTCGGGCAGATTGCGAAAGCGCTGCAGCTCCAGGTGGCGCTCCAGCGTCTCGCGCACGCTGTCCGGGGCCTTGACCTGCACGTTGAACGACGGCGCATCCGATGCGGCGATGACCGGCGCGGGCGCCGAGGCGTCGCGTTCCTCCGCGCGGGGCAGCAGGCTGCAGCCCTGCAGGGCCAGCGCTCCGAAAAGCAGCAACGCCGGCCACGGGGCCGGCGTTGGAGATGTGGCGGTAGGGCGCGGGATGCTGAAATGCACGACAGGACGGTATATGGAGTGGAACGTGGCCCGCAGGCCTTGCCCCGCCACTATGCACCGAAAATAAGACCGCCTGTGTCAGACAGTTACGCGCGATGGACCGGTGCGCGCCGCGGGCGCCCCTGCCTACTTGGACAGCAGCCGCATCGTCTCTTCGAGCCCCTTGAGCGACAGCGGGTGCATGCGGTTGCCGACGAGCTGCTGGATGATGCTGATGCTTTGCCGGTATTGCCACACGCCCTGGGGCTCGGGGTTGATCCACGCGTGCTTGGGGAAGGCGTGCGTGAGGCGCTGGATCCACTCCGCCCCCGCCTCCTCGTTGTTGTATTCCACGCTGCCGCCGGGCTGCAGGATCTCGTAGGGGCTCATGGTCGCGTCGCCCACGAAGATCAGCTTGTAGTCCTTGTTGTACTTGCGGATGATGTCCCAGGTGGGAAACTTCTCCGCGAAGCGGCGGCGGTTGTTCTTCCACATGAAGTCGTACACGCAGTTGTGGAAGTAGTAGAACTCCAGGTGCTTGAACTCCGTCTTCACGGCGGAAAAGAGTTCCTCCACGCGTTGGATGTGCTCGTCCATGGTGCCGCCCACGTCCATCAGCAGCAGCACCTTCACGTTGTTGTGGCGCTCGGGCACCATCTTGATGTCGAGGTAGCCCGCGTTGGCGGCCGTGCTGCGGATGGTGTCGGGCAGGTCCAGCTCCAGCTCGTGCCCCTCGCGCGCGAACTTGCGCAGGCGGCGCAGGGCCACCTTGATGTTGCGCGTGCCCAGCTCCTGCTGGTCGTCGTAGTCCTTGTAGGCGCGCTGCTCCCACACCTTCACGGCGCTCTTGTTCTTGCCTGCGCCGCCGATGCGCACGCCCTGCGGGTTGTAGCCGCCGTGGCCAAACGGGCTGGTGCCGCCCGTGCCGATCCACTTGCTGCCGCCCTCGTGGCGTTCCTTCTGCTCTTCGAGCCGCTTCTTGAGCGTCTCCATGAGTTCGTCCCAGCCCATCTTCTCGATGGCTGCTTTCTGTTCAGGCGTGAGCTCGTTCTCCAGGATCTTGCGCAGCCAGTCGGCCGGGATCTCCTTGGTGAAGTCGGCCACCATCTCCACGCCCTTGAAGTAGGCGCCGAAGGCCCGGTCGAACTTGTCGTAGTGCTTCTCGTCCTTCACGAGCGTGAGGCGCGAGAGGTTGTAGAAGTCGTCCAGGCTCCAGGCATCGTCGGACTTGGGGCCCACCACGCCAGCCTGCAGGGCTTCGAGCAGGGTGAGGTATTCCTTGACCGATACCGGCAGCTTGGCCGAGCGCAGGGTGTAGAAGAAGTCGATGAGCATGGTTCTGGCCTCCAGCGGTTACTGGGAAAGCGTGTGGCGCTCTAAAAGGTATAGCAGCTGCGCCTTGGCTTCGGGCCATTCGCCCGAGCGCATGCTGTACATCACCGTGTCGCGGACGGTGCCGTCGCGGCGCAGGGCGTGGCCGCGGATCACGCCGTCCTTCCTGGCGCCCAGGCGCTCGATGGCTTTTTGCGAGGCGAAGTTGTAGTTGTCGGTGCGCCAGCCCACCACATGGCTGCCCAGCGTGTCGAAGGCGTGGCCCATCATCATCAGCTTGCACGTCGTGTTGACGTGGGTGCGCTGCACGCTCTGGCGGTACCAGGTGTAGCCGATCTCCACGCGCTTCACCGCGGGCAGGATGTCGTGGTAGCTCGTGGAGCCCAGGACCTTGCCGCTGGCATCCTCCACCACGGCGAACGCGAAGCGGTTGCCGTCCTCGCGCATCCTGAGCGCCATCTCGATGTAGGCACGCGTGTCCTGGGGCTCGGGCACCGAGGTGACGCGCAGCTTCCACAGTTCGCCATCGGCGGCGGCGGCGGCCAGGCCGTGTTCGTGGGACAGCGCCAGGGGTTCCAGGCGGATGCCGCGGTCGCGCAGGGTGACGGGTTCTACAAAGGCCATGTGTCGTTGCCCTTCATCAGTCCTTGGAAGGCTTGTTGCGCCGGTGCGTCTGCCAGCGCCGTGCCGCATGCAGGCCCAGGCCGCCGCCCAGGCCCACGAGGGCAATGCCCCCCAGCGCCTTGTTGCCGTAGCCCGGCGCGAAGATGTCCAGGCCCAGCCACTGGCCCAGCCAGAAACCGGCGAGGGCGCCGCCGACAAAGCCGATGGCGTCGGCGATGCCGTCCATGAGGGAGGGGGTGGTGGGTGCGGCCATGGCGGGGGGACTACCGGTTCCGCTGGTTCATGAACACCAGCTTTTCGAAAAGGCTCACGTCCTGCTCGTTCTTGAGCAGCGCGCCCACCAGCGGCGGCACGGCCACCTTGTTGTCGGCGCTTTGCAGCGCGGTCAGCGGAATGTCTTCGGCCACCAGCAGCTTGAGCCAGTCGAGCAGTTCGCTGGTCGAGGGCTTCTTCTTGAGACCAGGCAGGTTGCGCACGTCGTAGAACGTCTTCATCGCCACGCCCAGCAGCTCGCTCTTGAGCGTGGGGAAGTGCACGTTGACGATCTGGCGCATCGTGTCGGCTTCGGGGAACTTGATGAAGTGGAAGAAGCAGCGGCGCAGGAACGCGTCGGGCAGCTCCTTCTCGTTGTTGGAGGTGATGAACACCAGCGGGCGGTGCTTGGCCTTGATGAGCTCGCGCGTCTCGTAGCAGTAGAACTCCATGCGGTCGATCTCGCGCAGCAGGTCGTTCGGGAATTCGATGTCGGCCTTGTCGATCTCGTCGATGAGCAGCGCCACGGGGCGGTCGGCCGTGAAGGCCTGCCACAGCACGCCCTGGATGATGTAGTTGCGGATGTCCTTGACGCGCTCGGCGCTGTCGCCATCGCCCAGCTGGCTGTCCCGCAGGCGACTGACCGCGTCATACTCATACAGGCCCTGCTGCGCCTTCGTGGTGGACTTGATGTGCCATTGCAGCAGCGGCATGTCGAGCGCCTGGGCCACTTCCTCGGCCAACATCGTCTTGCCGGTGCCCGGCTCCCCCTTGATGAGCAGCGGGCGTTGCAGGGTGATGGCCGCGTTCACGGCGAGCATCAGGTCTTGGGTGGCGACGTAGTTCTGGGAGCCTTGGAATTTCATGGGGGCGAATCACCGGATCGTTGATGAATGGGCTTGACAGGCGCTGGCTATAATCGGCGGTTGATCAGAGCCCAGAGCTGAACTTCCACGAGATTGTGCGCGCAAAATGAACAAAACGCTGACCACGCTATTTGCCCTGGCTGTCGCTTCCGTGACCGCCCTGTCCCATGCCCAGGAAGCCAAAGGCGACGTGGAAGCCGGCAAGCAGAAGATTGCCATGTGCATTGGCTGCCACGGCATTCCGGGCTACCAGGCCAGCTTTCCCGAAGTGCACAAGGTGCCCATGATCTCGGGCCAGAGCGCCAAGTACATTGCCTCGGCGCTCGTCGCCTACCAGAAGGGCGAGCGCAAGCACCCCACCATGCGCGGCATCGCGGATTCGCTGAGCGAAAAGGACATCGCCGACGTGGCCGCCTACTATGAGCAGCATGGCAAGACGGGGGCCGAACTGCCCGCCAAGCCCGGCCGCGAACCCAGCGTGCAGGTGGCCGAGCTTCTGAAGAAGGGCGCCTGCGTTTCGTGCCACGGCGACAACTTCGCCAAGCCCATCGACCCTTCGTACCCCAAGATCGCGGGCCAGCACGCGGACTACCTCTTCGTGGCCCTCAAGTCCTACAAGGCCGAGAAGAACCCCAACGTAGGCCGCAGCAACGCCATCATGGGCGGCGTGGCCAAGCAGTTCACCAATGCGGAGCTGAAGGCGCTGTCGGGCTACATCAGCGGCATCGACGGCGACCTGCACGTGGTGCCGCAATCGCGCTTCCGCTGAGCGCTGCGGTGTGCCACCAAGAAGACGCCCCTCCTGCGAGGGGCGTTTTTGTTGGTGGCGGGGCATGACGGGCGGCTGAGGGTCAGCTTCGGCACGGGACGCTGGTATTTTTGAACGGTTGCATCGATCCAGGCGGAGACACGATGGGCTATCTCGACTCGCATTCTCTGCACCGGCTGAGCCACGCGACGCTGCTGGTGCATTCGACACGGGACCCGAACGACCTGTCGAACAACCTGCTCCAGGCGCTGCGCAGCGTGGTGGGCGGAGACATCTTCGTTGTCGACTGGCGCAACTGCACGCCGACGCTGCGCACCCTGTATGCGCCGGAGCGCGCCGTGTCGCGCGAAATCAACGAGGCCGTCCATCAGCACCTTGGCGACAATCCCGGCTACGGCAAGCGCCGCGTGCCGATGAGCATTTCCGACCAACTCTCGCCGACGGCGTGGAGCCGGTGTGCGCTGAACGCGGAGGCCTATGGCCGCGTCGGCCAGAAGGATGGGCTGGGCCTGGACATCGACCTTGGCGAAGGGCGCATGCTCACGCTCAATGTCACGCGCGCAACGCGCGGCTTCGGCGACCCCGAGCGCACGTCGCTCGCGCTGCTGGAAGGCCACATCCGCCAGACGCTGGGCCGCCTGCAGGCCCGCAGCAGGCGCCGCCACATCGCGCACCGGCTGCACGATCGCGCCTTGAGCGAGCGCCAACGCGAAGTGCTCGTGGCGGTGGCCCATGGCGCGACCAACGCCGAAGTCGCGGCAAGGCTCGGCATCCGCCCGGGTACCGTCAAGCGCCATCTCGAGGACATCTACGTCAAGACAGGCGTCGGCAGCCGGCACCAGCTCGCCGGTTGGCTGGCTGACGAATAGGCGCGCGTGGTCGTGTGCCGTCGGCACATGACCGGCGAGCTCCCCTCCCCTACGATTCATCGCGATGCTGCGGCGGGCCGTGATCCGCTGCCAAAACCGAAGACAGGGGATGAGATGGGCAGGAGTGTCTGGCACCTGAAGGGCGCGTTGTGCCTGTTCGCCGCCGTGTGCGCGGCGCTGGTCCTGGGGGGCTGTGCCATCGTCGTGCAGACGCAATGGATCGAGGCGCCGCTGGTCGCGGACGCGAGTCTGCGGGGATCGGATTACGCACCGAGCAATCCCGATGGCCTGCGGATCAATGAACATCAGCAGGCGGTCGTCCGCTTCTCGCTCGATACGCTTCCCAACGGCAACATGGTCCTGGTGTCGCGGGCGGGCTCCGGTCAGCCGCTCCAGGTGGGGCCGTCCGCCTATGCGCTGACCGCGGACAAGATCGCCAGGGCCAGGATCGTCGTCTATGTCCAGAACGTCCGGGTGGCCGGCAGCGTTGCGTTGGTTCCCCTCGAAGGCAATGGCTGCTGGCCGCAGGAAAGCGTGGCGCCTGCATGCGTGGAGGGCCCGCCGACGCCTGGCGTCGACCCGGACTACCAGGCCGGAAGCAGCGTGCGCAAGCCGGTGGCCATTCGCCAACCGGGCTTTCGGAGCTTCGACGCCACCGACATCGTCAAGTCGTGGGTGGACGGCAGCCGCGCCAACAACGGCATCAAGATCGTCAGCGTCCCAGGTGCCGATGCGTCCCATGCCGACTTCGATGTCGCGGCGAAGGAATCGAGCCCGGGCAAGACGCTGGTGCCGCATTCCGTCCAGTTGTTGATCACGCTGTCGGATTTGACGGGGGTGTCATCGAATGCCGCATCGTCGTCCCAGATCCAGGAGAGCGCTCCCGGTGCGGCGGATGCGGGCCGTGCCGATCTGCGGCTGAGCGGCACGGCCGGAAGCCGCGGCGTCGCGCTGCTCAAGACGCCGGAGCTTCCTTTTGTGGTCCGCAGCATCATGCAGTATTCCTCCACGCCGCTGCAGGCCAGCCTCGTGACCTATGCCAGCAGCGTTTCGCAACCGGCCACGCTGCGGCTCTCCCCGGCCGAGGACTTCGACGCGGGCACCGTCTCCTGGAACACCCAGCCCGCGTGGGACGACGCCCGGGCGGCGACGGCGCCTGTGGCGGGCCCGGGCGCGGTCAGCGTGTTCGATTTCAGCCGCAACTACGCGGAGCTGCTGGCGGACGAACAGAATGCGAACCCCGGCACGACGGATTCCGCGCTGCCAGGCTATGCGGCCGCACTCGAGCCGGACGCCGGCGCTCTCGCCACCGTCGATGGTGTGCCGAACAGCACCACTGCGCGCGCGCCGCGGGCAACACTGGTGTACAAGACCCCCGAGGCGCTCCAGGGTCCGCTGGCTATTTTTCAGGGCGTGAGACTCTTCGATCCCGACGACGCGGGCCCCTGGGGCTGGGAGACCGCCTACATGCCGGCCTCGCAGTCGTTCAGCATGCGCATCGGCCAGCCCTCCTCTCCGTTTGGAGTGCGGCCGCAAACGGTGTGGAGCGACACCCACGCCATCGGCTTTCTTTCTGTGCCCGTCAACGTTGCGGCGCCCGGCACGGGCGCGAGCGCGACCTTCCCTTCCGGGAGGAATACCTTCGAGACGATGGGCTCCGACAACTGGACCCCCGTCGTGCCCACGGCCAATCGTGTCGTCGGAAGCTACCTCGTGCACATCACGATGCCGGGGCACAACGCGCGCTTTGATCTGCAGTTTCACAACCTGCCGCTTCCGGTGCCCGCATTGCAAGGGCCGTCCACCGTGCTGCTGCCCGCGGGACAAACGGCGGTTTCGCTGCCTGCGACGGCCCCGGCCGATCCTGCCGCAGGATTCGTATTGGCGGTGGACGATGCCGTCGTCAACGCCCATATCGACAACACGACGAAATGGAGGATCACGAGCTCGGTGGCGGGCGACGTCCTGCCTGGCGTGATCGCGCAGAGCGATGGCAGCGTGGGCTGGCCCATCGGCTTTGCCGCGGCCGGGCCGCGGACGCTGACCGTGACGAGCCAGGGCGATGCCTCGGTCCGGGCATCGATGCAGACGACGGTGCAACAGCAGTCGAGCGTGCGCCTGGCTCAGCCGCTGGCCGGAGCCACGTTCGTCTACGGCCAGGCGATCACGCTCCTGGCCGAAGTGACGGGGGGAGCGGGGCCGCCGGCCGGCAGCGTGCACTTTTCCGATGGCGCGGCGACGGACCTTGGCGATGCGGGGCTTGATGCCTCCGCCAGGGCGGCTCTCGCGCGCCAGTTGCCCGTTGGACGGCACGACGTCCAGGCGGCCTATGCAGGCGACACCGCCAGCTTCACGCTGCCTTCGGTGTCCAATCCGGTGGCCATCGAGGTCCTGCCAGCTTCGACGGGTATCGCCCTGGGGGCGGTGGGACCGGTCGGTCTGGGTGGTTCGGTGACGGTGTGGGCGACGCTGGCGGTGGCCGCGCCGGGGGGCGGCACGCCGACGGGAACGATCACGATCACGAACACCACCGACGGCCTGAGCTGCAGCTACGCGGCGGCCGCGGCGGCCGCGGCGGCGCCAGGCTGCTCACTGCGGCCGAAGGGCTCTGGCACGAAGGCGCTGACCGCGAGCTACTCCGGCGACGGCAATTTCCTGGCAAGCAGCGCGGCGGGGACCCTGGTCGTGAGCGCATCGCCCACCCCGGTGCCGGTGCCCCTGTTCTCGCGGGAAGGGCTCGGGCTGCTGGTGCTGCTGCTGGCCGGCACCGCGCTGGCGCACAAGGCGCGCAAGCCCGGGCGCTGAGCGGGGAGGGTTCAGCGCCGCATGCGAATTTGCATGCAGCCGGGCAACCAGGCGGGAAGCCCAGGACAGGGCTGCAGCATGGCGAGGCGAACCAACGACGCCATGCGGCTGGAGGCCAATCCGTCTCAGTCCCGCGTGGCCCGCCGCTGCACGCAGGCGATGTAGGCCTCGCCGTCCGGCGGGCGGCCGGCGCGCTGGCTTTCCCACAGCATCTCGCCCAGGCAGTCCATGGCGGCGTGGTGCGCATCGTGCAGCGAGTCGAGCCGCGCGGTCAGCAGCTCCACCGCCTGGCGGATGCCGCGCGGCTGGTCGATGCTGCACTGCTCGCTGATCGACAGGTGCATGGACAGGTGCAGGAAGGGGTTGGTCTGGCCCGGCGTCTCGTCGTAGTTGCGCGCCACGGCGGCATCGGCGTCGGACAGGTCGGTGTGGTACTCGGGGTGCTCGGCGATCCACAGGCTGGCCAGCGTCTCGATGGCTTCCATGGGCGCGCCGGCCTGGGTCTTGGCGTGCACCCCGCAGAGAAAGCGGCGCACGTCGGCTTGGGAGGGGCTGAACATGGGGCGTGAGCGTAGCACGCAGCCCTGGCGCACAGGGCGTGCAGGGTTGCACGCGGCGCCGGAGTGCGGCTGGCGCGCCGGGGCGGGTGCGCGACGCGCGGCAGCGGCGGTGTCCTACGCGGGCGCGGCGGGAGCTGCCCTACATTGGCGATGCGCAGGGACAGGGAGCCGGGCCCGCTCTGCCGCAGTCCCTGAATACCCGGTGTTGGGAGATCTGTCATGAATGCAATGCGAATCGTTGGTGTGCTTTTGTTGGTGCTGGGCTTGGCAGGTTTTCTGACGGGGGGCTTCAGCTTCACCAAGGACACCACGCAGGCCAAGCTGGGCCCGCTGGAACTGACGGTCAAGGAAAAAGAGTCCGTCAACATTCCCCAGTGGATGAGCCTGGGGGCGATGGTGCTGGGCGGCGTGGTGCTGGTGCTGGGCTTTCGCAAGAACTGAGCCTTCACCACCCCAGCGTGGGCGCCCTGTGCGCGCAATGCCCGTGCCGGTGCCAGGCTGGCACCGGCGTGAAGCCGCCCGGCGGCCGCCGGGCCCCGGGCTTCACTCGCCCCGGCCGCGCGGCGCACCCATCATGCGCGAGATGGTCTTCGCGGCGCGCAGCAGCGCGGGCAGCAGGCTCTCCTGCATCATGGCCGCGCTGGTGCGGTTGGCCTGCCCGCTGATGTTGAGCGCCGCCACCGTCCGCCCCGTGCGGTCGGCCAGTGGCGCGGCGATCGAGATCAATCCTTCCTCCAGCTCCTGGTTCACCAGGCACCAGCCCTGCTGGCGTGCCTCGCGGATGCGCGACAGCAGCGCGGGCAGCTCGGTGGTGGTGTGCGCGGTGAAGCGCTCCAGCGGATGCTGCGCCAGGCGGGCCTCCAGCTCCTCATCGGGCAGCCCGGCCAGCAGCACGCGGCCCATCGAGGTCCAGGGCGCGGGCAGGCGCGAGCCCACGCCCAGGTTCGTGCGCATGATCTTGTGCGTGGGCACGCGCAGCACGTAGACGATGTCGAGGCCGTCGAGCACGGCGGCCGAGGACGACTCGCGCACTTCTTCCACCAGGTCCTCCATCACCGGCTCGGCCAGGTTCCAGATCGGCAGCGATGAAAGGTACGCAAATCCCAGGTCCAGGATGCGCGGGCTCAGCCGAAAGAGCTTGCCGTCCGTCTCCACATAGCCCAGCGTCTGCAGCGTGAGCAGGATGCGGCGCGCACCCGCGCGCGTGAGGCCCGCACGGGCCGCCACTTCGCTCAGCGTCTGCTGCGGCGTGGCCGCGCTGAACGAGCGGATCACCTCCAGCCCGCGCGCGAACGACTGCACATAGCTGTCGCTGGGCTTGGGGTCTTTGGCGTCAGGGGTTTGGATATTCATACGTGCGCCTACTATAATTCTTTATGCGAACATTTGTTCTATAAGCGAACAAATTGAAACCGAAGATCAAGCAAATCACGAAAGCGTTTCGATGATCAACAAACTGGCGGACTCGGTGGCCCAGGCCCTGCAAGGGGTGAAGGATGGTGCCACGGTGTTGATAGGCGGATTTGGCACGGCGGGCATTCCGGGTGAGCTCATCGACGGGCTCATCGCCCAGGGCGCCCGGGACCTGACGGTGGTGAACAACAACGCCGGCAATGCCGACCAGGGCCTGGCCGCGCTGCTCAAGGCGGGGCAGGTGCGCAAGATCATCTGCAGCTTTCCGCGCCAGGTCGACAGCTATGTGTTCGACGACCTGTACCGCAGCGGCAAGCTGGAGCTCGAGCTCGTGCCCCAGGGCAACCTGGCCGAGCGCCTGCGGGCGGCGGGGGCGGGCATCGGCGCCTTCTTCTGCCCCACGGCTTACGGCACCGAGCTGGCCGCCGGCAAGGAAACGCGCGAGATCAACGGCAGGCACTACGTGCTCGAATTCCCCATCCACGGCGACGTGGCGCTGATCAAGGCCGAGCAGGGCGACCGCTGGGGGAACCTCACCTACCGCATGTCGGCCCGCAACTTCGGGCCGGTGATGGCCACCGCCGCCAAGACCACCATCGCCACCGTGCACGAGGTGGTGGAGCTGGGCGCGCTGGACCCCGAGGCCATCGTCACCCCCGGCATCTACGTGAGCCATGTGGTCAAGATCGACCGCACGGCCACGCAGGCGGGTGGTTTCAAGAAATCGGCATGAAATCGGCCTCTACCGCACAAGGATAAAGCGTGAGCAGCTATCAAAAGCGTAGTAAAGAAGAACTGGCGAAACGGGTGGCGCAAGACATCCACGACGGCGCCTACGTCAACCTGGGCATCGGCCAGCCCACCCTGGTGGCCAACCACATTCCCGCGGGCCGCGAGGTCATCCTGCAAAGCGAGAACGGCATCCTGGGCATGGGCCCGGCGCCGGCTGCGGGGCTGGAGGACTACGACCTCATCAACGCCGGCAAGCAGCCGGTGACGCTGCTGCCCGGCGGCGCGTATTTTCACCACGCCGACAGCTTCGCGATGATGCGCGGCGGGCACCTCGATATCTGCGTGCTGGGCGCCTTCCAGGTCAGCGCCACGGGCGACCTGGCCAACTGGAGCACCGGCGAGCCCGGCGCCATCCCGGCCGTGGGCGGCGCCATGGACCTGGCCATCGGCGCCAAGCAGACCTGGGTGATGATGGACCTGCTGACCAAGCAGGGTGCGAGCAAGATCGTCGAGCGCTGCAGCTACCCGCTCACCGGTGTCGCGTGCGTGAAGCGCATCTACACCGATCTGTGCACACTGGCCTGCACGCCCACGGGGCTGCAGCTCATCGACACCGTGCCGGGCCTTTCCCACGCCGAACTCGAAAGCCTGGTGGGCCAGCCCATCCGTCCGGCGGCCTGAGCACCCGCGGGCGCCCCGAATCCCTTCCCTTTTCAACGAGCCGATCCACCGAGATCCGAGGAGACAAAAAACATGACCACCCAAGCCTTCATCTGCGACGCCATCCGCACCCCCTTCGGCCGCTACGGCGGCGCATTGAGCAGCGTGCGCACCGACGACCTGGGCGCCATCCCCATCAAGGCGCTGATGGACCGCAACCCCGGCGTGGACTGGGCCGCGGTGACCGACGTGCTCTACGGCTGCGCCAACCAGGCCGGCGAGGACAACCGCAACGTGGCCCACATGAGCAGCCTGCTGGCGGGCCTGCCCATCGACGTGCCCGGCGCCACCATCAACCGCCTGTGCGGCTCGGGGCTCGACGCCGTGGGCACCGCCGCGCGCGCCATCAAGGCGGGCGAGGCGGGCCTGATGATCGCGGGCGGCGTGGAGAGCATGAGCCGCGCGCCCTTCGTCATGCCCAAGGCAGAAAGCGCCTTCAGCCGCAACAACGCGGTGTACGACACCACTATCGGCTGGCGCTTCATCAACAAGCTGATGAAGGAAAAGTACGGCGTGGACTCCATGCCCGAAACCGCCGAGAACGTGGCCACCGACTTCGGCATCGAGCGCGAGGCGCAGGACCGCATGGCGCTGCGCAGCCAGCTCAACGCCGTGGCGGCCATCAAGGACGGCCACCTGGCGCGCGAGATCGTGCCCGTGCACATTCCGCAAAAGAAGGGCGACGCCATCGTCGTCAGCCAGGACGAACACCCCCGCGAGACCAGCCTGGAAGCGCTGGCCAGGCTCAAGGGCGTGGTGCGGCCCGATGGCACGGTGACGGCGGGCAACGCGTCGGGCGTGAACGACGGCGCCTGCGCGCTGCTGCTGGCCGATGAAGCCCATGCCGCCAAGTACGGCCTCAAGCCCCGCGCCCGCGTGGTGGGCATGGCCGTGGCCGGTGTGGCGCCGCGCATCATGGGCTTTGGCCCCACGCCCGCCACGCAGAAGGTGCTGGCGCAGACGGGCCTGACCATCGACCACATGGACGTGATCGAACTCAACGAAGCCTTTGCCGCGCAGGGCCTGGCCGTGCTGCGCGCCCTGGGCCTCAAGGACGACGACGCGCGGGTGAACGCCTGGGGCGGCGCGATTGCGCTGGGCCACCCGCTGGGTGCCAGCGGCGCGCGGCTGGTCACCACCGCCGTGAACCGCCTGCACGAGCATGCGGGCCAGTACGCGCTGTGCACCATGTGCATCGGCGTGGGCCAGGGCATCGCCATCATCCTGGAGCGCGTGTGACAGTGGCCTCTGCAGTGACTTCCTCCACCCCCGTCACCGTCGTCACCGGTGCCAGCAACGGCATCGGCCGCGCCATTGCCGAAGCCGTGCTCGCCCAGGGCCGCGCCGTGGTCAATCTGGACTACGTGCTGCCCACGTGGAGCCACCCGCTGCTCACCTCGTACCAGGGCGACCTGACCGACGAGGCATCGACCCGCGAGCGCGCGGCAGAGATCGCCGCCAGGCACAACGTGACCGCCCTGGTGAACAACGCGGGCGCGACGCGCCCCGGCACCATCGACACCGCCACCACCGCGCAGCTGGACGACGTGGTGGGCCTGCACCTGCGCGCGCCCATGCTGCTGGTGCAGGCCTTTCTGTCCACGCTGCGGGCCTGCGGCCAGGGCCGCATCGTCAACATGTCGTCGCGCGCCGCGCTGGGCAAGGGCGACCGCGTCGTCTACTCGGCCACCAAGGCCGGGATGATCGGCATGACGCGCACGCTGGCCATGGAACTGGGGCGCGACGGCATCACCGTCAACGCCATCGGCCCGGGGCCGATCGCCACCGAACTGTTCCGCCAGAGCAACCCCGAGGGCGCGCCGCAGACCGAGCGCATCCTGAACAGCATCGCGGTGGGCCGCATGGGCACGCCCGACGACGTGGCGCGCGTGGCGCTGTTCTTCCTCTCGCCCGACAACGGTTTCGTGACCGGGCAGGTGTTGTACGTGTGCGGTGGTACCACGCTCGGCGTGGCACCTGTCTAGCCACCTGAACGCATTTTCACTGCAGCCCTGAAGGGGGCGCACTCCCTGTTCTCGCCCGGAGGCCTTGGCGCCCGGTTGAGGCCATGGCGCGGCGGATGCCGCGCTCGTGACACCCATTTCATCCACCTTCCTGAAGGAGACAAACCATGACCTGTTCCATCCACACCACCCGCCGCTTTGCGCTGTCGGCCGCTGCCTGCGCGGGCATCGCCGCCATCGCCGTTGGTGGCCTGCTGGGCAGCAGCGCAGCCATGGCCCAGGCCTATCCCACCAAGCCCGTCACCATCGTCGTGCCCTTCGCGGCCGGCGGCACCACCGACATCCTGGCGCGCATCATCGGCCAGGCGCTGACCACGGAACTCGGCCAGTCGGTCATCGTGGACAACCGCGCGGGCGCGGGCGGCAACATCGGCGGCGCGCTGGCGGCCAAGGCCCCGGCGGACGGCTACACGCTCTTCATGGGCACGGTGGGCACGCATGCCATCAACGCCGCGCTGTACAAGAAGATGCCCTTCGATCCGATCAAGGACTTCGCGCCGCTCACGCGCGTGGCCAATGTGCCCAACCTGCTGGTGGCCAACCCCGCACAGCCCTACAAGAGCGTGAAGGAGCTGATCGCCTACGCCAAGGCCAACCCGGGCAAGGTGAACTTCGGTTCCTCGGGCAATGGCAGCTCCATCCACCTGTCGGGCGAGCTGTTCAAGAGCCTGGCCAAGGTGGACATGGTGCACGTGCCCTACAAGGGCAGCGCACCGGCGGTGACCGACCTGCTGGGCAACCAGATCGGCATCATGTTCGACAACATGCCCTCGGCCATCCAGCACGTGCGCAGCGGCAAGCTGGTGCCGATTGCCGTGACCACCGCCAAGCGCTCGCCCGAGCTGCCCAACGTGCCCACCATCGCCGAAGCCGGCGTGCCCGGCTACGAGGCCACGTCCTGGTTCGGCATGTTCGCGCCCGCCGGCACGCTCGCACCGGTGCTGGCCCGGCTCAACACCGCGCTGGCCAAGGTGCTGAACCAGGCCGAGGTGAAGAAGAAGATCAACGAGCAGGGCGCCGAGACGTACAGCGAAACGCCCGAGCAGTTTGCCGCCTTCATCCAGGCCGAGTCCGTGAAGTGGGGCAAGGTCGTCAAGGAATCCGGCGCGAGTCTGGACTGATCTGCGCCTTCGATCATTGAAGCTACTAAATTGATAGCTGCTGCCGCTTGCTGGGCAAGCGGCAGCAGCTATTTTCTTTTCATGCCCAGACGGGTAGGGTGCAGGTGGCCGTGATCATTGCACGCGGTACACCCGCCCCGTCTGCGCGCCTTCCACGCTGCGCTGGTAGCCGCGCGCGGCGCGCTCGGCAGACACCGTGTCGAAGCCGGGGAAGAACGGCCCGTACACGCCCACCGATTCCGTGAGGATGGTGGGGCTCACGGCGTTGATGCGCAGGCCGCGTGGCAGCTCGATGGCGGCGGCGGCCACGAAGCCTTCGATGGCCGCGTTCACCGCCGTGGCGCTGGCTCCGTTGCGGATGGGCTCGATGGACAGGATGCCCGCGGTCAGCGTGATGGAGCCGCCATCGGTCAGGTACTTCTGGCCGATCAAAGCCAATTGCACCTGGCCCAGCAGCTTGTCCTGCAGCCCCAGGTTGAACTGCTCGGGCGTCATGTCGGCCAGCGGGCCGAAGTGCAGGTTGCCGGCGGTGCTGATGATGGCATCGACCTGGCCCACCGCCTCGAACAGCCTGGCGACCGAGCCCGGCTGGGAAAAGTCTGCGCGGTGCGTGCCGCTGCTGCGGCCCACGGTGATCACCTCGTGGCGCGCGCCCAGGTTGGCCAGCACGGCCTGGCCGATGGTGCCGCTCGCGCCGATGAGAAGAATCTTGGACATGGTGTTTTCCTTTGCTTGAAAAAGAACGGGTGGAGGAACAGACAGGCACCGATTCTTTTGCGAATCAATCAATGCATAAAGTACATTGAAGTTCTTCTTGTGCTAACCATTGATTAGGAATCAGCCCATGGACAAACTGCGCAACATGGAAGTCATGGTGGCCGTGGTCGAAGCCGGCAGCTTCGCCGCCGCCGCGCGCCAGCTCCAGGTGTCGGCCGTGATGGTGGGCAAGCACATCCAGCAGCTCGAAACCCACCTGGGCGCACGCCTGTTCCAGCGCAGCACGCGCCAGAACAGCCTGACCGAGGTGGGCGCTGCGTTCTACGAAGACAGCAAGCGCGTGCTGGAGCAGGTGCGCTGGGCCGAGTCCGCCGTGGAGCGCAGCCGCGCCGTGCCGCAGGGCCTGCTGCGCGTGAGCGCGCCGTTCACGCTGGGCAACCACGTCATCGCGCCGCTGGTGGCCGACTTCCTGCAGCGCCATGACCAGGTGCGCGTGGACCTGCAGCTCACCGACAGCGTGGTGGACCTCGCGGGCGAGGGCTTCGACGTGGCCGTGCGCATCGGCCAGGTGGTGGATGAGGGCCTGGTGGCGCGCCCGCTGCGCCCCTACCGCATGGTGATCGCGGCCGCGCCGGCGTACCTGCAGCGCCATGGCACGCCCGGGCGCGCGGACGACCTGGCCCGCCACCAGTGCCTGAGCCATTCGGTATGGCAGCGCCGTGTGGAATGGACGCTGCGCGATGGCGACGCGGAGTTCTTCTGGCCCGAGAACGCGCGTTTTGTGTGCAACCAGGGCGATGGCCTGCGCCAGGCCGCGCTGCGCGGCCTGGGCCTGATCATGCAGCCCGAGGTGCTGCTGGCCGACGACCTGGCCAGTGGCGCCCTGGTGCCGGTGATGCAGCACTGCCTGCCCGCGGCGCGCGCCGTGCAACTGGTCTATGCGCCGGACCGGCGGCAGCTGCCCAAGCTCGCGCGGTTCGTGGAGCATGTGGTGGGAGTGATGGGCATCGCGGGCGATGCTGCCGCGCCGCGGGCGTAGCCCTTCCCCATGCCATGGGCGGCTACCCGGCGTGGTCTGGCGATGCGGCCATGGCGAGGCGCCCGTGTTCGCCGCGCGCCGCCGGTGCCGAGGGCCTGCGCACCTGCAGGCCGTGACAGCGGCCACCACGGCGGCCCTGGCCGCCGGGCGGGCTAGGCAGGGCCCGTGGGGCCTATCTTGAACACCCCGCTCACCCGCGCGCAGGGCACGCCATCGGCCGTCACCAGGCCCTGCGCGAACACCAGCGAGCGGGTGACGCGCAGCGGCTCGGCCTCGCCCTCCACCCAGGCGCCCAGCGGCGCGGGGGCCAGGTAGTCGATCTGCAGGCTGATGGTGGGCAGGAAACGGCCGGCCACCTCGGTGCTCTTGCGGTGCACCGACAACGGCAGCAGCATGTCGCAGAAGCTGGCCATCATGCCGCCGTGCAGGTTGTTCATGGGGTTCACATGGCGGTGCTCCACGCGAAAGCCGAATTTCACCACCGCACCTTCGTGCCACAGGTACAGCGGGCCGTTGTGCTCGATGAACGGGCCGCCCGAGGGCAGGGCCGCGAAGCCATCAGGGACTTGGGGCGCGGTGCCCGGTGCCGCCAGCGGGGCCTGCGTCATCGCGCCGCCTCCTGCTCCACGTCGCTCGCAAAGCTCGCGCCGTGCAGCGCGCTCGTGGTGCCGCCACCGAGCCAGCCGCCGTACACGGCCTGGAAGTCCGCCACGATCCGCGCCAGCGGCATGTCGTCGAAAGCGCCGCGCTGCAGCACGTATTCCATGTGGCGCTGGCCGGTCTTGTCGAACGGGTGGTAGATCGAATCGTTCTCGCCATCGAACTCCAGCGGCAGCAGGCCAAAGCGGTCGCACAGCTCGATGTTGAAGGCGGGCGTCGCCTTGCGCCACTGGCCGTCGAGCCAGATGTCGGTGTAGCCGTGCCAGATGAAGAGGTCGGTCTTCATGGTCTCGCGCATGCGCTCGGTGCTGAGGTGGTTGCGCACATCGGCAAAACCCATGCGCGCGGGAATGCCCGCCGCGCGGCACGCGGCGGTGAGCAGCGCGGCCTTGGGCACGCACCAGCCATGGCCCTGGGCCAGCACGGTGCTGGCCGCCATGCCGTGCGGCGACAGGTCGATGCGGTACGGGTCGTAGCGAAAGCCGTCGCGCACGGCCAGGTACAGGGCGACGGCGCGCTCGCGGTCGGTGGCGCCGCGCGCATGCTTGGCCGCGAAGGCCTGGATGGCGGGGGCGTCGCTGTCGATGAGCGCGGTGGCGCGCAGGGTGGCGGGGGTGGGGTGGTCCGGGGTCATGGTCTCGATACTCCTCGCGGCCCAGTGTGCAGGCCGCGCCGGTGCAGGGCTGTCACGGTGGTGCCACGCGGCACAGTGTGCCGGATCGGCGGCCGGGATGGCGGCCTCTGGTTTCTTGTCACACCCGCCAGGCGGGCAACTGCCAGTTGCGCCACAGCGCCAGCCCGCGCAGCCCGGCCGTGAGCAGCACGCAGGCCACGAGCGGAGCCCAGTCCGGCGCCTGCACCTGGCGCAGCGCCACGTCGGCCCAGCCGCCCGCGAAGGCGCACAGTGCGTAGGGGCGGTGGTCGCTGAAGGCCTGGGGCACCTCGTTGCACAGCACATCGCGCAGCACGCCGCCAAACACGCCCGTGGTCACGCCCATCATCACGCTGATGATGGGCGGCATGCCGATGGCGGTGGCGATGTCCACGCCCACCGCCGCGAACAGGCCCAGGCCAATCGCGTCGGGCAGCAGCATGGCGCGCTCGGTGGGCTGAAAGTGGCGCTGGCGCATGAACAGCATCGCGCCCACGCACAGGGCCAGGATGCCCCAGACAAAACCGGTGTGGCGTATCCAGAAGAAGGGCCGCTGGTCCAGCAGCAGGTCGCGCAGCGTGCCCCCGCCGAAGGCCGCGACGAACGCCACCACACACACGCCCACGGCGTCGAGCCGCTTGCGCGCGGCGGCGATCACGCCCGAGAGGGCAAACGCGATGGTGGCGGCCACTTCCAGGAAGAAGCGCAGGGTGTGCACCCAGGGGGCGTCGAGCAGCTGATCCATGGGCGCGATTGTGCCGTGGCGTTGCAGGCGCTGGCGGCGGCGTGTGGCGCCTGCCTGTGTCGCCTTTTGCTATTGAATGTATAGCTATTGGCGCTTGTTGGCAAAGCGCCGGGGCCTGTTTTTATCAAAAAAAAATGCACCGGCGCCCCAGGGTGCCGCGCGCCCGGGGCTTCAGGGCGCCGCACCCCACGCCCGAAGCAGCTGCCAGGCCAGCGCCAGCCCACAGCCCGTGGCGCCCAGCGCGCCCAGGCGGCGGCTCCAGCGCAGGCTTGCGGCGGGCCACTGGTTCATCGCCAGCACCAGCAGCCAGCCCAGCACCATCCATGCCGCCACCACCAGCGCCAGCCCCGCGGCCAGCCCGGCCGCCGCCGTGGCCGCCAGGGCCTGCAGCGCCAGCGTGCCCAGGGCCACGGCCCAGCTGCGCAGCGATGTCGGCGTGGCGGCCGCGCCGTCCCCCCAGGCGCGGGTGGGGACCGCGCGCGCCCAGGTGGTCAGCGCCGTCAGCGAGGCCAGCGCGGCACACACACCGGTGAGTTCGTTCATGCGGCCTCCGGAGGGCGGTGGTCTGGGGCCGGGGCGGGCTTGTGGCGTGCCCCATGGCCCGCCCGCCGCCAGCGCAGCGCCCGCCGCACGCGCAGCAGCAGCAGCGGCGCGCCCGCAGCCAGGGCGCACAGCACCGACGCCACCGCCCACTGCGCGAGCCCGGCCTTGGCCGCCAGGCCGCCATAGGCCAGCGCGGCCAGCGCCCACAGCAGCGCGGTGGCGCGGGGCGCCCAGTGGCGCAGCGTGGCGGCGGGCAGGGCCACGAAGAAGGCGAGCAGCAGGCCCAGCATGCCCGAGGACCGCGCGGGTTCGGTGGCCACGATGTGGGCCAGGCGGAACGATTCCAGCGCCAGCAGGCCGCTCAGCCAGAAGGGCAGGTGCGCAGGCACACCGAATCGGGGCCATCCGCGCGGATGCCAGCGCGGGCGGGGGGCGATGGGGTGCGCCGCCGTGCCCGAGGTGGCCACGGCGGTGTGGCGCGCGGGTTTGCGCCGGTGCGCCTGCACCCGCTGCGGCCCGATGAAGGCGGCGATGCCCGCACACGCCAGGCCCACGGCCACCAGGCTGGCGCCCATGCCCAGGGCCTGCGCGCTGCCCAGCACCAGCCCCACGGTGCCGGCCACGGCCAGCATCGCGCCCGCACCGCACAGCGCCACCCGCCACAGCGCGAGCGCGCGCAGGGCCCAGGCGGCGGCCACCGACATCAGCAGCCACGCCCCGACGAGTACCCACACCGCCCACACCGGGCGCTGCGCCAGCGACGGCAGGCCCGCCGGCCCCCACAGGTGCACGAACAACGCCACGGTGAGCGCGGCGGGCGTGGTGGCGTGCAGGGCCAGGAAGAAGCGTTGCATGGTGCGGGCGGGAGAAACCAGAAAAGAAGGGGGAAACGAGGCGGGGCTCAACCCGCCGCCGCGATCCCGCTGGCCGATGCGCCCTGCGCGGCCTCGGCCTCGCGCCGGCGCTGCTGGCGCGCATCGAGCCAGATCAAGGTGCCCGAGATCGACAGGAACGCGGGCGTCATGCCCAGCAAGAAATACAGCCACTTGAGCGCCAGCCCGCCGAAGTCGCCAAAGTGCAGCGGCTCCATGAGGCCGTTGACCAGCGACCAGAATCCCGCCGTGCGCGGGTCGTGCACCTTCCTGGGCACGCCGGTGGCGGCGTGGATGTCCACCCGCGCGGTGCTGGCCAGGTGGCCGCCCAGGTTGCCGGTGAAGCTGGCCTCGGCGGTGTCGGTGCCCCAGCGGCGCATCGACACGTAGCGCGCCTCCAGCCCCGGCACGGCCTGCTGCGCGGTGGCGTACAGGGCATCCAGCGACTGCATGCGCACGGGCTCGGCGGCATCGCCAGCGGCCTTGCGCGCGGGCTTGGCGGTGGCTGCGACTTCGGTGCTGCTGGTGGTCACGTATTTGTAGCCCTGCTCGAACAGCGGCGCCAGGCCCATCCAGGCCCCCGTGGTGGCGATCAGGATGTGAAAGCCCAGGCCCCAGATGCCCGCGGACTTGTGCAGGTCGGACATCACCACGCGAAAGCTGCGGCCCCAGCGCTGGGTGAACAGCTCGGCCAGGATCTTGCGGTGGATGACGATGCCCGTGACGATGAGCACCAGCATCGCGGCGCCCAGAAAGCCCACGATCCAGCGCGGCCCGAAGAACAGGAACACGTGCAGCATGCGCAGGTACTGGCCGAGCTGGCTGTCCACCGGGCCCACCACCGTGCCCGTGTCCGAGCGCAGGGCCACCTTGGTGCGCGTGTTGGCCGGCGCGCCGCGCTCGCGCACGAAGGCGAAGTAGCTCGGGTTGACCGCGTCGGGCAGCGCGATGGTCTCCACCGTGGCGCCGGGGTAGCGGGTGTGCAGCTGCGTCAGCACCGCATCCAGCGACGCGGGCGTCGCAGAGCGCGGCAGCTGCGCCAGCGACGGGTTGGCCCACAGGTCGATCTCGTTCTTGAACACCACCACCGCGCCCGAGAGGCACACGATGAACATCAGCAGCCCCGTGACGATGCCCGCCCAGGAGTGCAGGACGAAAAGGCGGTTCAGGGTGCGCTGGCTGGTCATGGTCGGCTCGCGGTGGCGGGGCGATGGCGCTGCGTCAGAAGAAGTACGTCACGCCCAGGTTGAAGCTGCGCGGCAACGCGGGCGAGACCACGTTGGCGTTGATCGCGCCGTCGTAGTACGCCTTGTTGAACACGTTCTTCACCCCCGCCGTCACGCGGTAGTTGTCGCCCGCGTAGCTGATGGACGCATCGGCCACCACATACGACGGCAGCGTGAAGGGATACGAGCCGATCTGCTCGCTGACGTAGCGCCCGCCCATGCCCAGCGTGATGCGCTGGTGCTGCGGCAGCTTGTAGGTGGCCCAGGCCGTGAGCGTGTGGCGCGGCGTGAGGTTCAGCGGCAGGCCCACGATGGCGGCGTTGTTGTCGCGCGTGACCTTGGTCTGTGTGTAGGTGTAGGCGCTGGTCAGCTTCCAGCCGTTCTTGAGGTCGGCGCCCAGCTCCAGCTCCAGGCCGCGCGCGCGCTGCTGGCCGGTCTGCACGCTGAAGCCGGTGTTCACGGGGTCGGCGGTGGTGACGTTCTCGCGCACCAGGTCGAACACGGCGAGCGCGCCGGTGAGCTGGCCATTGGGCGACTCATACTTCACGCCGGCCTCCCACTGCTTGCCGGTCTCGGGCACGAAGTTCGATCCCGCAAAGGTCAGGCCCGATTGGGGCAGGAACGATTCGCCGTAGCTGCCGTACGCGGCCCAGCCGGGCTTGAACTCGTACACCAGGCCGGCGGACAGCGTGGTGGCGCTGTCCTTCTGGCGTGTCTGCGTGTTGGCCACGCGGTTGTTCGTGTCGTTGTTGGACCAGTCGCGGCGCAGGCCCACCAGGGCCGTCCAGCCCTGGCCGAACTTGATCTGGTCCTGCGCATACAGCCCGGCCACGGTGAGCTTGGCGGGCGCGTCGCTGGTCAGCGCCGTGGGGCAGGTGGCCTGCATGCCGTAGACGGGCGCGAACAAGTCCAGCGCGCCGATGCGGCAGGTGCGGCTGGCCAGCAGGCTGTGGCCGCTGCGCACGTCCAGGCCCGTGACGAGCTGGTGCTTGGCGCCCAGCGCCTCGAAGCGCGTGAGCATCGAGGTGTCGGTGGCCAGCAGGTCATAGTCCATGTACTGGCGCGACGCCTGGCGGTTCTGCAGCCGCTGGTTGGCCTGCAGCGCCTGGTTGGAGACGAAGTTGCCCGTGCCCTTCTCGGTCTCGTAGCGCACGTTCTGGCGGAACGTCATCGCGTCGGACACCTTGTGCTCCAGCGCATAGCCCAGCGTGGTGCTCTCCACGTCGTACACGCCAAAGGCAGGATCGCCCGTGAACAGCGTGCGCGACAGGGTGCCGTTGCGGTTGGGCAGCAGCGTGCCGTAGGGCGTGATGCCCTGCTGGCGCATCCACTCGCTGCGGCTGTAGGTGGCGAACAGCACCAGGTCGGTCTGCGCGCCGAGGTCGATGGACAGCGACGGGGCGAACCACCGGTCCTTGCGGTAGACGAACTGCGTGGGGTCGTCGGCGTTGGACACCTGGGCATTGATGCGCAGCGCCGTCTTGCCCGATTCGGACAGCGGCTTGTTCACGTCGGCCTGCAGCGTGCGCTGGCCGAAGCTGCCCACCTCGACGCCCACTTCGTTCAGCGCATCCTTCTTGGGCCGCTTGCTCACCGCGTTGACGATGCCGCCGGGCTGCACCTGGCCGTAGAGCACCGACGCCGAGCCCTTGAGCACCTCGAAGCGCTCGTAGCCGTAGGGCTGCAGCTTGGCCCACATGCCGGGGCTTTGCACCAGGCCATCGACCAGGATGGATTCGGTGGAGCGAAATCCGCGGATGTTGATGTCGTCAAAACCCCGGCGCCCGAAGTTGACGGGGCTCACGCCCGCCACGGTCTGCAGCGCCTGCTGCACGTTGGTGATCTGGCGCGACTCCATCTGCTCGCGCGTGACCACGCTCACGGACTGCGGGGTCTCCAGCCGGCGCATGGGCGCCTTGCCGGCGGTCTGGGCCTCGACGGGCGCAAAGCCCATGTCCTTCTCGGTGCTGGCATTGATGCGCACTTCCTGGAGCTGCGGCGCGGCCACCTGGGCGGCGGCCGCCGGTGCATCGGCGTCCTGCTGTGCCACGGCGGCCTGGGCGAGGCACAGGGCCAGCGGGGTCAGGGCAAACACCCCGGCCTTGCGGGCCCAGGGGTACGGGGAGGAAGAGGGGGCGAGCGAAGAGCGCGGCGAGAAACGGGCCGCGCGCGAGGGCTGAGAAGACATGGGAGTCCCGATGGAGAGAAAGCCGAGGGCGGACAAACGCTGAAGGCGCTGGCTCGCGTGGCTTTTCGGGACGCTGGCTGGCAGGAGGGGGTATTCTAATGCGAATGGTTATCGTTTGAGAGGTGGCCATGCAAGCGGCGCCGCAGTGCGCGTTGCGCGGTTCCGCCGGACGGCAATGGCGCGCCGCGCCCTTTGGCACTGATTTACGCTCCCTTTGGCACTAAATTGCGCTGGCTTTGGTACTAGGTTTAAAGTGCCTAGCTGCACGATTCACCATAGATAGGCCCACGGCGATCCAGCTTTCTGATTCAATCAGACGCGCCTCTATTCCCGACTGACCCAAGGAGGGAATGCCATGCGCCGCAGACTGTTCTTAGCGCCGTCCTCTCTAGATTGTGAAACAGCTCACCACAAAACGATGACGTTCGACACTTCGCGTCGCCAACATCATTGCTGGTGGTCTGACTGCTAGGATTGCTCAATCGAGTCGCATGTTTAAGGGGGAGCTATGGCAGTAAAACACAGGGAGACAGTCAATCTCGATGCTTTGATTCCAAGAGATGACGTGGAGGCGAAGAAGCCCAAGTCTGGGAAGGGCGTCATTCAGGTGACCGAGCTGGAGTTGGGCCGTCACTTCTACGGGTTGCTTCGCAAGCCGTTGTTTCAACGCGAGACGAACGATTGGAGTGTCGACAATGTTGTGTCGTTGGTCCGTAGTTTCCGCAACGGACACCTGATCCCTGCCGTCATTTTGTGGTCCGCAGATGGCTCCACGTTTGTCATTGACGGCGCTCACCGCTTGAGCGTGTTCGTAGCGTGGGTGAATGACGATTACGGCGATGGTGCTCTGTCTCAGGCCTTTTTCAAGCACCAAATTCCAAAGTCTCAGCGAACTGCAGCTCATAAATGCCGAGTACAGATTAAAGACGAGGGCCTGGAATATGCAGAGTTGCAGAAACTGACCAAGCTGCCCACCCGAACTCCAGAGCAGCTCGAATGGAGTACGAACATTGCTCAGCCTGTCGAAACTCAGTGGGTCGTTGGCGATGCGGATGTGGCGCTTCAGTCTTTCCTGGATATCAACCAGCGGTCGGTTGAGATCGATCCCACCGAGCGCTACATGATTGAGGAGCGAAAGGCATCAACTGTAGTAGCTGCCAGAGCGTTGGTGAGCGCTGGACGTGGCCATGCCTATTGGGGGGCTTTCGAGCCAGAGCATGTTATCGATATCGAGCAATATGCGACGAAAATCTACGACGCAATCTTCGAGCCTGAAAGTGCACTGCCGCATACGCATGCCGAACTACAGCCTGCGGGCATGGCGCAGACGGCAAGTGGCCTACGTATGGCGATTGAGCTGGTTAATGTTGTCACAGGTACCAAGGGAGGCTTGAAAAACGTCCCCCCCGACCACGATGGCAGCCAGACGTCTAGGGTCCTTGCGAAGGTTTGGGGCGTGGTTAAGTACGTCGCCGGTGATGAACCGGCATCTCTAAGCATGCATCCGGCCATCTATTTTTGGGGAACAACTGGAAACCATCGTCCCAGCATGTTCCTTGCAGTGGTGTCGTTTGTTCAAGATCTAATCGAATCGAACGAATTGGTGAAGTTCACCCAGCACAGAGCAGCATTGGAAGAAATGCTTATTGGCCGAGGCAATCTTGGTCAACAGATCTTGTCCCGTTACGGCGGATGGAAGCGCAGTCTCGAACCGATCAAGACACTTCTGCGAAAAATTCTAGATGGCCTAGCAGAGGGCAAGTCGGAGGCAGAAATTCTTAACGAGCTTTCATCCGCTACACCGGACTCTTTTAGAGAGGCATCAGAGCGTTCGGATGCGTGGAAGGAGACGCGCAGCGCCGCGCGAATAAAAGCGAGTTTGGCGATAGCACCACGGTGCGCCATTTGCAAGGCGCGATTGGTTCTCGCTCACGCGAGTGATGACCACATAAAGCGCCGATCCGACGGCGGTCATTCGGGTTCGGACAATGCGCAACTAACCCATCACTACTGCAATCACGGCTTTAAGGAGTACTTTGCGCAGCTAGGCAGGCCGCTTCCGATGATCGCAATCCCTGCCTAAGGGTTTTCCTATGTCGCGGGTATGAAAGCGCACATGGCGCTCTCGGTCGATGTTCTGGAGGTTTGGTTCGCCAGCGTCGGCGCATTCCAGTATGCGTCCAACCTCGATGTGCTGAGGTGACGCCCGACCACATCAAGCTCGGGCATTGTGAATAACTTCATCCACCAGCTCTCAGGCCGTTGATTTAAATAGGTTTTTTCGCGGGAAGGTCTATGACGCCCAGCCTTTGTATGCCCCCACCTTGCTCGTACACGCCCGTTGCAGAGCCATGTGGCCCCGACAAGCCTCAAACATTGGCCTTCTCAATGAACACGACGCTGTCCGGCCCTGCAACCATTTCCTTCCACCCCAGGCCCATCTGAACCCAGACGCGGCCCATTTCGGCCGTTTTGGCCCTACGGGCCGCCCATTGTGCGCCAAAGCATCCGGCAACGCCCATGCGCCCCGAATCGGCCGCAAACCCGCGCCAGCATTAGCGAGGCCTAAACTTATCCACAGCCCCTGACCGTGCCAATTCGAGCACCTCCCCACTCGGCCACGCATCGCCGCAAAGACCGACCGCTTGCGGGCGCGCATGACCGTGCTCCCTCCCGCGCGGCAATCGTCGGTTTTTTGCTATTGAATGAATAGCATCTGGCGCTTGATGGATCAGCGTCAAGGCCTGCTTTTGTCCACATCCTGGGCGCTGGCCGCCCCGTCGGCGCTCTGCGGGCTCCCGGGCTCGCCATATCCGGGGTACGCGCCCCCCGCCGCCCCCAGCGCCGCGCTCTCCTGCCGCTCCTTGGCCATCTGCTCGGCGAACTGGTTGCGCCCCTCGCGCGCCACCGCGATGAACTTGGCGCGGTCCTTGTAGTGCGGGTACATGCGGTCGGCCAGGGCGATGTTGTGGGTGCGAAAGCGCCGGGTGATGGCCGTGGCCTCGGCGGGCGCCAGGCCCATCAGTTCCAGCACCGTGTGCGCGCTTTGCAGGCTGGACTCGAACAGTTCGCGCTGCACCAGCGTCACACCCAGGTCGCGCAGCTTGTTCCAGTGCGTGACGTCGCGCGCGCGGGCCACCACCTGCAGCTGGGGGAAGTGTTCGCGGGCAAGCTTGGCGATCTTGAGGGACTGCTCGGCATCGTCCACGGCGATGACCAGGATGCGGGCGTGTTCGGCGCCCGCGATGCGCAGCAGGTCGAGCCGCGTGGCGTCGCCATAGAACACGCGGTAGCCGAAGGTGCGCGCCACTTCCAGCATCTCCACGCTGTGGTCCAGCACGGTGGTGCGCAGGCCCTGGGCCAGCAGCACGCGCGAGACGATCTGCCCGTAGCGGCCGAAGCCCGCGATGATGATGGGCGCCTCCTGGGGCTCGGAGATTTCCTCGGCCCGGGGCTCGGACTTGAGCTGGGCGTAGCGGCGCAGCAGCACGCGGTCCAGCAGCACCAGCAGCAGCGGGCTGATCAGCATCGACAGCGCCACCGCGCCGATGAGCAGCGAGGCCGTCTCGGCCGGGAACACGCTGGCACCGGCGGCGGCCTGGAACACCACGAAAGCGAATTCGCCGCCCTGGGCCAGCAGCAGCGTGAACACCGGGCGCTCCTGGTACGGGATGTTGACCAGCTTGGCCAGCGTGTAGATCACGATGGCCTTGGCCGCGAGAAAGCCGACCAGGATGGCGGCCATGAGGCCCGGCGAGCGCAGGATCACGCCGAAGTCGATGCTCATGCCCACGGCGATGAAGAACAGCCCCAGCAGCAGGCCCTTGAAGGGCTCGATGTCGGCCTCCAGCTCGCGCCGGTACTCGCTGTCGGCCAGCAGCACGCCGGCCAGGAAGGCGCCCAGCGCCATCGACAGACCCACCATCACCATCAGGTAGGCGATGCCCACCACCAGCAGCAGCGCGGCGGCAGTGAAGATCTCGGGCGTGTTGCTCTTGGCGATCCAGCGCAGCACGGGGCGCAGCAGCAGGCGCCCGCCCAGGATGATGGCGGCGATCACGCCCACGATCTTGAGAACCTCGAGCGCCATCTCGCCCGGCGTGTGGCCCGCGCCGTCGCCCGCAGCGGCGCCCAGCACCGGCAGCAGGGCCAGGATGGGGATGGCCGCCACGTCCTGGAACAGCAAAATCGAAAAGCCCGCCTGCCCGCTCTGGGTGCGCATGAGGTTGCGCTCGGCCAGCGACTGCAGCGCGATCGCCGTGGAGGACAGCGCCAGGCCCAAAGCGCCCACCAGGCTCACGCGCCACGGCAGGCCGGCGAGGGCGCCCAGCGCGAACAGCACGGCCGCGCAGCCCAGCACCTGCGCGGTGCCGGTGCCGAAGATGGGGCGGCGCAGCGCCCACAGGCGGCTCGGTTGCAGCTCCAGCCCCACGAGGAACAGCATCAGCACCACGCCGAATTCGGCGAAGTGCAGGATGTCCTGCACGTTGCTCACCAGCCCCAGGCCCCAGGGCCCGATGGCGATGCCCGCCGCGAGGTAGCCGATGATGGCCCCGAGGCCCAGCGCCTTGGCGATGGGCACGGCCAGCACCGCGGCGGTGAGGTACAGGAAGCCGTAGGTGAGCCAGGTGGGGGCGTGTTCCATAGAGGGGGATGCGGGCGATGGCGTGGGGGAAGGGGCGTCGCGGGGATGCGGGCGTGGGCGTGTCAGGATTCTGGCACCGTCCCGGCGATGTGGAGAGGCTTGCGAGGCATGTTGTTGCGGCGCTTCACTTTTAATAGCATCTGGCGGTGGTGGGACAAGTGCTGGAGGCGCTCTTCGTGCATGCCATGGCGGCGGCGCGGGCGCGTTGTTAAGATGCGTGCCCTTCTCGGATTACAGGCGCGGTGTTTCATGGACTTGCAGACTTGGCTGGCTTTTTTCGCGGCGTCGTGCCTGATCGCGGTGTCGCCGGGCTCGGGGGCCGTGCTGTCGATGAGCCATGGCCTGTCGTTCGGCGTGCGCAAGACGGGTGCCACCATCTTCGGCCTGCAGCTGGGTCTGCTGCTGATCCTGCTGATTGCCGGGGCGGGCGTGGGGTCGCTGCTGCTGGCGTCCGAGGTGGCCTTCAGCGTCGTCAAGGTGCTGGGCGCGTGCTACCTGATCTATGTGGGCTTCAACCAGTGGCGCGCGGGCGACGCGTCGCCCGTGCAGGGCGATGAGGAAGCACCGGCGGGCACCTGGCAAAAGCGCTGCCTCACGGGCTTCCTGACCAACGCCACCAACCCCAAGGGCATCATCTTCATGGTGGCCGTGCTGCCCCAGTTCATGACCGACACGCGCCCGCTGTGGACGCAGCTCCTGGTGATGGCCGCCACCACGGTGACGGTGGACGTGGTGGTGATGCACGGCTACGCTTTCGGGGCCAGCGCCCTGCGCCGCCTGATGCGCAGCGCGCGTGCGGTGCGCGCGCAGAACCGCGTGTTTGGCGGCCTGCTGATGGCGGTGGGCGCGGGGCTGTTCTTCGTCAAGCGTGGCGGCCAGCACGCCTGAGGTGGCCCCAGCGTGTTGCTGATGCTTTGATTTTGATAGCTGCTGGCGCTTGTCCATCAAGCGTCAGGGGCTGATTTGGCTTGTATTTTCATGGATGCGCGGATTCCAAGGAGGTTGTCATGCCAGTAGTTGTTGTCGCCAACCCGAAGGGCGGCGTGGGCAAGTCCACGCTGTCCACCAACATCGCGGGCTACTTTGCGAGCCAGGGGCATCCCGTGATCCTGGGCGACACCGACCGGCAGGAGTCCGCCAGGCTCTGGCTGGGCCTGCGCCCGCCGGCCGCGCGCCCCATCGGCGCCTGGGACGGCCTCAGCTCGGACGTGATCAGCCGCCCGCCCAAGGGCACCACGCATGCGGTGCTTGATACGCCCGCCGGCCTGCACGGCTGGCGCCTGAACGACATGCTCAAGCTGGCCGACAAGATCATCGTGCCGCTGCAGCCCAGCGTGTTCGACATCTTCGCCACGCGCAGCTTCCTGGACCAGCTGGCCGAGCACCGCCACGCGGCGGGCGTGCCCGTGGGCATCGTGGGCATGCGCGTGGACGCGCGCACCAAGGCCGCCGAGCAGCTGCATCACTTCGTGGACAACCTGGGGTTTCCGGTGCTGGGCTACCTGCGCGACACGCAGAACTACATCCACCTGGCGGCGCATGGCCTCACGCTGTTCGACGTGGCGCCGGGCCGTGTGGCGCGCGACCTGGAGCAATGGCAAGGAATCTGTACGTGGCTAGACACATGACCCCCCCTGAGGCGCTGCGCGCCTTCCCCCGAGGGGGACGCCACCCCTGGACTGGCAAAGCCAGATCCACGGTGGCACTGGCCTGGGGAGTGCCAGTTGCTGGCGTTGTGTGCCAGATGGGCGCACGGTGTCCCGTGCCAGACAAGGCGCGCACGGCTGCGGCGCTACATTGGGGTGATGAAAATCTTTCGCTCCTACTCCGAAGTCAGCGCCTGCGTGGGCCAGGAGGTCGCCGTGACCGACTGGATCACCATCACGCAGGAACAGGTCAACCTGTTCGCCCAGGCCACGGGCGACCACCAGTGGATCCACGTGGACCCCGAGCGTGCGAAAGCGGGGCCGTTTGGCGCGCCCATTGCCCACGGGTTTCTCACGCTGTCGCTGATTCCGCAGTTCTTCGAGGCGGGCCTGACCATCGAGGGGGCGCGCATGGGCGTGAACTACGGGCTCAACAAGGTGCGCTTCACCGCGCCGGTGCCGGTGGGAAGCCGCCTGCGCGCGCGCCTCACGCTGCAGGCGGCCGAGCCGGTGGCGCCCGATGGCATGCAGATGACGTGGCTGGTGACCGTGGAACGCGAGGGCAGCGACAAACCCGTGTGCGTGGCCGAATCGCTTGCGAGAAATTTCGGGGCACCCGCCTGAGCCTGGCCGCTCGCGGGCAGGAGGTCTGACCCATGGACCGCCTGCAAGCCATGAAGGTGTTCGAGCGCGTGGTGGAGGAGGGCGGCTTTGCCGCCGCCGCCCGGGCCATGGACATGTCGCCCCCCGTGGTCACCCGCATGGTGGCCGAACTGGAGCAGCACCTGGGCACGCGCCTGCTGCAGCGCACCACCCGCAAGCTGGCCCTCACCGATGCGGGCGATGCCTACCTGCAGCGTGTGCGCACCATCCTGCACGAGATCGATGACGCCGAGGCGGCCGCCGCCGCGAACACGCGCGACCTGCGCGGCACCATCCGCATCGTCGCGGCCCCGGTGCTGGCCACCAACTTCCTGGCGCCCATGGTGGCGCTGTGGCATGCGGAGTTCCCCAAACTGCTGCTCGACATCGACCTGGACGCCTATGCCTCGGCGCGGGTGGACGAATACGACGTGACCATCATGGTGGCGGGCGAGGACTTCGACGCCAACATCGTGGCGCGCCCGCTGCTGAAGGGCGAGGCCATCGTGGTGGCGTCGCCCGACTACCTGGAACGCAAGGGTATTCCGCGCGAGCCGCAGGACCTGCTGCAGCACGACTACCTGCGCGACTCGGGCATGGCCGCCCGTTCCCAGACGGGGCCTGGCCGCAAGCTGCGCCTGCAATCCCTCTCCGGCAATCTGCCGGCCCAGGAAATCGACATGCCGGCGGTGCTGCAGTCCGTCAGCACCGAGCTGCTGCTGCGCGCGGCGGTGGACGGCGCGGGGGTGGCGGTCACGTCGCGCCTGCTGGCCGAAGAACACCTGGCCCGCGGAGAGCTGGTGCACATCCTGCCCGCGTGGATCTTTTCGCGCTACACCATCTATGCCGCGCTGCCCTCGGGCCGCATGCTGCCCGCGCGCACCAAGGTGTTCCTGGACTTCCTGAGCGAGCAGGTGCCCCTGGCCATGGCCGAACAGCGCGGGCAGGCAGGCTAGCGGGCTGGCTGGGGCGGCGGTTTCCGCTCTGGTGGCCGGGCCATGTTCCCCCGGCCGGCCGCAGGCGGCGATGAACGGCCTGCGTCAGCCCAGCTGGGCGAATCCGCTGATGATGGTGCCTTCTGGCTCGACGGTGATCTCGCCATCGGGCATCGCAAAACTGTTCTGGCGCCAGGCCTCGAACACCGTCACCGCCACGGCGTTGGACAGGTTCAGGCTGCGCTGGCCCGCCACCATCGGCAGCCGCAGGCGCTGCGCGGGTGGGAAGCTGTCGCGCAGCTCGGGTGGAAGCCCCCGCGTCTCGGCGCCAAACACCAGCCAGTCGCCCGGCAGGAAACAGGTGGAGTGCACCGGCTGGGAGCCGTGGGTCGTCATGGCGAACATGCGGGAGGGGTCGGGCTGGGCATCGCGCAGGAAGGCGGTCCAGCCGGGGTGGATCTGCACCTGGGCGTACTCGTGGTAGTCGAGCCCCGCACGCCGCATCTGCCTGTCCTCCATCGTGAACCCCAGGGGCTCGACCAGGTGCAGGGTGCACCCGGTGTTGGCCGCCAGGCGAATCACATTCCCGGTGTTGGGCGGGATCTCGGGTTCGACGAGGACGATATGGAACATGCTGGCTATTGTCATCGCCCGGCGTGTGAGTTGAGCAACCGCTCGTAATCAAAAGTATCCCGCTAGTCCAGCCCCGTGCGCGCGAGGACTGCGCAGGTGACATGCGCCACGCCCGCCTCGCGCAGTGCCAGCGTGGCGGCCTGCATCGTGGCGCCCGTGGTCATCACATCGTCGACCAGCACCACGCGCTGGCCCCGCAGGGCCGCCGCATGCGCGGGCTCGATGGCAAACGCACCCCGCAGGTTGCGCAGGCGCTGCGCCCGAGGCAGTCCGCTCTGTGCCTCGCTGGCGTGCAGGCGCAGCAGGGTCCGGGTGTCGCTCCTGGGGCCTGCCAGATGCCTTGCGAGGAGCGCGGACTGGTTGAATCCCCGCTCGCGCAGGCGCTCGGCCGACAGCGGTATCGACAGCACGCGGTCCGCCGCGTCCAGGGCCGGTTCCATCCAGGGCGTGCTGCGCATCAGCGTGGCCAGGGCCCTGGCCCACCCGGGGTCACCCCGGAACTTGAAGTGCGCGAGCGCGTCGGCCCATGGGTAGGCGTAGTCCACGGCGGCCACGCAGGCATCGAAGCTGGGCGGGCTGTGCACGCAGGCGCCGCAGACGGCGACCCCCGGGGGGACCCGCAGGGCGCAGCGCTGGCAGCGTGTGGCGGGCTGGGCAAAGCGCGCCGCGCAGGCATTGCAGATCCGCTGCGACGGCCATGCATGGCAGACGGCGCACTGGCTGGGCACCTTGTCCGCCCAGGTGCGAAGAGGGCGCGAAATCCCTAGCAAGCCCGTGAAAAGCATGAATCAATATACTCGCCCGTCCTGCCATGCCCTCCGAGCGTCCCCCCACCATTGATCCCGTTGCTGCGGCCCGCTGGCATGCGGCGGCCCCTGCGTTGTCCCCCTGGCTCCATGAGGAGGTGGCGCGCCGCATGGAGGACCGCCTGCAGTGGATCCGCCAGGCTCCCGAATCGTGGTGCCATTGGGATGCGGTGCGCGGAGGGCTGCACGCACATACGCTGGTGAGCGCACGCTTTCCCAAGGCACGCTGCCAGATCTACGAGACGGCCGCGCATTGCCAGGAGGTGGCGCGGCAGGCCCTGGCCAGGCCCTGGTGGAGTCCCGCCCGCTGGGGCGCCGGCAACCCGCAGCTGGGTGCGCCGGCGGATGCGAGCGTGCAGATGCTCTGGGCCAACATGGCGCTGCACACGGCAGCGGACCCGCAGGCGCTGATCGCGCAATGGCACCGTGCCCTGGCCGTGGATGGCTACCTGATGTTCTCGTGCCTGGGCCCCGACACGCTGCGCGAGCTGCATGCGGTGTACGCCGAGCTGGGCTGGCCTCCTGCCGGGCATGCGTTCACGGACATGCACGACTGGGGGGACATGCTGGTGCACGCGGGCTTTGCCGAGCCTGTGATGGACATGGAGCGCATCACGCTGACCTTCGCCACCCCGCAGCGGCTGGTGCGGGAGTTGCAGGAACTGGGCTGCAACCTGCACCCCGCGCGTTTTGGCGCGCTGCGCGGGCGGCGCTGGCGCGAGCGGCTGTACGAAGCGCTGGCGCACCGGCTGGCGGACCCCGGCAACGCAGGGCAACTGGCGCTGACCTTCGAGATCATCTACGGGCATGCGTTCAAGCCCGCGCCGCGCGTGCGCGTGAGCCCTAGCAGCGCCGTGTCGCTGCAGGACATGCGCACCATGCTGCGACAGGGCGGCAAGGAGAGCTAGTCTGTAACTCCGTGTCAATGACATGGAACAAGGCACGCTACAATTCCGGGTTATTGAGATTTCGGGCATCTTCCCGCGCAACCTTGCAGGCTGTGCCTGTCGCGGCAACGCATGGCAGGCACCTTTCAGCCGGCAGTCTTGTGAGCACTTCTGGTGACGGGCTTGGTTTTTCGTTTTGCCACGGTGTCGGGTCAGCGCATCGACTGGCGTCTCGTTCGCAATTGCTCGGTCACGCCGGCGCAACTGGGTTGGACGTACCTGTCGCTGTGCCTGGTGTCGCTGGGTATCGCGGCTTTCTTCTGGATGCTCGGTGCCCGTCTGGTCATGCCCTTCGCATGGCTCGAAATCGTGGCTGTAGGAATTGCATTCGCCATGTACGGTCGCCATGCGGCGGATGGCGAGAGGATTTCACTGCAGGGCTCGCGCCTCGTGGTGGAACTGGAGACAGCAGGCAAGCTGGAGCGTGCCGAGTTTGACCGGAGCCGGGTTCGCGTAGAACCCAAGACCGGAGACCGTTCGCTGATCATGCTGTCTGCGCAGGGCCGTTCGGTCGAAGTGGGGCGCTACGTGCGCCCCGAGCTTCGGCCGGTCCTGGCATCGGAGATCCGCATGGCCTTGCGCGCCGCCTGACCCCACGCAGGCGCGCGAAAGGGATTGGTTAAATTGAGGCTTAGAAGTAAGTGAGAACTATGAAGAGCATTTCCAACAAGCTGGCTTCTCTGCTGCTGATTGCCGGTGCATGGGTGGGTTCCGCAGCCCATGCCGTTCAGGACCTGCCTGGCGGCCCCGCAGTCAACCAGCTGAACCTGGCGCCGCCCGTCACCAAGATCGCAGAAGAGCAGCATTTTCTGCACTGGATGATGCTGATCATCTGCACGGTGATCTTTGTTGCAGTGTTCTCCGTGATGTTCTACTCGATCTGGAAGCACCGCCGTTCCAAGGGCGCCAAATCGGCCAATTTCCATGAGTCCGTGACGGTGGAAGTGGTGTGGACCATTGTTCCGTTCATCATCGTGATCCTGATGGCCCTGCCCGCCACGAAGGTGCTGGTGGCCCAGAAGGACACGACCAATGCCGACCTCACCATCAAGACCACGGGCTACCAGTGGAAGTGGGGCTACGACTACATCACCGGCGAAGGCGAGGGCCTGGCCTTCATCTCCACGCTGGACAGCAGCCACCGCGTGATGTCCGACAGCGGCAACGTCAAGGACGCCCCTGCCAACTACCTGCTGAAGGTGGACAACCCGATGGTGGTGCCCGTGGGCAAGAAGGTCCGCATCATCACCACCGCCAACGACGTGATCCATGCCTTCATGGTGCCCGCCTTCGGCATCAAGCAGGACGCGATCCCCGGCTTCGTGCGCGACACCTGGTTCCGCGCCGAGAAGATCGGTGACTACTATGGCCAGTGCGCCGAACTGTGCGGCAAGGAACACGCCTACATGCCCATCCATGTGAAGGTCGTGTCCGCCGAGGACTACACCGCCTGGGTGGGCGAGCAAAAGAAGAAGGCAGCGGCCAAGCTGGACGACCCCACCAAGGTGTGGACCCTGGACGACATCATGAAGCGCGGCGAGAAGGTGTATGCGGCCAACTGCGCGGCCTGCCACCAGGCCAACGGCAAGGGCGCCGGTCCCATCAAGCCGCTGGACGGCTCGGCCATCGTGCTGGATGCGGACCACGCTAAGCAGATCCAGGTCGTGCTCAAGGGCGCGGCCAATGGCGCGATGCCTGCATGGGCTCAGCTGAGCGATACCGACATCGCCGCAGTGGTGAGCTACACGAAGAACTCCTGGTCCAACAAGACCGGCCAGCTGGTGCAGCCTGCTGAAATCGTGGCCCAGCGTGGCAAGTAATCATCGCCCTATCGTATTGAGGAATCCAAAATGAGCGCAGTTCTCGACAACCACGGGCACGCGGGCGATCACGCACACGACGGCCACGACCACCACCATGGCCCCACCGGCTGGCGCCGCTGGGTGTTCGCCACCAACCACAAGGACATCGGTACCCTGTACCTGCTGTTCGCCTTCGCCATGCTGATGGTCGGCGGTGTCCTGGCACTGCTGATCCGCGCCGAGCTGTTCCAGCCCGGCCTGCAGCTGGTGAACCCCGAGCTGTTCAACCAGCTCACCACCATGCACGGCCTCATCATGGTGTTCGGCGCCATCATGCCGGCCTTCGTGGGCTTCGCGAACTGGATGATCCCGCTGCAGATCGGCGCATCCGACATGGCCTTCGCGCGCATGAACAACTTCAGCTTCTGGCTGATGATCCCCGCGGCCATCATGCTAGTGAGCTCGTTCTTCATGCCCGGTGGCGCACCCGCCGCCGGCTGGACGCTGTACGCGCCGCTGACGCTGCAGATGGGCCCCTCCATGGACGCCGGCATCTTCGCGATGCACATCCTGGGTGCCTCGTCCATCATGGGCTCGATCAACATCATCGTGACCATCCTGAACATGCGCGCGCCCGGCATGACGCTGATGAAGATGCCCATGTTCGCCTGGACCTGGCTGATCACCGCCTACCTGCTGATCGCCGTGATGCCCGTGCTGGCTGGCGCCATCACCATGACGCTGACGGACCGCCACTTCGGCACCAGCTTCTTCAACCCCGCCGGCGGCGGTGACCCGGTGATGTACCAGCACATCTTCTGGTTCTTCGGCCACCCCGAGGTGTACATCATGATCTTGCCGGCCTTCGGCATCATCAGCCAGATCGTGCCCGCGTTCGCACGCAAGAAGCTCTTCGGCTACGCCTCCATGGTGTACGCGACCTCCTCCATCGCCATCCTGTCGTTCATCGTGTGGGCGCACCACATGTTCACGACCGGCATGCCCGTGACGGGCCAGCTGTTCTTCATGTACGCCACCATGCTGATCTCCGTGCCCACGGCCGTGAAGATCTTCAACTGGATCGCCACCATGTGGCGCGGCTCCATGACGTTCGAGACCCCCATGCTGTTCGCCGTGGGCTTCATCTTCGTGTTTACCATGGGTGGTTTCACTGGCCTGATCCTGGCCATGGCGCCCATCGACATCCAGCTGCAGGACACCTACTACGTGGTGGCCCACTTCCACTACGTGCTGGTGGCCGGCTCGCTGTTCTCGATGTTCGCGGGCGTGTACTACTGGCTGCCCAAGTGGACCGGCGTGATGTACTCCGAAACGCGCGGCCAGATCCACTTCTGGTCCTCGCTGATCTTCTTCAACATCACCTTCTTCCCGATGCACTTCCTGGGCCTGGCCGGCATGCCACGCCGTTATGCCGACTACCCGATGCAGTTCGCCGACTTCAACGCCATCGCTTCGGTGGGCGCGCTGGGCTTCGGTCTCGCGCAGGTGTACTTCTTCGTGGCGGTGATCATCCCCGCCATGCGCGGCAAGGGCGAGAAGGCTGCGGCCAAGCCCTGGGACGGCGCCGAAGGCCTGGAATGGGAAGTCCCGTCGCCAGCACCTTTCCATACGTTCGAGAATCCCCCCAAGCTGGACGCCACGGCCACCCGCGTGATCGGCTGAACATCATGCCCATGACACCCGAACAGAAAAAGAGCAACCTGCGGATGGCGCTGATCCTGGCGTCCGTCGCGGTGGTGTTCTTCGTCGGGTTCATGGTCAAGGTCGTTCTGCTGTCCCGCTGAGCCCGCACCTGCCATGAGCCTGCACCGCGAAAACGCCAAGATGGTCGGCAAGCTGGTCGTGATCGCGGCCGGCATGTTCGCCTTCGGCTATGTGCTGATCCCCATCTACAAGCACATCTGCGAGATGACGGGCATCAACATCCTGTCGCTGTCCGAGCGGCAGGTGCCGGGCAACGGCGTGGCCGGCAAGGATGTCAAGGTACCGGGCAACACGCAGGTGGACAAGACCCGCACGATCACGGTGGAGTTCGACGCCAACGCGCGCGGCCCGTGGGATTTCAAGCCCGCCCAGCGTTCGGTGCAGGTGCACCCGGGCGAGCTGACGACCGTGATGTACGAGTTCCAGAACGTGCAGAACCGCCGCATGGCTGCGCAAGCCATACCGAGCTATGCACCGCGCCAGGCCGCGGCGCACTTCAACAAGCTGGAGTGCTTTTGCTTCAACCAGTACACGCTGGAGCCTGGAGAAAAAAAGGAATGGCCCGTGGCATTTGTGATTGATCCGCGTATTTCCAAGGACGTGACGACCATCACGCTGTCCTACACGTTCTTCGAGGTGGGTGGCAAGACGCCGGCAGCACCGCAGTCCACTGCCGCCGTGGGCCTGTCCGCGCCCCTGGTCTCTCCAGCGGCGGGAGCGGGTTCATGAATACGCCAGTGGAGCAGCCGGTGGTGAAGCCCCACGAGCGCAAGGGATCGCTGCTGCGCACGGTGCGGGCGGTGGCCTGGTCGCTGATAGGTCTGCGCAAGGGCAGCGAGTACCAGCAGGATGTCGAAAAGCTCAACCCGCTGCATATCATCGTGGTGGGGCTGGTGGCCGTCTTTCTGCTGGTGATCGGCCTGATCGCGTTGGTGAACTGGGTCGTGTGAATGGGTTGCTGGAACCGTATCCGCAACAACAAAGCCGAAAACAAAGATTTTGAGAGTCAGGAGCTGAAATGAGTGCATCAACCCACGGCGGAACCCCGTACTACTATGTACCCGCAGAGTCGCGTCATCCGGTGATGGCGGCAACCGGTCTGTTCTTCGTCATTCTGGGCGCGGGCCAGTGGATCAATGGCCACGACTGGGGCAAGTATTCCCTGGCACTGGGCCTGGTGTGGTGGCTGTTCACGCTGTACCAGTGGTTCGGCGATGCGGTGCGCGAGAGCGAAGGCGGCCTGTACGGCCACAAGATCGACCTGTCGTACCGCTGGAGCATGAGCTGGTTCATCTTCTCGGAAGTGATGTTCTTCGGCGCGTTCTTCACGGCACTGTGGTGGGCGCGTTCGCACTCGGTGCCCGCTCTAGGCAGCCTGGACAACGCGCTGCTGTGGCCCGATTTCAAGGCGGTCTGGCCCAGCCTTGCCGCCGGTGCCACCGCCTCGCCGGCCGGCATCGTCGAACCCTTCCAGACCGTGGGCCCCTTCTGGCTGCCCACCATCAACACGGCGCTGCTGCTGACGTCGGGCGTGACGCTGACCATTGCCCACCATGCATTGCGCGAAAACCACCGTGGCAAGACCATCGGCTTCATGTGGGCCACGGTGCTGCTGGGCTTCGTGTTCCTGCTGGTGCAAGGCTACGAGTATTTCCATCTCTACACCGACCTGAACCTCAAGCTCAGCTCCGGCGTGTTCGGCTCCACGTTCTTCATGCTCACGGGCTTCCACGGTTTTCACGTGTTCCTGGGCATGCTGATGCTGCTGGTGATCACGCTGCGCCTGCAGAAGGGACATTTCACCGCGGACAAGCACTTCGGCTTCGAAGGCGCCGCGTGGTACTGGCACTTCGTGGACGTGGTGTGGCTGGGCCTGTACGTGCTGGTCTACTGGATGTAACCAGGCACGCTGCCAACAAAAAAGCGCCTCGCGGCGCTTTTTTTGTTGGCAGGGCCAGGGCGGGATGAGAAGGGGGTATGCGGGGGCTTGGGCCACTGCCGCTTCATGGCCCCGGTCAACGGGAGGCCGGCAGGCCGGTGGGCTGGATGTAGCCCAGTTTCCACGCCACCAGGATGCACAGGAAGAGCACGATGGAGAGCCCCACGCGCACCGCGAGTGCCTTGGCCATGTGGCTGCCCTTGGCCTTGTCGTTGCGGCCATTGCGCATCATGAAGAACAGGGCGGAGGCCAGGCTGGCCAGAATGGCGATGAACGCCACCACTACGAGGTATTTCATGGAGAACATTATCCTGTGACAGTGTCACGTCGTCCCCTGGGCCTGCGTTTCTGGCTGATCACCCTTGCTGCGGTGGCCGGCATGCTGGCCACGGCCTCGCTCGGCCGCTGGCAGCTGTCGCGCGCCGCGGAGAAGGAGGCCCTGCAAGCCATGCTGGAGGAGCGTGGCCGCATGCCCGCCGTCGACGCCCCAACGCTGCTCGCGGCCGCGGCGCAGCCGGATGCGGCAGCGCTCGTGCACCGTGCCGTGGTGCTGGAAGGCCGGTGGCTGCCGGAGCACACCGTGTACCTTGACAACCGCCAGATGCACGGCCGCCCCGGGTTTTTCGTGCTGACACCGCTGCAGCTGGCCGAAGGCAGCGGCGCGGTGGTGCTGGTGCAGCGTGGCTGGGCCGCCCGCAACTTCCAGGACCGCACGCAGCTGCCGCGGGTGCAGACCGCGCAGGACCAGGTGGTGCGCGTGCAGGGCCGCGTGGCGCTCCCGCCTTCGCGCCTGTATGACTTCCAGGGGGCCGATAGCGCACAGGGGTCTTCCCGCATCCGGCAAAATCTCGACCTGGCAGCGTTCCGCACCGAAACCGGTCTTGCGCTCGCCAACCTCACGGTGTTGCAGACGGGCGAAGCAGGCGAGGGGCTGCAACGCGACTGGCCCGTGGTCGGCGCGGGCGTCGACAAGCATTACGGTTACGCATTTCAATGGTTCGGGCTCTGCGGCCTGATTGCACTTCTCTATGTCTGGTTCCAAATCGTCCGACGCTTCATTCGCCCGCGCAGCCAGCCTGCCGCCTGAGGCCCATGGGGACCACCCTCTGGGCCTTACCGTGCACACGCTGCCCCCGGCGGACGGCGCCGTGGCCACGGCCCAGCGTGCCCGCCATGGGCGATGGAAGATGTTCGGCGTCCTGCTCATCTGCGCGGCCCCGGTCATCGCCTCGTATTTCACCTACTACGTGGTTCGCCCCGAGGGCCGCCGCAACTATGGCGAACTGATCGACCCCCAGCGCACCATGCCGCGGGTCGACGCCACGTCGCTGGACGGCAATGCCGTTTCGCTGGCGTCTCTGAAGGGGCAGTGGCTCCTGGTCAGCGTGGCGGGCGGTGCCTGCGACGCGGACTGCCAGAAGCACCTGTACCTGCAGCGCCAGCTGCGCGAAAGCCTGGGCAAGGAAAAAGACCGGGTGGACTGGGTCTGGCTGGTGAATGATGCCGCCAGCGTGCCCGCCGAGCTCGCGCCCGCCCTGCAGAAGGCGACGGTGCTGCGGGTGGATGGCGCCGCGCTGGGCGCCTGGCTGGCCCCCGCCGAAGGCCATCGGTCCGCCGAGCACCTGTATGTCGTGGACCCGATGGGCAACTGGATGATGCGGTTTCCTGCGGCGATGGACACGGCCGGCGCGGCCAAGGCCAAGCGGGATCTTGAACGCCTGTTGCGCGCGTCGTCTTCCTGGGATGAAGCCGGACGCCCCGGAAAGCCGTGATGGACGCCCAGCCGCTCTACGATCTGGCGCCCATCGCCCGGCTCATGCTGCTGGGCGTGCTGATAGCGCTCGGCCCCCTGGCCTGGGTCGGCCTGCGCAACCGTGGCAGCTCTCCCATGCGGCGCCTGCAGGCGCTGACCGTGCTCACCCTGTTCCTGACCTTTGACCTGGTGCTGTTCGGCGCCTTCACGCGCCTGACCGATTCGGGCCTGGGCTGTCCTGACTGGCCCGGCTGCTACGGCAGCGCCAGCCCCGTGGGCGCGCACACCGAGATCTCCGCTGCCCAGCAGGCCATGCCCACCGGCCCCGTGACCCATGGCAAGGCCTGGGTCGAGATGATCCACCGCTACCTGGCCACCGGTGTGGGCGTGCTCATCATCGTGCTCACCGTGTCGGCCTGGGTGCAGCACCGCAAGGCCCGCCGCGACGGGGGCGAGGGGCCTCCCGTCAGCCCGTGGTGGCCCACCTTCACGCTGTTCTGGGTCTGCCTGCAGGGGGCCTTTGGCGCCTTGACGGTGACGATGAAGCTGTTTCCAGCCATCGTCACGCTGCACCTCATCGGGGGGCTGGTGCTGCTGGCGCTGCTGTGCGTGCAGGCGGTTCGCCATACCCACCGCGCCCAGGGCCGCACGCCCGTGCGCCTCTCGACGGGGCTGCGCTGGGGCCTGGTCGCCACCAGCTTGCTCGTGGCCCTGCAAGTGGTGCTGGGCGGATGGGTCAGCACCAACTACGCGGTGCTGGCGTGCACCACCTTTCCCACCTGCCAGGGGAGCTGGTGGCCCGAGATGGACTTTGGCCAGGGTTTCCAGGTCTGGCGCGCGCTGGGCATGCTGCAGGATGGCAGCCACATCAGCTTCGCCGGTCTCACGGCCATCCACTATGCGCACCGGTTGATGGCCTATGCAGTGCTCGCAGCGTTGGGCATCGTGTGGTGGGGCCTTCGGCGGGCGCATGTGTTGCCCGCCCAGTGCCGCTGGCTGGCGGGGCTTGCGCTGCTGCAGCTGGCCACGGGCCTGTCCAACGTGGTTCTGGACTGGCCGCTGGTGGCCGCCGTCCTGCACACCGGCGGCGCCGCGGCGCTGGTGGTGGTATTGACCTGGGCCCTGGTGTCCAGCCGCGCGGCATCCGCGCCCCAAGAGTTTTCCGCGCCATCGGGCGCATCGAGAGTGTCCGCATGAGTGCTGCTGCCCCCGCCGTTGTTTCCCCGCCCTCGCGCCTGTCACAGTTCTATGCGCTGACCAAGCCCCGTGTGGTCCAGCTCATCGTCTTTTGTGCGCTCATCGGCATGGTTCTGGCCGTGCCTGGGCTTCCTTCCGCACCGCAGCTGGGGCTGATGGCCCTGGCCTGCGCGGGCGTGTGGCTGGTGGCCGGCGCGGCAGCCGCTTTCAACTGCATCGTGGAGCAGGGTATCGACGCCAAGATGAAGCGCACCGCCTGGCGCCCCACGGCCAAGGGAGAACTGTCCAACGCGCAGACGCTGCTGTTCTCGGCCGTGCTGTGCGCGGCGGGGTCCGCGCTGCTGTATTTCTGGGTGAACCCGCTCACGATGTGGCTCACGTTCGCCACCTTCGTGGGCTATGCGGTCGTCTACACGGTGATCCTCAAGCCCCTCACGCCGCAAAACATCGTGATTGGCGGCGCGTCCGGCGCCATGCCCCCCGTGCTGGGCTGGGCGGCCATGACGAACGATGTGGGACCGGAAGCGCTCATCCTGTTCCTCATCATCTTCCTGTGGACGCCTCCCCACTTCTGGGCGCTGGCCCTGTACCGGGTGGAGGACTACCGCAAGTCCGGCCTGCCCATGCTGCCGGTGACGCATGGCAACGAGTTCACCCGCCTGCAGGTATTCCTGTACACCCTGATCCTGTTCGCGGGCTGCCTGATGCCCTTCGTCTACGGCATGAGTTCGTGGATCTACCTGGCCGCCGCCGTGGTGCTGAGCGCAGGCTTTTGCGGCTACGGCTTCGCGCTGTGGCGCAACTACTCGGACGCGCTGGCGCGCAAGACCTTCCGCTTTTCCCTCATTCACCTGAGCGCTCTGTTTGCAGCCCTCCTGGTGGACCATTACGTGCTGTGAACCCGACCATGCCCATGCTCAAAAGAAGTGCTCTTAAAACGATAGCTGTTGCCGCTTTGTCCATAAGCGCTGCGGGCATTTTCAGTGCCTGTTCCGAGAAAAAGGCAGAGTTTCGCGGCGTGGACATCACCGGCGCGGACTATGCCCGCGACATCCCCTTGACCGACCACAACGGCCAGGCGCGCCACATCAAGGACTTCGCGGGCAAGGTGGTGGTGGTCTTCTTCGGCTTCACGCAATGTCCCGACGTGTGTCCCACTTCCATGCAGGAGCTGGCCGAGGTCAAGAAGATGCTGGGCAAGGACGGCGACCGCCTGCAGGGCATCTTCGTGACGGTGGACCCCGAGCGCGACACGCCGGAGGTGCTCAAGGCCTACATGGCCAACTTCGACCCCAGCTTCCTGGCGCTGTACGGCTCGCCCGAGCAGCTGGCAGCCGTCGCCAAGGACTTCAAGATCTACTACAAGAAGGTCGACGGCAAGACACCCACCAGCTACACCATGGACCATTCGGCGGGCAGCTATGTCTATGACCCGGCAGGGCGCTTGCGCGTCTACAACCGCTATGGCAGCGGAGCGCAGGCCCTGGCGTCCGACGTGAAGGCGCTGCTGGCGGAAGCTGGCTGACCGGATGTGCCGCCGGGCGCTGCTGGCGCCTGCTCCGGCTTTTTGTCGTGGATTTGCCTCACGTCCGGGGGCAGGAACGCGACATACGTCACATTCGCGGCAAGTTGCAGGCCCTGGTTGGGGCCATCTGGATGCCAATGCCCGCGTGATTCTCTAGAGTGGCCCCAGGGCCTGTGCCGCCGCTGGCGGATGGCTCCATGCGATGCGCCTTGCCCCCGTGCGCGGCAAGGTGCTCTGGTGACATCCATTTTTCAAAGGAATCTGGCATCGATGCGCTTGTACGTAGACGCCACCCGGCGCAACCGCCTGCCATTGTGGCGGGGCGGCGGGGACGGGCCTGGCCGGGCCCGACGCGATGAAGGATGAAGAAGGACCTGGGGTGATGGCCGCGGCACCCCTTTCACCGGCCGACGAGGGCGCGCTGATCCTGGCCGCCACGAACGCGGCCCCCGATGGCATCCTGCTGGTGGACCGCGGCGGCCGCATCGTCATGGCCAACGCGGCCATGGAGTCCATCTCCGGCTATGCGGCCGATGAGCTGTGCGGCAGCCCCGTCAGCCTCCTGCTGCAGCCCGCCTTGCGGGAAGCGCATGGACGCCATCTGGACAGCTACTTCCAGTCGCCGTCGCGCCGGCCCATGGGGATGGGGCGGGATCTGTGGATCGCCCGCAAGGACGGCCGGTCCGTGCCGGTGGATATCGCCCTGGGCTACACCGACGCGCAGGGCGGCACGGCCGTGGCCTTCGTGCGCGACATCTCGGAGGTGCGCAGGCTGCAGGCCCAGATGCACTTCCAGGCCACGCACGACACCCTGACCGGCCTGGTCAATCGCTGGCAGTTCGGCCAGCGGCTGGAGCAGGCCATTGCCGAAGCGGCGCTTGGCGGCCATTCCTTTGCGCTGCTGGTGCTGGACCTGGACGACTTCAAGGCCGTCAACGATGGCTATGGACACGCCGCGGGGGACCGGGTGCTTGTGGAAGTGGCGCGCAGGCTCAAGAGTGTCCTGCGCGGCGGCGATACGCTAGCACGGCTGGGCGGGGACGAATTCACCGTGCTGCTGCCGCAGATCGCGCAGGTCCGCGACGTGGAACAGGTGGCCGCCCAGGTCCTCGCGGCGCTGTGCCAGCCCTTTCAGATGCATGGCTTTGAACTCGATTTCGGCGCGAGCCTGGGAATTGCCGTGTACCCGCGGGACGCGCAGGATGCGCCCACTCTCATGCGCTATGCCGACATGGCGATGTACCACGCCAAGGAGTCCGGCCGCGCGAACTACGCGTTCTACGAGCCGCCGCTGGGCGCCCGCATGGCGGAGAAGCTGCAACTGCACGAGCGCCTCAAGCTGGCCCTGGCCTACGGCGGGCTCCATCTGCACTACCAGCCGCAGGTGGAGGTGGGCAGCGGCCGCATCCAGGCGGTGGAGGCGTTGCTGCGGTGGACCGATCCCCAGCTGGGCGAGGTTCCCCCGGCCCGTTTCATTCCCGTGGCGGAGGCGACGGGCCTGATCCTTGCCGTGGGTGCGTGGGTGATCGGCACGGCGTGCCAGCAGATCGCCGAATGGGACCGGGCGGGCCTGCCGCTGCGCGTGGCGATCAACTTGTCCGCGCAGCAGCTGCGCCAGACCGACCTGGTGGAGCAGATCGAACGCAGCCTGGCCCTTCATGGCGCGCGGCCCGACCTGCTGGAGATCGAGGTGACCGAATCCGAGGCCATGGCGGACCCTGCGCAGGCCCGCGATGTGCTGTGCCGCCTGCAGGCGCTGGGCGTGTGCATCGCCCTGGACGACTTCGGCACGGGCCATTCATCCCTGGCGTACCTGAAGCACTTGCCGGTCTCCCGGATCAAGATCGATCGCGAGTTCATCCACCCTCTGCTGCACAGCAACGGCGATGCGGTCCTTGTGCAGGCCATCATCGTGCTGGCCAAGACACTGGGCTTGCACGTCGTGGCCGAAGGGGTCGAAACTGCGGAACAGCTGGGCCTGCTGGCGCAGTACGGCTGCGATGCCTACCAGGGGTGGCTGTACTCCCGGGCGGTGGCGCCAGCCCACGTCGCGCAGCTTCTGCTGGCGCAACGGGCGAGCGAGGATTCCGCCGTTCTGTAAGGGCTGCGCGCGCGGAGGCTAGGTGCCGGCTTGTTGCGCCGGGCCGCCCGCCAGCCCGATCAGGACATCGCGCTGGATTTCACAGTGCCAGCGGTCGCGGCGCACCAGCCCATGGCGCAGCGCGAGCTGGCGCAGCGTGCGCGCAATGGTTTCCCGGGTGGTGGAGAGAAGATCGGCCAGCACCTGGTGGCTGGGCAGCCGCACCAGGGAGCTGCGCTGCAGGTTGGCCAACTGGAGCAGGGTGGCCGCCAGCTGCCCCGTCACCCCACGGATGCGGGCGATGCGTGCCCAGTCGGCCAGGCGGGCGTTCGTGTGGGCGTAGCTTTGCGCAAGCCCCCGCAGCAACTCGGAATCCAGCAGCCCCTGCTGGAGGACCGCCTCCACGGGCACCTCGCAGATGCGCCCCGCGGTCAGCGCCCGGCAGGACACGGCGGCCGGTTCCTGCACGAGCGCCGTCGAGCCCAGGGGCTGCCCGGCGCCGAACAGGCCGATCGGCCGCTCCACGCCGTCCTCGCCGCTGCACAGCACCACGACGATGCCGGTCTTGACGATCTTGAACGTCTTCTGCCCCGATTGCCCCTGCCGCAACAGCAACTCGCCCTTGCGCACCGGACGCTCCACCAGAAGGGGCTTCCAGCCAGCGCGCCGTTTTTCGTCTTGCCGGCCCAGCAGGCACTGCTGCTGTCCTGCGCACAGGCAGCACCCGCCACCGGAAGGCAGGGATGGGGTGGTACGGCAATGGGGCATGCGGGCGTGGGGTTCCGGGGCGGCAGGGCCCGGAACAAAAAACCCGGGCAGGATCCATGGACCTTACCCGGGTTCATGGCGCGCTGCAACAAAATGTATGCCGCCCGCCGATGGCCTGTGGGACTCTACTCCGCCTTGATCCCGCGCATCGCAATCACGCCGCCCAGCAGGCTGGTGTCGGCCTTGATGCGGTTGGCCAGCCCCTCGGGCGAGGTGCCTGCCACCTGCCATCCCTGCTGAAAGAGCTTGTTGCGCATGTCTTCGCTGCGGGCGATCTCGCTGATCACGGCGGCCAGCTTGGCCTGCAGTGGCTTGGGCATCGTGGCCGGCGCGGCAAACGCATTCCAGATTTCCAGGTTGAAGCCCCGGATACCGGCTTCCGACAGGCTCGGGATGTCGGGTGCCAGCGGGCTGCGGCCCGCCGAGGTGACGCCGATGGCGCGCAGCTTGCCGGCGCGCACCTGGGCCTGGGCGAGCGCCGGGGGCAGCAGCGCCATCTGCAGCTGGCCGCCCAGCATGGCATTGGCGACTTGCGGGTAGCCCGGATACGGGACGTGCACGGGGTTGATGTTGCTGCGCGACTTCAGCAGCTCGGTGCCGATGTGGCCCACGGTGCCCACGCCCGGCGTGCCATAGCTCCATTTGTCGCCGCCGTTGCGCGCCGCCACGAAGAAGTCGCGCGCGTCGCTGTTGGCGGGTACGCCCGGCTGCGTGACGGGCGCGGTCAGCACCAGGGGCGACGTGCCGATGAGGCTGAGCGGCGCCAGGTCCTTGAGCGGATCGTAGGGCACGGCAGGGTTGATCATCTTGGCGATGGTCATGTTGCCGTTGATCATCAGGCCGATGGTGTGGTCATCGCGCGCCTTGGCCACCGCGTCGGCGCCGATGTTGCCGCCTGCCCCCACCTTGTTTTCCACGATCACCGGCTGGCCCAGGGCCTTGGACAGGGGTTCCGAGAAAGCGCGCGCGGTGAGGTCGGGCGAGGTGCCGGCCGGAAAGCCCACGATGATCTTCAGCGGCTTGTTCGGCCAGGCCTGCGCGGCCGCGGCGGGGGCCGAAGGCCTGGCGGTGTTCTGGGCGAGTGCCCAGGGGGATGCGGCGGCCAGGGCGATCAGCAGCGATGCGCGGCGGGAAACGGGGCGTGACATGGGGTGGGTCTCCTCCAAAAAAAGTTCGGGGCCATAACGACAAGGGGCCCCAGAACTGGGGCCCCTCGAGGCAACTTCTGCAGAAGCGGGATATTAACGCGCCCCCGCGGGCATTCAGGCGTACTCGGCCAGCGCCTTCTTCATCTTCTTCATGGCGGCCACCTCGATCTGGCGGATGCGCTCGGCGCTCACGCCATAGACCGCGGCCAGTTCATGCAGCGTCATGCCGCCCGTGCCGTCGTCGTTGACCTTGAGCCAGCGCTCTTCCACGATGCGGCGGCTGCGCGCGTCCAGGCTGTCCAGCGCCGTGGCGATGCCGTCGGTGGCGAGCGCATCGCGCTGGCGCGACTCGATCATGGCAGTGGGCTCATGCGAGGCATCGGCCAGGAAGGCAATGGGGCCAAACGCCTGTTCGCCATCGTCCGAAGGTGCAGGGTCGAGCAGCACGTCGCCACCGGACATGCGGGTTTCCATCTCGATGACTTCTTCACGCTTCACGTTGAGCTGCGCGGCCACGGTGTCGATTTCCTGCTCGGACAGCGTGTCCCGGTGCGTCGCGGCATCCGCGGCGGAAGCATCGGCCTTGAAACCCTGCTTCATCGAGCGCAGGTTGAAGAACAGCTTGCGCTGGGCCTTGGTCGTCGCGACCTTGACCATGCGCCAGTTCTTCAGGATGTATTCGTGGATCTCGGCCTTGATCCAGTGCATGGCATAGCTCACGAGGCGCACGCCCTGGTCGGGGTCGAAACGCTTCACGGCCTTCATCAGGCCGACGTTGCCTTCCTGGATCAGGTCGCCATGCGGCAGGCCGTAGCCCAGGTACTGGCGCGCAATCGACACCACGAGGCGCAGGTGCGACATCACCAGCCGTCCGGCGGCGTCCAGGTCGTTGTGGTCCTTGAGCTGGCGTGCGTACGTCTGCTCTTCTTCGTGGGTGAGCAGCGGCAGGCGGTTGACAGCGGAAATGTAGGCATCCAGATTGCCCAGCGGGGGCACCAGCGCCCAGGGGTTGGCGGGCGCCAAAGTCGTCGTCGCGGTTCCAGATTGAATGTTCATTCCGGGAATCCTTTCCTCTAAGCCATGATGTTAGCACTCTCTATGAGTGAGTGCTAAACCCGGAGTTCCCCTCCGGTTGTTCGGGGCGACGGCCTCTGCGCGCGCGGTGGGTTTCCCTCTCGCTGCCGGGCCTGCCGCAGGTAGAGAGATGCACCAAGTACATTGATTTCAAAAGAAATTTCTGTAATTTCCGAGGCCGCAAGGCATGCATTGCTCGTGGTGAGAGTGTGTTTCGGGCACATGGTTCCTGCGCCGTGCGGTCCGGGTTCTCGGCCCATGGGCGTGCAGTGGGAGGTGGGGCCGCCTGTGGAGCTGTCCGTGGAGGGCCCAGGGGGTTTTCCTGCGGCTGGCGCTCGGTAGGACGCTATGGCAGACTGCAGCGCCCAACTTCGGGAGACGCGCATGACCGAGCCGACCGCCCTTTGCGACATTCTCGTTGTCACCACCACGGTGGCCACCGAAGCGGAAGCGCGGCGGCTGGCGCAGCTGGTCTTGCAGGCGCGGCTGGCGGCCTGTGTGCAGGTGGAGCCGATCACGGCCTACTTCCGCTGGCAGGGCGCCTCGCAGGAGGACCGTGAGCTCCGGCTGGTCTGCAAGACCGTGGCGCGCGCGCTGCACCCGCTGTTGGCGCTTTTGCGGGCGCAACATCCTTATGCGCTGCCGCAACTGGTGGTCCAGGCGCTGCAGGGGTCTACAGAATATGCCGGCTGGGTGGATGCGCAGGTGGCCCATGCCACGGTGCTGGCCTGACTGCGGGGGCATCCGCCGTTTTTCCAGCCTCCTGGGCGGCAGGTGCAGGTTCCTGCCTGGCCCCTGTGGCTGGGCTGGCTACACGCTCAGGTCGATCTGCTGCACCGTGCCCGCGCTGCCGTCGTCTCGCAGGTAGACGCTGGTGGAGCGCACGGCGCCCAGGCTGCCGTTGTCGGCGCTGCGCAGGGCAAAGGGCGTTGCCTGGGCGCTGAGCTGCACCGCGCCCACGCCCAGCTCCTGCAGGGTTTGCAGGCGGCCCGTGCCATCCGCATCCGGGGTCCACACGCGCAGTTGCTGGAAAACGGGGTCGGCCTCGTCGATCCAGCCGTTGCCGTCGCTGTCATGCCGGGCCAGCTCCGAAAAGCCGTTCCCCGTGCCCGGGCCGAAGAGTTCCAGGCCGTTGTCGATGCGTGCGTTCTGGTTGTTGTCCAGCGCCAGGTAGCCCCGGTTCCCGGCCAGCAGGGGCACCTGTTCGGTCTGCCCGTCGCCGTCCAGGTCGAAGGCGAAGCGCAGGTCCTGTAGCTGCGCGGCGGTGCCGTCGAAGTTGATGACCAGGGGGTCCACCGCCACGGCATCGCCCAGCCGCAGGCTGACGGAGGATTCCTCGCGGTAGCTGCGCTGCATGTCCAGCTGCAGCGTGAACTGGATCTCCCGGCCATCGGCGGTGCGCACGGTGCCCGCCGCCGCGAACTGGGTGCGTTCGGTTTCCTCCAGCACCTCGCGCTGTTCGTAGATCACGCCAAAGCCCGCGCGCTGGCGGGGGGCCTCCGTGGTGCCGTCCCCGGCGGAGGGCGCAGCGGGCACGGGCTCGGCGGGCGCCTCGGCGGCCTTGGGCCCGGCATACACGCGAACCAGCACGCCGGTCATGCGTTCGATGAGGTCGCGGATCATCGCGAGCTGGGGTGTCAGGCCTTCGTCGGGGTCGCGCGTGGGGCGCGGTTCGACGGAGGCCGAGGCAGCGGCCGCGTGGGCGGCCTGGGCCAGGCGGGCCGCGCTGGAGATCTGGGGCGGCGGGGCCTGGCGGGCGGCGGGCGTGCCCGGAGGGCGCTCGCCCACCCACATTTCCAGGCGGCTTGTCTGGCTGTGCATGCGCGTGGCGGCATGCCGGGCCTGCATCTGCAGGGTGGACGACTCGATTTTCATGGGGCACCTCCATGGTTTCCACGGAGGCGCGGCGCGGGGCCGACTGTCGTGGCCTTTGGTTATCGGCATTTGCGTGCGGCAACTTGAATGCCATCGCGGCGCCGGTCTGGCGCGAGGTCAGCCGGGGGCCTTTGCGGGGCCCAGTGCCTCCAGCGCCGCCCGTTCAAAGTCTTCCAGTGCCAGCGGCCTGCCAAACAGGTAGCCCTGAAACGCCTTGCAGCCGTGCGCGAGCAGGAACTGGTGGTGCGCCGCCGTTTCCACCCCCTCGGCGATCACGTCCAGGCCCAGGCTGCCCGCCAGGGCGATGATCGAGCGGGCAATGGCCGCGTCGCTCGGGTCCAGCAGCACGCCGCGCACGAAGCCCTGGTCGATCTTGATCTGGTCCAGCGGCAGGCGCTTGAGGTAGCTCAAGGACGAGTAGCCCGTGCCAAAGTCGTCGAGCGAAAAGCCCAGCCCATGGGCCTTGAGCGCGCGCATCGTCGCGATCACGTTGTCCACGTTGTCGAGCAGCAGGCTTTCGGTCAGCTCCAGCTTGATCCGTGCCGGATCGGCCCCCGTCCGCTGCAGCAGCGCGAGCACCTGGGCCACGAAATCGTCCTGCAGGAACTGGCGCGCGCTCACGTTGATGGCGACGTTCAGGTGGGCAAACTGCGGGTGCTGGCGCCACCGGGCCTGCTGGCGCAGTGCGGTTTCCATCACCCAGTGGCCCAGGGGCAGGATCAGGCCGGATTCTTCCGCCAGGGGGATGAACTCGGACGGCGGGACCATGCCCTGCACCGGGTGCCGCCAGCGCACCAGTGCCTCTGCGCCGGTCACCCGCCCCTGGTCGTCCACCTGGGGCTGGTACAGCAGCAGGAACTGCGACTGCCGCAGTCCGGTGCGCAGCTCCGCCTCCAGCAGCGCACGGCGGTTGACGGCCTGCTGCATGTCGGGGTCGAAAAAGCGCAGGGTGTTGCGGCCCGCGTCCTTGGCGCGGTACATGGCCATGTCCGCCTGCTTGAGGACTTCGTCCACGGAGTCGCGGTGGTCGCGCAGGAGCGTGACGCCGATGCTGGCCGTGAAATGGTGTTCGTGCCCCGCCAGCTGGTAGGGCTGGCGCAGCTGGGTCAGGATGAGTTCTCCCAGCGTGCGCGCCTGCGCCGCGGCTTCCGGCGGGTCGCTGCTGAGGTTCTGCAGCACCACCACGAATTCGTCGCCTCCCAGGCGGGCCACGGTGTCCTGTTCCCGCACGCAGCCGGGCAGGCGCAGGGCGACTTCCTTGAGGAGCAGGTCCCCCACCTCATGCCCCCGGGTGTCGTTGAGCGTCTTGAAGTTGTCCAGGTCCACGAACAGCACGGCGGTGGTCAGGCCCGAGCGCGCGCCGTTGGCCAGCACCTGCTGCAGCCGGTCCACCAGCAGGCGCCGGTTCGGCAGCTGCGTGAGCGCGTCGTAGAACGCCAGGTAGCGGGCCTCGTCCTCCGCGGCCTTGCGCCCCGAGATGTCGATGTCGATGCAGAACATCTCGGGCGGATGCCCGGGCACCTGGATGTAGGCGTGGCTGGAGAACACGTCCACGGGCGAGCCGTCCTTGCGCCGCAGTTGCAGTTCGCCCGCCGGGATGACCTCGCCCGTGGCGAACATGTGGCGCATGTGCCCGCGCACGGTGTCGGCCATGGCCGGCGGGATGATGAGGTCCAGCAGGTTGCTGCCCAGTGCTTCCTCGGCGGTGTAGCCGTAGAGCTGCTCGGACGCCCGGTTCCAGTAGCTGGTGGTGCCGTCCTCCAGATAGCCCTGCACGGAGATGGACGGAATGTTGCGCAGCAGCGAGCGAAAGCGCAGCTCCGATTCGCGCAGCGCGCCCTCGGCGAGCTTGCGCTTGGTGATGTCGCGCGCCAGGAAGACCACGGCCGCCTGGCCGCCCACCTGCACGCCCAGGGGCTGGGCGCGCCCTTCGAAATGCCGTGGGCCCGAGAGCGTCTGCATCTCGTACTCCATGCTGTGCGTCTGGCCCGACTGCAAGGTATTGCGGATCAACTCCAGGAAGCTGTCGGCCTGTGGCGCGGGCAGCACGTCATGCAGCCGCTTGCCAATCAGCTGGGGCGGGCTGGCCGCCAGGGGTGCGTCGTCGGGCGAGAGCACCTCCACATACCGCCCACGGGCGTCCAGCACGAGCAGCACGTCGGGGATCGCCTGGGCGATGGCGCGCAGGCGCGCCGCCGTGCCATGCAGCGCGCGCTCGGTGGCCAGGCGTTCTTCCACATCGCGCAGCAGCAGGCCCAGCACCACCGTGGCGGGCGTGAAGGTCAGCAGGAAAGGCACGGCCAGGGTCTGGTTGATGCGCTGGACGGCCTCGGCGGGAAGCAGCTGGAACAGGGCGACGACTGCGGTGTGCAGCAGCAACCCGAACAGGGCCAGCGGAACGGGCTCCACCCCCAGGCGCCCGCGCGCGCGGCCTTCGCGGTAGACCAGGCCCAGCGTGGTGCACAGCGCAATCACCAGCAGGCCCACCTCGGCGCCGGCGCCCCCCAGCCAGAGACGTCCCGTGGCGGCCATGGCGGCGGCGATGCAGGCCACCAGCGGGCCCCCGAACAGGCCCGCCATGCTGAGCACGACCGAGCGCGCATCGAAGATCACGCCCGGCATCAGCACCACGGGGGTGAGCATGCCCACCACGCAGATGGAGCCAAAGAGGATGCCGGAGAAAACCTGCCCGGTGCGCGGGTGCCGGCGCCAGACGCGGATGTTGAACCCATGCAGGAAGCACAGCGCCAGCAGCAAGGCAACACCTTTGACCAGCTCAATGAACATGGGCGTCCGCGCCTTTCCTGGGGAAAGCCCATCATGGGGGAATTGCTGCCGTTCGTAAACGTGAAAATGGCCCCGAGGGGGCCATGGATCGCGGTTGCGGGCGGGTTTTCAGGTCAGCAGGGCCTGCGCGAATTCGCGCGCGTTGAAGGTCTCCAGGTCTTCGAGCTTCTCGCCCACGCCGATGAAATACACCGGAATGGGGCGTTCCTGCGCGATGGCCGCCAGAACGCCGCCCTTGGCCGTGCCATCGAGCTTGGTCACGATGAGGCCCGTGAGCTGCAGCGCATCGTCGAACGCGCGCACCTGGGCCAGGGCGTTCTGGCCGGTGTTGCCGTCGATCACCAGCAGCACCTCGTGCGGCGCCGTGGCATCGGCCTTGGTGACCACGCGGCGGATCTTTTTCAGCTCTTCCATCAGGTGCAGCTGCGTGGGCAGGCGCCCGGCGGTGTCCACCAGCACCACGTCCTTGCCGCGCGCCTTGCCGGCCGTGACCGCGTCAAAGCTCACGGCGGCCGGGTCGCCGCCTTCCTGGCTCACGATCTCGACCGTGTTGCGGTCGGCCCAGACGCCCAGTTGCTCGCGCGCGGCGGCGCGGAAGGTATCGGCGGCCGCCAGAAGCACGGCCGCACCTTCGCCGGCCAGGTGTTTGGTGAGCTTGCCGATGGAGGTGGTCTTGCCCGCGCCGTTGACGCCCGCCACCATGATCACGGTGGGGGTGTGCTCGCCAATGACCAGCGCTTTTTCGAGCGGGCGCAGCAGGTCGGCGAGGGAGTCGGCCAGCAGGCCCTTGACGGCGGCGGGGTCGGTGGTCTTGCTGTCCTTCACTCTGCGCTTGAGGTCGGCCAGCAGGTGCATGGTGGCCTTCACGCCGGTATCGGCCATGAGCAGGGCCTCTTCCAGCTCTTCATACAGCGCATCGTCGATCTGCGTGCCAGTGAACACCGTGGTGATGCTGCTGCCCGTCTTGCGCAGCCCGGCCTTGAGGCGGTCGAGCCAGCCCTTGCGTTCCACGGGGGCGGCCGGCGCAGGTGCCGGTGCGGCGACGGGGGGGGCTGCCACTGCCACGGGCGCCGGCGGCGGGGCCTGCACCGGCGCTGCCACGGCCACGGGGGCCAGCGGCGGAACCGCGGCCGGTGCGGGCACGGGCGTGGGGGCCGCCTCGGGCGCCTTGGGGGCGAACGGGTTGCGCAGCCAGCCAAAAGCGGCCGGCGCCGCGGCGGGAGCTTCTGCGGGCGCTGTCGCGGGCGTGGTCACCTGCGCGGGGGCAGGCGAAGGCCCTGGCGGCGGCTGATGCACCGCCGGAACTGCCGTGGCCGGCAGGACGGAAGTGGGGGGAGCGGCAGGTGCTGGAGCGCCGGACGACATGGCCGGGGAGGGCGCATCGGACGGTGCGGGCGTCGATGGCGGAGCGGCGGGCTTTTTCTTGAAAAAACTGAACATTGGTGGGTTCTTAGAATCATCCATTCTATGAAACGTGCTTTCACCCTACTGGGCCTGCTGGCCTGCCTCTCGTCCGGGGCTGCCTTCGCGGCAACCACCCCGGTGTCCCAACCCTCCGATGCGCCTTCTTCCCCGCCGTCCACCACGGCCTCTGGCGCGCAGCAGTTCACCCTGAGAAACGGCATGCAGCTCATCGTGCAGCCCGACCGGCGCGCCCCCACGGCGGTGCACATGGTCTGGGTGCGCGTGGGCTCCATGGACGAAGTGGACGGCACCACGGGCGTGGCGCACGTGCTCGAGCACATGCTGTTCAAGGGCACCAAGACGTTGCCGCCGGGCGAGTTCTCGCGCCGCGTGGCCGCCCTGGGCGGGCGGGAGAACGCGTTCACCAGCCGCGACTACACGGGCTACTACCAGCAGATCCCGTCCAGCCGGCTCGAAGACGTGATGAAGCTCGAATCCGACCGGTTCGCCCACAACCACTGGCCGGATGAAGAGTTCAAGAAGGAGCTGGAGGTGGTGAAGGAAGAGCGCCGCCTGCGCACCGAGGACCAGCCCCGCGCCATGCTGGCCGAGCAGCTGTTTGCCGCCACCTTCACCGCGTCGCCCTACCGCCGCCCCATCGTGGGCTGGATGAGCGACCTCGATGCCATGACGCCGAACGACGCGCGCGCCTTCTACCGCCAGTGGTACACGCCCACCAATGCCGTGGTGGTGGTGGCGGGCGACGTGGACCCCGTGCAGGTGCGGGCCCTGGCCGAAAAATACTACGGCGGCATCCCCGCCCATGCGCTGCCCGAGCGCAAGCCGCGCGCCGAGCCCGCGCAGCAGGGCCTGCGCCGCATCGCCGTCAAGGCGCCGGCCGAGCAGGCGTATGTGGCGCTGGCCTTTCGCACCCCCAGCCTGGACCGCGTGGAAAACCTCACCGACACCGACCGCGACGCCCTCGCGCTGATGGTGCTGTCGGCGGTGTTCAGCGGCTACGACGGCGCGCGGCTCGACCGTGCGCTCACCCAGGGCGAGAACCGCGTGGCCGACAGCGCCAACAGCAGCGCCATGGTCACGGGGCGCGGCCCCAGCCTGTTCATGCTCAGCGGCGTGCCCGCCGCGGGCAAGACGGCCCAGCAGGTCGAAGACGCCCTGCGCGCCGAGGTGGCCCGCGTGGCCCAGGGTGGCGTGAGCGAGGCCGAACTCGCGCGCGTCAAGACGCAGTGGATCGCCTCCACCGTGTACGAGCGCGACTCGGTGATGAACCAGGCGCAGGAGCTGGGCGGCAACTGGGTGCAGGGTTTTCCGCTCGACGCCAACGAGCGCCTGCTGGAGCTGCTGCGCACCGTGACGCCCGCCCAGGTGCAGGCCGTGGCCGCCAGGTATTTTGGCGACGACCAGCTCACCGTGGCCACCTTGCTGCCACAGCCCCTGGATGCCCCCCGCGCCCGCCCCACGCTGCCGCCCGGCGCCGTGATCCGTTGAACCCGCCCTGGGCCCCTTGCACATGATTACTATCAAAAATATAGCTGCTCGCGCTTTGTTGATAAGCGCTGGAGTGGTTTTTTATTCAAACTCTGCCTGGGCGTTGCTGCCCATCCAGCACTGGACGGAGCCCAGCGGCGCCAAGGTCTACCTGGTCGAAAGCCCCGTAATCCCCATGGTGGACGTGCAGATCGACTTTGACGCCGGCAGCCGCCGCGACCCGGCGGGGCAGGCGGGCCTGGCCAGTGCCATGGCCGCCATGGCCAGCAAGGGCGTGAAGGCCCTGGGCAACGAGCCCGCGCTGGACGAGAACGGCCTGGGCGAGGCCTGGGCCGACCTGGGCGCGAACTTCGAGGCCGGCGCCGAGAACGATGCGCTGCACTACTCGCTGCGATCGCTCACCGACCCGCCGCTGCTCGACAAGGCCGCCCGCCTGGCCGCGCGCCAGATCGGCGAGCCCAGCTGGCCCGCCGACGTGTGGCCGCGCGACCGCGCCCGCTGGATCGCCAGCCTGAAGGAGGCCAACACACGCCCCGCCACCGTGGCGGGGTATGCATTCGCCTCGGCGGTGTACGGCAGCCACCCGTATGGCGTGCGCACCACCGAAGACACGCTGATGCGCATCAACGTGGCGGACATGCAGGCGTTCCATGCCCAGCACATCGCTGCCTGCCGCGCCAAGGTGAGCATCGTGGGCGCCGTGTCGCGCGCGCAGGCCCAGGCGCTGGTCGCCACGCTGCTGTCGCGCCTGCCCGCCGCGTCGGGCTGCGCGCCGCTGCCGCCCGTGGGCGAGATCAGCGCGCTGGCCGCGCCGGTGGAGCAGAACGTCCCCTTCACCTCGGCTCAGGCCCATGTGCTCATCGGCCAGCCGGGCTTCCAGCGCCGCGACCCGGACTTCCTCGCGCTGCTGGTGGGCAACCACATCCTGGGCGGCGGCGGTTTTGTCTCGCGCCTGACCAGCGAGGTGCGTGAAAAGCGCGGCCTCAGCTACAGCGTCTACAGCTACTTCGCCGCCGGCATGCATGCGGGTGCCTTCACCGTGGGCCTGCAGACCCGCCCCGACCAGGCGGCCCAGGCCGTGAAGGTCTCGCGCGACGTGATCGCGCGCTTCGTGGCCGAAGGCCCCACCGAGGCCGAACTGCGCGCCGCCAAGGACAACCTCATCGGCGGCTTCGCGCTGCGCATCGACAGCAACAAGAAACTCCTGGGCAACGTGGCCAACATCGCCTGGAACGAACTGCCGCTGGACTACCTGGACCAGTGGTCCAGGAAGGTGGAGGCCCTGACCGTGGCCGACGTGCGCGCCGCCATGGCCAGGAAGCTGCAACCCGAGCGCATGGTGACCGTGGTGGTGGGGGGCAAGCCATGAGCCGCTCGACCCTGAAAACCACCGCCATCAACGCCGAGATCCGCAAGGCACAGGCCGCTGCGGCCACCCCCCCGGCGGCCGCCACCGGCAAAAAGGGCGCGCCCAAGGACAAGGCGGCCCCGGCCGCTGCGCCCAAGGGCGCGGGCGAAATCCGCATCATCGGCGGGCTGTGGAAGCGCACCCGACTGCCCGTGGCCCAGCGCCCCGGCCTGCGCCCCACGCCCGACCGCGTGCGCGAGACCCTGTTCAACTGGCTCGGCCAGGACCTGGCGGGCTGGCGCTGCCTGGACGCCTTCGCGGGCACCGGCGCCCTGGGGCTGGAGGCCGCATCACGCGGTGCCAGCGCCGTGCAGCTGGTGGAAAGCGACGCCGCCCTGGTGGCCCAGCTGAACACCCTGCAGCAGCGCCTGCAGGCCACCGCCGTGCGCGTGCAGCGTGGCGACGGCATCGCCGCCCTCAAGCAGGCCGCGCCCGCCAGCATCGACCTGGTGCTGCTGGACCCGCCGTTCGACAGCGACCTGTTCGGCGCCGCCCTGCAGGCCGCCGCCAAGGCGGTGGCCGCCGATGGGTTCGTGTACCTCGAGGCACCGCGCGCCTGGGCCGATGAAGAGCTGGCCCCGTGGGGACTGGCTGTGCACCGCCACCTCAAGGCGGGTGCGGTGCACGCCCATCTGCTGCGGCGCGGCGCCTGAAGCCTCCGCCTGGCCCCGCCAGGCCTTTCAGGCCGGAGCCCAGGCCGCACACCCGCGCGCCGCCGGGGCACTGCCACGCCCGCCGGGGACAGGGGCGCGAACGTCCATGTTGCAGTGCACTGCATAATGCGCCCACGCGGCCCGCCAGGTGGGGCCAACGACCCTTCCGCCAGACAGGAGACAACCAGCCATGGCCCAGAACGTGCTCGCCGTATACCCCGGAACCTTCGACCCCATCACGCTGGGCCATGAAGACGTGGTACGCAGGGCCACCCAGTTGTTCGAACGCGTGATCGTGGCCGTGGCGGCGGGCCACCACAAGAAGACCCTGTTCACCCTGGAAGAGCGGATCGACATGGTCCGCGAGGCGGTCAAGGGCTACCCCCAGGTGCAGGTCGAGGCCTTCTCGGGCCTGCTGCGCGACTTCGTGGTGGAGCGCGGCGGCAAGGCCATGGTGCGCGGCCTGCGCGCCGTGACCGACTTCGACTACGAGTTCCAGCTCGCGGGCATGAACCGCAGCCTGATGCCGCAGGTGGAAACCGTGTTCCTCACCCCCAGCGACAAGTACCAGTTCATCAGCAGCACCTTCGTGCGCGAGATCGCCGTGCTGGGTGGCGAAGTGCACAAGTTCGTGTCGCCCTCGGTGCAGGAGCGGCTGGCCGAGAAGGTGCGCACCCTCACGCCACCGTGATCGCTCTGGGTCAATCGGGCCCTGGCGCTTGATGGACAAGCGCTGAGTGCTATTGATTGAATAGCACTATGTTCTGGCTGCGCCGCCCGTTCATGGCAGCGCCCGGAGCTGGCGGGCCACATCCACCGCCTCGGCCTGGAGCGCCTCCAGCATGGGCGCCACCTCGGGCAGGGGCGGGCGGTACAGCGGCAGCACGCACGCCACGCTGAACGGGATCGAAAACGCCAGCCGCCGCACCACCAGCCGGCCGCCGGAGCCGGCCGCCGCCAGGGCGGTCAGCGGGTTGACGATGGCCAGTCCCAGGCCGTGTTCCACCATCGCGCACACGGCGGCGGCGCTGTGGGTTTCCATGCGCAGGGTGCGCGGCACGGCGGCTTGCGCAAAACGCGCGTCGATGAGGCGGCGGTAGGGGTCGTCGGCCGACAGGCTCACGAAGGGCTGGTCCGCAAAATCCTCCAGATGCAGCACGGGCCGGCGCGCCAGGAGGTGGTCCGCCGGCACCACGGCCACTTCATCCAGGGTCAGCAGCACCTCGGCGCGCGTGCCCGGCGGGGCGGCGGCCTGCTCGCACAGGCCCAGGTCAAAGCGCTGGGCGCTCATCCATTCCTCCAGCAGCGGGGACTCCTGCGGCGTGACCGACAGGCGCGCGTGCGGGTGTGCCTGCAGCAGCCGCGCCGCCGCGCCCGGCAGCAGGGCGTGCGCCAGCGCGGGCAGGCACAGCACCGACAGCTGCACGGCATCGGGGCGGCCCAGCGCCACGGCGCGGTCCACCACGCGCTCCAGGCCCTGCCAGGAGCGCTGCACCTCGTCCCACAGCGCGAGCGCGCGCGCGTTGGCCCGCAGCCGCCCTTGCACGCGCACGAACAGCGCATAGCCCAGCAGCGATTCCAGGCGCGCGAGTTCGCGGCTCACGGTGGGCTGCGAACTGTGCAGCAGGCTGGCCGCGCCGGTCGCGCTGCCCGCGGCCATCACGGCGCGGAACACTTCGATGTGCCGGTGGGTGATGCGGCGGGCCAGGGGGGAGATGGCGGCATCGGTCATGGGTAGAGCATATCCAGAATGAATGGATGCTGTAAATCAAGGCATTCGACCAAATGGCGGGAAGGGGGCATCATCCAGCCTTCACACCGCATCCTGCCTTGGGAATCCGCATGTCCAACCCTTTCTCCCCCGCCCAGCTCTGGGCCCTGGCCGACCAGTTCGGCACCCCGCTGTGGGTGTACGACGCGGCCACCATCCGCCAGCGCATCGCGCAGGTGTCCAATTTCGAGACCGTCCGCTTCGCGCAGAAGGCCTGTTCCAACATCCACATCCTGAAGCTCATGCGCGAGCAGGGCGTGAAGGTGGACGCCGTCTCGCGCGGCGAGATCCTGCGCGCGCTGGCGGCGGGCTATGTGGCCGGCGGAGAGCCGTCGGAGATCGTCTTCACCGCCGACCTGTTCGACGCCGCCACGCTCGACTGCGTGGTGGAGCACGGCGTGCCGGTCAACGCGGGCTCCATCGACATGCTGCACCAGCTGGGCGCGCGTTCGCCCGGCCATGGCGTGTGGCTGCGCATCAACCCCGGCTTCGGCCACGGCCACAGCAACAAGACCAACACGGGTGGCGAGCACAGCAAGCACGGCATCTGGCACACCGACCTGCCCGCGGCGCTGGCCGCCATCGCGCAGCACGGCCTCCAGCTCGTGGGCCTGCACATGCACATCGGCTCGGGCGTGGACTACAGCCACCTGGCGGAAGTCTGCGGCGCCATGGTGGGCCTGGTGCGCACCACCCACGCGGCCGGGCACGACCTGCATGTCATCTCGGCCGGCGGCGGCCTGTCCATTCCCTACCGCAGCGGGGACCCAGTGGTCGACACGCAGCACTACCACGGCCTGTGGGACGCCGCGCGCCAGCAGGCCGAGGCGGTGGTGGGCCACAAGCTGGGCCTGGAGATCGAACCGGGCCGCTACCTGGTGGCCGAATCCGGCGTGCTGCTGGGCGAGGTGCGGGCCGCCAAGAACGCGGGCAACAACCGCTTCGTGCTGGTCGATACGGGGTTCAATGAGTTGATGCGCCCCTCGATGTACGGCAGCTTCCACGCGATGGAGCTGCTGCGCCGCGATGGCACCACCGCCGCCGCCCAGCCCACCGTCGTGGCCGGGCCGCTGTGCGAATCGGGCGACGTGTTCACGCAGGGCGATGGCGGCGTGGTGCTGCCGCGCGACCTGCCGGCCGCGCAGGTCGGCGACCTGCTGGTGATCCACGACACGGGCGCGTATGGCGCCTCGATGTCCTCCAACTACAACACGCGCCCGCTGATCGCGGAGGTGCTGGTGGACGGCGGCCAGGCGCGCCTGATCCGCCGCCGCCAGACGGTGGACGAGCTGCTGGCGCTGGAGCTGGGACTGTAGAAGGCTGGCGCGGCCGCCGCGCGCAGCGGCCGGGACGGCGGTGCGAAGGAAGGGAATGAAAGACGGCGGCGCCTTTGCGGCGCGGCCCGCGCCGACACCTGGTAGGCACGGGACTACGGCCACGCGCAGCGCTGGCGCACAGGGCGGGGGGAGGCGGGGCCCTAAGGTAGAGCCATCCACATTTCTTCATCCCTTCAAGGAGATCACCATGCCTATCATCTTGTGGCTGCTCGGCGTCCCGCTGTCGGTTGTTCTGTTGCTCATGCTGTTTGGCGTGTTCTGACCTCTGCGCAATCCATGTAAAAAGCCGCGTGCGCCCCAGGGCGCACGCGGCTTTTGTTTTGCGATAAGGGTGTGCGGCGCTGGGGGCGGTACGGCCGGCCCTTGCCGGGCAGGCGCCTGCCGCGCGCCGTTCGACTACACCAGTTCGGCCGCGGGCCCCCGGCCCATCAGCGCCGCCACGGCGTCCGCGGGCTGGATCTGGCCGTCCAGCAGCGCCACCGCGGCGCGGGTGATGGGCATGTCCACCCCCAGCATGGCGGCCCGCTGCGCCACGGTGCGGGCGCTGTAGACGCCTTCCGCCACGTGGCCCAGCGACTCCACCGCCTGCGCCAGGGTGCGGCCCTGCGCCAGCAGCATGCCCACGCGGCGGTTGCGCGACAGGTCGCCGGTGGCGGTCAGGACCAGGTCGCCCAGGCCCGACAGGCCCATGAACGTGTCCGGCCGCGCGCCGAGCGCCAGCCCCAGCCGGGTCATTTCGGCCAGGCCGCGCGTGATGAGGGCGGCACGGGCGTTGAGCCCGAGCGCCAAGCCGTCGCACAGGCCCGTGGCGATGGCCAGCACGTTCTTCACGGCGCCACCCACTTCCACGCCCACGATGTCCTCGTTGGCGTACACCCGCACGCTGGGGCTGTGGAACGCGCCGACCAGCGCGTCCCGCACCCGCGCGTGCGGGCTGGCCGCCACCAGCGCGGTGGGCTGGCCCAGCGCCACTTCCTGCGCAAAGCTCGGACCGCTGAATACACCTGCTATTAAATCAGGAGCTACTTGCGCTTGTACTTCATGTGCCAGCAGCCCAAAGGATGCCGAACCGGCACCGGGAGGCATCGCCTCGAAGCCCTTGCACAGCCAGGCCACGGGCGCCGTGCATCCCCGCAGCGCCTGCAGCATGCCGCGCAGCGCCGCCATGGGCGTGGCCACGATGACGAGGTCGGCATCCGGCAGCAATGCGCCAAAGTGGCCGTCGGCGATGGAGAGAGAAGGGGGAAAGTCGATGCCCGGCAGATAGCGCGCGTTCTGGCGCGCCGCGCGCATGGCGTCTGCCTGGCCCGCGTCGCGCGCCCAGAGCGTGACCGCATGGCCGGCAGGGTGCTGGGCCGCGCTCATGGCGAGGGCGGAACCCCAGGCACCGGCACCCAATACTATGATTTTCATAGCTGCTTGCGCTTATTCATCAGGCGCTGGAGGCCAAAAAGTCTTTGATTCGATGATCTCCGCGCTACGCCTCGCCCGCGGCCTGTGCCTGCGGCGCGGCCCAGGCGGGGTAGCCGCGGAACTGGCTTTGCCAGGCCGCCGGCCGCGTCCCCCTCCCGAGCGCGCAGCGCGACGAGAGAGGGGGAAGGCGCGAAGCGCCTCAGGGGGCTCTTCTTATTGCGTGATGATGGGCGAAGCCTGGCCGGCGGCCTGGGCTTGCTGCTGCTCGTACATGGCCTGGAAGTTGATTTCGGCCAGGTGCACGGGCGGGAAGCCGGCGCGGTTGATCAGGTCGGCCACGTTGCCGCGCAGGTAGGGGTACACGATCTGCGGGCAGGCGATGCCCATGATCGGGCCCATCTGGTCTTCCGGCACGTTGCGGATCTCGAAGATGCCGGCCTGCTTGGCTTCGACCAGGAACACTGTCTTGTCCTTGATCTTGGTCTGCACGGTGGCGGTCACGGCCACTTCGAAGATGCCTTCGGCCACGGGCGTGGCTTCCACGCCCAGCTGGATGTCGACGTTCGGCTGCTCTTGCTCCAGCAGGATGCCGGGGGAATTGGGCTGCTCGAGCGACATGTCCTTGAGGTAGACGCGCTGGATCTGGAACACGGGATTTTCTTGGTCGGCCATGGTGAAGTCTCTTTGCTCTAACGGAATTTCTAGCAAAACAAAACCCGCCCGGGAAAAGCTCCCGCAGCGGGCACATGGGGCTGCATTATGCAGCGCCCGCGGTGGGGGTCAGGCGGCGCCCAGCAAGGGCATGAGCTCGCCGCGGCTGTCCAGCGCCACCAGATCATCGTGGCCGCCCACATGGGTTTCACCGATGTAGATCTGCGGCACCGTGCGGCGGCCGGTGATCTCCATCATGTGGACGCGCGCGGCGGGGTCGGTGTCGATGCGGATTTCCTCGATCTGCTCCACGCCCTTGGACTTGAGGATCTGCTTGGCCCGGATGCAGTAGGGGCAGACGGCGGTGGTGTACATCTTCACGGGTTGCATGGCGGACCTTCCTCTTTCTTCCTGTGGGGCTAAAAATCAGTGGCAAGACTATCGCGGACCCAATAACTGGGGGCGGATCAGGCTTTTTCCACAGGCAGGCTGGCTTCGCGCCAGGCCTTCAGGCCACCAGCGAGCGACTGGGCGTTCTCGTAGCCCAGCTTCTTGGCAATGGCCACCGCGCGGTTGGCGCGGGCGCCGCTCGCGCAGACCAGCACCACGGGCAGCGCCTTGTTCTTGACCACCGTGGGCAGGCGCTCTTCGAGCTGGCCCAGCGGCACGTTCCTGGCGCCGTTCACATGGCCGGCGGCGAATTCCTCGGTCTCGCAGACGTCGATGACCACCGCTTTTTCGCGGTTGATGAGCTGCACGGCCCGCGCGGGTGTCAGCGAGCCGCCACTGGCGTTCTTGAGGACCGGCCACAGCAACATGCCGCCCGAAGCCAGTGCAACAAAGATCAGATACCAGTTGTCGATAATGAATTTCACGAAGATTCCTTGGGTTGGCGAACGGCGTAATTCTAGAATGCTGGGTTTTGGCCCGCATTTCTTTGACCCGCCTTTCCTGGGGAAACCATGTACAAACTCGTCCTGATCCGCCACGGCGAATCCACCTGGAACCTTGAAAACCGCTTTACCGGCTGGACCGATGTCGACCTCACGCCCACGGGAGTTTCCCAGGCCATGTCCGCCGGCAAGCTGCTCAAGGCCGAGGGCTACGAGTTCGATCTGGCCTTCACCAGCGTGCTCAAGCGTGCCATCCACACCCTCTGGTACACGCTGGACGAGATGGACTGCACCTGGCTGCCGGTCGTCAAGGACTGGCGCCTGAACGAGCGCCACTACGGCGCCCTGCAGGGCCTGAACAAGGCCGACATGGCCAAGCAGTATGGCGACGAGCAGGTGCTGGTCTGGCGCCGCAGCTACGACACGCCCCCGCCGGCCCTGGAGGCCACGGACCCCCGCAGCGAGCGTGGCGACCGCCGCTACGCCGCGCTGGCCGAGGGCAGCGTGCCACTGACCGAATGCCTCAAGGACACCGTGGCGCGCGTGCTGCCCTTCTGGAACGACGCGATGGCGCCGGCCATCCGCTCGGGCAAGCGCGTGGTGCTGGCCGCGCACGGCAACTCCATCCGGGCGCTCGTCAAGTACCTCGACGGCATCTCCGAGTCCGACATCGTCGGCCTGAACATTCCCAACGGGATTCCACTGGTATATGAACTCGACGCCGACCTGAAACCCATCCGCCACTACTATCTGGGTGACGCGGAAGCGGCCGCCAGGGCCGCGGCCGCCGTGGCATCGCAGGGCAAGGCGTAAAGCTCGCGTAAAGACGGGGAAAACCCGCCATCTTCTCCTGCCAAAGTGAGTGCCCGTGCGGAACCGCGGCGGGTTCGGCCCTTCCAAGGTGTATATTGATTCGAAGCGGTAAAAGGTGTTGTATGGGCCACAAACTTAAAATTGCAGGATGGGTGTCGGTGGGGGTGGTGGCCGGAGCGCTCACCACGGTGTCCCTGCAGACGGTGGCGCGCGGCGCCATGACGCCACTGCCCCTGGAGGAAATCCAGCAGCTGTCGGCGGTGTTCGGCCTGGTGAAGACCGACTATGTCGAGCCGGTGGACGACAAGAAGCTCATCACCGACGCCATCTCGGGCATGGTCGCCAGCCTGGATCCGCACTCCCAGTATTTCGACAAGAAGTCCTTCAAGGAATTCCGCGAGGGCACGTCGGGCCGCTTCGTGGGCGTGGGCATCGAGATCACCCAGGAAGACGGGCTCATCAAGGTCGTCTCGCCCATCGAGGGCTCCCCGGCGTTTCGCGCCGGCCTCAAGACCAACGACCTGATCACCAAGATCGACGAAACGGCGGTCAAGGGGCTGTCGCTCAACGACGCCGTCAAGCGCATGCGCGGCGAGCCCAACACCAAGGTCACGCTCACCATCTTCCGCAAGGACGAGAACCGCTCGTTCCCGGTGACGATCACGCGCGAAGAGATCAAGACCCAGTCCGTCAAGGGCAAGGTGGTGGAGCCCGGATACGCCTGGATCCGCCTGTCGCAGTTCCAGGAGCGCACGGTCGATGACTTCGTGCGCAAGGTGGAGGAGGTCTACAAGCAGGACCCCAACCTCAAGGGCCTGGTGCTGGACCTGCGCAACGATCCCGGTGGCCTGCTGGACGCGGCCGTGGCCGTCTCGGCGGCTTTTTTGCCGGAGAACGTCACGGTGGTCACGACCAACGGCCAGCTGGCGGACAGCAAGGCGACCTACAAGGCATCGCCGGACTACTACCAGCGCCGTGGCGGCGGCGACCCGCTGCGCCGCCTTCCCCCGGCCCTCAAGTCCGTGCCCCTGGTGGTGCTGGTGAACGAAGGCTCGGCATCCGCCAGCGAGATCGTGGCCGGCGCGCTGCAGGACCACAAGCGCGCCACCATCATGGGCAGCCAGACGTTCGGCAAGGGGTCGGTGCAGACGGTGCGTCCCTTGGGGCCTGATACCGGCATCAAGCTGACCACGGCACGCTACTACACGCCGAGCGGCAAATCGATCCAGGCCAAGGGCATCGTGCCCGACGTGATGATCGACGAGTCCGAGGAGGGCAACATCTTTGCGGCCCTGCGCATGCGCGAGGCCGACCTCGACAAGCACCTGGGCAGCGGCCAGGGCGAGGAAAAGAAGGACGAGGCCCGTGAAAAGGCCCGCGAGGATGCGCGCAAGCGCATGGAGGACGAGGCCAAGAAGCCTGCTTCCGACCGCAAGGCGCCCGAATTCGGTTCGGACAAGGACTTCCAGCTGGTGCAGGCGCTGAACCAGCTCAAGGGCCGCTCCGTGCTGGTCAGCAAGACCTTGACGGAACGCAAGGAAGAAAAGAAAGAGAATTGAGCTTTCTTTCGCTCGTGGTCTGATCGGCTCCAAGCCGGATTCCAGCGGAATCCGGCTTTTCCTTTTGTGCCTTTGACTTTGCCCTTGGCTGTGTTCACTTTTCTGCTTGAGATTCCTTCATGACCGACGACCAGCTCCTGCGGTACTCGCGCCACATCCTGCTCGATGAGATGGGCATCGAAGGGCAGGAGCGGGTGCTGGCGGCGCATGCCCTCATCATCGGCGCGGGCGGCCTGGGTTCGCCCGCCGCGCTGTACCTTGCCTCCGCTGGCGTCGGGCACATCACGCTGGTGGACGACGATGTGGTCGACCTCACCAACCTGCAGCGGCAGATCGCCCACACCACGGCGCGGGTCGGGCAGCCCAAGGTGGCCTCCGCGGCCGCCGCCATGGCTGCCATCAACCCCGGGGTACGGGTCACGGCGCTCCAGGCGCGGGCCGATGCCGGCGTGCTCGATGCGCTCGTGCGCGAAGCCACCGTGGTGCTCGATTGCAGCGACAACTACGCCACGCGCCACGCCATCAACGCGGCGTGCGTCGCCCATGCCAAGCCGCTGGTCGCGGGGGCGGTGATCCGGTTCGATGGGCAGATCACGGTGGTCGATCCACGTGCCGCGCAATCCCCCTGCTATGCCTGCATCTTCCCCCCGGAGGCCGAATTCGAGGAGGTGGCCTGTTCGACCATGGGCGTGTTCGCTCCGCTGGTGGGGGTGGTCGGGGCGATGCAGGCGGCGGAGGCGCTCAAGCTGCTGGCCGGCATCGGCACTTCGCTGGCTGGCCGCCTGCTCATGTTGGACGGCCGGTCCATGGAGTGGAGCACCATGCATGTAGGGCGCGCACCCGGCTGCCCCGTGTGTGTTGCGCGGTAGGATTCCTCCTACAACCGCCGCGTGTGGCGGCTGGCAGAATCACGGCATCACAGCATCTAAATTCGAGGCTCGATCAGCGCAACTGTGCACCGGTCGCGAAACTGGACCCCTTCCGTGAAACTCCGCACCTATATCGTTGAAGACAACGCGACCATCCGTGAGAACCTGATTGGTACTCTCGAAGAGTTGGCGTCCGTAGAGGCGGTGGGAGTGGCGGAGACGGAAGACGAAGGCAAGAGCTGGCTGGCCGCGAACAGCGGGCAGTGGGACCTGGCCATCGTGGACCTGTTCCTGCGCCAGGGCAGCGGCCTGGGGGTGCTGGCGGCCTGCCGCGACCGCAAGCCTGGCCAGAAGATGGTGGTGCTCAGCAACTATGCGACACCCGACGTGCGCATGCGCTGTGCGCAGCTGGGCGTGGACGCGGTGTTCGACAAATCCAATGAAATCGACGCGCTGGTGGACTACTGCATCCAGCACAGCGGCCCCGTGCCCCTGGACTCCAACCCCCCCATGCCGGCATCTGGCCAAGCTGCGTGAACCCGCCGCGGCGGGGCTGCACGCCGGGTCCAGGCTTCACACCTGAACCTCCATGCCCCGCCGGACCCGAATCATGACCCCGGACTGAGGCCACTGTTCCATGTCAGTCAATCAGGCGGTTCTTGAGCGCGTAGTAGGTCAGATCGCTGTTGGAGGACAGGCTCATCTTTTCCATCAGACGCGTCCGGTAGGTGCTCACCGTCTTGACGCTCAACGACAAGGCCTTGGCGATGTCGCCCGCCGTCTCGCCCTTGGCAAGCTTGAGGAACACCTGGAACTCGCGCTCCGACAGCTGCTCGTGCGGCGGGGCGTCGTCCTTGCGGTTGAGCTGCTGGGCCAGCAGTTCGGCCACGGCGGGCGTGAGGTAGCGCCGGCCCAGCGCGATGGTGCGGATCGCTTCCACGATTTCCGAGGGCTCGCATTCCTTGTTCAGGTAGCCGCTCGCGCCCTGGCGGATCAGGTTGATCGCGTAGTGTTCTTCGGGATAGCCGCTCAGGATCAGGATGCCCATGTCCGGCGCCTTGGCGCGCAGCATGGCCAGCGCATCCAGCCCGCTCTGGCCGGGCATCGACAGGTCCATCAGCAGCACGTCGATTTCCTTGTTGCGCACGAGGTCGATGGCTTCGCGGCCGTTGGCGGCCTCGCCCTCCACCCGCAGATCCACGTGCTCCGACAGAAATTGCCGCAGCCCGGAACGAACAATCGCGTGGTCATCCACAATGCCAATCTTGATCATCGATCTTTCTTTCGCAGGGCGGTGGTGCCGCGCCTGATGTTTGTTGGTTGCACAGGTTCTTCGGCATGCCACACCCTGATGGGGTGTGGCGGCGGCCGGGTCCTCAGACATTATCCAGAATACCGCGTATGAGCCTCAAAGAAAACACCCGCATCTGGCTTCCCAAGGTTCGCAAGATGGCGTTGAGCCTGCCGATGGCGCTGCTGGCGGCCATGGTGCTGGTAGGGATCAATGAAACGGGGCATATGCGTTCGCAGGATGCGGTCGAGCAGATGACGCACGGCCAGAACACGCGCAAGGCCGTCAATACCCTGCTGCAGAGCATGCTGGACGCGGAGACAGGCCAGCGCGGCTACCTGCTCACCGGCAACGAGACCTACCTGGAGCCCTACGACAAGGCCGTGGCCAGCGTGCAGACCAATCTGGACGGGTTGCGCGAACTGTTCATGGATGCCCCCGACGACATGCAGGAGTTCGCACTGCTGTCGCGGCAGATCTCCCGCAAGCTGGCGGAGATGGAGCTGAGCCTGCGCCTGCGCCGGCAGGGCAATGAGGACGCCTGGAAATTCATCCTGCACACCGACGTGGGCAAGGAGCACATGGAGGCGATCCGCAAGCATGCGCTGGAGCTGATCGCGCGCAGCGACCGGCATGTCAAGCAGGGCCAGGAGCAGATCGAGCAATCGCTCATGCTGTCGCGCATCGGCATCGCCACGGTCACCGTCATCGGGCTGCTCGCGTTCTACATGTACCTTCGCCAGGCGCAGGCGCTGCAGGTGGTCAACCTGCGCGAGCAGGCCCTGCTCGAGCGCGAGCGGGATCGCCTGGAGGGACTCGTGAGGGACCGCACCGCAACGCTTTCCGAACTGGCCAACCACCTGCAGCAGGTGCGCGAAGAGGAGCGCGGGCACCTCGCGCGCGAGCTGCACGATGAACTCGGCGCGCTGCTCACGGCGGCCAAGCTGGACGTTGCGCGGCTCAAGTCCAAGATCGATGCCACCGTGCCCGAGGTGGCGGAGCGGCTCAAGCACCTGACCGAAACGCTCAACAGCGGCATCGCGCTCAAGCGGCGCATCATCGAGGACCTGCGGCCTTCATCGCTCTCCAACCTCGGGCTGACCGCGGCCATTGAAATCCTCACGCGCGAATATGCCGAGCGCGCCGGCATCGAGGTGGAGACCAGCCTGGAGGCGGTGCAGTTGCCCGATGCCTCGCAGCTCACGGTGTATCGCATGGTCCAGGAGGCCCTGACCAACATCGGAAAGTACGCGAAGGCCAGCAAGATCCTGGTGTCGGTGCACGGCTATCCCACCCATGTGGCGGTGCAGGTGCGCGACGACGGGGTCGGCTTCGACCCGGCGACGGTGCGCCCCACGTCGCATGGCCTGTCCGGCATGCGCCACCGCGTGGAGTCCGCGGGCGGCCGGCTGTCGATCACCTCGCGCGCGGGCAGCGGCACCCTGGTCTCCGCGGTGCTGCCGCTGCAGCACCGCTCCGCGGACGCGCCCAAGCCCCCCGCACTGGACGTGTGACGCACCCTCAGCGCGGTGCATCCGCGGGGGCGCGGTGCCCTCGCCAGGCCTTCTTCCATCCGATTGGCCTCGCGCACGCGGTACCGCCGACGTGCCCCGCCTCTCGGGGCCTGTAGTCCTTTCGTTTTTTTGCATCCGCTGCCCGGGCGTGCCCAGGCGGGGGATGCGCGCTGCATTGCCACCCGTGCGCGGGCGGCAGGGCTTCGTCCTACAGCGGGCGCGCTGCACCGCCGACAGGCCCGCGCGCCAGGGACCGGCATCTTTGAAGCGGCAGGCTTCCTACAGTGGACCCCAGGCGCTGAATTTCTTGTGCCCTGACCCGCCGGCACACACCGGCCCCTACAAAAGGAGAAGGAAATGTTGCATTACGCAGTTGTTTTTCTGGTGATCGCGTTGATTGCAGCCCTTTTCGGCTTTGGCGGCATTGCTGCCGGGGCCGTGGGCATCGCCAAGATTCTGTTCTTTGTCTTCGTGATCATGGCTGTCGTGACCTTTGTCCTGGGGCTGCTCAAGAAGGGCTGATGCCCGTTGCCGTGAAACCAGCCATTCCCGCATACACCATCCAAGGAGTTCCCCAATGAGTATCCAGACCGCCACCGACAAAGTTGCCAGCAGCGCCCGCCATATCGCCGACGATGTGCTGCAGAGTGCGCAAGACGCCGTACAGTCCACGCGCAATGCCGCCAACAACTCCCTGGAAAAAGCCGAAGAGGGCGTGCGCAACCTGCGCAGCCAGGCCGACCCGGTCATTGACGACCTCGCGGCCCGCGCCCAGGAACTCGCGGCACGCAGCATCGACTATTGCGCCGAAACGAGCGCGCGGGCCCGCCGCCAGATGCAGCAGGCCGCGGAGGCCACCAACAAGTACGTGGCCGAGCAGCCCGGCAAGTCGCTGGTGATCGCCGCCGCCTCGGGCGCCGCGCTGGCCACGCTGGTGCTGTGGATGTCGCGCCGCCGGCACGCCGCATACTGACCTGTCAGCCCGGCTTGCAGGTCGGCCGTTGAAGGGTGACACTTTGTCCCCACCGCGGCCGCCCCGCCAGCATCATCCATCAGGCACCAGAAATCGAACCGTACAGTCCGCCGGTCGCGGAGGGTGCAACAGACCGGCAGATTGCAATTTTCCAGCACCCGCGTTCCCAAACCATTCTTCTAGAAGGACAACACCATGAAATACGCACGTGCCCTCGCTTTTGCCGCAGTCGCCGGCATCACCATCGTCACGGCCACCGGCTGTTCGGTGGCCCGCAACCAGCAGACCATGGGCTCCTATGTCGATGATGCCGGTATCACCACCGCCGTGAAGGCCAAGATGGCGGAGGACAAATCCGTCTCCGCCACCTCCATCAGCGTGGAAACGCTGAACGGCACGGTACAGCTGTCGGGCTTTGCCAAGTCGCAGACCGAGAAGAACCAGGCCGAGGCCATCGCGCGCAACACCAAGCATGTGCGCGAAGTGCGCAACAGCATTGTCGTGCGTCCCTGATCGTTGAACGGACGGCATGAACCCGGGGCAGGCGGCTCGCGCCACCTGCCGGCCGGGGCCAGGGAGCAGGTTCCAGGAATGACCTGGAACCTGCTCTTTTTCATTGGGAATCCCGATCCGGGCCCGGCGCCGCCTGCGGCGCGCGGCGAACCTGGCGGCCATGCCCCCACACGGACGCCCCACTGGGTATAAGCTCGGCACCATGCGCGTATTCAATTGCGACCATTGCGGTCACCTGGTGTTTTTTGACAGCGTGCAATGCCTGCACTGCGGCAGCACGCTGGCATTCCTGCCAGACCAGCTCGCCATGGCCGCCCTGGCGCCCGCGCCGCAGGACGGCCCGGGCCTGTGGCGCCGCATGGGCGAGCGCGGCACCGCGAACTACAGCGGGCGGCTGTACCGCATGTGCCACAACCACACGGAGTACCAGGCGTGCAACTTCGCGGTGCCCGCCAACGACTATGCCGACCTGTGCGCCTCGTGCCGCCAGACGCGCATCCTTCCCGACCTCTCGGAAGCCGCCAACCTGGGGCGCTGGAAGCAGATCGAGGCGGCCAAGCGCCAGCTGTTCTACACGCTGGCGCGCCTGGGGCTGGAACCCGTCCCCGGCCGGTACGGGCCGGTCTTCGAATTCCTGGCCGACCTGCCCGGCGGTCCCGCGATCCTCACCGGCCATCTGGGCGGCACCATCACGCTCAACGTGGCCGAGGCGGACGACGACGAGCGTGCCCGCCGCCGCATTGCGCTGGGCGAGCCCTACCGCACGCTGATTGGCCACCTGCGGCATGAATCCGGCCATTTCTACTGGGACCAGCTGGTGCGCGATGGCGGCCGCATCGACGCCTTCCGCAATGTATTTGGCGACGAGCGGCAGGACTACGCCGCCGCGCTAGACGCGCACTACGCCCGGGGCAACGAGCTGGGCGACTGGGCCGCGCGCCATGTGAGCGCCTATGCCGCGGCCCACCCGTGGGAGGACTGGGCCGAAACCTGGGCCCACTACCTGCACATGATCGACCTGCTGGAGACGGCGGCCAGCTACCAGGCGGGCGTGACGGTGCCCGACCCGCATGCCGCCATCCGCCACCATGTCACCGACCCCTTTGCCACGCCGCGCCCCGCGTTCCAGGACATGGTGCGCCAGTGGGTGCCGCTGACCCTCATGCTCAACAGCCTGAACCGCAGCCTGGGCCAGCACGATGCCTACCCGTTCGCGCTGTCCTCCGGCGCCATGGTCAAGCTGCGTTTCGTGCACGATCTGGTGCAGGCGCAGGCCCCCCAGGGCGGCGTGCAGGCGGTGCCGTCCGAGGCGCTGTAAGCCCGCCGCGCAGCCGGTCCTGGCGTCCGCGCGGCCTCCCGCCAGCGCCGCGGCCTGCACGCCCGCGTGTTTCTTGCGACACTCCGGGGCCATGAACAACACCCCCTTGCATGCCTTCGACCCTCCCCAGCTCGTTCTGATACCCGGCCTGGCCGGTGATGCCACCATGTGGCAGGCCCAGCTGCCGGCCCTGCCGGCCGCGCTGCGCCCCGTGGTGGCCACGGCCCACGCGCGGCCCGACGCGCAGCGCATTGAAGACATGGCCGCGCTGGTGCTGGCCGAGCATCCCGGGGCCTTGCTGCTGTGCGGCGCCTCGATGGGCGGGATGATCGCCATGGAGGCCGCGCGCCAGGCGCCCGGGCGCGTGGCCGGCCTGGCGCTGCTGGGCACCACGGCCCGGCCGGAGACGCCCGACATGCGCGCGCTGCGCGAAGCCGCGATGGAACTGTTCGCCCAGGGCCGCTTGCGCGAGGTGATCGAGCCCAACGTGGCGTTTGCCTTTCACCCGGCCAATGCGGCACGGCCCGCGCTGGTGCAGGCCTACCTCGACTTCGTGCTGCGCGCCGGCGCGCAGCAGCTGGTGCGCCAGAACCGCGCGGTCATCCACCGGCCCGATGCCCGGCTGCACCTGCCGCGCGTGGCCTGCCCCACGCTGGTGGCGTGTGGCGCCGCCGACCAGCTCACACCGCCCGAATGCTCCGAAGAGATCGCGGCGCTCATCCCTGGCGCCCACCATGCCGTGCTGGCCGAATGCGGCCACATGCTCACCATGGAGCAGCCCGAGGCCGTCAACCGCCTGCTGCTGGAATGGATCGCGCGGGGTGGCTGGGGGAATTGATTTCTCATGAAATTGGCCTCTGGCGCTTGATGGGAAAGCGCTAAGTGCTATGAATTCAGGAGCTAATCAGAACTCCAGGTTGTCGATGAGCCGCGTGCCGCCCAGGCGCGCCGCCCCCAGGGCGACAAGCATGCCCGGCCCGTCCTGTGCCGTGGGCGGCTGCAGGTCGGCGCGGCGGCGCACGGTGAGGTAGTCGGGCTGCCAGCCGCGTGCGCGCAGGGCATCGACGGCCTGTTGCTCCAGCGCCGCGCCTGCGGCTGGCGGCCGGGCAGTCCATTGCCCCGCCAGCTGCCGGAGCGCCTGTGGCAGGGCCACGGCCTCCTGGCGTTCCTCGCGGCCGAGGTAGCCGTTGCGCGAACTCAGCGCCAGCCCATCCGCCGCGCGGCAGGTCTCGCCCGCCACGATGTCGATGGGCAATGCGAACTGCCGCACCATCTGGCGGATCACCATGAGCTGCTGGTAGTCCTTCTTGCCAAACACCGCCGTGCCGCCGCTCTGGCCCAGCACGCAGGCGAACAGCTTCATCACCACCGTGCCCACGCCCACGAAGAAGCCGGGGCGGAACTGGCCTTCGAGCATGTCGGCCAATGCGGGATCGGGGTGCACCTTGAAGGTCTGGGGCTCGGGGTACAGGTCGGCCTCGCGCGGGGCGAACAGCACGTCGCAGCCCGCGGCCCGCAGCTGCGCGCAGTCGGCCTCCCAGGTGCGGGGGTAGCTGTCGAAGTCCTCGTGCGGCAGGAACTGCAGGCGGTTCACGAAGATGCTGGCCACGGTCACGTCGCCCAGGGGCCGGGCCTGGCGCACCAGGGCGATGTGCCCGTCGTGCAGGTTGCCCATGGTGGGCACGAAGGCGGGGTGGCGGCGGGCGGCGAGGGCCTGGCGCAGGTCGGCGATGGAGTGGGCGATCAGCATGGGGCGGGAGTGCGTCTGTTGAAAAATCCGGGGGGGGGGCGCTTACCAGGCGTGTACCGCGTTGTCCGGGAAACGTCCCTGCTTGACAGCCTGCACATACGCCTCCATGGCGCCGCGCACGCTGCCCGCGTCCGACATGAAGTTGTGCACGAACTTCGGCATTTTTCCGAGGTTCATGCCCAGCATGTCGTGCAACACCAGCACCTGGCCGGCCGTGCCGTTGCCCGCGCCGATGCCGATGGTGTGGCAGCGCGGCAGCTCGGCCGTGAGGGCCGCGGCTAGCGCGGCGGGCACCATCTCCAGCACCAGCATGGCGGCGCCTGCGTCCTGCAGTTCGTGTGCTTCTTGGCGCAGCGTGCGGGCGTCGTCGTCGGTTTTGCCCTGCACGCGGTAGCCGCCCAGGGCATGCACGGTCTGCGGCGTGAGGCCCAGGTGGGCGCACACCGGCACGCCGCGCTGCACCAGGAACTCCACCGTGGGCGCGGTCCAGCCCCCGCCTTCGAGCTTGACCATGTGCGCACCCGCCTGCATCAGCACGCAGGCGCTGCGCAGGGCCTGCTCGCGGCTCTCGGCATAGGTGCCATACGGCAGGTCGGCCACCAGCCAGGCCGTGCCCTGCACGCGGTGCAGGCCGCGCGCCACGCTGGCCGTGTGGTAGGCCATGGTGTCCAGGCCCACGCCCACCGTGCTGGGCAGGCCCTGGCACACCATGCCCAGCGAGTCGCCCACCAGGATGCATTCCACCCCCGCCGCATCGGCCACGGCCGCGAAGGTGGCGTCATAGGCGGTCAGCATCGTGATCTTCTCGCCCGCCGCGCGCATCTGCGCCAGGCGCGGCAGGCTCACGGGGCGGCGCTGGGGCAGGGGCGATGCGGGCGGCAGGGTACCGTAGGGCGTGGCGGAAACGGTGCTGGTGGCAGTCATGGGGCATGCATGGACAAAAATTGCCGCGAGTCTATGCGACCAATAATGGGTGTACTTATTGGTTGCCGGCGCGGTGGGAAACGGCCTGCGCTGGCGCAGTGGCCTTTGGGTTCCCGGTATGCTCCCGCCCCATGACGCTTTCGAACCAACAGTCCATGGACCATGATGTGGCGGCCCTGGCCCAGGCCGATGTGGCCCGCGCCCTGGCGGAAGACGTGGGCGCAGGTGACCTGACCGCCGGCCTGATCGACCCCGCCCGCCGCGCCCGCGCGTGCATCCTGGCGCGCGAGTCCGCCGTGATCTGCGGCGCGCCCTGGGCCGAAGCCGCCTTGCGCGCGCTCGACCCCACCATGGGGATCATCTGGCATGTGGCCGAGGGCCAGCGCTGCGCGCCCGACCAGGTGGTGCTGGAACTCACGGGCAATGCCCGCGCGCTGCTCAGCGCCGAGCGCACGGCGCTCAACTTTCTGCAGCTGCTGTCGGCCGTGGCCACCAAGACCCGCACCTATGTGGATGTGGTGGCCGGCACGCGCGCCCAGATCGTGGACACGCGCAAGACCCTCCCCGGCCTGCGCCTGGCACAGAAGTACGCCGTGCGCGTGGGCGGTGGCACCAACCACCGCATCGGCCTGCACGACGCGGTGCTCATCAAGGAAAACCACATCGCCGCCGCCGGTGGCGTGACCGCCGTGCTGAAAGCCGCGCAGGCTGTGGCCGCGCAAGCCACGTTCATCGAGATCGAAGTGGAAACGCTGGCGCAGCTGGCCGAGGCGCTGGAAGCCGGCGCCAGGATGGTGCTGCTCGACAACATGCCCCTGCCCACGCTGCGCGAGGCCGTGCGCATCAATGCCGGACGCGCGATTCTGGAAATCTCCGGCGGCGTCACGCTCGATGGCCTGCGCGCGCTGGCAGAGACCGGCGTGGACCGCATCTCCATCGGCACGCTGACCAAGGACGTGAAGGCCACCGATTTTTCGATGCGCCTGCAGGAGCTGTCATGACCACCACCACCGCCGTGCTGAACCGCATCGATGTGGAATACGAGCAGCCGCTCGGTACCCAGGAGGGCTCCGTCTGCTCCATGAAACACGCCTGGGCCCGCGTGCCGCCCGAGCCCACTGCACCTGAGCGCGCCGCGCTCAAGGAGAGGATCCGCCGCCTGCTCAAGGAGAAGAACGCGGTCATGGTGTCGCACTACTACGTGCACCCCGACCTGCAGGACCTGGCGGAGGAAACCGGTGGCCTGGTGAGCGACTCGCTGGAGATGGCGCGCTTTGGCCGCGACCACGCCGCGCAGACGCTGGTGGTGAGTGGCGTGCGCTTCATGGGCGAGACGGCCAAGATTCTGAGCCCCGAAAAGACGGTGCTCATGCCGGACCTCGATGCGACCTGTTCGCTCGACCTGGGCTGCCCCATCGACGCATTCAGTGCGTTCTGCGATGCCCATCCCGACCGCACCGTGGTGGTCTACGCCAACACCAGCGCGGCCGTGAAGGCGCGCGCCGACTGGCTGGTGACTTCGAGCTGCGCGCTCGACATCGTGGGGGCCCTCAAGGCCGCGGGCCAGAAGATCCTGTGGGCGCCCGATCGCCACCTGGGCGCCTATATCCAGCGCGAGACCGGTGCAGACATGGTGTTCTGGAACGGCGCCTGCATCGTGCACGACGAGTTCAAGGCCTTCGAGCTGGAGGCGCTCAAGAAGGAGCACCCCCGCGCCAAGGTGCTGGTCCACCCCGAGAGCCCTGCGGACGTGATCGCCCTGGCCGATGCGGTGGGCTCCACCAGCGCCATCCTCAAGGCCGCGCGCGAGATGGATGCCACCGAATTCATCGTGGCCACCGACAACGGCATGATGCACAAGCTGCGCACGCTCAACCCCGGCAAGGTGTTCATTGAGGCGCCCACCGCCGGCAACAGCGCCACCTGCAAGAGCTGCGCGCACTGCCCCTGGATGGCGATGAACGGCCTGGCCGACGTGGCGCGGGTGCTGGAGACCGGTGCCAACGCGGTCCATGTGGACCCCGCCCTGATTCCGCGCGCGCGCCAGCCGATTGACCGCATGCTGGCCTTCACCGCCGCGCTCAAGAACGGGCAGCCGGCCAGCGCCCTGGTGCCGCACCTGGGCGCTGCCTGACAGTACCACCCGCAGGGCCGATCTGCTTTGATTTTGATAGCTGTCAGCGCATGAAATACCTGCGCTAGCGCCCGTTTTGACCATCACTTCCCGCATCGACTTCACCCAGCCGCTGGATGCACGCGCCCCGCGCCTGCGCCACGCCTTCGGCACACCCCGCGAGGTGCTCGTGGCCCACGCGCTGCCCCAGGTGCGCGGCGTGCTCGACGCCGTGCACGCCGCTGCGCGGCAGGGCCGCTGGTGCGTGGGCCATGTGCGCTACGAGGCGGCCGCCGCGTTCGATGCGGCCTTGCAGACCCACGCGGCCGACGGACCGCTGGCCTGGTTTGCCGTGCACGACGCGCCGCTGCCCTGGCCCGAAGGCGCGCAGGGCCCCGCGGCGCAGCCTCCTGCTCAGGTGGCATGGACCGGCAGCCCTGACCGCGCCTCGTTCGATGCCGCGCTGGCGCGGATCCAGCAGGCGATCGCGGCGGGCGAGCTGTACCAGGTCAACTACACCGCGCCCCTTCATGGCACGCTTCAGGGGTCGGCGCAGGCACTGTTTGCCGCGCTGTTGCGCGCCCAGCCCGGCGGGTATGCGGCGCACATCGACGCGGGGCCCGAGCAGGTGCTGTCGGTGTCGCCCGAGCTGTTCTTCGACTGGCGGGATGCCCCCGATGGTGGCGCCTTCCTGGCCCGGCCCATGAAGGGCACGGCCCCGCGCGGAGCCACCCCCGAAGAGGACGCGGCCCAGGCCGAGCACCTGCGCACGGCGCCCAAGGAGCGGGCCGAGAACGTGATGATCGTGGACCTGCTGCGCAACGACGTGTCGCGCATTGCGCTGCCGCACAGCGTGCGCGTGCCCGCGCTGTTCGCCACCCAGGCCCTGCCCACGGTGTGGCAGATGACCTCGGACGTGACGGCCCGCACGCGGCCCGGCACCACGCTGGCCGATGTGTTTGCGGCGCTGTTCCCGTGCGGCTCGGTCACCGGCGCACCCAAGGTGCGCGCCATGCGGATGATCCGCGCGCTGGAGCCCGCGCCGCGCGGCGTGTACTGCGGCGCGGTGGGCGTGGTGCGCCCGGCCGGCCCGCCCGACGCGCAGGGCCGGCACGCGGTGGCCGCCACGTTCAACGTGCCCATCCGCACCGTGGTGCTGCGCAGCGGGAGCGGCGGCGACGGCGAGGAAGGCCCGGCCGTCCACGCCACCTGCGGCATTGGCAGCGGCATCACCTCGGGCGCGCTGGCCGATGCCGAGTGGAGCGAGTGGCAGCACAAGCGGGCCTTTGCCGAGCGCGCCAGCCAGCCCTTTGACCTGCTTGAAACCCTGGCGCTGGAGGCCGGCGCCTTCCGGCACCTGGCCGACCACCTGGCGCGCCTGGAGAAGACCGCCGCGCACTTTGGCGTGCCCTGGGATGCGAAAGCCGTGTCGCAATGCCTGCGGGCGCTGGCCGCCGCACACGCTGCGGGGGCCTGGCGGGCGCGCCTGCTGCTGGACGCCACCGGCACGCCCCGGGCCGAGGCCTTTGCGCTGCAGCCCACGGCCGCACCCGTGCGCCTGCAGCTGGCCACGCGCCCGCTGGCGGAGGCGCACGGCGAATTCGTGCGCCACAAGACCACGCGCCGCGCGCACTATGCGGCGTTGGCGCCCACCACGCCCGGCGTGTTCGACACGGTGCTGTGGAACGCGGCGGGCGAGATCACCGAAAGCACCTTCGGCAACATCGCCGCGCTCATCGATGGGCGGTGGGTGACGCCGCCCCTGTCCTGCGGCCTGCTGCCCGGCGTGGGCCGCGCCGTGGCATTGCGCGAGGGGCGCGTGGTGGAGGCCGTGCTGCGCGTGTCTGACGTGCCCCGGGTGCAGGCCTGGGCCTTCCTCAACAGCCTGCGGGGCTGGCTGCCGGCCACGCTCGAGGGCTGATCGGCGCCGGCGCCCAGCGTGGTGGTGGGGGCCGGGCTGGCGGAGGATTCAGCGCCGGTTCAAAGCCGCTCTTTGGCGTAGGAGCCCCGGTCCATGTCCACCACTTCCACGCTCAGCTGCACCATCACGCCCTGGGGGCGGGGTGTGCGTTCGCGCAGCACGGCGGCGATGCGCCCGGAGAGTTCTTTCTTGGCCTCGGGCGTGCGGCCCGAGAGCAGGCGCAGCTGCGCGTGCACGAACGCGCGCTGGGTCGGTGCGGTGCCGATCTCGAAGCTGTCGGCCACGATGAATCGGGTCTTCAGATCGGCCTCGTCCTGCACCTCGGGATGGGCGCACAGGGTGGCGTTGAGCGCAGCCAGGGTGTCCGCCTCGGGATAGTGGGGCAGGTTGCTGGAGTATTCGACGGTGAGATGGGGCATGGGATTCGTGATTCCGTTCTGGGCGGGGCACGCACTGTGCGCGCCGCGCCAGTTTAAGGGCGCGGGTTCACCGCCGGGCGCGCGGGGGCTTGCGCCGGTCAGGTTCCCAGGCCGGCCCCGGCCCGGGGGCGACGTTCCAGCCCTCGCGGGCGTTCGCGTGCGCTTGAAGGCCGGTGGCGAATGCGGGGCGGCCGCTCCTTGTTGACACGGCACCAGGGCCATGCGCGATTTGTGTTGCCGCGGAGCGGCCCGCCTGCTCAGAATCCGGGCGGCCCCGCGCTCACTGTGCGGGGCCCGCGCCGTGTGCCGGTTCGCAGGTTCCTGCCGTGCCGCCAGGAACATTGCCAGGGTGCTGCAACCCGTGGCGAACCGTGGCGCATGCGGCGGACGTGCAGGTGGGCAGCGGCTTTTCCTCAACCGTGTTCAGTAAAACCATGACATACCAAAAAATGATCCGACACACCGCTCTCGCCGTCCTGGCGCTGTGCGCCGCCACCGGGGCTGGCGCGCAATCGCCACCGCACTGGGAGTACAAGGGCAAGCACGGCGCCACGCACTGGGGCGCGCTGGAGGCGGGCTTTGAAGCCTGCGCGCGGGGTGCGGCGCAAAGCCCCGTGGACATCCGCAAGACCGTGAAGGAGGCGCTGCCGGCGCTCGAGTTCCAGTACACGCCCGGGGCGCCCACGCTGGTCAACAACGGCCACACGGTGCAGGTCAACATGCCCGCCGGCAGCAGGCTCGTGGTCAACGGCAGGGCCATGGAGCTGCTGCAGTTCCACTTCCACACCCCCAGCGAGGAAGCCATTGGCGGCAAGCGCGCGGCCATGGTGGCGCACTTCGTGCACAAGGGCGAGGACGGCGGGCTGGGCGTGGTGGCCGCGCTGATACAGCCCGGCAAGCCCAATGCCGCGTGGGCTCCCATCTTTGCGCACCTGCCGCGCACCGGCGAGCAGGTGACGGTGCAGGGGCTCACCCTGGACGCCAGCGCCCTGTTGCCCGCCAGGAAAGGCTACTACAGCTTTGACGGCTCGCTGACCACGCCGCCGTGTTCCGAAGGCGTGCAGTGGATGGTGCTCAAGGAGCCCGTGAAGCTCGGCGCCCAGCAGATCAAGGCGTTTCGCCAGCTGTACAACGCCAACGCGCGGCCGTTGCAGCCGCTCAACGGGCGCGTGGTCAGGGAAAGCGCCTGACGGCCACTCCGGGGGACGGCGCTCCAGGGGGGCGCGGGGAGCACCGGCGGCGCCTGCCCTCAGCCGCTGACGGCCGCGCGCGCGCCGCTGGTGCCAGTGGCTGGCGGCTGCCGGGCGGCCACGTGGCGGGCCGCCGGGACCGCGTGGGCCGCATGCGCGGCCAGGGCGGCCAGCAACCGGTCCACATCGTGGGCCGTGTGGGCGGCCGACAGCGCAATGCGCAGCCGGGCCGTGCCCGCGGGCACGGTGGGCGGGCGGATGGCGGGCACCCACAGGCCCTCGCGGCGCAGGCTTTCCATCGCGGCCAGGGCGGCTTCGTTGCTGCCGATCACGAGTGCCTGCACCGCCGTGTGGGATGGCAGCAGTTGCCAGCCCAGTCCCGGGGGCAGCGTGGCCAGGCCTTCGCGCAGTTGCGCAATGCGCTGGCGCAGCCCCTCCCGCAGCTCGTCGGCGGCCGCCATCAGCTCCAGGCTCTTGCGCAAGGCGCTCGCCAGCAGGGGCGGCGCGGCGGTGGCGAAGATGTAGGTGCGCGTCTTCTGCAGCAGCCATTCGATGAGTGCCGCGTCGCCCGCCACGAAGGCGCCGGCGACGCCCGCCGCCTTGCCCAGCGTGGCCATGTAGAGCACGCGGCGCGACGCGGCGGCACCCGCCAGCCCCGCGTGCGCCAGGCTGCCGCGCCCCTGCGGCCCGAGCACGCCAAAGCCATGGGCGTCGTCCAGCAGCAGCAGGGCGTCGTAGCGCTCGCACAGCGCCAGCAGCGCCGGGATGTCGATCAGGTCGCCATCCATGCTGAAGACGGCATCGCTGACCACCAGCTTGCGCCGCGCGGGGCTGGCGGCCAGCGCGGCTTGCAGTGCCGCCAGGTCGGCATGCGGGTAGCGGTGGATGGTGGCGCGTGACAGCCGCGCGCCATCGATCAGGCAGGCATGGTTGAGCGCATCGGAAAACAGTGCGTCGCCCGCGCCCACCAGGGCGGGGATGATGCCGGTATTGGTGGCATAGCCCGCGTAGAAGTACAGCGCCCGGGGCAATTGCACGAAGGCGGCCAGTTCCTGCTCCAGCGCCGCGTTGGCGGCGCTGTGCCCGCTGACCAGGGGCGAGCCGCCCGAGCCCACGCCAAAGGTGTGCGTGGCCTCGCGCGCGGCCTCGGCCAGCGCGGGGTGGCCGGCCAGGCCCAGGTAGTCGTTGCTGCAGAAGGCCAGCATGGATTGCCCGTCCACCAGCAGGTGGGCACCCCCTGCGGGCTGCACCACGCGGCGGCGGCGCAGCAGGTGGGCGCGCTCGAGGTCGGCGATTTGCCCTGGGATCTCGTCCAGCCAGGACGCGCAGGAGGTCGGCGCGGTCATAGCCACTCCCCGGGAAGCTCGAACACCAGGCCGCGCGCGTCGGGCAGTTCCTGGTAGGGCACCTCGGCCAGCAGCGGCGCGCCCAGGCGTTCCCGCAGGTAGGCGATGTTCTCTTCGGCCGCGTCCATGCCAGGGTCCACGCGGTTGGCCACCCAGCCGGCCAGCGCGAGGCCGCGCGCGCGGATCGCCTCGGCCGTGAGCAGCGCGTGGTTCAGGCAGCCCAGCCGCAGGCCCACCACCAGCACCACGGGCAGGGCCAGGGCCTGGGCCAGGTCGGCGCCGGTCTCGGTGTCCGACAGCGGCACGTGGAAGCCGCCCGCGCCTTCGACCACCACCGCATCGGCCTGGGCCGCCAGGGCCTGGTAGCTGCGCACGATGGCCGCGATGTCGATCCGCACCCCGGCGCGCGCGGCGGCGATGTGGGGCGAGAGCGGATCGAGCAGCAGCACGGGGTTGTCCAGCTCGGGCGCCACGGCCAGCGTGGAGGCCGAACGCAGCGCGATCGCGTCCTCGCTGGCCCAGTCCTCGCCCCAGGGCACCACGCCCGCGGCCACCGGCTTCATGCCGACCACGCGGCGGTGGTGTGGCGCCAGGGCGTGCAGCAGGCCGGTGGACACCAGCGTCTTGCCGACGCCCGTGTCGGTGCCGGTGACAAAACATCCAATCATGGGGTCTCCTCCTGCAGGGTGGCGTTCAGTGCGCCCAGCGCGCCCTCGGCGAGGCGCTGCACGGCCTCTTCGTCGAGCACATAGGGTGGCATCGCGTACAGCGTGTGGCCGATGGGGCGCAGCACCAGCCCCCGCGCCATGGCGTGCTGGTGGTAGCGGCGTGCGAAGTCGGGCAGCGTGGTGTCGATGTCCCAGGCCCAGATCATTCCCAGGCGCCGCGCGTGGCGCACGCGCGGATGGCGGGTGAGCGGCATGCAGGCCGCGTCGATGCGCAGGGCCAGGGCCGCGTTGGCGTTGAGGGTGTCGAGCTGGCCGAACAGCTCCAGCGTGGCCAGCGCCGCGCGGCAGGCCAGCGGGTTGCCGGTGTACGAATGCGAGTGCAGAAAGCCGCGCGCCACATCGTCGTCGTAGAACGCGGCATACACCGCGTCGGTGGTGAGCACGGCCGACAGCGGCAGCGTGCCGCCCGTGAGGCCCTTGGACAGGCAGATGAAGTCCGGCCGGATGCCCGCCTGCTGGTGGGCGAACATCGTGCCCGTGCGGCCAAAGCCCACGGCGATCTCGTCCACCACCAGGTGCACCTCGTAGCGGTCGCACAGCGCGCGCGCCAGGCGCAGGTACTCGGGGCTGTGCATCGCCATGCCGGCGGCGCACTGCACCAGCGGTTCGACGATGAGCGCGGCGGTGCTCGCGTGGTGCTCGGCCAGCCAGGCCTCGAGCGCCTGGGAACTGCGACGCGCCACGTCCTCGGCGCTTTCGCCGGGCGCCGCGCCGCGCGCATCGGGGCTGGGCACGGTGGCGGCCAGGCGCACCAGCGGCGCGTAGGCCTCGCGGAAGATCGCGATGTCGGTCACGGCCAGCGCGCCCACGGTCTCGCCGTGGTAGCCACCGGCCAGACCCACAAAGCGGCTCTTGGCGGGGCGACCCATGTTGCGCCAGTAGTGCGCGCTCATCTTCAGGGCGATCTCGGTGGCCGCCGCGCCGTCGCTGCCGTAGAACGCATGGCCCAGGCCCGTGAGCGCGGAGAGGCTTTCCGACAGCTCCACCACCGGCGCATGCGTGAAGCCGGCGAGCATCACGTGGTCGAGCCGCTCCAGCTGGTCGGCGAGGGCCGCCTTGATGTGCGGGTGGCTGTGGCCAAAGAGGTTGACCCACCAGGAGCTGATGCCGTCGAGGTAGCGCCGGCCTTGCGTGTCGTAGAGCCAAGGCCCCTGTGCGCGCGCGATGGCCACGGGCGGCTGGGCCTCGTGCCGCTTCATCTGCGTGCAGGGGTGCCAGACGCTGGCGAGGCTGCGGGCCACCAGGCCGTCGTGCAGGGGCTGCATGTTCATCACAGGGCCTGTGTGGGCACGGCGTGGCGCAGTCCGGTCTGGCGGTTGTGTTCGTCCACGAACACCAGTTGCGGCTGGTGCGTGGGCACCTGGTCCTCATGCACCTGGGCGAAGGCCGCGATGATGATGAGGTCGCCCACGGCGGCGCGGCGCGCGGCCGAGCCGTTCACCGAGATCATGCCGCTGCCGCGCTGGCCCTTGATGGCGTAGGTGATGAAACGCTCGCCGTTGTTGATGTTCCAGACGTGGATCTGCTCGTTCTCGGCGATGTTGGCTGCTTCCAGCAGGTTTTCGTCGATGGCGCAGGAGCCTTCGTAGTGCAGCTCGCACTGGGTCACGGCGACGCGGTGGATCTTGGATTTGAGCAAGGTACGGAACATCGGGCTTCCTTGGGTGAAGTCGGTGGCGGCGCGGGCGGGGTCTGCCGGCGGGGCAGGTGGTGTGTCAGCGCGCGGGCAGGTCGAGCAAGCAGCTGTCGCCCAGCGCGTCGCGCCACACGCGCACGCGGCTCACGCGCGGCTGCAATTCGGCGGGCAGCGCCTGGGCGATGAAGACGCACAGGTTCTCGAGCGTGGGCGTGCCCAGGCCCGGCACGTCATCCAGCATGTGGTGGTCGAGTTGCCCGCGCACCACCTCCAGGCCCCGGCGCAGCAGGCCCAGGTCCAGCACCATGCCAGTGGCGGGGTCGCGCGGGCCGCTGAGCGAGACCTCGGCGTGGTAGGTGTGGCCGTGCACGCGGCGGCTGCCTTCGGCCTCGATCTCGCGGCGCAGGGTGTGGGCGGCGTCGAAGAAGAAGCGCTGGGAAATGGTGAACAACATACGGAAATCAACAACAAAAATGCCGCATCACCGGATGCCGGTGAGCTTGTGGGTCTGCAGGCTCAGGCGCCATGCGGGGTGCGCCAGGCAGGCGTCGATGCAGGCGGCGGTGTTCTGGCGCTGCAGCAGGCCGTCCATGGGCTGCAGGAAGCGGTGGGTGAACTGGGTGTCCTGCTCCAGCGCCCGCAGGTCGAACCCGGGCTGGGGCCACACGAGTTTCAGCTCCTGTCCGCTGCGCTGGACCCACGGTGCACCGGCCTTGGGGCTGATGCACAGCCAGTCGATGCCCTCGGGCGCTTTCACGGTGCCGTTGCTCTCCACGGCGATGCGGAACTGCTGGGCGTGCAGTGCGTCGATGAGTTCAGCGTCCACCTGCAGCAGGGGCTCGCCACCGGTCAGCACCACCAGCCGGTGGCCTGCGCCGGCAGGCCACTGCGCGGCGATGGTGTCGGCCAGCAGCGTGGCGGTGTCGAACTTGCCGCCCAAAGTGCCGTCGGTGCCCACGAAGTCGGTGTCGCAGAACTGGCAGATGGCCTGCGCGCGGTCCTGCTCGCGGCCCGTCCAGAGGTTGCAGCCCGCAAAGCGGCAGAACACGGCAGGCGTGCCTGCCTGGCCGCCTTCACCTTGCAGGGTGTAGAAAATTTCCTTGACGCTGTAGGTCATCGGAGCACCGGAGGGACGAGGATGGTGGGCGCTGCGGGCGCGGCGACTTCCGGGTAGTCGCGGCTGAAATGCAGGCCCCGGCTTTCGCGGCGCAGCTGGGCGCTTTTCACGATCAGGTCGGCCACCTGCACCAGGTTGCGCAGCTCCAGCAGGTCGCGCGTGATGTGGAAGTGCGCGTAGAACTCCTGGATCTCGCCCTGCAGCATGGCGATGCGGTGCGCGGCGCGCTCCAGGCGCTTGTTGGTGCGCACGATGCCCACGTAGTCCCACATGAAGCGGCGCAGTTCGTCCCAGTTGTGCGAGATGACGACGGACTCGTCGGCGTCGGTCACGCGGCTGTCGTCCCAGGCGGGCACGGCGGGCAGATCGGCGGTGGGGGCCGTGGCAATGGCCTGGGCGGCAGCGCGTGCGAACACCATGCATTCGAGCAGCGAGTTGCTGGCCAGCCGGTTGGCGCCGTGCAGGCCGGTGCAGGCCACCTCGCCCACGGCGTACAGGCCGGGCAGGTCGGTGCGGCCGGCCAGGTCGGTCAGCACTCCGCCGCAAGTGAAGTGGGCCGTGGGCACCACGGGGATGGGCTCTTTGGTGATGTCGATGCCCAGCGCGGCGCAGTGGGCCAGGATGTTCGGAAAGTGTTCCTGCAAGAACGCGGGGCTCTGGTGCGAGATGTCCAGGTGCACGCAATCGAGGCCGTGTTTCTTCATCTCGAAGTCGATGGCGCGGGCCACCACGTCGCGCGGGGCCAGTTCGGCGCGCGGGTCATGGTCCAGCATGAAGCGCGTGCCGCCCGCCGAGGGGGGTAGCAGCAGCCTGCCGCCTTCGCCGCGCACCGCCTCGCTGATGAGGAAGGACTTTTCGTGCGGGTGGTACAGCCCCGTGGGGTGGAACTGGATGAACTCCATGTTCGCCACGCGGCAGCCCGCGCGCCACGCGGCGGCGATGCCGTCGCCCGTGGCGGTGTCGGGGTTGGTGGTGTACAGGTACACCTTGCCCGCGCCGCCCGTGGCCAGGATGGTCTGCGGCGCGCGGAAGGTCACCACCTCATCGGTGTCGCTGTCCAGCGCATGCAGGCCGAGGCACCGGTGGCCGGGCAGGCCCAGCTTGCGCGTGGTGATCAGGTCCACCAGCGTGTGCTGCTCGAACAGCGTGATGCCGGGCGTGGCGCGCACCACGTCGATCAGCGTGCGCTGCACCGCCGCGCCGGTGGCGTCGGTCACATGGGCAATGCGGCGCGCGCTGTGGCCGCCTTCGCGCGTGAGGTGCAGCTGGTCGCCTTCGAGCGTGAAGGGAACGCCCAGCTGGCGCAGCCAGGCGATGGAGGCGGGGGCGTTCTCGACCACGAAGCGCGTGGTGGCCAGGTCGCACAGGCCCGCGCCCGCCACCAGCGTGTCTTCGATGTGGGCGGCAAAACTGTCGTCATCGGCCAGCACGGCGGCAATGCCGCCCTGGGCCCAGCCGCTCGATCCATCCTGCAGCGTGCGCTTGGTGATCACGGCCACGCGGTGCGTGGGGGCCAGGTGCAGCGCGGCCGAGAGGCCTGCGAGGCCGCTGCCTACGATGAGAACGTCGAAGTCGTGGGATGCCATGGAAGGTGTCAGTTGCCGTTGAAGTGGGCGCGGCTCCCGGCCGGGGCCACCGTGAAGCCGGCTTTGCCAGGCCACCGGTGGCGTCCCCCTCCCGCGCAGCGAGAGAGGGGGAAGCGGCGCAGCCGCTCAGGGGGTGTCATGCCGGTACATAGGCGAGGCGCACGTAGATGGGTGCGAAGGCCTCGGCCTGCGTGATCTCGATCAGCGTCTCCTTGGCCAGCTCCAGCAGGGCGATGAAGGTCACGACCAGCACGGTGCTGCCTTTTTCGGGCTCGAAGAGTTCTTCAAACTCCACGAAGCGGCGGCCCTGCAGCGTCTTGAGCACCATGCTCATGTATTCGCGCACGCTCAGCTCTTCGCGCGTGATCCTGTGGTGCTGGACGAGCTTGGCGCGTTTCAGGATGTCGCGCCAGGCGTCCTGCAACTCCACCACGTGCACGTCGGGAAAGCGCGGCTGCAGGCTTTGTTCGATGTAGACCTGCGCCTTGAGGAAGTCGCGCCCGTACTGCGGCAACTGCCCCAGGCGGGCGGCCGCCATCTTCATCTGCTCGTATTCGAGCAGGCGGCGCACCAGCTCGGCGCGCGGGTCTTCGGGCTCCTCGCCCTCGGCCTGCTTCTTGGGCGGCAGCAGCATGCGCGACTTGATCTCGATCAGCATCGCCGCCATCAGCAAATACTCGGCCGCCAGCTCCAGGTTGCGGCTGCGGATCTCGTCCACATACGCCAGGTACTGCTTGGTGACCCCCACCATGGGGATGTCGAGGATGTTGAAGTTCTGCTTGCGGATCAGGTACAGCAGCAGATCGAGCGGGCCTTCGAAGGCTTCAAGGAAGACTTCGAGCGCATCGGGCGGGATGTACAGGTCCGTGGGCAGGGCGAACAGCGGCTCGCCATACAGGCGCGCCAGCGCGACCTGGTCGACCACGTCGGGCATGCCGCCCGCGTTCCGCGCGGCCGCGCCCGCCGGATCATCGGACGCCTCGGGCACGCGCGCGGTGGTCATGGATATTTGCTATTGAAAATATAGCTATCAGCGCTTATTGATCAAGCGCTGGGGGCCAATTTGATGCCCGGGTCGGCTCAGTCGGCGTTCGTCTGGTAGACGTAGGGCTTTTGCTCGACCTGGGCTTCGCGGTACTCCCCCCAGATCTTGCGGTCCACCTGCTTGTCCCACAGCAGCGCGCGGCCGGCCAGCTGCTGGCTTTCCAGCTCGGGCTTGCTGGCCTTGAGCTGGTTGATGAACTGGGTGGCATCGGATTGGTAATCGGGGCGGCGGAAAATGGACATGGACTGTTAACCTCTTTGCCGTGGATTTTACCGGGACCGACTCATGCCCTTGATATATCGCGCCGCCGCCCTGGCGGCCGCCACTTTTTCGTTGCTGGCGCTTGCCGCCTGCGACCCGCAACGCATCAGCGAACTCAAGGAGGGCGTCTCCACCGAGGCCGACGTGCGCGACCGCTTCGGCGCTCCCGAGAACGTGTGGGACGAGCCCGGCGGCGCGCGCACGTTCGAATACAACCGCCAGCCCGCCGGACAGGTCAACTACATGATCACCATCGGCGCCGACGGCCGCATGACGGCGCTGCGCCAGGTGCTCACCCCCGAGAACTTCGCGCGCGTGGTGCCCGGCATGCGCATGGACGAGGTGCGCCGCCTGCTGGGCAAGCCCGCCAAGGTCACGCCCTATGAACTGAAGCGGGAAACCCATGCCGACTGGCGCTACCTGGAGGCACCCAACCAGGCCAAGGTGTTCACCGTGGTCCATGGGCCCGACCAGTTCGTGCTGCGCACCCAGACGGGGGCCGACCTGGAGGCGCCGGAGTTCAAGGGCGGCAAGTAGCCGCGCGGCGGGTCACACCGGCAGGTCCTCCAGCCCCTGCGCCGCCAGCCGGGCGGCAAAGCCCGAGCGCTCGATCAGCGAGCGCGGTTGCTCGTGCAGGTGCACCAGGCGCAGCCGCCCGCCGCGCGCGGCCACGGCCTTGAGGATCTGCGCCAGCGCGTCCAGCCCCGTGGTGTCCAGCGCCACCAGCTCGCTAGCGTCCAGCACCACGTCCATGCCGGGCGGGCCGGTCTCCACGGCCTGGAGGATGGGGTCGATCTTGGCGGCGGCGCCGAAGAACAGCGCGCCATGCAGGCGCCAGGTGGCCGTGGGCCGCCCCTGGAACGGGGCGCCTTCGGGCGGCTCCGGCTGGCGCACCACGCGAAAAAGCCCGCTCATGCGCCGCACGAACAGCGCGCAGGCCATGAAGAGGCCCACCTCCACCGCCACCGTGAGGTCAAACACCACGGTGAGGAAGAACGTGCCCAGCATCAGCAGCCGGTAGTGGTTGCTGAAGTGCTTGAGGCGCACGAACTCATGCCACTCACCCATGTTCCAGGCCACGTACAACAGGATGCCCGCCAGCACCGCCAGCGGAATGTGCAGCGCCAGCGGGGCGGCCACCAGCACGACCACCAGCAGCGTGAGCGCATGCACCATGCCCGCCACGGGCGAGGTGGCGCCCGCGCGGATGTTGGTGACGGTGCGCGCAATGGTGCCGGTGGCGGGCATGCCGCCGAAGAACGGCACCACCAGATTGGCCAACCCCTGGGCCACCAGCTCCTGGTTGGGGTCGTGTTTTTTGTGGTGCGGGTCGGTGGCCAGCTGGTCGGCCACGCGGGCGCACAGCAGCGATTCGATGGCGCCCAGCAGCGCGATGGTGAGCGTGGGCGTGACCAGCAGGCGCACCGTGTCCCACGAAAAATCGGGCAGCGCGAACACCGGCAGCGCCTGCGGAATGCCGCCAAACCGCGAGCCGATGGTCTCCACCGGAAACTCCATCGCCCAGGCCAGCAGGCTCAGCGTGACCAGCGCCACGACGGGCGCGGGCACGCGCGCGAAGCTGCGCACGGTGTGGCGCTCCAGCACCTGCATCACGGGCGAGCCCTTCATCATCAGCCTGGGCCAGACGAACAACCCGGCCACGCAGGCCGCGCCCAGCCCGAAGGCATAGGGGTTGAGGCTGTCCGCGTGCCGCGCCAGCGCATCGATCTGCGAGAAGAAATTGCCCGGCATGCGGTCGATGGACAGGCCCAGCCAGTCCTTGACCTGCGACAGCGCGATCAGCACGGCAATGCCGTTGGTGAAGCCGATCACGATGCTCACCGGCACGAAACGCACCAGCGTGCCCAGCCTGAAGAGCCCCAGCAGCACCAGCAGCGCGCCCGCGCAGGCGGTGGAGATGAGCAGGTTGGCCACGCCGTAGCGCTCGACGATGCCGTAGACGATGACGATGAATGCGCCCGCCGGTCCGCCGATCTGCACGTTGGTGCCCCCCAGGGCGGAGATCAGGAAGCCCGCGATGATCGCCGTCCACAGCCCCGCCTCGGGCTTGAGGCCGCTGGCGATCGCGAACGCCATGGCCAGCGGCAGCGCCACGATGCCCACCGTCACCCCCGCGCCCACATCGGCCAGCCAGCGGCCCTTGTCGTAGCCGCGCAGCGCATCGAGCAGGCGGGGGTGGAAGGCGAGTGAAAACTGCATGGTGGCGGGCACTTTCTTTTCGGCGGCTCTGCTGCGGCCCAGGGCCCCGGCACCGCCGGGATGCAGCCACCACCGCCATCAACGCGGGGCAGACTTCAGTGTAGTGAGCCGGGTGCGCAGCGCAATGGGGCGAAGCCGGTGCGGTCGCCAAGCACATTGCGTGCCGAATGTGCCCGTTGCCAGGGGCCGCGCGGGGGGGCGGGTTGTGGATGGAACTTTAAAATTGATAGCAAACTATTGAACTACAACCAGCGGTAGCAGCCGGAAATTCTTCGAATTCTGCCCGCTCAGGGATGGACATCGGGCGTGGAGCCCGCGCTCCCTGGCATATTGCTTGCTGTTCTTGCACGGCCATCCCGGCCCCCGCTCCGCGCGGATTGATGTGATGCCAGCGTGATCCCCTCCATGACCGACACCCCCGCCAATGACTCCAGCGCCGCTGGCGATGCCCATGCCGACGCCTCCACCCTGCGCCATGGTGCGTTCGAGGATGTACAGGCCCTGTTCGCCGGCACGCTGTTCGTGGCCATGGCGCTCATGCTGTTCAACCAGGCGGGGCTGCTGGTGGGCGGCACGGCGGGCGCGGCGTTTCTGCTGCACTACGTCACGGGCATCTCGTTCGGCAAGCTGTTCTTCGCGGTCAACCTGCCGTTCTACTGGTTTGCCTGGACGCGCATGGGGCGCGAGTTCACGGTCAAGACCTTTGTCTGCGTGGCCCTGCTGTCGCTGCTGACCGAGCTGTTCCCCCATGTGATGCACGTGGACTACCTGAACCCGCTGTTCGCATCCTTGCTGGGCGGGCTGCTGCTGGGCACGGGCTGCCTGTTCCTGGCGCGCCACCGCTCCAGCCTGGGCGGGGCCACCGTGGTGTCGCTGTACCTGCAGGCCCGCTACGGCATGCGCGCGGGCAAGGTGCAGATGATGATCGACGGCACCGTGGTGCTGCTGGCGCTCTTCGTGGTGCCGGTGGACCGCGTGGCGTATTCGGTGCTGGCCGTGCTGGTGATGAGCGGGTTCCTGTGGATCAGCCACCGGCCGGGGCGGTACGTGGGGCATTGAAGGCGGCGCTCAGAACCGGTAAAGCCAGCCCGCCGTCACCGCCGGCTGGCTCGATCTGTTGACCAGCGGGCTGTTCTTGATCGCGCTGGCCAGCCGCGTGCTGCTCACGTCCACGAACATCCACTGCCGCGGCGCCAGCGCGTAGCCCACGCGCAGGCCGGCCTGCAGGTTCACGGCGGAGCTGCCTTCATAGGCCGGGCGGCCTGCGCGGGCCTCCGCGCCTTCCACGCCGTAGTAGTAGTCCACATACTTGTGGTCCTGCCGCTGCACCGACACACGGGGGGTGATGTCCCACGCACCGAGCTGGAAGCGGCGCTCGGCCTTCAGCGTGAACTGGCGCCCCTTGCTGTGGCCGGAGGCATCGGCCAGCAGCTCGGCCGAAAGCTGCAGCGGCCCCGTGTCCCAGCTGGCGGCCGCGCCCAGCCAGAGGCTGCCCTTGCGCTCCTGCATGCCGGTCAGAAAGGGCGAGTCCTTGGCCTCGTAGCCCTCGAAACCGAAGCGCGACCGCAGCCGCAGGCCCACGGGGCCGGCCGGCGGCAGCTTGACATCCACGCCTGGGCCGGCAATGTGGACCCATCGGTTTTCGTAGGTGAGCAGGGGCAGCGGCTGCGCCTTGTCGTCGAAGTCGCGGTAGGGCTTGCGGTCGGCGCTGACGGCCAGGCCCGCGCCCCAGGTGGAGGTGGGGGCATCCTGCTGCGCCCAGGCGGCGGCGGGCGCCAGCGCCGCCAGGGTGGCCGCGATGACCGCCGCGCGGCCCGGCAGGGTGTGGTGGGTGGGGGAGGGCAGGCGAGGGCAGTGCGTCATGGGTTCGGGTTCCAGAAAGAAGAAAAAAAGAAAAGGGGCGGGCCAGGCCGGGCGTGCCTGCGGGCCGCACGCCGCAGGCAGGGGGCCGGTGCACTGTAGGAATGCTTTCTTAGCGCCGGGTTAGCCCTGCGCCGCCCTGGGTGGGCGCCGCGCTCATGGCGGGCTAAGAATTCCGCGCTACGCTGTGCACCGCCCTGAAGGCCCCAAGGAGAACCCTGTTGCGCGCACTGCTGGTGGAAGACGACGACATGATCGGGCGCAGCCTGTCGCATGCGCTCAAGGGGGCGGGCTGGTCCGTGGACTGGGTGCGCAACGGCGAACTGGCCCACAGCGCCCTCGCCGATGGCGACTACAGCTGCGTGCTGCTGGACCTGGGCCTGCCGGGGCTCGACGGCACCGAGGTGCTGCGCCGCGCCCGTGCGCGCGGCGACCTCACGCCGGTGGTGGTGCTTACCGCGCGCGACGGTGTCGAGGACCGCGTGCACGGCCTGGACATCGGTGCCGACGACTACCTGCTCAAACCCTTCGAGGTGGCCGAGCTGCTGGCCCGCATGCGCGCCGTGGTACGCCGGCGCAGCGGCGTGGCCCAGTCGCTGGTGGGCAATGGTGCCCTGCAGCTGGACCTGGCCACGCGCGAGGTGCTGCAGGGCGGCGCCCGCGAGGCCCTCACCGCCCGCGAGTTCGCGCTGCTGCATGCGCTGCTGGAGCGCCCCGGCGCCATCCTGTCGCGCGAGCAGCTGGAAAACCGCATCTACGGCTGGGGCGAGGAGGTCAGCAGCAACGCGGTGGACGTGCTCATCCACGGCATGCGCCGCAAGCTCGGGCCCGACGCCATCCGCAACGTGCGCGGCCTGGGCTGGCGGGTGGCGGCGCCATGACGGGGCCGGTGCGCGAGCACGCGGCCCGCTGGTACCGCCCCCGGTCCCTGCGCGGGCAGATCCTGCTGTGGCTCGCGCCCTGGATCCTGGTGGGCGCCGTGGTGGCGGGCTGCGCGTTCTGGGCGAGCTACAGCGCGCTCATCCACACCTTCATGCAGTACCAGATGGAGGTGTTGGCGCGTTCCCATGCAGCCGGCGGGCAGGGGCCGGCGGGCACCAGCGATGGCGGCGACGGCCGGGACGCTGGCCACGGGGTCGAGCCCCTGCCGCTGCTCAGCGACACCAACATCCTGGACTGGGGCGCCTTTGCCGTGCAGGTGTGGTCGGCCGACGGGCGGCTGCTGGCCACGTCCCGGCCCGACACCGGTGTGCCACTGCAGGCCGCGCCAGGGCACGGTCTGCTGCGCACCCACGATGCCTGGGCGCCTGGGTGGCGCGTCTACACCGCGCCAGCGGCCGGGCCGCACCAGCGCCGCGTGCAGGTGCTGCAAAGCGAGAAATTCCTGCAGGAAGAAGTGGCGGTGCGCACGCTGTACGTCATCGTGCCCATGGCGCTGCTGGTACCGGCGCTGCTGTTCACGCTGTGGCTGGTGGTGGGGCGCGCATCGCGCTCGCTGCGCCTGGTGGCCGATGAAGTGGCCCAGCGCGACGACCGCAGCCTGGGCGCCATCCGCATGGACCGCGTGCCCGAGGAGATCGTGCCCCTGGTGGGTTCCTTCAATGCACTGCTGGCGCGCCTGGGCGAGGCCTTTGCCGCGCAGCGCCGCTTTGTGCAGGACGCCGCCCACGAGCTGCGCACGCCCATGGCCGCGATGGCGCTGCAGCTGGAGAACCTGCGCCCCTTCGTGCCTGCGGGCGATGCGCAGCAGCAGTTCGCGCAACTGGACGCGGGCATGCGCCGGGCGCGGCACCTGGTCGGCCAGTTGCTGCGCCTGTCGCGGCAGGAGGCGCCGGTGTCTGCACAGGCACCCACTGCGCCCGTGGACATCACGGCCCTGCTGCGCGACTGCGTGGGCCAGCTGATGCCCCTGGCGGACCAGCGCCGCATCGAGGTCGGTTTTGCCGGAGACGGGCAGGTGGCGGTCCACGCCGCTGCCAGCGAACTGCGCAGCGTGTTCGACAACCTGCTGGACAACGCTCTGCGCTACACGCCCGAGGGCGGTGCGGTCGAGGTGCGGCTGCACCGTCTGGACAGTGGCGCGGTGGTGGACATCGTCGACAACGGCCCCGGCATTCCGCCAGATCTGCTGGAGCGGGTCTTCGACCGCTTCTTCCGCGTGCCCGGCAACGACGCCGACGGCAGTGGGCTGGGCCTGGCCATCACCCGCGCGGCAGCGCTGCGCCAGGGCTTGCGGGTGGAGCTGCGGGCGCGGGACGACGGCGCCGCGGGCCTGCTGGCGCGGGTGCACCTGCCCCCACCCCAGCCCGCGCCCGCGCCGCTGCTAACACCCGCCTAAGGCGCTGCTAACACGGGGCTCAGACGCAATTTCTAGAGTGGATGGACTTCCATTTCACAGAAAGTTGCCATGTCTCCACGTACTCTCGCCCCCGCCCTGGCTTGGGGTTTGCTCGCGCTGTCGGCCCTGGCCGTCGGCATTGTCTCGTTGCGCTATGCGCTGCCCGGCATGCCCTTCCCGATGGACCTGCCCAGCCTGCAGTCGGCGCCCCGGGCTTTCGTGGTGCATGCGGTCAGCGCATCGCTGGCACTGATGCTGGGCCCGCTGCAATTGATGGCGGCATGGCGCACCCGGTTTCCGGCCCTGCACCGCTGGGTGGGGCTCGGGTATGTGGCGGCGATTGCGGTGGGCTGGCTCTCGTCGTTGCCCCTGGCACTGGATGCGATGACGGGTCCCGTGGCCGTCCTGGGTTTCCTGGCGCTGGGCGTGGCCTGGATCGTGGCGACCGGCATGGGCCTGCTGCGCGCGCTGCAGCGCCGTTTTGCCGAGCACCGGCGCTGGATGGTGCGCAGCTATGCGCTCACGGCGGCAGCCATCACGCTGCGCGTCTACCTGGGGGGCAGCATGGCCCTGGGGGTGGATGAGCAGGTGTCCTACCCCTTCATCGCCTGGCTGTGCTGGGTGCCCAACCTGTTGGGCGCCGAGTGGTACCTGCGGCGACAGGCGCTGCGCGCGGGCCGGCTGCAGCGGTCGCCGCCGCTGGCATCGCTGTGAGCGAACGAGCGGCGGGGCCCGGGAAGGCAACGGCCGGCGCGGCCGTTGCAGTGCTTCAGCGCACCCGCATGCCGGGCGTGGCGCCGGGCCAGGGGTTGAGCACGTAGATGCCGGGGTTGGCCTTCTCGTCGCCATGGCTGGCGGCCAGCACCATGCCTTCGGAGACGCCGAACTTCATCTTGCGCGGCGCGAGGTTGGCCACCATCACCGTGTGCTTGCCGATCAGGTCGGCGGGCTGGTAGGCGCTGGCGATGCCTGAAAAGACATTGCGCGTGCGGCCTTCGCCCACGTCCAGCGTGAGGCGCAGCAGCTTGGTGGAGCCTTCGACCGGCTCGCAATTCACGATCAGCGCGATGCGCAGGTCGATCTTGGTGAAGTCGTCGATGGTGATGGTGGGGGCCAGTTCCTCGCCGCCGGGGGATGCTATTGTTTCAGTAGCTGCTGGCGCTTGTTCTGCCTGCGCTGGAGCCTCAAACAATGCTTCCAGCTGCTCGGGGGTCACGCGCTGCATCAGGTGCTGGTAGGGGGTGATCGCCTGCACGTCGCCCGCCACGTCCCACTGCCGCATGTCCACACCCACAAAGCCTTGCACGGCCTGGGCCAGGCCCGGCAGCACGGGCGCCAGGTAGCGCGTGAGCGCGGCGAAGGTGTTGATGAGCACCGAGCAGACCTGGTGCAGCGCCTCGTTGTTGGCCGCGTCCTTGGCCAGGTCCCAGGGCTTGTTCTGGTCCACATAGGCGTTGACCTTGTCGGCCAGCTGCATGATCTCGCGCGTGGCCTTGCTGTACTCGCGGGTTTCGTACATCTGCGCGATGGCGCCGCTGGCACCGCGCACCTCGGCCAGCAGGGCCACGCCCGTGGCGCCGAAGTCGCTGGTGAGCTTGCCGTCGAAGCGCTTGGTCAGGAATCCCGCAGCGCGGCTGGCAATGTTCACGTACTTGCCGATCAGATCGCTGTTCACGCGCAGCATGAAGTCCTCGGCGTTGAAGTCGATGTCTTCGTTGCGCGCGCTGAGCTTGGCCGCCAGGTAGTAGCGCAGCCATTCGGCGTTCATGTTCAGGCTCAGGTACTTGAGCGGGTCCAGGCCGGTGCCACGGCTCTTGCTCATCTTCTCGCCGTTGTTCACGGTGAGAAAGCCATGCACGAACACGTTGTCGGGCGTCTTGCGGCCGCTGAAGTGCAGCATGGCGGGCCAGAACAGCGTGTGGAAGGTGACGATGTCCTTGCCGATGAAGTGGTACTGCTCGGTGTCGGCAGCGGCCATGTATTCGTCGAACGAGCGGGTGTCGCCGTGTTTTGCCTTGGGGCCGCCCTTGTCGAACCAGTTCTTGAGCGAGGCCAGGTAGCCCACGGGGGCGTCGAGCCACACGTAGAAGTATTTGCCCGGCGCGTCGGGGATCTCGATGCCGAAGTAGGGCGCGTCGCGGCTGATGTCCCAGTCGCCCAGGCCTTCGCTGGTCGTGCCGTCCGGATTGGTGCGCACGGTGAACCATTCCTTGATCTTGTTGGCCACCTCAGGCTGCAGCTTGCCGTCCTGCGTCCACTTCTCCAGGAACTCCACGCAGCGCGGGTCCGAGAGCTTGAAAAAGAAATGCTCGGAGTTCTTCAGCTCGGGCTTGGCGCCGGACAAGGCCGAGAACGGGTTGATCAGGTCGGTGGGCGCGTACACCGTGCCGCACACCTCGCAGTTGTCGCCATACTGGTCCTTGGCATGGCACTTGGGGCATTCGCCCTTGATGTAGCGGTCGGGCAGGAACATGTTCTTCTCGGGGTCGAAGAACTGCTCGATGGTGCGCACCTCGATCAGCGAGCCGTCGGCGCGGTCGCGCAGGTCGCGGTAGATCTGGCGGGCCAGCTCGTGGTTCTCTGGCGCGTCGGTGCTGTGCCAGTTGTCGAAGCTGATGTGAAAGCCGTCCAGGTACTGCTTGCGGCCCGCGGCGATGTTGGCCACGAACTGCTGCGGCGTGACGCCCGCCTTCTCGGCGGCGATCATGATGGGCGCGCCATGCGTGTCGTCGGCGCCCACGAAGTTCACCGCGTGGCCCTGCATGCGCTGGAACCGCACCCAGATGTCGGCCTGGATGTATTCCATGATGTGGCCGATGTGGAAGTTGCCGTTGGCGTAGGGCAGGGCGGTGGTGACGAAGAGTTTGCGTGCGGATGACGTCATGAAAAGCGGCTTTCTCAGGCGGAACCCGCGATTTTAGGCGTTTGGCGCCCTGCCTCGCGGCCGCGGGCGCTCCAGCCCCGCGCGCGGGTCGCGCAGGTGCCAGCGAACGGGCCCCGGGCAGGGTGCGCGGGGGCTCGCCGGGCCCACAATGCCTGGCACCGACCACAACGGAGGAACGCCGATGGCAAAGAAGCTGGTGAGGAGACTGGGATGGAGCGCCGCTGGCGCCGTGCTGGTGCTGGCGGCCTACCTGGCATGGTGGCCCGTGCCCATCCGGCCCGTGGCCTGGAGCGCCCCGCCCGCGCCCGGCTACCAGGGCGTGCATGCGCCCAACACGCGGCTGGCCCAGCTGCAGGTGATCGACCTCCACGGCGAGGTCGGCCCCGAGCACATCGCCGTGGGCAGGGACGGCAAGCTCTACACCACGGTGCTCAGCGGCAACATCCTGCGCATGAACCCCGATGGATCGGGCCAGGAGGTCTTTGCCAATACCGGCGGGCGGGTGCTGGGCTTTGACTTCGACGCGGCGGGCCACCTCATCGCGGCCGATGCGGTCAAGGGCCTGCTGTCCATCGCGCCCGATGGCAAGGTCACCGTGCTGGCCGACAAGGTGGGCAGCGATCCCATCCGCTATGCCGACGGCGTGGTGGTGGCCCAAAGCGGCAAGATGTACCTGAGCGACGCCTCCACGCGTTTTGCCCCCCAGGACTGGGGCGGCACCTTCGAGGCCAGCGTGCTCGACATCCTGGAGCAGGCCAGCACGGGCCGGGTGCTGGAGTACGACCCCGCGACTCGCGCCACGCGCGTGGTGGCCCGGGGCCTGAGCTTCGCCAACGGCGTGGCGCTCAGCCAGGACGAAAAGAGCCTGTTCGTCAACGAAACCGGCAAGTACAGGGTATGGAAGATCGCGGTGGACGCGAACGACCTGGACATCAGCCGGCCCGGAGCCCAGGCCAGCGTGCTGCTCGACAACCTGCCCGGCTACCCCGACAACCTGATGCGCGGGATGGACGGCCGCATCTGGCTGGGCTTTGCCAAGCCGCGCGGCGCGGCCATCGACAACATGGCCGGCAAGCCCTGGCTGCGCAGCCTGACACTGCGCCTGCCGCGTGCGCTGTGGCCCATCCCCCAGCCGTACGGCCACGTGATCGCGTTCACCGACGACGGCAAGGTGGTGGCCGACCTGCAGGACCCGGCGGGCGCCTACCCGGAAACCACGGCCATCACCGAGACGGCGGACCGGCTGTATGTGCAGAGCCTGCACGCGCACGGCCTGGGCTGGCTGCGTAAGGACGTGCTCAAGGCGCGGTAGCGGACGCCGGGGCGGACCGGCGGCCGTTCAGGCGTGCTCGCGGGTCCGAATGTCCGCGCCGCTGTCGGTCCAGCCGAAAAAGCGGCACACCTCGGCGCGCATGGCCAGCGTGTCGGCCCGGCCCAGGGCCATCAGCTCTTGCGTGTAGCCGGATTCGAACAGCAGGTAGCTGGCCAGCGCCGCGCCGCGCACATCCGCCATGTTGGACGTGACGCCCAGCGCCGCCAGCATGGCGCGCACGGGGGCCGGCAGATCGCCCACGTGGCGCGCGGCCACCGCGTCGAGCCGCTGCGAAGGCGCGATCACCAGCAGTTCGATGGGCCGCAGCGCGCTGTGCGCGCGCACGTCGGGGGGGATCAGCGACAGCGTCTGGTTGACCCGCTGCACCCGCTCCACGTCGACCGCCAGCGCGTCCAGAAAGATGTTGGACAGCGCATGCCCCGCGATCTGCGCGAGCGTGGGGTAGCTGGGCGTGGGGTTGGCCGCGGCGTCGCCCCGGGGCTCGTGCATGCGGCCCGCGCCGATCACCAGGATGCGCTCGGCCCCCAGGTGGATGGCGGGCGCGATCGGGGCCGACTGGCGCATGGAGCCATCGCCGAAGTACTCGGTATGGTCGTCGATCGTGATGCCCTTGGCCGGGAAGATGAACGGAATGGCCGAGGACGCGAGCAGGTGCTCGTGCGTGATGCGGTCGCGCGCGGCCTTGCGCTGCGAGCGCACCCAGGGCTGCACCGGCGCGTTGGATTCGAAGAACGTGACGTGCTCGCCCGAGCTGTAGCTCGATGCCGTGACCGCCAGCGCGGTGAGGTGCCCCTTGCGGATGAGCCGGGGCAGGCGCACCAGGGGCACCATTTTCACCAGCAGTTTCTCCAGGGGCGAGTTGTCCAGCAGCGACCGGGGCCGCATGCGGCGCCACCGCGCCAGCGCCCAGCCCATGGACAGCAGCGTGAGCCAGCGCGCCCCGCTGCGCATGACGGACAGCGAATCGGCGCCATACACCTGGCTGGCATGGAACTGGCGCCACACGCGTGCGATGCGGCGCACCGCGCGGTCGAAGTTGTCGGCCCCGCAGGCCAGCGCCGCCGCGTTGATGGCGCCCGCGGAGGTGCCCGTGATGATGGGGAACGGATTGGGCCCGCCGCCCGCGCCACAGGCATTGCGGATGTCGGCGATCGCCTCCAGCACGCCCACCTGGTAGGCGGCGCGGGCACCGCCGCCGGTCAGCAGCAGGCCGGTGGGACGGGCGGGCGGGGCCGCGGGAGCGGGGGCGCAGGCGTCGGTGGGGGGGCTGATCGATGGCATCGTCGAAGGGGTGGGTGATGTGCCAAGTGTGGAGTCCGCCACCGGTCGCTCCATCTGGGAAAACCCGCATGGCGGGCCGGCGGGGCGTGGATCAGCGCCGGCTGCTCAGCAGCAGTGCCGCCACTGCATCGCCCTGCAGCACGGCGATCCCATGGTCGCGGGCATACAGGCGCGCGTTGTCGCTGACCTGCCCCAGGGCCGCCACATAGATGCCCGCCGGAGCGTCGCTGGCCACCATGGCCGCGTGCAGTTCGCGCAGGGGCTCCACGCCATGGGTGGCGGCCTTCCAGCGCTTGGCGCTCACCAGCGTGGTCTTGCCGCTCAGGGTCAGGCGCATGTCGGCCCCGGCGTTGTTGCCGTCGATCCGCTCCACGGTGTAGCCCGCCCGGGTCCAGGCGGATGCCAGGGTGTCGGCAAAGCTGCGCCAGGGCATGCTGCCCACGGCCTCCAGCATGTCGGCCACCTGGGCCGGGTTGGGGGCGCGCAGCTGCTTCCAGGCCGCAATGCAGCCCACCACGAAGATGGGGAAACCCGCGAGCGCTCCCACCACGAAGTACTCCTTGGGCAAGAGGGCGCCCGCCGCCAGGACAATGAGGCCGACCACCACGAAGCTGACCCACCAGGGCGAGCGCAGCAGCATGGCAAACAGGGACTTTTCGGCCATCTTGAATTTCACGGGGGTCCTTTTCTTTCGGTTTTGGGCGCAGGCGGCGGCAACGCGGCGCATTGTCCTTCAGACGCGGAGGGCACGGCGCTTGGATAGACTACCCGCCTCTTCTGGAGATTATTGAATGGCAGTCACCGAACAGGGCCTCTTGGCCGCACTTTCCAGCGTGCTGGACCCCCACACCGGCAAGGATTTCGTCAGCACCCGGGCCCTGCGCAACGTGCAGATCACCGGCGGCGACGTGGCCTTCGACGTGGAACTGGGCTACCCCGCCAAGAGCCTGGTGCCCGAGCTGCGCCGCAGCCTCGTGGCGGCCGCCAAGGGGATTGCCGGGGTGGAGAACGTGTCGGTCAACATCACCACCAAGGTCATCGCGCACGCCGTGCAGCGCGGCGTGCAGCTGTTGCCCCAGGTCAAGAACATCATCGCCGTGGCCTCGGGCAAGGGCGGCGTGGGCAAGAGCACCACGGCCGCCAACCTGGCCCTGGCGCTGGCTGCCGAGGGCGCCAGCGTGGGCGTGCTCGACGCCGACATCTACGGCCCCAGCCAACCCATGATGCTGGGCATCAACCGCCGCCCCGAAAGCGACGACGGCAAGACCATGGAGCCGCTGGAGAACTACGGCGTGCAGGTCATGTCCATCGGCTTCCTGGTGGACCAGGACGAAGCCATGATCTGGCGCGGCCCCATGGCCACCCAGGCGCTGGAGCAGCTGCTGCGCCAGACCAACTGGAAGGACCTGGACTACCTCATCATCGACATGCCGCCCGGTACCGGCGACATCCAGCTCACGCTGAGCCAGCGCGTGCCCATGACCGGCGCCGTGATCGTCACCACGCCGCAGGACATCGCGCTGCTGGACGCCAAGAAGGGCATCAAGATGTTCGAGAAGGTGGGTGTGCCCATCCTGGGCATCGTCGAGAACATGGCCGCCCACGTGTGCAGCAACTGCGGCCATGTGGAGCACATCTTTGGTGCCGATGGCGGCAAGAAGATGGCAGCCGACTACCACATGGACTACCTGGGCGCGCTGCCGCTCGACATGAGCATCCGCCTGCAGGCCGACAGCGGCAAGCCCACCGTGGTGGCCGACCCCGACGGGGACGTGGCCAAGATCTACAAGAAGGTGGCGCGCGACGTGGCGGTGAAAATCGCCCAGCAGGCCAAGGACTTCTCCAACAAGTTCCCCACCATCTCGATCAGCAAGAACACCTGATCTCCGTGGGCTGCCGCACTGCGCCATGAACCTGCTCGCGTCCCTGCGCTACCTCGTGGCGCTGCACGAGCACCGGCACTTCGGCCGGGCGGCGCAGGCCTGCCACATCACGCAACCCGCGCTGTCGAACGCGCTGCGGGCGCTGGAAAAAGAGTTTGGGGTGGTGGTGGTGCGCCGGGGCCGCAGCTTCGAGGGCTTCACGCCCGAGGGGGAGCGTGTGCTGGCCTCGGCCCAGCGCATGCTGCATGAACACCAGGTGCTGCAGCAGGACCTGTTGAGCGATGCCGCCCATCCGCGCGGCACCTTGCGCCTGGGCGCCGTGCCCACGGCCATGCCAATCCTGGCGCGGTTTGCGGCGCAGCTGCAGGCGCGGCACCCCGGCATCGCGCCCGTCGCGCTGTCCATGAGTTCGCAGGCGCTGGAGGCGGGGCTGGAGAGTATTTCCCTGGACCTCGCGCTGGGCTACACCGAGCGCATGCCCGCGCGCGGCGGCCAACTGCGGGCCTGGCCGCAGTACGTGGAGCACTACTTCCTGCTGCGGCGGGCCAGCAGCCCGAAAGGGCACGGCCTGCAGATGGGCGGGCCCGTTGGCTGGGCCGAGGCGGCGCGCCAGCCGCTGTGCCTGCTCACGCCCGAGATGCACAACCGCAGCCTGGTGGATGGCGCCTTCCGCAGCGCGGGGGCCACGGTGCGGCCCGCCATGGAAACCGATTCGGTCCTCACGCTGGCCTTGAGCGTGGTGGCCGGCAACCTGTGCAGCGTGCTGCCGGGCGCGCTGGTGGATGTGGTGCGGGGCCATGACGGGCTGGAGGCGCTGCCCCTCCTGGCGCCCGTGCTCACCACGCCCATCGGCTTCATGTCGCACCGCCAGGTGCAGCCCACCCGCGCGCTCGATGCCGCGCTGGCCTTGGCGCAGGATGCCGACTGGCTGCGCCACGCCGCCGCGCACAGCGGATTGCTGGCGGCGTAGCCGCAGGACTCTAGGGCCTTGCCGGCTGAGCCCGTGCGGCGCTCGGGACGGCCTGCACCGTGGCTGCCCCGGCCGCCACACGGGATGCCAGGTGATGAAAGCAGGCGCTTCGCCAGCTTCAGCAGCGTGAAACTCATGACGGCGAAGCAGGGGCGCCGCAAGCCGGACCAGCGGAACTAGCGGACCGGTGGCGGGGTGGTGAGGTACCCTTCGCGGCGCATCAGGTCGGCCACCGCCTTTGCGGCCTGCGCCAGCGCCGTCTCTGCGGGCTGCTTGCCTGAAATCACCTCGTGGATGCTCTTGCCCAGTATGTCGGTATTGATGGTGTCCCACTCCGGAATGATGGGCCGCCAGTTGGGGTTGGCATCCCCGATGCTGCGCAGGAGCATCTGGAACTCGGGGTATTTCCTCCCCAGGTCGGGGTCGGCCAGGGTGGACAGCCGGTGGGGCACGCCGCCCAGGTGGCAAACCGACTTGTCCTGCTGCTTGGCGGTGAGCCATTGCATCAGCAGGAATGCGCTGTCCGGGTTCTTCGACTGGGCGGGGATGGCCAGTCCCAGGCCTCCGGTCTGGGACGCATAGCGCGCGCCGCGGGGATGGCGCACATAACTAACCTTGCCATTGATCTTCGAGATCTTCTCGTCGCGGACCGCACCGAAGATGAGGGTCGAGTCCAGGTACATGGAGGCCTGCCCTTGCAGGAACGCATTGAGCATCTCCGTCTGGCCCGCCGCCAGCGCGTTGGGAGGGCCGGTGTCGATGATCTTCTTGAGCAGGTTGGCGGCGCGGACTCCGGCCGAATCATGCAGGCGGGGCTGCCAGTTGTTCTCGAACACGCCGCCATTGAGCGGGTTCAGGTGCAACAGCCAGGCATGCACGCACTGGTGGCCTTCCTTGCCGCGCGAGGCCAGCGACCCCATGGCGGTCTTTTCCCGCAGGAGCGGCAGCAGCTGTTCCAGCTGGAAGTACGACTCGGGCGGCTTCAGGTTGAACTTCTCGAAGATGTCGTGCCGGTAGGCCAGCACCGAGGTCTCGGCTCCATAGGGCAGCCCATAGAGCTTGGCGGCCCCGCCGGCCAGGTAGCCTTTCCATCCCCCGACCAGGCCAATGTTCTCCCGGAATCCCGCGATGATGTCGGGCAGGTCGAAGTCCTCGGGGGTGAGCTGCCGGTTGTTCAGGTAGGGCTCGATATCCCGGATGAGGCGCTTCTTGACGTACTCGCCTTTCCACATCACCACATACGACACGAGGTCGAAGTCGCACTGCGGCTTGGCCATCTCCTCCAGCTGCCTCTTTTTCATCTCCGCGATGGGGAGCTGTTCAAACTCGACCTGAATGCCGGTTTCGCTGGTGAACGTGGGGAACAGTTTCGTGGCGGCGTCGTAGTGGTGGTGCCTGGGGATGCTGATCCTGAGCTTCTGGCCCCGGTAGGGGGCATACCTGTTCCGGGCGCGCGATGCCCCCGGGAAGAAGGCGGGGATGGTGGCGGCGCACAGCGATTGGACGAGCAGTCTGCGTTGCATGGGTTTTTTCCTGTCTCGGGGGGAGCGTCGATCAATCCAGGTCCACGGCGTAGATTCCGGACGAGACGAAGGTCTCTCCCACACGCTGGACAAACGCCTTCTTGACCATGATCTTCTGGGTGACCGGATTCAGGATGTGGTACGGCGCGGACCATCCAGAGCCCCTTTGCGTGGCCAGGTCGCGCGAGTTCCTGACGATCGCCACGCCATTCGCGTCGCGCATGTCGATGAGGACCTTTCCGACGTTGGCGGGATTGGCTCCGTGCGCGAGATTGCGGCCGTTGAAGTCGTAGACCGTGATGTACAGGTCCCGGTCCTTGAACGAGGTGCCGTGCGTGAATTCGCGGTAGGCCTTCTCGGCGCCGATGTCGCGGATCAGGTCCACGGCCCTTCGCACCTGCTCTTCGGCTTCGGACGGGCTCCCGTTGAGCGTGAACACGTTCACCGACCCGACGAGGCGCGCGGCCTGCGCCCGCAGTTGCTGCGAGGCGGAGGCTGTCTGCTCCACCAGGGCCGCGTTCTGTTGCGTGGCCTGGTCAATCAGCTCCACGGACTCGATGACCTTGCCCACGCTCTCGCGCTGCATCTGGCTGGAATGGGCGATCTCCGCCATGATTTGTGTCACCCGCTGGATGGCCTCGGTCATGCCGCCCAGCTGCTGGGCGGCCGTCTGCACCAGGGTCGCGCCGGTTTCGATGCGGGCGTTGCCGCGGGTCAGCAGCGCCTTGATGTCCTTGGCCGCGCTGGCGCTGCGCTGCGCCAGCGCGCGCACCTCGCTGGCGACCACGGCAAAGCCCCGGCCCTGCTCGCCGGCGCGTGCCGCCTCGACGGCCGCGTTCAGGGCGAGGATGTTGGTCTGGAACGCGATCCCGTCAATGAGCGCGATGATGTCGAAGGCCCGCGCGGAGTCCGACGCAATTTCCTGCATGGTCTGCTGCACGGACGCGAAGGCACGGTTGCCGTGATCTCCCGCCAGGGCGGTCTGCTGCGCGATGGCGTTGCCCGCATCCGCCTTCTGCCCCACCAGCAGGGCGCTGCTGGCGAACGCCTCCACCGCGTCCGTGGTGTCCTTCAGCGACAGCGCCTGGCGTTCCGTCCGTGCGGACAGATCGGTGTTCGCCTGGGATATCTCGTCGCTGGCCAGGGCCACCTCCTGCGCGCCCGCCCTGACCTTGGTGACGACCCTGGTCAGGGATTCCTGCATTTCGCGCATGGCCGCCATCAAGGGCGAGAACTCGTCGCGCTGCGCGTCGTGAATCAGGCTCGTCAGGTTGCCGATGCGCACATCGTCCGTGAATTTGCGGGCGACGGCGACGCGCGTGCGCAGCGCGCGGCCAATCCACCATGCCAGGGCCAGGCAGCCCCCCGCCACCACGGCGCTGGTCAGGGCCAGTATCCGCAGCGCGGCGGCCGCGCTTTCCACGACGGGATCGGCGTCTGGCAGCGCCGCGCCGAAATGCGAGATCGCCAGCAGGCAGCGCGCGACCTGCCAGGCCCCGAGGAAGAAGCACGCCACCAGCAGGAGCGCGAAGAGGAGCAGCTTCTGCGAAATGCGCAATGTCTGGACGAATCTCATGGGGTGGGGCGGTAAGCGGGGGAATGCAGGCCAGGGTGCGTCCCTAGCCCTTGACGGCGCCTGCCGTGAGCCCGGTGATGATCTGGCGTGCCGCCACGAAGGTGAAGATCAGCGGGGGAATGGCGATGAGGCTGCCCATGGCCATGACCCGCCCCCAGTCCACCCCCATGTCGGTGACGAAAAGCGAGGCCGCCACGGGCAGGGTGCGCGAGTGGCGATCGGTGAGCACCAGCGCCAGGATGAACTCGTTCCAGGCGATGCGGAAGGTGAAGATCGAGGCCGCGGCGAGCCCGGGCGCCATGAGCGGAAGCAGCACCTTGGTGAACACGCGCAGGGGGCCGCAGCCGTCGATGGCGGCTGCCTCTTCCAGCTCCACGGGGACCTGCAGCACGAAGCCATAGAGCAGCCAGATCGTGAATGGCAGGTTGACCGCCACGTACAGCAGGATCAGGCCCCACAGGCTGTTGACCAGGTGCCATTCGTTCCAGATCAGGAAGACCGGTATGGCCATGACCGCCAGCGGCACGGTGCGCAGCAGCAAGGTGGTGTAGGCCAGCGCGCGCCGGCCGGGGAAGCGGAACCGCGCGAGGCCGTAGGCCGCCATGCAGCCCAGCACCAGGGTGGCGGCCGTGGAAATGAGCCCGACAAAAAGGCTGTTGTACAGGTACCGGTCGAACTTGTCTTCCTGCAGGACGGCCCGGTAGTTCTCCAGGGTGGGGGTGAAGATGAAATTCAGCGGCTCGGCGAAGATGTCCACCTGCTGGCGCAGGCTGGTGGCGAAGATGACCGCGATGGGGGCGATGCACAGCACGGCCAGGCCGACCAGCATGGCGTAGTGCGCGGTGGCGAGCAGGGGAGAGCGTTTCATGGGCATCTCGCGTTCCCGGTTACTTCTCGTTGTCCAGAGGGTTCGAGATGCGCAGGGCGATCCATGACAGCACGGCCACCACCACGAGCAGCAGCACGGAGATGGCGGCGGCCACGCCCAGCTGCTGGCCCACGAAGGCCGTCTTGTAGATGTGCAGCGCGAGGATTTCGGTGGAGTCGCCCGGGCCGCCGAATGTCAGCACGTAGATCACTTCGAGAACCCGGAAGGCATCCACCAGCCGCATCATCAGCGTGATGGCGATCACGTGCGCGATCATGGGCAGCTTGACGAGGGTGGTCATCTGCCACCAGTTCGCCCCGTCGATCCGCGAGGCCTCGATGACCGCGCTGTCCACGTTCGCCAGGGCGGCCACCATCATGATGAAGACGAAGGGCGTCCACTGCCAGACGTCCGCGATCACGATGGCGGCGAACGCGAGCGTGGGATCCGCCAGCCAGGTCAGGGGCGCGATCCTGAGCAGGCCGAGCACGGCGTTGATGAGCCCGAACTGCGCGTCGAACATGTAGCGCCAGGCCAGGCCCACGGCAATGGGCGCGATCATCATGGGAAGGATGAACAAGGTGCGAAAGACCGCCGTGCCCCGCACCGGCCGCTCCAGCGCCAGTGCCAGCGCGATGCCCAGCAGCATCTCGGCGGTGACGCAGACGCCGGCGAACAGCAGGGTTGTCCAGAGCGACGACCACACCCGGGGATTGCTGAACGCCGCGGCGAATGCATCCAGCCCCACCCAGCGGGCCGCGCTCCAGGGGGTGCCCATGCTCCAGTCGTAGAGCCCCAGCTGGAAGGCCGAGATGACCGGGTAGAGGCACGCTGCCGCCATGATCGCGGCGGCAGGCCCCACGTAGAGGAGCGGAACCCAGGAAGGGGTGCGCATGGCGGGCGCGCCTCAGACTTTGTACCCGGCTTCACGCATGATCTGCATGACCGGGGCCACCAGGTCATTGAGCGCTGCCTCGGCCGTCTTCTTGCCGGTCAGGGCCTCGGAGATGCCGACCCCGAGCGCCTGCACGTTGATCTTGTCCCACACCGCGATGATGGGCCGCCAGTCGGGGTTGGAGTACTTGAGCGCCTCCTTGAAGGTGATGAACTCCGGGTACTGCCGCACGAGGTCGGTGTCGGCCAGCGTGGAGTTGCGGGTGGGCGCGCCGCCCGCCCGGGTGACGGCCTTGTCCTGGGCCTTGGAGGTGAGCCACTGCATGAGCAGGAAGCCCGCATCGGCGTTCTTCGCGTTCTTGGCGATGGCCAGGCCCAGCCCGCCGGACTGGGAGGCGCGGCGCGTTCCCATGGGGTGCAGGGCCCAGCTGACCTTGCCGGCGATGCGGGACTTGGCCGGGTCGTTCACCAGCCCGGCGAGGGAGGTGGAGTCCAGGTACATGGCGGCCTGGCCCTGCAGGAAGGCCGTGTTGCTTTCCCCCTGGCCATACCCCGCGATGCCCGCGGGGCCCGTGGCCACCACTTCCTGCAGGAACTTGAGCGCCTGCACGCCCGCCTTGTCATTGAAGCGCACGCGCCATTGATCGTCGAAGACGCTGCCGCCCAGCGGGTTCAGGTGCAGCAGCCAGGCGTGCACGGCCTGATGGCCCGCCTGGCCCCGGGACGCCAGCGCGCCGATACCCTCCTTGTCCTTGATCACGCGCAGCAACTGCGCGAACTCCGCATAGTTCTCGGGCACCTTGAAGCCGTGCTTGGCAAAGATGTCCTTGCGGTAGGCCAGCACCGAGGTTTCCGCGCCATAGGGCAGTCCGTAGAGCTTGGCGCCCGGCCCCGCCAGGTAACCCTTGGGGCCCCCCACGAGCCCCAGGTTTTCGAGATAGACCGGAATGATGTCCTTGATGTCGTAGGCGGGGTCCGCCAGGGCGGGGTTCTGCAGGAACGGGTCGAGCGACCGGATGAGATTCTTGGCGACGTACTCGCCCTTCCACATCACGACGTAGCAGCCCAGGTCGTAGTCGCCCTGCGGCTTGGCCATCTCCAGCAGCTGCTTTTCCTTCATGCGCCCCATGGCCAGGCGGTCGGTTTCCACCTTGATCCCGGTTTCCCTGGTGAAATCCGGCAGGATCTTCATCATCGCGTCGTAGTGGGGATGGGCCGGCACGCTGAAGGTGACCGTCTGGCCCGCGTACCTGGAATAGCGGCTCTGCGCACGGATTCCGCTCAAGGGCAGGCTGGCACCGAACACCGTGGCACTGGTTTTCGTTACGAAATCGCGTCTTTTCATGGTCTTGTCTCCTGGGTGGGGGTGTCGCGGTGTGTCAGGGGCGCAGGGAGCGCCCCGAGGCGGTGTCGAAAACGTGCATGTCCTGCGGGTCGAAGCTCAGGTCGACCCGCTGGCGCAGCCGGTCCTGCGCGTTGCCCGGCAGCATGGCGGCCACGCGCTGGCCGGAGGGAGTGTTCATGTGTCCCACCACCTGGCTTTCGGTGCCGAGGTACTCCACGACGTCCACCTGCAGGCTGAGCAGGCTCACGCCCGCGTTGGAAGGGTGCAGCGCCTGGGGGCGCAGGCCCAGCGTGAGCGACTGGTCCGCCCGTGGGGCCTGTGCCACCAGCCAGTCCGGCGCGATCCACGCGAAGCCTTCTCCGCGAAGCAGCTTGAGGCCATGTTCCTGGCTGTAGCGGGCCCGGAAGAAATTCATGGTCGGCGTGCCGATGAACCCCGCCACGAACAGGCTGGCCGGGCGTGTGAAGACGTCGGAGGGGGTGCCGATCTGCTGGATCTCCCCCTTGTCGAAGATCACGATGCGCGAGGCGAGCGTCATCGCCTCGACCTGGTCGTGGGTCACATACACCGTGGTCTTTCCCAGGCGCTCGTGCAGGATGGCCAGTTCCGCCCGCATGTGGCCGCGCAGCTTGGCATCCAGGTTGGACAGCGGTTCGTCGAACAGGAAAACCTTGGGTTCCCGCACGATGGCGCGCCCGATGGCCACGCGCTGGCGCTGGCCGCCAGACAGCTCCCTGGGCGTGCGTTCCAGCAGGTGTTCGATGCTCAGGATGCGGGCCGCGGACCTGACCTTCTCGAAGATCTCGGCGTAGGGCCGGCCGGACAGGCGCAGCGCAAAGGACATGTTCTCCGCCACGTTCATGTGGGGGTACAGCGCATAGTTCTGGAACACCATGGCGATGTCGCGGTCCATGGGCGCGGCATGGGTCACATCCCTGTCGCCGATCAGGATCTGCCCCTGCGTCACCTCCTCCAGCCCCGCGATCATCCGCAGCGTCGTGCTTTTCCCGCAGCCCGATTCGCCCAGCAGCACGACGAATTCGCCCTCGTGGATCGCCAGGTCCATCTGCTGGACGACGGTCACCTCGCCGAAACGCTTGACCACGTTGCGTAGCTCCAGTCCTGCCATGGGTGCTCCCGTCATCTATCGTTGTGGAGTGCGGCCGGGCGTGTGGCGCTGCCCGAATTTCCGCTGCCACTGGGCCGCCGTGTAGCGCCTGATGCCCCAGCCCACGGGCCGCTTGCGGCTGGCGGCCGTGCCGCTGCCGGGGCCCCAGATGGCCTGGTAGGTGTCGATGCACCGCCCCTGGCGCTGCAGGACCACGAATGCGCTCGCCAGCAGCAGCCACCACAGCGCGAGCGCCAGCCCCATCCAGCGGGGCGCGTCGGCCACCACCAGGCCCAGGACGATCGTGGCGATCGACAGAAGAATGGCGGCATAGCCTCCGGCCTTGTGCACGGATTCAAAGGCCACGCGCCCCGGGGTCATGTCGTAGTGGTCTCCGCGCAGCCGCACGTCGGTGGGGCCGCCCTTGCTGCCCCTGGCCCACGCCGATGCCAGCTGCATGAGCCCCAGCCCCAGCACCCCCCACCCCAGAATGGCGTGCCATGCCGCGGCCTGGCTCACGCCGCGGGCGTTGCCCCAGGCCAGCCCGATGCCTGCCAGCATCAGCGCCATGCCGCCGTACTGCAGCACGCGGTGCGCGTGCCACCAGGTCTTGTTGTCGCGCACCGCCGGCCAGTCCTGGCCGGGCATGATCTTGAAGAAGCGCGCAACCAGCACACCCAGCGGCAGCAGGATGGCCCAGGCCAGAACCATGAGGCGGGCGTGCCAGAAAGCCCACGGCGCGATCTCGTGGTGCGCCGCTCCGCTGATGGGCGTCAGCAGCCACTGCATGAGGCCGTTCATGCACCGCCCCGTGCAGGAAAGCGGGACAGCACGCGCGAGACATCCGGCTCGCGCTGGGTCGCGATCCAGCGTTCGAACTGCAGCGTCTCCATGTTGAGGCAGCCCAGCAGGTCGTTGTCCTGGCTCACGAAGGCCAGCGGCCGCGACGGGTGGAAGCTCAGGGCGATGGCCCGCGCCTCCATCGGCACGTGGGCCAGCTCCCGCAGCGTGGCGGGGTCCACCACGGACAGGCTGCGTTCGCCGTAGTTGGTGACCACCAGCCGGCCGTCCCGGTACAGGTACAGGCGCGTGGGATCGTCGCGCGAGGGCGCCCGGTCCTTGACCTGCATCGTCGCGGTGTCGATCGCGCAAAGCGTGTTGCTCAAGCGGCAGCTCACGTACAGCGTCTTCTCGTCCCCGCTCAGCGCATAGCCTTCGGGTTTCTCCCCGGGAGCGCAGGCCACGGGAGCCACCGTGGCATCGTGGGGCCGGATCCTGGTCACGGTGTGCGACAGCAGGTTCATCGCATAGGCCGTCTGTCCGTCGCGGGTGAGCGCGAACAGGTGGCTCTTGATGCCCCCGGTGCTCACGGCCCTGCGCGGGGCCGTGTCCGTGGCGGGATGGTCCAGGACCACGAGTTGCGCTCGGTCTTCGCTGAGCGCGTACAGGCGATCCTGTGCGTCCATCTGCATGCCGTGCAGCCGGTTGAAGGGGGCGATGTCGATGCAGCGCACCAGCTTCCTGCGGGCGATGTCCACCTGAAGGATCTGTGTGCCCCCAGCGCCCGGATGGCCCGAGGTTTCCACGCCATAGTGGCCGATGTAGGCATAGGCCTGGTGCGAGTCGATCACGAACTCGTGCGGGAAGTCGGGCAGCGCAATGCTGGCCAGCCGTTCACCGCTGCCGATGTCGTAGTAGCTCAGGCAGTGGCTGCACTTTTCCACCAGAAGCAGGACGTCGTCGGTCATGGCCGGGGGGCTCCGCGTGTGTTGAGAACGATGCTGTACAGCGAGGTGCTGGCGGCGATGAAGAGGGTGTCCCTGCGCGTTCCCCCGAAGGTCACGTTGCCCACCTTCTCGGGCACGGGAATCTTGCCCAGCAGCGTTCCGTCGGGGTGCAGCACCTGCACGCTGTCTTCGCTGCTGGTGTAGATCCGGCCGCGGTGGTCCACGCGGAAACCGTCCGGCACGCCCGGCGAGACCCGGGCGAACACGCGGGGGTCCTCCAGCGCATGTTCCCGCACGTCGAAGACCACGATGTGGTGGTGGCCCGTACCGTCCGGGCGCAGCGCGGCCGAGGTGTCGCTCACGTACAGCAGGCTTTCGTCGGGAGAAAAAGCGAGGCCGTTGGGCTCCTGCAGGAACCCGGACGCCTTGTGCAGCTGTCCGTCCGACGGGTCGTAGCAGAACACGTAGTTGCCGTCCAGCTCGGGGGGTGCCTTGTGGCCTTCCCGGTCGCCGAGGATGCCGTAGGGCGGGTCGGTGAACCAGATGCAGCCGTTGCTCTGCACCACCACGTCGTTGGGGGAGTTGAGCCGCTTGCCATGGAAGTGGCCGACCACCACCTCATCGGGCGTGTCCGCATGCAGGAGCCCCCCGACCTGGGGCGTGCGCACGATGGCGCGTTGCCCGTGGGAGCAATGCAGCAGGTTGCCCGCGCCATCGAGCGCGTGGCCGTTGGTGAAATCGACCTGGTCGCGCCAGACGCTCATGCCGTCGGCAGGGGACCAGCGCAGCATGCGATTGTTGGGAATGTCGCTCCACAGCACCGAATCGTCCTGGGGCAGCCAGACCGGCCCCTCGCTCCAGGCGGCCCCCGTGCACAGCCGCCGCAGCGCCGCGCCCTCGAAGACAGGGGCCAGGCGCGCATCCAGGATGTAGGGTGGTGGGGCGAGGAATTCGGTCACGGTCATCCCTGGGCGTGGTGTGCCTTGGCCGTGGCGGACGGCACGTGGCAGTGGGTGCCCGCCGTGGGCGGGTTGGCTGTCGCCATCCCGGCCTGGCTGTGGCATTGGAAGCGCGCGGCGTGCGGGAGGCGGGGCCCGGCAAAGTCCGCGGGCAGGGCGGCGAAGGGCCTGCCCTGGGTGCCTTCATCCCCCTTGGCGCGGACCGCGCCGGCCACGGGGCGAAAGGCTGCCTCGCGGCGGATGCGCGGCGCGGCGGCGGTGGGGTGGGCGGGGCGGCGGTCATCGCTGGCCCACGCGGCAGCCCGGGGCCTGCGGGTGGTGAGGTGATCGCGGGGGCGCATGGCGGGCAGGGCTTTCAATGCGCCCAGCGCAGCACCAGCGGATCGAGCGGGCGTGCGATGGCCAGCAGCTGGCGGCGCACCTCCGGGTGCATGGGCGGCCAGGGCGCGCGCGGTGCGTCGCAGGCGATCACGCGGCCTTCCTTCATCAGCGTCTTGGCCGCCAGGAAGCCCGCCTGGCGGTTCTCGTGGTTGATCAGCGGCAGCCAGCGCTGGTATTCGGCGAAGGCCTGGTCCCTGTCGCCCTGGCGGTGAGCTTCGATGATGGGGCGTATGCCGTCCGCGAACCCGCCGCCCGTCATCGATCCGGTGGCCCCGGCTTCCAGGTCCGCCAGCAGGGTGATGGCCTCCTCCCCGTCCCAGGGGCCTTCGATGGCCTCGCCGCCCAGCGCGATGAGCTCGCGCAGCTTGCTCGCCGCCCCCGCGGTTTCCATCTTGAAGTAGCAGACCTGCTCGATCTCCTGCGCCATCCGGGCCAGGAAGGCCGCAGACAGCGGCGTGCCCGCGGCCGGTGCGTCCTGGACCATGACGGGGATGCCGACGGCGTCGGACACGCCCTGGAAGAAGCTCCGGATGCGTGCCTCGCTGAAGCGGAAGGTGGCGCCGTGGTAGGGCGGCATCACCATCACCATGGCAGCGCCCATGTCCTGTGCGCGGCGGCTGTGCGCGGCGCAGACGGCGGTGCTGGTGTGGGTGGTGGTGACGATGACGGGCACGCGGCCCGCCACATGCTCCAGTGCCGTGCGGGTGAGGGTTTCGCGTTCTTCGTCCGACAGCAGGAACTGCTCGGAGAAGTTGGCCAGGATGCACAGGCCGTCCACGCCCGAGTCGATCATGAAGTCCAGGCAGCGCTTCTGGCTGGCCAGGTCGAGCGTGCCGTCCTCGTGGAAGGTGGTGGGCACCACGGGGAAGATGCCACGGTAGCGGGGGGTGGAGCGTCCAGGCATGCCGCGGCCCTTATCCGACGATGTGGAACTGGTCGAGGTACTCGGTCTTGAGCGCGAGGCCCAGGCCCGGTGCGTCGTCCCTGAGCTGCAGGAAACCGTTCTCCGCCACGGGCTCGCCATCGAAGAGGTACCAGAACAGTTCGTTGCCGACCTCCACGTCGAAGATGGGGAAGTACTCGGCCATGGGCGAGGCCAGCGTGCTCATGGTCAGGTGGTAGTTGTGCATCTGCCCCGCATGCGGCACCACCGGCACGCTGTGGGCCTCGCACAGGGCGTTGATCTTGTGGGCGGCGGTGATGCCGCCCACGCGGTTGGTGTCGTACTGCACGACGCTCACGGCCTTCTTGTCCAGCAGCTGCCTGAAGCCGTAGAGGCTGAACTCATGCTCTCCGCCCGAAATGGGGATGCTGCCCATGGCATTGAGTTCGGCATAGCCGTCGATGTCGTCGGCGATCACGGGCTCTTCCAGCCAGCGGGGCTCGAACTTCTCGAGCTTGGGCAGCATGCGCCTGGCGTATTCGAGGCTCCAGCCCATGTAGCACTCGAGCATCAGGTCGTTGTCGTAGCCGATGACCTCGCGCACGGCCTCGACGGACCTGAGGTTTTCCTGCACGCCCTGCTGCAGATGGGCGGGCCCGTAGCCGAAGCGCATCTTGAATGCGGTGAAGCCCTGGTCCAGGAACTTCTGCGCTTCGGCCTGCATGGCGTCCAGGTCGGTGCGGTAGAGCTTGGAGTAGTAGCAGGGGATCTTTTCCTTGGTGCGCCCGCCCAGCAGCTTGAACACCGGCTTGTTCACGCTCTTGCCCAGGATGTCCCAGATGGCCAGGTCCACAGCCGAGATGGCGGCCATGGTCACGCCCTTGCGGCCCCAGGCATGGGTGGCGCGGTACATGCGCTGCCACAGGTACTCGTAGTCCCAGGGGTCCTGTCCGATGACCAGCGGCGCGAGGTACTCGTCGATGATGGCCTTGGCGATGCGCGGCGCCAGCGCCACGTTGCCCAGCCCCACGATGCCGTCATCGGTCTCCATCTCCACCACGGTCCAAGAGTGGAAGCGGAAGGTGCTCATGGTCTCGGTCCTGGAGTAGACGAGGTCCATGGCGTTGGCGCAGAAGTTGTCCTGGGGCGCGATGGTCTTGCCCTTCCATTCGTAGACGCGCGCGCGGACCGATTTGATTTTCATGGCGATTTCTTTTTTCTGTCATTCACCGGCCAGCGGGTCGCCCTGGCGGGCGCGCAGCTGGTTCGAGCCCATGCGTGCGGCGATCCGGAATGCGTTGTGCGTGGCATTGACATCGGCCACGCCCCTGCCCGCGATGTCGAAGGCCGTGCCATGGGCGGGCGTGGTGATGGGGATGGGAAGCCCGCCCTGGACGGTGACCCCCCGGCTGAATCCCAGCAGCTTGATCGCGATCTGGCCCTGGTCGTGGTACATGGTCACCACCGCCTGGTAGTGGCCGTCGCGCGCTTTCAGGAACACCGTGTCCGCGGGGAAGGGGCCTTCCACCGGCACTCCGGCTTCCTGGAGCGTCCTGACGGCCGGCGCGATGATGTCGATCTCCTCGCGCCCGCACATGCCGCCGTCCCCCGCGTGCGGATTGAAAGCCGCCACGGCCACCCTGGGATCGGGGAACCCGCTGTCCCGCAGCGACTGGTGGATGAGCCTGGCGGCGGCCACGATGCGTTCCTGGCTCAGTGCCCGCGCGGCATCCTTGAGGGGAATGTGCGAGGACACCCGCGATGTCCACAGGCGGCCCAGGGTGTTGAACTCGCAGAAGTAGCCCTGCACTCCCAGGTACGCGGCGAAATGGTGCAGTTCGTCCTCGTGGCGGAGCCCGCCCAGCTTCATGGCGTGTTTGTTCAGGGGGGCGAAGCAGATGGCGTCCACATGGGCGGCCTGGGCCGCATCCATGCAGAGGTTCAGCACCTGAAGGACGGAGGCCCCGCATTCCGCCGCCACGTGGCCGCAGCGGACCTTGCCGGCATCGATGGACGCCACCGGCACAAAGGCAGGCCGGTCCTGTTGGGGGCGGTGGCGCACTTCGGCCAGCGTCGCGACGGGGTGTGTCGGCACGGCGACGCCAGCGGTCTGCTGGCCGGCATTCCACACCCAGATGTCGCCCACCACGACCACGTTGGCCTCCTCGTGGACATCAGGCCGGCTGAGCAACTTCGCGATGAGCTCAGGACCGATGCCCGCGGGGTCGCCCAGGGTCAGGGCCACGACCGGTTTTGCGGCGTTTGTCATGGATGGGATTCGGTTTTGGGTGGTGTCGCCTGCTGCATGTGGGCCGATTATTGGGAGGCGGATAGTTAACGTAAATTCAAAAATTGAACATAACTAATAATCACTGGTTATGATTTGACGCTGGGTTTTCCCGTAAGCCTGAGGCGGTTCCTCCATGCACAAAACAAGTCCTTTTGTCGTCTCGCAACTGCTCAACCGGCTGCGCATGCGGCAGGTCGCCCTCATGCTGGCTTTTGCCGAACATGGCACCTTGCGGGGGGCGGCGGTCGAGCTGGGAATGAGCCAGCCCGCCGCCACGAAGATGATTCAGGAGCTGGAGTCGGCGCTGGGGCAGCGCCTGTTCGAACGCGAGGGGCGGGGGCAGCGGATGACACCGGCCGGCGAGCGCGTGCTGGGGTACTTCCAGGGCATGCGCGGCTCGATGGAGTCCATGGCCCGCGAACTCGATGAACTGAAACTGGGAAGCGCGGGGCGCCTGGCGGTGGGCTGCATCATGGCGCCGCTGCCCACCTTGCTGAACCTGGCCATCATCGCGTTCAACAAGACCTATCCGCTGACCACCATCCAGGTGACGCTGGACACCAGCGACAGGCTGGTCGAACTGCTCAAGGACGGCCTGATCGACATCGCCATCGGGCGCGTGCGGCCGGAGCACAAGGCCCTGTTCGGCTTTCAGCCGCTGGCCAACGAGTCGCTGGCCGTGGTGGTGGGAGTGGGGCATCCGCTGTCCAAGAAAAGGCAGGTTGCCTTCTCCAGCTTGCTGGACTACCCCTGGATACTGCAGCCCTCCGGCAGCCCCATGCGCGAGGTGCTGGACCAGGAGTTCCGCTCGCTCCACGCGCCGCCGCCCCGTGGCCTGATCGAGACGGCCTCCATCCTGACCACCATGCAGCTGATCGCGGACACCACCATGGTGGCCGTGATTCCGCTGTCGATCGCCACGATCTATGCGCGGCACCATCTGCTCAAGATCCTGCCCTGCCACATCAAGCACAAGATGGGCGAGTTCGGCGCCATCACGCGCAGGGACCGCCCCCTGCCCCAGGCCGCGCGCTACTTCCTGTCGGCGCTGCATCGCAGCCGCCCGCCGCCGCCGCAGGCGTAGCGGCCGCGCACGGGACGGCCCGGGCTCATTTGTTTTTGTGATCGTCCCATGTGCGTAAGCAATTTGACGCCCCCGCGGGCCTCGTCGACACTGCGCTCGCCAGCCTGCGGTATGCAGGCGGCTTCATAACCACCGCTGCGCGCCCCCACGATCCCGATCCATGAATCCTGCACCCGAAGCCCCCACCGTGGCCGCCGTGTCCGTCAACGACATGCGCGAGCGCATCCGCCGCAAGAGCCGCCTGAAAGGCCGCCAGCCCGAGGATGCCGCGCTGGCCGAGGTGGCGCAGCTGCTGGGGCCGCGCCCGGCCGATGGTTTTCGGCGCGATCTCCTCATCGAATACCTGCACCGGCTGAACGACCACTTTGGCGTGCTGCACGACCGCCACCTGGTGGCGCTGGCCAAGCAGCTCAACCGCCCCATGGCCGAGGTGTATGAAGTGGCCAGCTTCTACCACCACTTCGACATCGTGCGCGGCGAGGATGCCCAGGCCCCGCGCCTGGTGCTGCGGGTGTGCGACAGCCTGAGCTGCAGCCTGGCCGGCGCACATGAACTGCTGGCCGAGCTGCCCGGGCGCCTGCGCGCGATGAACCTTGGTGCAGGGCAGGGCAATGTGCAGGTGGTGGCCGTGCCCTGCGTGGGCCGCTGCGAGCAGGCGCCCGTGGCCGTGGTGCACCAGTGCCCGGTGCCACACGCCACGGTGGATGCCGTGCTGGACACCATCATTTCGAAGCCAAATCGGGCCCTGGCGCTTCATCCACAAGCGCTGGCAGCTATCAATTTTGATATTGCCGCGCTGGCCGAACACAGCGTGCCTGCGCAGCCAGACCCGGTCAGTCCCGCCCACACAGACCTCGCCACCTACCGCGCGCACGGCGGCTACCAGACGGCCGCCGCGCTGGTCAACGGCGAAATGGATGCAGAGGCGGTGCTCTCGGCCATGGAGAACTCGGGCCTGCGCGGCCTGGGCGGCGCAGGCTTTCCGGCGGGACGCAAATGGCGCATCGTGCGCGACCAGCCCGCGCCACGGCTGATGGCCGTCAACATCGACGAGGGCGAGCCCGGCACCTTCAAGGACCGCACCTACCTCGAACGCGACCCGCACCGTTTTCTGGAAGGCGTGCTCATCGCCGCCCAGGTGGTGGGCACCGAGGCGGTCTACATCTACCTGCGTGACGAATACCACGGCTGCCGCGCGCTGCTGCAAGCGGCGCTGGACGACCTGCACGCCCAGCCGCCGTGCCCGCTGCCCCACATCGAGCTGCGGCGCGGTGCGGGCGCCTACATCTGCGGCGAAGAGTCCGCCATGATCGAGAGCATCGAAGGCAAACGCGGCGAGCCCCGCATGCGTCCGCCCTACATCGCGCAGGTGGGCCTGTTCGGCCGGCCCACGCTGGAGCACAACTTCGAGACGCTGTACTGGGTGCGCGACATCGTCGAGCGCGGGCCCGAGTGGTTTGCCAGCTTCGGCCGCCACGGGCGCAAGGGGCTGCGCAGTTTCAGCGTCAGCGGGCGCGTCCGGCAGCCGGGCGTCAAGCTCGCGCCTGCGGGCATCACGGTGCAGGAACTCATCGACGAATACTGCGGCGGCATGGCCGATGGCCACCAGCTCTACGCCTACCTGCCCGGCGGCGCGTCGGGCGGCATCCTGCCCGCCAGCCTGAACCACATTCCGCTCGACTTCGACACGCTGCAGCCCTACGGCTGCTTCATCGGCTCGGCCGCCGTCATTGTGCTCAGCCAGCACGACCGGGCGCGCGATGCGGCGCTGAACGTGATGCGGTTCTTCGAGCACGAAAGCTGCGGCCAGTGCACGCCCTGCCGGGTAGGCACGGCCAAGGCTGCGGCGTTGATGCGCGCCCCGCAGTGGGACGAAGAGCTGCTGGGCGACCTGGCCCAGGTGATGGGCGATGCGTCCATCTGCGGGCTGGGCCAGGCTGCGCCCAACCCCATCCGCTGCATCCACAAATATTTTGCGCACGAGGTGGGCGAGGCACCCTGGCCGGGCGACTTGCCCAGGCCGCGCAGCAGCCCGCTCGCCGAGCAACTGCCCCCGGGAGTGCGGCCATGAGCGCCGTATTGACATCCACTGCGGTGCAGCCCGGCGTGGCCTTCGAGCTGGATGGCCAGCCGGTCACCGCCCACGCCGGCGAAACCATCCTCCAAGCCGCGCAGCGCCATGGCGTGGAGATCCCGCACCTGTGCTACACCGACGGCCTGCGCCCCGACGGCAACTGCCGCGCCTGCGTGGTCGAGATCGCGGGCGAGCGCACCTTGGCCCCCAGCTGCTGCCGCGCACCCACGCCCGGCATAAAGGTGCAGGCCACCAGCCCGCGCGCCCGCAAGAGCCAGCAGATGGTGGTGGAGATGCTGCTGTCCGACATGCCCGATGTCGGATACCGGTGGAACGACGAAAAGACGTGCACTCCTGATTTGATAGCTGTTAGCGCACGTCCATCCAGCGATAGCGGCAATTTTGATTCAAAAAATGATGCCCCAGTGGGCCAGCATGGCGAGCTGAGCGCCTGGGCCGGCCGCCTGGGCGTCTCGGTGCGCCCGGCCCTCCACGCCCTGCGCCGCGAGCAGCCCGCGCCCGACCTGAGCCACCCCGCCATGGCCGTGAACCTGGACGCCTGCATCCAGTGCAACCGCTGCGTGCGCGCCTGCCGCGAAGAACAGGTCAACGACGTGATCGGCTACGCGCTGCGCGGCGCGCAGAGCAAGATCGTGTTCGACCTCGACGACCCCATGGCCGAGAGCACCTGCGTGGCCTGCGGCGAATGCGTGCAGGCCTGCCCCACGGGCGCGCTCAGCCCCAAGACGCACATCGGCCCGCAGGCGGTGGACCGCAAGGTCGATTCGGTCTGCCCGTTCTGCGGCGTGGGCTGCCTCATCACCTACAACGTGCGCGATGAAAAAATCATCAGCGTCGAGGGCCGCGACGGCCCGGCCAACCATGGCCGCCTGTGCGTGAAAGGGCGCTTTGGCTTCGACTACGCCCACCACCCCGACCGCCTGACGGTGCCGCTGATCCGCAAGAGCGGTGTGCTCAAGGAGGTGCGGCCCTACGGCGCCGACTGGCGCGATACCTTCCGCGAAGCGACCTGGGACGAGGCGCTCGGCCTGGCCGCCGGCACGCTCAGGTCGCTGCGCGACACGCACGGCCCCAAGGCGCTGGCGGGCTTCGGCTCGGCCAAGGGCAGCAACGAAGAGGCCTACCTGTTCCAGAAGCTGGTGCGCACCGGCTTTGGCAGCAACAACGTGGACCACTGCACGCGGCTGTGCCATGCCTCCAGCGTGGCCGCGCTGCTCGAAGGCGTGGGCTCTGGCGCGGTGAGCAACCCGGTGCACGACGTGGAGCATGCAGAACTGATCTTCGTGATCGGCTCCAACCCCACGGCCAACCACCCCGTGGCGGCCACCTGGATGAAGAACGCTGCACAGCGCGGCGCGAAGATCGTGCTGGCCGACCCGCGCATCACCGACATCGGCCGCCATGCCTGGCGCACGCTGCAGTTCAAGGCCGACACCGACGTGGCCATGCTCAACGCGCTGATCCACACGGTGATCGACGAAGGACTGGTGGATGAGGCCTTCATCCGTGACCGCGCCAACAACTTCGAGGCCTTGAAGGCCAACGTGATGGGCTGCAGCCCCGAGGCCATGGCCCCGGTGTGCGGAATCCCGGCCGAGACGCTGCGCGAGGTAGCGCGGGCGTTCGCAAAAAGCAAAGCCTCGATGATTTTGTGGGGCATGGGTGTGAGCCAGCACGTGCATGGCACCGACAACGCGCGTTGCCTGATCGCGCTGTGCGCCGTCACCGGCCAGATCGGCAAGCCCGGCTCCGGCCTGCACCCGCTGCGCGGCCAGAACAACGTGCAGGGCGCGAGCGACGCGGGGCTGATCCCCATGATGTTCCCCAATTACCAGCGGGTGGACAACGCGGACGCGCATGCCTGGTTCGAGGACTTCTGGGGCACCCGGCTCGATGAGGCGCCGGGCTACACCGTGGTCGAGATCATGCACAAGGCCCTGGCCGACGACAGCGACCCGCACAAGGTGCGGGGCATGTACATCATGGGCGAGAACCCCGCCATGAGCGACCCCGACCTGAACCACGCGCGCCACGCGCTGGCCAGCCTGTCGCACCTGGTGGTGCAGGACATCTTTTTGACCGAAACCGCCTGGCTGGCCGACGTGGTGCTGCCCGCCAGCGCCTGGCCCGAGAAGACCGGCACCGCCAGCAACACCGACCGCATGGTGCAGATGGGCCGCCGCGCCCTGAACCCGCCCGGCGACGCGCAGCCGGACCTGTGGATCATCCAGCAGATCGCCGCGCGCATGGGGCTTGGCTGGAACTACGAAGGCGAAGAATCCGGCGTGGCCGCTGTCTACGACGAAATGCGCCAGGCCATGCACGCCAGCATCGAGGGCATCACCTGGGACCGCCTCGCGCGCGACTCCAGCGTGACCTACCCCTGCCTCACGGAGGGCGACCCGGGCCAGCCCATCGTCTTCACCGAGAAATTCCCCACGCCCACGGGCCGCCTGCAGCTGGTGCCCGCCAGCGTGATCCCGGCGGCCGAAAAGCCCGATGCCGACTACCCCCTGGTGCTCATCACCGGCCGCCAGCTGGAGCACTGGCACACCGGCAGCATGACCCGGCGCAGCACCGTGCTGGACGCCATCGAGCCCATGGCCACCGCGTCGCTGCATGGCGACGAACTGGCGCGGCTGGGCGTGGCGCCGGGGGCGCTGGTGGGCATCCGCTCGCGGCGCGGCATGGTGCAGGTGCGCGTGCGGCGCGACGACGGCACGCCGCGCGGCACCGTGTTCATGCCGTTTGCGTACGTGGAGGCGGCGGCCAACCTGCTCACCAACGCGGCGCTGGACCCGTTCGGCAAGATCCCCGAGTTCAAGTACTGCGCGGTGGCCGTCGAGCGGCTGGAGGTGGCGCAGGCCACTGCGCCGCACTGAGAACCCGCAAAGCCGCCTGGTTTTGCCTGAGCGTCGGCTGAGGGCGGAGTACAGTCAACGCCCATGACCGAACGCCCCCACACCGACGTTGCCGTGATCATGCGCTGCGAGCGCATCGACAACCGCTGGCAGCCCTGGCGCTGGTCGCTGGCCGAGGTGGTGATCAACGAGCCCACCTTCGGCACCGCGCCGCGCCGCCTGCTCAGCGACGAGCGCGAGCAGCGCTGGCTGTTCCCCGGCTTCGTGGTGGAGCTGTTCCGCGACGATGCCGAGGGCTACCACCTCAACCTCACCTCGCCGGCCCCGTGCTGGTTCGTGCTGTGGCGCCGCGATGAGGACACCGGCACGGGCGAGATCCCGCTGGCGCGCCCCGTGGCCGTGAGCCTGAGCTACCACGACGCCGGCCGCTGGCTGGACGCGCAGGAAACCGTGGAGCAGGTGCCCGCCCCGCCCGAGGTGCTGGAGGTGCTGCGGGCCTTCGTGGTCGAGCACTACCAGCCCGAGCCCAAGCGCAGGAAGCGCCCCGACAGCTTCCGCCCGCTGCAGGACCGTTTTGGAAATCCTGCGGCCGTTTCCACCGAGAAACAGCGCGGCGGCGGCGGGCGTGGTGGTGTTGGTGACGTCGTGGAGCAGGGAAGGGCAGACCGTGGCTGACGGATTCCTCGGGCGCTGGTCGCGCCGCAAGCAGGAGGTGCGCGAGGGCAAGCCGGTGGCAGACCCACCGCCCGCCGCCGCACTGCCCCCCGTGCCGGCGCAGGGCTTGCCCGCCACGGCGGCGGCGACGGGGCAGGCCGCCCATCCCCCAGCGGCGGACAACCCGCCGCCCGTCGACCCGGCGCCACCGCCGCCCACGCTGGCCGACGCCCAAGCCCTCACGCCCACGTCCGACTTCAAGCCCTTCGTGCAGCGCGCGGTCTCGCCCGAGGTGCGCAACCTGGCGATGAAGAAGCTGTTCGCCGACCCGCACTTCAACGTGATGGACGGCCTCGACATCTACATCGGCGACTACACGCAGCCCGATCCCTTGCCCGAGGGCATGCTGCGCAAAATGGCCAGCGCCCATGCCATGGGCTTCTTCGACCATGAAAAGCCCTCCCCGGACGCGGAGGGCGCTGCGGCAAAGCCCCCGGGTCCCGCTCGGCATCGGGATGATGCGGAGGCGCAAGAGGCTGTGGGCGTGGCACAGTCGAGGGTATGCACCGCTGTTCCTAGCGAGTCCTCCAGCGAGCCCGGCGCGCCCGCGCCGTCCCCCACCGGGACGGCCGACGCGCCAGCCAGCCAACCCGACCATGACCACGACGCTCATCTGCGACTGCAACCAGACGATGCCCCTCGACGCGAAGGCGTTGGGCGCGGCACTGCATGACGACCAGGGCCTGACCCTTCACTCCACGCTGTGCCGGCGCGAAGCCGGCGCTTTCCAGCAGGCCATCAAGACCGGCCAGGACCTGGTGGTGGCCTGCACGCAGGAGCAGCGCCTGTTCGCCGAACTGGGCCAGCAGACCGAGGGCGCCATCTCCCCCCTCCGCTTCGTCAACATCCGCGAGACCGGCGGCTGGAGCCGCGATGCGAGCCAGGCCACCCCCAAGATCGCGGCGCTGCTGGCCGCCGCGCAGTTGCCCGAGCCCGCACCCGTGCCCACGGTCACGTTCAGGAGCGCCGGGCGCCTTCTGATCATCGGGCCGCTGGATGCGGCCGAGCGTGCGGCGGCCATGGTGTCCGACGTGCTGGAGGTGACGGTGTTCACCCAGGGCCCGGGCGCTGCGGGCGGCGCGCAGGCGCGGCGCTTTCCCGTGCTGGGCGGGCGCATCACCGGCCTTGCGGGATGGCTGGGCGCGTTCGATGTGCAATGGACGGCCGACAACCCCATCGACCTGGACCTGTGCACCCGCTGCAATGCCTGCGTGGCCGCGTGCCCCGAAAACGCCATCGGGCTGGACTACCAGATCGACCTGTCGGCCTGCCAGTCGCACCGTACTTGCGTGAAGGTCTGCCAGGTGGCGGGCGCCATCGACTTCACCCGCGAAGCCGCGCCGCACACCGAGCGCTTCGACATCGTGCTCGACCTGCGCGCCGCCACGGCCACGCCCACCTTCGTGCAGCACGCGCTGCCGCAGGGGTACTTCCGCTGGGACGGCCGCGACATCGCCACGCTGCTGCGCCTGCGCGAACTGGTGGGCGAGTTCGAGAAACCCAAGTTCTTTGCCTACAAGCAAAAGCTGTGCGCCCACAGCCGCAATGAAACCGTGGGCTGCAATGCCTGCGTGGACATCTGCTCGGCCGAGGCCATTGCCAGCGACAAGAGCCGCCAACAAATCAAGGTGAACCCGCATTTGTGCGTGGGCTGCGGTGCCTGCACCACGGTGTGCCCCACGGGCGCGTTGACCTATGCCTACCCCGGCGCCACGGACCAGGGCACGAAGCTCAAGACGCTGCTGTCCACCTATGCCGCAGCCGGCGGCAAGGACGCCGTGGTGCTGCTGCACAGCCAGGAGCGCGGGCAGGCGCTGGTGGAGGAATTGGGCCGCGCGGCGCAACTCAAGGTGGCGCACGGCGTGCCGGCGCGGGTGATTCCGGTGGCGGTGTGGCACACGGCCAGCCTGGGCGTGGACCTGTGGCTGAGCGCCGTGGCTTACGGCGCATCGCAGGTCGCGGTGCTGGTGACCGATGAAGAGGCCCCGCAGTACCTCGAAGGCCTGCAGGCGCAGATGGATGTGGCGCAGGCCATCTTGCGGGGGCTGGGCTACACGGGCAGCCACCTGCAGTTGGTGAAGGCCGTGCATCCCACGGCGCTCGATGCCGCGCTGCAGGCGCTGGGGCAGACCCGCCAGGCCACGCCCGCCGTGGCCGCGCGCTTCGCCGTGGTGCAGGAAAAGCGCAGCACGCTGGAGATGGCGCTGGACCATCTCATCGAATACGCGCCAGCCCCGGCCACGGTGCGGCCCGATGCCATTGCGCTGCCGGCCGCGGGCTCCCCGCTGGGCAGCATCACCGTGGACAAGGACCGCTGCACGCTGTGCCTGAGCTGCGTGAGCGCGTGCCCCGCCAGCGCCCTGCAGGACAACCCGCAACTGCCCCAGTTGCGCTTCATCGAGAAGAACTGCGTGCAGTGCGGCCTGTGCGCCACCACCTGTCCCGAGGACGCGATCACCCTGCAGCCGCGCCTGCTGCTCACGCCCGAGCGCGCGCAGCTGCGCGTGCTCAACGAAGCCAAGCCCTGGGCCTGTGTGCGCTGCAGCAAGCCGTTCGGCACGGTCAAGGCCATCGAGGCCATGCTGGGCAAGCTCTCGGGCCACCCCATGTTCCAGGGCGAGGCGCTGGAGCGCCTGAAGATGTGCAGCGACTGCCGCGTGATCGACCTGTATTCCTCCCAAAGCGAAGCGAAAGTGACGGACCTGTGAGCGCCCAACCTTCAATGACCACCCCCGGCAGCTCGGCGCTGGACGAAGAAACCGCGCGCGCCGAGCTGTATGGCCTGCTGTCGCAGCTGTACTACGCGGCGCCCGGCCCCGAACTGCTGTCCGCCCTGCGCGTGGCCGTGACCGAGGCGCCCACCGCGGGCGGCTTTCTGCAGGAGCCCTGGCAGCAACTGGTGGGTGCGGCGCGCGCGCTGGATGATGCGGCCGTGGCGCTGGAGTTCGACCGCCTGTTCGGCGGCGTGGGCAAGCCCGAGGTCTACCTGTACGCATCGCACTACCTGAGCGGCTTCCTGAACGAAAAGCCCCTGGCCCGCCTGCGCACCGACCTGGCCCGCCTGGGTTTGGCGCGTGATGAGGCGGCCATGCCCGAGACCGAAGACCACATCGCCTACCTGTGCGAGGTGATGCGCTACCTGATTGCCGGTGACGACGTGGCCGTGTGCAACCTGGCGTCCCAGCGCGACTTTTTTGCAACGCACCTGCAGCCCTGGACCGGGGCGCTGTGCGATGCGCTGGCGGCCCACCCCCAGGCCCGCCTGTATGCGGCGCTGGCCGCATTCACGCGGGCTTTCGTGGCCGTGGAGGCGCAGGGCTTCGACATGCTCGATTGAGCGGGGCGCGCTCGCGGCGTCTGGCCGGGCCGCTATAAAAGGTGAGTAACTTGGTGGGAGGTATTTGCCTCAATTGCAGTGTTGCACTCAGTGACATAGACTGTATGAACAGCCTTTCATAGCTGCCAGCCATTCTGGAGACAAGCATGCAGAACAGCCAACCCCCATCCTCGCGCCGCAGCTTCTTTGCCGGCGCCGCCACCGTCGGCGCCGCAGCGGCCGCCGTGGTGGCCCTTCCACAGGTGGCGCCGTCTTCCGATGCGGCAGTGTCCGCGCCCCCCCGCGTGGCGCCGGAGAAGGGCGGCGGGTACCACCTGTCCGCCCATGTGAAGCAGTACTACAAGACCACCCAACTCTGACGCGGGGCGCCCCATGTTGCTCACCAAGAAATCGCCGCACGCCGCGCCCGGCGCAGCCCCGGCATCTCCCTTTGTCCACAGCCTGCGCCGCGGTTTGTCGCAGGCCCTGCCCACCATGGACCGGCGCTCGTTCCTGCGCCGCTCGGGCCTGGGCGTCGGCGTCGGCATTGCCGCGTCGCAGCTGACCCTGGTCAAGAAGTCCAGTGCCGCCGAAGGCGCCAAGGTGGGCCTGGGCGACAGCAAGATCGAAGTGCGCCGCACCGTGTGCACCCACTGCTCGGTGGGCTGCGCGGTCGATGCCGTGGTCGAGAACGGCGTGTGGGTGCGCCAGGAGCCCGTGTTCGACTCGCCCATCAACCTGGGCGCGCACTGCGCCAAGGGTGCCGCGCTGCGCGAGCATGGCCATGGCGAGTACCGCCTGCGCTACCCCATGAAGCTCGTGAACGGCAAGTACGAGCGCATCAGCTGGGACACGGCCCTGAACGAGATCACCGCCAAGATGCAGGAGCTGCGCAAGGCCAGCGGCCCTGACAGCGTGTACTTCGTGGGCTCGTCCAAGCACAATAACGAGCAGGCCTACCTGCTGCGCAAGTTCGTGAGCTTCTGGGGCACCAACAACTGCGACCACCAGGCGCGCATCTGCCACTCCACCACGGTGGCCGGCGTGGCCAACACATGGGGCTACGGCGCCATGACCAATTCGTACAACGACATGCAGAACAGCAAGGTCGCCCTGTACATCGGATCCAACGCGGCCGAGGCCCACCCGGTGAGCATGCTGCACATGCTGCACGCCAAGGAAACCGGCTGCAAGATGATCGTGGTGGACCCGCGTTTCACCCGCACGGCCGCCAAGGCCGACGAATACGTGCGCATCCGTTCGGGCACCGACATCCCCTTCCTGTTCGGCCTGCTGTACCACATCTTCAAGAACGGCTGGGAAGACAAGAAGTACATCAACGACCGCGTCTACGGCATGGACAAGGTGCGCGAGGACGTGCTGGCCAAGTGGACGCCCGACAAGGTGCAGGATGCCTGCGGCGTCGGCGAGGCGCAGATGCTCAAGGTCGCCACCATGCTGCACGAGAACAACCCGGGCACCATCGTCTGGTGCATGGGCCAGACGCAGCACTCCATCGGCAATGCGATGGTGCGCGCATCGTGCATCCTGCAGCTGGCACTGGGCAATGTGGGCAAGACCGGCGGTGGCACCAACATCTTCCGGGGCCATGACAACGTGCAGGGCGCGACCGACGTGGGCCCCAACCCCGATTCGCTGCCCGGCTACTACGGCCTGGCCGAAGGCTCCTGGAAGCACTTCGCAGCGGTGTGGGGCGTGGATTTCGAATGGATCAAGAAGCAGTACGCCTCGCCCGCGATGATGACCAAGAGCGGCATCACGGTGTCGCGCTGGATCGATGGCGTGCTGGAGAACAACGAGCTCATCGACCAGGACTCCAACCTGCGCGGCGTGTTCTTCTGGGGCCACGCGCCCAACTCGCAGACGCGGGGCCTCGAGATGAAGCGGGCCATGGACAAGCTGGACCTGCTGGTGGTGGTGGACCCGTACCCCTCGGCCACGGCGGCCATGGCCGCGATGCCCGGCAAGGCCGAGGACCTCAACCCCAACCGCGCCGTGTACCTTCTGCCCGCGGCCACGCAGTTCGAGACCAGCGGCTCCTGCACGGCCTCGAACCGTTCGCTGCAGTGGCGCGAGAAAGTGATCGATCCGCTGTGGGAGAGCCGTTCCGACCACATGATCATGCACCAGTTCGCCGAGAAGCTGGGCTTTGCCACCGAGCTCTCCAAGAACTACAAGATGCAGAAGGTCAAGGGCATGGACGAGCCCGTGCCCGAGGACATCCTGCGCGAGATCAACAAGAGCGTGTGGACCATTGGCTACACCGGCCAGAGCCCCGAGCGCCTGAAGGCGCACATGAAGAACATGCACGTGTTCGACGTGAAAACCTTGAAGGCCAAGGGAGGCAAGGACAAGGACACCGGCTACGACTTCACGGGCGACTATTTCGGCCTGCCCTGGCCCTGCTACGGCACGCCCGAGCTCAAGCACCCCGGCTCGGCCAACCTGTACGACACCTCCAAGCACGTGATGGATGGCGGCGGCAACTTCCGCGCCAACTTCGGTGTGGAAAAGGACGGCCAGAACCTGCTGGCCGAGGACGGCTCGCACTCGCTGGGCAGCGAGATCACCACGGGCTACCCCGAGTTCGACCATGTGCTGCTCAAGAAGCTGGGCTGGTGGGACGACCTCACCGACGCCGAGAAAACCAAGGCCGAGGGCAAGAACTGGAAGACCGACCCGACGGGCGCGATCATCCGCGTGGCGATGAAGCATGGCTGCCATCCCTTTGGCAATGCCAAGGCGCGCGCGGTGGTGTGGAACTTCCCCGATGCCATTCCGCAGCACCGCGAGCCGCTGTACGGCACCCGCCCGGACCTTGTCGCCAAGTACCCCACCCATGACGACAAGAAGGCTTTCTGGCGCATGCCCACGCTCTACAAGAGCCTTCAGGACAAGAACGTGGCCGACAAGGTGCACGAGAAATTCCCGCTCATCCTGAGCTCGGGCCGACTCGTGGAATACGAAGGCGGCGGCGAGGAAACCCGCTCCAATCCCTGGCTGGCGGAGCTGCAGCAGGAATCGTTCGTCGAGATCAACCCCAAGACGGCGGCGGATCGCGGCATCCGCAACGGCGAGCGCGTGTGGCTCAGTTCCCCCACGGGTGCGCGGCTCAATGTGCAGGCGCTCGTCACCGAGCGCGTGGCGCCCGACACGGTATGGATGCCGTTTCACTTCTCGGGCCGCTGGCAGGGCGCCGACATGCTGGCGTACTACCCCAAGGGCGCGGCGCCCGTGGTGCGCGGCGAGGCCGTGAACACGGCCACCACCTATGGCTACGACAGCGTGACCATGATGCAGGAAACCAAGACCACGATCTGCAACGTGGAACGCGCCTGAAGACATGGCCCCCACGCTTGTCACTTTGTGTACTGCGCTGCCCCCGAGGGGGCCGCGTTTTGCCTTGGGGCGGCCCGGCGGCAAAACCTGAATCGCTGATTGGAGACAGCAATGGCACGAATGAAATTCATCTGTGACGCAGAGCGCTGCATCGAATGCAACGGCTGCGTGACCGCCTGCAAGAACGAGCACGAGGTGCCGTGGGGCGTGAACCGCCGCCGCGTGGTCACGCTCAACGATGGAGTGCCCGGCGAGAAGTCCATCTCGGTGGCCTGCATGCACTGCAGCGACGCACCCTGCATGGCCGTGTGCCCCGTCAACTGCTTCTACCGCACCGAAGAAGGCGTGGTGCTGCACGACAAGGATGTGTGCATCGGCTGCGGCTACTGCAGCTACGCCTGCCCGTTCGGCGCGCCGCAGTTCCCGTCGCAGGGCACCTTCGGCGTGCGCGGCAAGATGGACAAGTGCACCTTCTGCGCCGGGGGGCCCGAGGACCACGGCAGCCAGGCCGAATTCGACAAGTACGGCCGCAACCGCCTGGCCGAGGGCAAGCTGCCGGCGTGCGCGGAGATGTGCTCCACCAAGGCCCTGCTGGCCGGCGACGGCGATGTGGTGGCCGACATCTTCCGCAACCGCGTGGTGCAGCGCGGCAAGGGCGCCGAAGTGTGGGGCTGGGGCACGGCCTACGGTTCGCAGCAGGCCGGCCAGCCTGCGGGGGGCAAGTCATGAAGCGGCGTCCCCTTCTTGTTGTTCTTGCAGCGGCAGGGGCTGTCGCGGCCCTCGCCGGTTGCGGCGAAAAACCCCAGACGGGCGCGGGCATCCGCACCGATGCGCCGCCATATGCCGGCACGGGCAGCAACTTCACCCAGCCTGGCTGGAAGGCTGGGGACAAGGCCGGCTGGGAAGCGCAGCTCAAGGCGCGCCAGCAGTACGGCCAGAACGAATACACCCGCACCAAGTGAAGCGAGGTTCACCATGAAACACATCGTGTGTGCCTTGGTCGTGGCGGCGGGTGTGGCCTGGGGGCCCGCGGGTGCCCAGGCGCCAGCGGCGCCCGATGCGGGCACGGCCGCAGCGCCGGCCACGGCCGCAGCGGTGGCGCCGCAAGCACCCGGCGGCATCCAGGGCCAGAACATTTTCGAGGTCAAGCCGGATGCCAGCGCGGACCCCAAGTACGCCGGGCAGACCAACGGCGAGCGTGCCAAGGTGCAGCCTGGCAACAATGCGCCCATGTGGCGCCAGGTGGGGCAGGGCGTGACGGGCTACAGCAGCCTGCCCAAAACGCAGGCGCCCGAGGCCGGCAACCTGATCCAGCCCTTTGTGCAGTATCCCGGCTCGCGTTTCACCAATGCGGGTGAGGCCTGGCGGCAGGTGCGCAACCACTGGATCATTCCCTATGGCGCGGCGCTGTTCGCCATCGTGCTGCTGGCGCTGGGCATCTTCTACTTCGTCAAGGGCCCGCTGGGGCATGACCATTCCGAGGGCGCCGGCACCCGCCGCATCGAGCGTTTCACGCCGTTCGAACGGGCGGCGCACTGGTCCAATGCGTTCGCCTTCTGTACGCTGGCCCTCTCCGGCATCGTGATGGCCTTTGGCAAGTTCTTCCTCCTGCCGGTCCTGGGCGCCTCGCTGTTCGGATGGATCACCTATGCGCTCAAGAACGTGCACAACTTCATGGGCCCGTTGTTCGCCGTGTCGCTGCTCGTGATCATCCTCACCTTCGTCAAGGACAACATTGCCAACCGCGCGGACTTCGTGTGGCTGTCCAAGGGCGGCGGCATGCTGGGCGGTGACCACCAGGTTCCCTCCCACCGCTTCAACGCGGGCGAGAAGGGCCTGTTCTGGTGGGGCATCACCATCCCTGGCATCCTTGTGGTGGCCACGGGCCTGGTGCTCGACAAGCTCATCCCCGGCTTTGGCGACGTGCGCGGCGACATGCAGATCGCCCACATGGTCCATGCCTCCCTGGCCATCTGGATGATGGCGCTGATCTGCGGACACATCTACATGGGCACGGTGGGCATGCGCGGCGCCTACAAGGCCATGAAGACGGGCTACGTGAGCGAGGCCTGGGCCCGGGAGCACCATGAGCTCTGGTATGACGACGTCCAGGCGGGCAAGATTCCCCGCCAGCGCAGTGCCAGCACCCCGGGGGGCGATGCTGCCGCAGCGCCATCGGCAGGCCAACCCGCACAGGTATGAGGTACCGCACCATGACGCATCTTTTCCGTTCCTCGCTCCTGGCCGTGTGCGCGGCCAGTTCCTGCATGCTGGCGGTGGCCAAGCTTCCCGCGCCATCGCCCGAGGCCGCGGCCAAGGCCGCCGAAGCCGCCGCCAAGACGGCCTGGGCGGGCAAGGTGGACAACTACAAGCTGTGCCTGGCCCAGGACCGCGTGGCGGCCCACTATCGCAAGACCAGCCCAGCCGCCAAGCCCGCCACGGCCACCAGTGCCGCCGCATGCACCGACCCCGGACCGTTCGCGTACACGCCGCCGGAGGCCAAGCCCCTGGAGGCCTCTGGCGCCCATTCGCCGCCTGGCACGGCGAGCAGCCCGCCCAGCACGTCGACGCCCGCGGCGGCGGCATCGGCCCCCAAGTCCTGAACGCGGGCCCGGCGGCTGGCGCTCAGCCTCTTCCCAGGGGGCTCCGCGCCCCTGCCCCGGGCAGGACACCATGAGGCATTGCGGCCCCTGGCTGCGGCGCGCACGGAGCCTGCGTATAGTCCGGCCATGACTTCCCGCACCGCCACGGACCCCGCCACCCCGCCGTTGCCGCGCCTCACGCAGGCCCAGGCACCGCTCACCCATGGGGTCGAGGTGGTCAATGAACTGGGTGAACGGGAGCAGGTGTTCATTCCCGCCGAGCGGCCGCTCACCGTGTATGTGGACAAGCGCGAGCTGGTCACGCTGATGACGCTGGGCGCCCAGCCCGAGCTCCTGGTGCTGGGCTACCTGCGCAACCAGCGGTTGGTGGAGTCCGTCTTCGACATCGAATCCGTCACCGTCGACTGGGAGGTCCACGCCGCCGCCGTGCGCACGCGCCACGGCATCGCGCGCATCGAGGAGCGGACGGCCAGCAAGGTGGTGACCACCGGCTGCGGGCAGGGCAGCGTGTTTGGCGGGCTGATGGATGAGGTGGACCGGATCGCGCTGCCCGAGGCGTGCCTCACCCAGGCCCAGCTGTATGGCATCGTGAACGCCATCCGCATCAAGGAGACCACGTACAAGTCCGCGGGCTCGGTGCATGGCTGCGCGCTGTTCCAGGGGGAGGAACTGCTCACTTTCGTGGAAGACGTGGGGCGCCACAATGCCATCGATACCATCGCGGGCTGGATGTGGATGAACCCCGAGGCGCCGGCCCGCACCGGTGGCGGGCCCTCCGCGGGGGGGCATGTGCCGATGTCGGGCTCGGACAAGGTGTTCTACACCACAGGCCGCCTCACGAGCGAGATGGTCATCAAGTCGGCCCAGATGGGCGTGCCCATCGTGGTGTCGCGCAGCGGCATGACGCAGATGGGCCATGCCGTGGCCCAGCAGCTGGGCCTGTGCGCCATCGGGCGCGCCACCAACCGCCGCTTCGTCTGCTACAGCGGGGTGCACCGGCTGGTGCTGCAGCCTGAACTGGCGCGGGTGCCTGCCATGGCGCCGGCGGCGTCCGCCAGCCTGGCCTGAGAGGCACTTTCGGGGGTATCCCGCGGCGGTCCGCACCGGTTCCCCTGCGCATGTTCCCCGGCCCCCGGGCCGTCATCCCGCGGTGGCATGATGCGCGCATGCAAGACCTGAACGCCAAGGGCGCCTGGGCCGATACCCAACCGAGCCAGTGGGGCCCCGAACCCGCCAAGATCGAAATCCCGCTGGATGAGGGGCTGCCCCCCGGTGCGCCCGCCACTGCGCCGGCGGCGGCCTCGGCCGGGGCGCCTGCCCCTCTTCGCCTGCCCCTGGGAGCCTGGGTCCGCGAGGGCCTGCGGGCCACGCTGTTCCTGCCGCCCCGCACGGGGGCCGCGGTTCCCACCCCGTGGCAATTGATCGTTCTGGTGCTGCTCGGCGGCGCGCTGCTGGTGGGGGCGGCGCGGTTCCAGGTGGCAGGGCCCGCCCAGTTCAGCCTGCGGGGCTGGCTCGCGCCGATGTGGAGCGGCCTGGCGCTTCTGTGGCTGGCCTGGTGGGCCATGGCACCCGCGCAGCGCCTTGCGGCCGGCGCGCCGGCCCCGGAGGGCGCGCCAACGGGCGGGCTCGCCGCCTGGTATGTGTTGTCGGCGTGGGCTCCGCTGGTGCCCCTGCTCGTGCTGTATGCCCTGCTGGGTGCCACCGTCCACCGGCCCGCGCTGTGGGTCGGAAACACGGCCGGAATCGTTTTCTGGACTGCCTACGGCGTGCTGACGGCGTGGGTTCTGGCGGCGCTGGTCGTGGTGAGCGCGCGCTTCATCCGCTCGCGCCTGCGCACGGCGGTGTTCGCGGTGTCGATGGCGGCGGTCATCGGGGTGGGCATGTGGCAGTTCCAGGACCAGCCCTGGGAGCTGGACGGTGCGGCCCTGGCGGCGGCGCAGGCCGCCGAGGAGGGCCCCGAACCCGCGCAGCTGACCCTGTCGCAGCCGGTGTTCGAGGCGCAGCAGGCGCTGTGGGAGCGCCAGGTGCAAGCGCTGGCGGCCCAGCGGGACGGGGTGGTGGATGTCTACGGCCTCGTGTTCGCTCCCTATGCCGAAGAGAACGTGTTCCGGCGCGAAAGCACCATGGTCAGCACGCTGCTGCAGGAACGGTTCGACGCGCACGGCCGCGTGATCCACCTGCTCAACCATGCCGAGACCGCCGACACCCACGTCTGGGCGACGCCGCAGAACCTGCAGCGCGCCATTTCGGCCCTGGGTGCGCGCATGGACCTCGACCATGACCTGCTGGTGATCTACATGACCTCGCACGGCGCGCGCAACCACGAGCTGGCGGCATCGCACGGACCGCTGCAGGTGCAGCCCGTCACGCCGGAAATGCTGCGCGCCGCGCTGGACGAAGCCGGCATCCGCCACCGCGTGATCGCGGTGTCGGCCTGCTACTCCGGCGGCTGGATCGGTCCCCTGGCCACCGATGGCACGCTCATCATGACGGCCGCCGACGCCACCCACACATCGTATGGCTGCGGCACGCGGTCCGAGCTCACGTTCTTCGGCCGCGCGGTGTTCAACGAGCAACTGCGCCAGACCCATTCATTCACCGAGGCCTTTGCCAAGGCCGTGCCGCTGATCGCGCAGCGCGAGGTGGAGGCCGGCAAGACCGACGGATTCTCCAACCCCCAGATCCACGTGGGCACACAGATCCAGCCCGTGCTGGAGGCGCTGCAAGCGCGCCTGGATGCGGGGGTGCCCGGTGGCGCGGCGCCGGCGGCCGGCGACGCAAAGCCCTGAACAGCGCCAGAGCGCTCCGTTTGCGCTAAGGTTCCGTGCCATGAACCTGTCTTTTCTGCGCCTTGGCTGGCGCACCCTGGCCCGCGACCTGCGCGCGGGCGAACTGCGCCTGCTCATCGTGGCGGTCACGCTGGCGGTGGCGGCGCTCACGTCCGTGGGGTTTTTCGCCGACCGCCTTCAGGGCGGCCTGCAGCGCGATGCGCTGCAGCTGCTGGGCGGCGATGCCGTGGTGGCCAGCGACAACCCCACGCCAGCGGCGTTCGTCGAGCGGGCCGCGGCCCTGGGCTTGCAGGCGGTCACCACGGTGGGCTTTCCCACCATGGGCCGGGCCAGCGATGCGCAGGGTGGTGCCAGCAAGCTGGTGGCCCTCAAGAGCGTGCCGCCGGGCTACCCGTTGCGCGGCAGCCTCAAGGTGGCTGACGCGCCGGGGGCGCTCGACCAGCCCACCCGCGACATCCCTGCCCGGGGCGAGGCGTGGGTGGATGCTCCCCTGCTCGAATCGCTGAACCTGGCCATGGGCGACATGCTGTTGCTGGGCGATGCGCAGCTGCGCATCGCGCGCATCATCGTGATCGAGCCCGACCGGGGCGCGGGCTTCATGAGCTTTGCCCCGCGCGTGATGGTGAACGATGCCGACCTGCCCGCCACCGGCCTGGTGCAGCCGGCCAGCCGCCTCACCTACCGCTTCGCCGTCATCGGGCCGGGCCCCGCGGTCAAGGCCTTCAGCGAATGGGCCGTGGCGGAGGCCAAGAAGCCCGAGGTGCACGGGGTGCGGGTGGAATCCCTCGAAAGCGGCCGCCCCGAGATGCGCCAGACGCTGGACCGGGCGCAAAAGTTCCTGAGCCTCGTGGCGCTGCTCGCGGCGCTGCTGTCGGCCGTGGCCGTGGCGCTGGCCGCGCGCGGTTTCGCGGCAGAGCACCTGGATGCCTCGGCCATGCTGCGGGTGCTGGGGCAGAGCCAGCGCACCATCGCGGGCGCCTACACGGCCGAATTCGCTCTCGTGGGCCTGTTCGCCAGTTCGCTGGGCGTGGCGCTGGGCTATCTGGTGCACTACGCCTTCGTGCTGCTGCTCGCGGGGCTGGTCGAGTCAGCCCTGCCGCCGCCCAGCCTGTGGCCCGTGGCATTTGGCCTGGGCATGGGGCTCACGCTGCTGTTCGCCTTCGGCCTGCCGCCCGTGCTGCAGCTGGCCCAGGTGCCGCCCCTGCGCGTGATCCGGCGCGACGTGGGCGGGCTCAAGCCCGCGTCGCTGGCGGTGCTGGGCATCGGCATCGCCGGTTTCGCGGCCTTGCTGCTGACGGTCAGCAGCGACATCAAGCTGGGGCTGATTGCCGTGGGCGGCTTTGCCGGCGCGGTGGCCCTGTTTGCGGGGCTGTCCTGGGTGGCGGTGAAGCTGCTGCGCAAGAGCGTGAACGAGGCCACCGCCCCGCGCTGGCTGGTGCTGGCCACGCGGCAGATCTCCGCGCGCCCCGCCTACGCCGTGGTACAGGTGAGCAGCCTGGCCGTGGGCCTGCTGGCGCTGGTGCTGCTGGTGCTGCTGCGCACCGACCTGGTGGACAGCTGGCGCAAGGCCACGCCCCCCGATGCGCCCAACCGCTTCGTCATCAACGTGATGCCCGACCAGTCCGATGCGTTCCAGCAGGCCCTCAAGGACGGCGGCGTGGCCCGGTACGACTGGTATCCCATGATCCGTGGCCGCCTGCTGGCCGTGAACGGCAAACCCGTGGGCCCCGACAGCTATACCGACGACCGCGCCAAGCGCCTCGTCGACCGGGAGTTCAACCTTTCCAACGCCACCGAACCACCCCCCCACAACCAGATCGTGGCCGGCCAGTGGCGCCAGGGCGAGGAAGGTGCCATCAGCGTCGAGGAGGGCATTGCCGAGACCCTGGGCCTGCAGCTGGGCGACCGGCTGCTGTTCGACATGGGCGGCGTGCAGAACGAAGCGCGCATTACCAGCCTGCGCAAGGTGGACTGGGGGTCGATGCGGGCCAACTTCTTCGTGATGTACCCCGTGGCCAGCGTCAAGGACGTGCCGGTCACCTACCTGGCGGCGTACCGCGCCCCCGAGACCAACGGCTTCGACAACGCCCTGGTGCGCCAGTTTCCCAACATCACCAACGTGGACATGGGCGCCACCATCACCCAGGTGCAGCGCGTGCTGGACCAGGTGATCCGCGCGGTGGAATTCCTGTTTGCCTTCACGCTGGCCGCCGGCCTGGTGGTGCTGTTCGCGGCCGTCACCGCCACGCGCGAGGAGCGCGCCCGCGAGTACGCCATCATGCGCGCCGTGGGCGCGCGCGCCAGCCTGCTGCGGCAGGTGCAGCGCGCCGAGCTGGTGGGCGTGGGCCTGCTCGCGGGCTTCCTGGCCAGCGCCGTGGCCGTGGGCGTGGGCTGGGCGCTGGCGCGCTTCGTGTTCGACTTCACCTGGACGGCCGCGCCCTGGGTGCCCCTGGCGGGCGCCGTGGCGGGTGCGGTGCTGGCGCTGGCCGCGGGCTGGTGGGGCCTGCGCGAGGTGCTGGTGCGCCCCGTGGTGGACACGCTGCGCCGTTCGGCGGAATAGGCTGCGTGTCGATTGCTACTCATTTGATAGCTTCCAGCGCTTTATAGGAAAGCGCTGGGGCCAGTTTTTTATATGAATTCCGACGTTCCCAAAGACACCGGCACCGGCGCAGAAGCCGCCACCGCAACCACCCCCTTCGACTGGATCGGCGGCGAAGAGCGCGTGCGCGCCCTCACCGAGCGCTTCTACGACCTGATGGACCTGGAGCCGGGCTACGCCGAGCTGCGCGCAGCCCATGGCAGCGACCTGGCCAGCGCGCGGCAAAAGCTGTTCTGGTTCCTGTGCGGCTGGCTGGGCGGCCCCGACCACTACCAGAGCCGTTTCGGCCACCCGCGACTGCGCATGCGGCACATGCCGTTTTCCATCGGCATCCAGGAGCGCGACCAGTGGGTGGCCTGCATGGACCAGGCCATGGGCGAGACAGGCGTGCCCGATGCTCTGCGCGCCCGCTTGAAGGAAAGCTTCATGGGGACGGCCGACTGGATGAGGAATCGGGGCACCCCCTGAGCGGCTACGCCGCCTCCCCCTCAAGGGGGACGCACCCGGTGGACTGGCAAAGCCAGATCCACGGGTGCACTGGCGGGGCTGCTGTCTTTGCAGGCTGTGGGGTGGGGTGGCAACCCTTGAGCGGCTGGGCCGTGTCCCTCGCAGCCTGTGGATGGGCCCGGTGTGCGCTCATAGCATCGATTGCTCTGTTTTTGATAGCTGCTAGCGTTTGGGGGTAAAGCGTTGCAGGCTGTTTTGATGCTTAAATCCCTACCCGCTGAAATGTATGAAGCCTTTGGGCCAGGCGCGCCACTAAGATGCGCCCAGCATCCATTCATTCAATTCACAACAAGGAGGGTGGGACATGTCAGCTACTGCTTGGATCGTTCTGGGCCTGGTCGCCGTGCTGGCGGTGTGGGCCGTCACGGTGTACAACCGGCTGGTGCAGCTGCGCAACCGCATCGCCAATGCGTTCGGCCAGATCGACGTGCAGCTCAAGCGCCGCCATGACCTGGTGCCCAACCTGGTCGAAGTCGCCAAGGGCTACCTCAGCCACGAGGCCGCCACGCTCGAAGCCGTCATCAAGGCGCGCGGCCAGGCCCAGGGCGCTGCCGCCGCCGTGCGGGCAGAGCCTGGCAGCGCGAACGCCATGGGCGCGCTGGCCGCCGCCGAGGGCGTGCTGGGCAGCAGCCTGGGCCGCCTGATGGTGGTGGCCGAGGCCTATCCCGAACTCAAGGCCGACGCCACCATGCAGTCGCTGTCCGAAGAGCTGACCAGCACCGAGAACCGCCTGGGCTTCGCGCGCCAGGCGTACAACGACCAGGCACTGGAATTCAACGACGCGGCGGCGCAGTTTCCTGACCTGGTCGTGGCGCGTCTGCTGGGCTTTCCCACCGTGCCCATGCTCGAATCCACGCGCAGCGAAGAAGAGCGTGCCGCTCCTAAGGTCAGGTTCGGAACCAACGATGCCACATAGTGCGCCCCTATCTTTGGGCGAAAAGTTGGGGTACTGGATCTGCATCGCGATACTTGCCGCCCTTGCCGCGATGAGCTCACTGGTGGTCGCGCACGACGTCATTGAAGGCGCGGTGCAGCAGTTCTCCAAATACGGGAACGGGCGCGTCTACCACCTGAGTGAAGATCCCGGCGGATTTTTTGGTGCGATCGCTGGGCACGTTCTGTTTAGCGGAATGTTCTGGTGGTTTGCGTTTTGGGTGTGGAATTGGAGGATTCGCGGTAAATAGGTATCTGGTACCGCTAATCGATGCCCTCGCCATGAAATTCTGGGATCACCAAGACAACGCGCGCAGCGAGACGCGGCGCCTGCTGCTGGGCTTTGCCCTTGCCGTGGCCGTGCTGGTCGTCGCAGTGCATGCGGCCCTGGCGCTGGCCTGGCTGCTGATGGCCGCCGTGCTGCCCGGGCAGCTGCCGTTTCCGCAGGGTTTTCTGGCGGCTAACGTGGGCGTTTCGCTCCTGCTGGTGCTGGGCGGCTGGTGGGTCGAGACCTCCAACCTGCGCGCGGGCGGTGTCAAGCTGGCCCGGCGCGTGGGCGCGCGCGAGCTGCGGCCCTCGCTCTCGCATGCCGAGCAGCGCCTGTCCAACATCGTCGACGAGCTGTGCATTGCCGCCCACATGCCGCGCCCCGAAATCATGGTGATGCCGCGCACCGATGCGATCAACGCGTTTGCCGCCGGCTGGGACGAGAGCGACGCCGTGATCGCCGTGACGCAGGGCGCGCTCGACTACCTGAACCGCGAGGAGATGCAGGGCATGGTCGCCCACGAGCTCTCGCACCTGCACGAAGGCGACACGCGCATGAAGATGCAGCTGGCGGGCATGGTGTTCGGACTGGAGCTGGTCTACAACTTCGGCGACACGCTGCGCGAGCGGCGGGGGCTGGCGTGGTGGTTCGGCTCGGCCATCATGCTGGCGGGCTTCGCGGGCTGGATCACCGGCCGCATGCTCAAGGCGGCCGTGTCGCGCCAGCGCGAGTACCTGGCCGACGCGCGCGCCGTGCAATGGACGCGCAGCAAGGACGGCCTGGGCGGCGTGCTGCGCAAGGTCATGGCCCAGCGCCGGGATACCCCGCGCGGCTATGAACAGCACAGCCACAGCGGCCTGAACCATCCTTCGGTGCAGCACATGCTGCTGGTGGACGTGGAAGGCGGCGGCAGGATGGAGCACTGGCTCGATTCCCACCCCACGCTGCAAGAGCGCGTGCAGCGCGTCTACGGCCGGCGCATGTCGCCGCTGAAGGTGGCACCGGTCACCGCAGCCCCCGAGCCGGCAGGGCGCCCGCAGGGCGTGGGCCAGCCGGCCGGCGTGACGATCGCCTCGCTGGTGGACCCGTTCGCGCGGCATATGTGAAGCATCTGTGCCGCCTTCCCCCGGAGGGCGGCGCGCCCGCTGGCCTGGCAACGCCAGGGGCTGCCTGCCGGGTGGCATAGTGGAGGCATTTCACCCGGCGAGGTTTTTTTCATGTCCCGTGACGCCCGTTTTCAGGAACAAGCCCAGGCCCTCGGCTACAGCTTTGACGGCGAGATCAAGATCGGGGGCAACTACGTGCCCCTGGTGCGCGACGGCCACCACGTCTACCTGAGCGGGCAGATCCCCCGCGTGGGCGATACCGTGGTGGCCACGGGGGCGGCCGGCGCCGGCGCCACCCTGGCCCAGGCGCAGGCGGGGGCCAAGGTGTGCGCCCTGCGCGCCCTGGCCTTGCTGCAGCGTGCGCTGGGCTCTCTGGACGCCGTGCAGTCGGTGCTGCGCATCACCGTGTATGTGCAGTCGGCGCCCGGGTTCACGCAGCAAAGCGAGGTGGCCGACGGCGCCTCTGAAATCCTGTTCGCCGTGCTGGGCGAGGCGGGCGCCCACACCCGCACCTCGGTGGGGGTGCTGCAACTGCCCAAGAATGCGACGGTGGAGGTGGACCTGATCGCCTCCGTGGCCACGCCGGCGCCGCCGCGCGCCTGACCCGGCCGCGTGCTCCACCCAGGCACCCCGTCGAAGGAGAACCCAGGCCATGACCGAATCCGTCGTGCACCACCGGGGCAGCTGCCTGTGCGGCGGCGTGCGCTACGAAACCACGGCGCCGCTGCGCAGCGCATCGCACTGCCACTGCTCGATGTGCCGCAAGGCCCATGGCGCGGCGTTCGCCAGCTACGGCTCGGTGCACCGCGAGCACCACCGCTTCGTGCAGGGGCAGGCGCTGCTGCGCGCCTACCGCTCGTCGCCGCGGGTCACGCGGCAGTTCTGCTTGGCCTGCGGCTCGCCGTTGCTCTGGCACAGCGAAGGCGTGCATGCGGACAGCGTGGCCGTGCCCCTGGGCACGCTCGACACCCCTTTTGACGCGCCGCCGCAAAGGCACATCCACGTGGCCTCCAAGGCCGCGTGGGTGGTGATCTGCGACGGCTACCCGCAGATCGCCGGAGAATAGGCGCGAGACCCGGCACGAGGCAGTCCATGGAAAACACACCACCCCCCGCCCATCCCCGTTTCAATGTCTTTGGCCGCATCGTTGAAGTGCGGCGTGAGGGCCCGCTGTGGCAGGTCTACCGCGTGGGCGGCGACGGCAAGCGCACCCCCGCGGGCTTCGTGGTCCCCGACTTCGTGGAAGAGCACGAACTGGCCCAGTTTCTCGAAGACCTGTTCCATGAGAGCGCTTCACCGCACAACGGCGACGTGCGCCGCATCGCCTGACGCGAACCCTGCGGCTCCTTCCCTTGTGCCGGGTGCTGCGGCGCAGGAGGTCGTAAGGCTTTGTCGGCAAACGACTACATACAGCGCGCGCCCAACGGCGCACGCTGGGGCTGCACAGAAGACCACTGGGCAGGGCCTCCTCGCCGCAGGCACCGGCAGCCCCGCCACAGCGGCGCATTGCGGCGCGTGGTGCAAGAGCGCGGTGCAAGAGCGTGGGCGGTCCGGCCTGTGCGCGCTGGCGTCCTCGCACGACCAGGGGCCACGGACCAGGCAGGGTTGCGCACGAACGCGCGGGCTGACAGGCAAGTTATGTGAGGGTTCCCATGGGCAGCACCATCACCGTTGCGCACACGGTCTCGGCAGATGATTTCGAACAGGTCGAACTCCTGGCGCGCCACCTGCAGGGAAGCGACTACAACTTCAGCGGCCGCGCCATCTGGGTGCTGCGAGGCCCCCATACCACCGTGACCGACACCCACGACGAGTTGCGCGCAGCGCTGCTGCTGCTGATGGTGGAAGGCCTGCTGAGCCGACGGCGCCCCCCGCGCTGACTGACACCCCCGTGGGACGCGCGGCGGCCGCGTGCCGTCATACCGTTGTCAAACCACCGCCAGACACTCGGTCCTTTGTTTCATCCTGGGCCTTGTTCATGTCTGAACGCATTCGCAGCCAATCCGATTCCTTTCCGTTTTCTTGCTATTCGCGCCGCACCGCCACGCTGAGCGTGCTGGCCCTGGCCGCGTCCCTCTCCGCCTGTGGCGGCGGCGATGGCGGCGGCAGCAACAACAACGCGGGCGCCACCGCCACGCTGGCCGTGCTGGAGACCACCGACCTGCACTTCAATGTGCGCAGCTACGACTACTTCAAGCTGGCCGAAGATAAGAGCTACGGCTTCGAGCGCACCGCCACGCTGGTGCGTGCGGCGCGCAAGGAGTTTGCCAACACGCTGCTGGTGGACAACGGCGACACCATCCAGGGCACGGCGCTGGCCGACTACGAAGCCACCATCAGCCCCATCCCCTGCACGCAGCAGCTGTCCATGTACAAGGCCATGGGCGCTTTAGGCTTTGACGCCGGCACGCTGGGCAACCACGAGTTCAACTACGGCCTGCCGTTCCTGAACCAGGTGCTGGGCGGCGGCCTGGAGGTGGACGGCGTGGACGCCACCAGGAAGTGCGCGGGCGCGGGCTTTCCGATGGTGCTGGCCAACGTGACCAGCAACAAGACCCAGAAGCCGCTGGTGCAGCCCTACACCGTGCTCGAGCGCACGCTGGTGGCCAAGGGCGCGGACGGCAAGGAGGTGAAGCTGCCCATCAAGGTGGGCGTGATCGGCTTCACCACGCCGGGCATCATGAACTGGGACAAGCGCTACCTCGAAGGCAAGGTCACCACGCAAGGCGCGGTCGAGGCTGCGACGAAGTACGTGCCCGAGCTGCGCGCCAAGGGCGCCGACATCGTGATCGCGCTGCTGCACGGCGGCATGGACAGCGCGGCGTATTCGCCCACCATGGAGAACCCGGGCCTGTACCTCTCCAAGGTGGCCGGCATCGACGCGATGGTGATGGGCCACCAGCACGGCGTGTTCCCCGACACCGCGGCCACGCCCGGCTTCACCATGGCCGGTGTCGACCACAAGGCCGGCACCGTCAACGGCGTGCCCGCCGTGATGGCCAGCTCGTGGGGCAAGGCCCTGGGTGTGGTGCAGCTCGCGCTGCAGTGGGACGGCGCCAAGTGGGTCGTCAACAAGACGGCCAGCAAGTCCGAGTTGCGCAACATCCAGAACAAGAACGCCGCGGGCGCCACAGTGACCGTGGATGCGGACGCCAGCGTGGCGCCGCTCGTCGAGACCCAGCACCAGGCCGCCATCCAGTACGTGAAGACACCCATCGGCCAGACCGACTTCCGCATGAGCACGCTGTTCGCCGACGTGGGCGACCCCGGCGCGATCCAGATCGTGAACCAGGCGCAGCAGGCCTATGTGGCCGCTTACATCAAGGCCAGCCTGCCGCAGTATGCACAGCTGCCCGTGCTGTCGGTGAGCGCGCCGTTCAAGAGCGGCTTCCAGGGCGGTGCCGACTACACCGACGTGGCCGTGGGCCCGCTGGCCATCAACAACGCGGCCGACCTGTACCTGTACCCCAACACGGTGTACGCGGTGAAGGTCAACGGCGGCGACATCAAGAACTGGCTGGAGGCGGCTGCCAAGCGCTTCAACCAGATCGACCCCGCCAAGACCGGCGAGCAGCAGCTCATCAGCACCTTCCCGGGCTACAACTTCGACATGTTCACCACGGCCGATGTGCAGTACGAGATCGACGTGACGAAGCCCGTGGGCAGCCGCATCAGGAACCTGACCTACCTGGGCAAGGCCATCGACGTGGCGCAGGAGTTCGTGATCGCCACCAACAACTACCGCGCCACCAGCGGCAAGAGCTTCATCGACAAGCTCGATGGCTCGGGCACCATCTGGGCCTCGCCCGACGCCAACCGGGACGTGGTGATCGACTACATCCGCAAGAACCCGGCGGTGACGCGCAGTGCCAACGGCGCGGCCAAGAGCTGGCGCTTTGCCAAGGCCAGCGTGGCGGGGCCGGTGGTGTTCAGCTCGGGCGGCAATGCGCTCGCCGTGGCGCAGGCGGCAGGCCTGACCAATGTGTCGCTGCTGGCAGCGGATGACGGTTCGGGCAAGGGCACGTCGAAGTACGCGGTCGATTTGTCCAAGTAAAGCCGGTGCGCGGCACGCTCGGCGTGCCCGCCGCCAACGGCCCTGAAAAGATACCTGGACCGGCTGCTTGGGCATGCCGGGGCCCGGTGTCTTTTTTTGTGGGTTGCTTCAGCACCCTGGCGCAGGGCAGCCGCCGGCCGCTCAATCGTCCAGCTGTTCGCGCAGCACGGCCCCGGTCACGGCGTCCACCCGCAGCTCCACCGCAAGGTTGGCTGTGTTGGTCGCCTCGGCTTCCCAGTAGCCATCGTCGTATTCGACACCGCGCACGCGGGTGTAGCCGGCCTGCTGCAGGGCTGTCACGACCTGGTCGGCGCTGAGCACGGGCTGGCCGTTCACGGTGCCGCCGCTGCGGCCCACCTGGCTCAGCACCTCCAGCGTCACGGGGTGCAGCACGAACTCGACCTTCTCGCGGTTGGTCACGGACTGGCGGGCCTTGGCCTGCCAGAAGCCGTCGTCCAGCTCCACGCCGTACACGAAGCTGTAGCCGGCGGCGCGCACCTGCTGCGCCACCCGTTCCACGCTGGGCAGGGCGGTGCCGATGTCGCCCTTGCGCACGGCGGTGAAGCTGCCGTTGGCATCGTTGACCAGCACGGTGGCGCGCACCCCGTCGTTGGAGACGGCCTCGGCGGTCCAGTAGCCGTATTGCTTTTGCAGGTCGTGCGGCGCCACGTAGTGGTTCTTGGCCATCACGTTGACGGCCTCCTGGGCGCCCATGGCCCAGGCCATGGAGGGCAGGGCGGAGGCCGCGGCGGCGGTTGCGAAGGCCAGGGTCAGAACGGTCTTTTTCATGGTGCTTCCTTTCGGTGTGGCAGTGGTTGTGAAGAACTGGGAGGCAGTGTGCGCAACCGTTCCTAAACCCACCGTGAAGCGTCCGTTCATGGTCCGTTTAATGGCCTCCGCAATAATCGCGCGATGAGAGATATGGCCCCCACGTTCCCCACTTCGTGTGGTCACTGCCCCCCGAGGGAGCGCTCTTCATCTTGGGGCGGCCCGGCGATGAAGAATGGAATTTTGCGGACCTGGACGCAGGCTGCGGCCTGCGCCGCGGTGGCGCTGGCCTGCGCGCAGGCCCCCGCCGCCGAGCAGGATGTGGCGCGGCGTGGCGTGCAGAGCGGGCAGCTCAAGCCGCTCAACAGCATCATTGCGGACATGAGCCGCCAGTACGGCGGGCGCGTCATCGACGTGGAGACCAAGCACGGCCGCAAGGGCGAGCTGCGCTACGAGATCAAGATCATCGACGCCCGCGGCACCAAGCACGAGGTGCTGGTGGATGCGGCCACGGGCAGTGTCGTGGCGCAGGAGCGCGACTGGCCCACGCAGCCTGTGGGCCTGGCGCAGATGGCGCGCTACATCCAGCAGCTGGAGCAGCGCTACGGCTCGCGCGTGGTGAATGCCGAGTTCGAGCGCGACGCGCAGGGCAAGGCGGTGTACGAGGTCAAGCTCTCGGACCGGCCCGCCGGCGAGATGAAGCTGCTGGTGGACGTGAACACGGGCGAGGTGCTGACCCCGCCACAAACGGCGGGCACGCCCGCGACGCCCAAGTCCATGGCCGTGATGCTCGAATCCTTGCGACCTCGCTTTTCGGGCCTGGTGCTGGAGGTGGAGCTGGAGACGGACCACCGCCGCCGCCCCTACTACAGCGTGGAGCTGCAGCAACCCAACGGCTTCAAGCTGGAACTCGAAGTGGACGCCGTGAGCCTGGAAGTCACGCGGCAGAAGGTGGACGACTGATGCGCATCCTGGTGGTGGAAGACGATGTGGCGCTGGCGCAGCAACTGCGCGTGGCGCTGGAGGCGGCGGGATTCGCGGTGGATGTGGAGCACGACGGCGAGGCCGCGTCCTTTGCCGGCAGTGCCGAGGCCTACAGCGCCGCCGTGCTGGACCTGGGCCTGCCGCTCAAGGACGGCCTGAGCGTGCTGCGCGACTGGCGCGACGCGGGCCGCGGCTGGCCGGTGCTGGTGCTCACCGCGCGCAACCGCTGGAGCGACAAGGTGGCGGGCTTCAATGCCGGGGCCGACGACTATTTGACCAAGCCCTTCCTGATGGAGGAGGTGGTGCTGCGCCTGCGCGCCATGCTGCGCCGCACGGCCGGGTCGGCCGCCGCCGTGCTGACGGCCGGCCCGCTGGAGTACGACGTGGTGCAGGGCCGCTTTTCGCTGCAGGGCCAGAGCCTGCAGCTCACGGCGCAGGAGCACAAGATCCTCGCGTATTTCATGCACCACCCGGGCAAGCTGCTCACGCGCGCCGACATCAGCGAGCATGTGTATGCGCGTGACCTCGACCCGGACTCCAACACGCTGGACGTGCTGATCGGTCGCATCCGCCGCAAGTTGAACGGCGCGCCGCAGCTGGTGACCGAGCGCGGCCAGGGCTTTCGCCTCGTGGCGTCCGACGTGGCGGGCTGATGCGGATCGACCCCGCCACGCCGCCTGGGCCGCCCGCACCGCCTGCGCCGGCCCGGGCACACAGCGGCGCCGCGTGGGCGCTGGCGCTGGCCCAGTGGCCCATGGCCACGCGCATTGCGCTGCTGGCGCTGGTCCCCATGCTGCTGCTGGTGGGCGCCGGGGGTCTGTGGCTGCGCGTGCAGATGCACCAGAGCCTGCTGGCCAGCTTCGAGCAGGTGCTGCGCGACAAGGCCCAGCGCGTGGGCGCGCGGCTGCACCTGGGGCCCCAAGGCGGCTTGCGGGAGTCCACCGGCGGCGCCGATGAGTTCAGCGCCATCTACGCCGGTTGGTACTGGCGCGCGCAGGCGGGCAGCGATGTGCTGCGGTCACGTTCGCTGTGGGACATGGACAGCCTGCCGGCCGAGCCTGCGCCCACCACCGGCTCGGCTACGCTGCACCGGGCCACGGGGCCGCTGCAAGAACCCTTGCTGTCGCTGACCCAGCCGGTCACCCTGGGCCAGCCTCCCGTGCAGGTCACGCTGACGGTCTACGGCCCGGCCGCGCAGTTGCACAGCAGCATGCGGCAGATCGACCGCACGCTGGTGGTGGCCGGGCTGGTGCTGATGCTGCTCACCGGGGGGCTGGCGTGGCTGCAGGTGCGGGTGGGGCTGGCGCCGCTGCGCCGGCTGGAGGCGATGCTGGCTGCCCTGCGCGCGCCGCAGGGCGCGGGGCCCGATGTGGCGCTGCACCTGGCCGCCCCCACGGGGCGCGACCTGCAGCCCCTGCAGAACGAGCTGGCAGGCCTGCTGGCGCACAACGCGCACGTGGTGGCCCGCGCGCGGGCCCATGCGGTGGACCTGAACCACGCGCTCAAGAAGCCTCTGGCCCTGCTGAGCGCACAGGCCAGCGCGCAGCCGCAGGTGCCCAGCAGCGAGGTGCAGCGCCAGGTCGAGGCCATGGCCCAGCTGGTGGACCGCTACCAGGCCCGCACCTTGAGCGATGCGCTGCACGCCCGCCCCGGCAGCACCGGCCAGGCCGTGGACGTGCGCGACTGCGTGGCCCAGGTGCTGCGCATGATGGAACGCCTGCACGCCGCGCAGGGGTTGGACTGGATGCCGGCAGACGATACCCAAGGCCCGCTGCACTGGCGCGGAGAACGCGCCGACCTGGAGGAGGTGCTGGGCAACCTGCTGGACAACGCGGGCAAGTGGGCCGCCTCGCGGGTGCGGCTGACACTGTCGGTGTCTGTGTCGGTGCAAGGTGGCGCAGAACATGCCAGCCTGTGCCTGGACATCGAAGACGATGGCCCCGGCATGACGCCCGCACAACTGCAGGCGGCGGGCCAGCGGGGTGTGCGTTTTGACGAGTCCGTGCAGGGCAGCGGGCTGGGCCTGGCGATTGCCAGCCAGATCGCGCAGGCCTATGGGGGCCACTTGCAGTTGCGCAAAAGCGAGGAGCTCAAGGGCTTGGGCGTGCGGCTGGAGATGCGGGGGCTGGCGCCCGCGGGACGCACCAAGACGGCGTGAGGCAGGGTGCATCGCCACAACCGTTGCAGCGGCTGTGGTAGCGGCCGTCGCGGCGGGCGTCGGCAACACGGCAGGCTGCCCGGCTCTCCAGGTGCGCAGGGCAGAGCGGGGCGATCTGCGCTGCGCGTGCCTAGCGCTGGCGTGGATGCACGGGCTGCAGCAGCACCACCAGCGCGCCCGCGCCGCCGTCGATGGGCCGGGCCTGCACGAAGGCCAGCACTTCGCTTTTTTGCACCAGCCAGCGCTGCACGCGGCTCTTGAGCACCGGACTCTTGCCCGGAGAGCCCAGGCCCTTGCCATGCACCACGCGCACGCAGCGCAGGCCGGCCTTGTGGGCGTGGCGGATGAATTCGCCCAGTGCCTCGCGCGCTTCGTCCACGCGCAGGCCGTGCAGGTCCAGCTGGCGCTGGATGCTCCAGTGGCCCGAGCGCAGGCGGCGCGTGATTTCCACGCCGATGCCGGGGCGGCGAAAACTCAGCTGGTCGTCGGTGTCGAGCAGGGTGCTCACGTCGAAGTCGTCGCTGATGGATTCGACCAGCACGCGCTCTTCGTCCAGCCAGTGCTGCACGGGCAGCGGTGGCGGCTTGTGGCGGCGCAGGCGTGCCACGTTGGGGCTGCGCAGCGGCGTGACGGGGCCTACGCTGCGGCTGAAGAGGTGGCGCTCGGCCTCCAGGCGCGCGGCGGCCTCGCGGCGGGCCTTTTCGTCGGCCTCGGCGCGCGCGTGCTCCTCGCGCAGGCGGCGGGCGATGCTGGCCAGGTCCTGCAGGTGCGCGATGCGATCGCTGGCCCGCCGGGGCGGCGGGGGCGCCCGGCGGCGGGCCGGCGCCGCCGGCGCGTGGGAGCCGGGTGCAGGCGGAGGGGGGGTGGGGCGCTGCGGCCGCCGCGCCGCCT